>JBEKWJ010000015.1:0-83259 GCA_049513195.1 Occallatibacter sp.
ATTGGCTTGTGATCGGTGGGTGGTGAAGTAGCCATGTACGAAGACGACGGACAACGAGACGATGACTGCTTGCCAGAATCCGCAAAGCAGTGCGGTGGGCACCACGATCAGCAGGTAGAGCAATAGGGCTACTGGAAGCAGCCATCCGGACCAGTGGGCAAAAGCGGCGACAAGAATCACGGCCACAATGCCCAGCGCAGACTCAAGAATGAACAGCAGTACCCTCGGACCGGCGTCACGCGAGCGCAGGGCGCCAAAGACGGAACCGACGGGGAAGGACCTCAGCGAAAAGTGGTTACTTACCATTTCATAGACAGGCCTTGCGTGCGGCGAATCTTGAAAGAATTTTAGCAGGTGCCTCATTCTTTGCGGCGGAGAGAAGGCGAAGCTGAAGATAGGCCCAGCGGAAAGAGACATTCCGCGCTTGCCTTCTCTTATTCTCGCAGGTGTTTTTGAGCGGATTCTGGATGTCTGAGCCCGTGCCCAACATCCAAGCGGTATCCCACCCTAGCCGCAAAAACAAAGACGCGGCGAGGATGGGGCACCCGGCAACCATTATTTTGCCGTCGATGGAATGCTGATTTTCACGGGTTCCTTATGCGGAGACACCGACAATTATGGGGAATGTTGTCAAACTTTCCCAGCATCCGAAAAGGAGACCCATGGCAAAGTACAAACTGGAATACATCTGGCTCGACGGGAAAAAACCCGTCCCCGACCTGCGCGGCAAAGGACTACTCAAGTCATTTGACAAGCCGCCGACACTCGCCGACATACCGTTGTGGGGATTTGACGGCAGCTCCACGATGCAAGCCGAGGGCAGCAAGTCTGACTGCGTGCTCAAGCCGGTTGCACTCTATCCTGACGCAACGAGGAAAGACGCGTATCTGGTTCTAAGCGAAGTCATGCACCCCGATGGGACGCCGCACAGCACCAACATGCGAGCGACGATCGAGGACGACCCTGACCTGTGGGTTGGTCTTGAGCAGGAGTATTTCCTTTATAAGGACGGGGTGCCACTGGGGTGGCCGAAAGATGGCTTTCCTCTGACTCCGCAGGGCCCATACTACTGCGGGGTTGGCTACAAGAATATGGGGAGCCTGGCCCGCACGATTGTTGAGGAACACTGGGATTTGTGTCTTGCGGCGGGCATCAATCACGAAGGCATCAACGCGGAAGTCGCGAAGGGCCAGTGGGAGTTCCAGATTTTTGCCAAAGGCTCAGCCAAAGCCGCGGACGATACGTGGATGGCTCGCTATTTGATGATGCGTCTTTGCGAGAAGTATGAAGTAGACATGGTATTGCATTGCAAGCCGCTGAAGGGTGACTGGAACGGATCGGGAATGCATTGCAACTTCTCGACCAAGTACATTCGCGAAGTGGGAGGCAAGGAGTATCTGGAATCCCTCATGGCGGCGTTTCAGCAATACATTCCCGAGCACATCGCCGTGTATGGCCCGGACAACCATCTGCGCTTGACCGGTCTGCATGAAACGCAATCCATTGACAAATTCAGCTATGGTTTGTCTGACCGTGGCGCATCGGTGCGGTTGCCTGTCAACTTCATCAAAAACGGCTACAGAGGCTATCTTGAAGATCGCCGTCCCAACTCGGAGGGTGATCCGTACCAGATTGTTTCGCGCATTTTGAAGACGATCAACAGTGTCCCGATGCTTGAGCCGGCATACGCGTAAGCCTGGCCGACTCTCACCGTAAACTTAAGCGTGCGGGGTGGAATGCGTATTTTGCGTTCCACTTCCCCGCAGCGCGGATGGGTTCCTGGCTGCGGAGTGTGCGGACGCGGCTGATGGAGTATCTGCACGGAATTGCAATCGGCGGCGGGAAAAATCACCCTTGCGAGGCTATCCGGGGGGGGCATGGCGGAGGCGCGCCCTATTTTTCCACCGATTCGTGACGGAATCCTCACGAATTCCTTATGTATGGACTCTATAATCTATACGAAAGCCTTCAACCTTATATCGTTGTGTCAAAAAGGAGAACCATGTCAACTGACTACCGCAATTTTCTAGCTCTCTCGTATGAGGAGTTGGAAGAACTCAACCTGCAAGCCAAGGCCGACCGCGCCAATCGCGTTGCGGCACACGAGATACGCGAGAAGCGGTTGAAGTACCTGACCGACGAGAAGCGGATCAAGGCTGTAACCGTGCTGTTCTCGGACCTCGAGGGCCGCCTTCATCTACTCGACTACGACAAGAAATTCCTGCTCGGATCTTACGAGAACCTGACGTTTGACGGCTCTTCGATTCGCGGCTTTACGGCACAGAAAGAGAGCGATCTGCGGTTGGGCATCGACTGGGGCGCGTTTTACTGGGTGCCCGCGGACGTCTTCGGCACCGGCAAGGTGCTGGTATTCGGCAACGTCATCGACAAGGACGGAACCACTTACTCCGGCGACATGCGCGGCGTACTGAAGGCCTATGCGGATGAACAGCACAAGGCCAACGGGTATACGCTGAACGCGGCCACCGAGATCGAGGGCTTCCTCTTCGCCGGCAAGGACGCAGAGCAAAACTATCACCTGACCGGCAAGTTCGACTTTATTTCCTCGGGCGGCTACTATCACTCACTGCCGCTTGATCCGCTGCGTCAGTTCATCGACACTTCAGCTGAAGTGCAGCGCGCCATGGGCTTCCAGAACGAAAAGGATCACCCGGAAGTGGCGCCCAGCCAGTACGAAATCAACTACAGCTATGCCGAGGCAGTGGGCGCCGCAGACCAGATTCAGCTGTACAAACTGCTGACGCGCCAGATCGCCAACAACATGGGGTACACGGCCAGCTATCTGCCCAAGCCGGTGGTCGGCGTGAATGGCAGCGGCATGCACACCAACGTTTCAGTCTCCAAAGGCAAGACGAATCTTTTCTGGGACGAAAAGGGCGAAGAGCAGCTTGCCACCTTCGGCTGGAACTTCATGGACCGGATTCTGACCAGCGCGTTGGACCTTTGCCTGATCTTCAACTCGAGCGTAAACGCATATCGCCGTCTCGATCCGCACTTCGAAGCGCCGAACCAGATTCGCGCCTCGGCCACCGATCGCGGCGCCATGGTGCGCGTGCCGATCGGCAATCATCGCTCGATGCGCACTGAAGTGCGCGCCGTGGCCCCGGATGCCAACCCCTACCTGGCGCTTTACGGGATCTTCAAGACCGGTCTGGACGGAGAGATTTCGAAGGCTCAGAACCTGCGCGCCGGCGGCCGCTATTTGCCGGACAACATTCAGAAGGCAATCGCGGACTTTGAATCTTCGGCATGGATTTCGAAGATTCTGGGTAAGGACGTGCAAGGCCGTTACGCCGAATTGAAGCAGGCGGTTGCCAACCGTTCCCCGCGTGAGTTGGGAACGATCGTCAAGGCCTCCGAAGTGCAGTTCCACCACGCGGTGTATAACCAATCGCTTTGGAATATTTTCTAAAGCGAGTTACATGAATGGGACCGGAGACCGGCTCCCCAAGGGAACAACAAGAGCGGCGCAGCCTTCACTGGTTGCGCCGTTTTAGTTGCCGCATAACAGGATTGGCTTGCCCGGAGGAATATGGATTGAGCAACTCCTTCTTTCACCTGGGCAACTAACCCACTATTAGGGCTTCGCGATCGAAGCTTCTGGTCTGTGAACGAGGCATCCATCCAATAAGCTGCGGCAGTCAAGCACTCGCGACGGGTTTCTCCAATGCAGGCCATTTCTTTAACACAACCACAAATCGGAGGAACGAAATGAAAATGAAGTATGTGTCACTTGCTTTGGTTCTCATGTTGGCGGCAAGCGTGGCGGCCCATGCCAAGGACGGCGGATGGTTCAGCGACCATGACCGTTATAAGCATGAGTCACCTAAAAGTGATCCGGACCCTGTAGCTCCAGAGATTGATCCAAGCCTTGCAATCGGCGGAATCACGCTTCTTGCAGGCGGTCTGACAGCTTTGAGAAGTCGCAAGAGCAAATAGGTACTGAGCATTTATGCTCAGCCACAATCATTACTCTCCTCTAGAGTGGAACTACTTGGTACAGGATTCTCTTCCGCATGAATACCAAGCACCTGGAGAAGAAAAATGAGGGAAATCGCTAACCAGGCGATTCCCACCTTGGTTATCTCCCGAGCAAGCGCAGAAGCCCATATTTGATCGGACCACAGATATGACGTCTAGTCATAGGACTAATTGTGGTCTTCAAGACAAGTAGATCAGGGCCCTCTAGCTTCGAGGTCAATGCAGCCTTAGCGATGAGCGAATCCTCGCTTTTTGCTGGACGCCGGATAGCCTCGAGAACTCGCAAATGCAAGTAGGCTCCTGAGCGATTCTGCTCAGCTATAACAATCATTCTCCTCTAGGATACGAAGACTTGGTGCATGGTTTTCTCGCACGGTTACCAAGAAACAGAGGAGGAAGATGAAGAAAAACGCTAAGTACGCGATTCTCACCTTGGTTCTCTCACTGGGAGCAAGTACAGCAGCGCATGCTTGGCCGAGTTACAGACATGACGTTCAGCCAAAAGATTCCTGGCGGTTTGAAAAGCATGCCTCTGACTCGGACCCGGTAGCTCCCGAGGTCGATCCGGCCCTGGCAATTGGCGGATTCTCGCTTCTTGCTGGAGGTCTGACAGTCCTTAGAGCACGACGCAGCAAGTAAGCGGAGGGAGTTCTGAACGTATACCTCAACCGTGTCTTCCTGACTGGGAGAGTTTTCTCCCAGTCGGGAACACGTTTATATTTTCCACACTGTCTCCTTGGGCGGCTCTATATATTTCCGGCGGTTTTGACGTTTGACTCGCTGTTGATTTCAGCTATTCCGCACTCATCGGCGCTTCTTGGTCCTCTGGCCGTTTGCGGCATTGTTGCGTACGCTGTGTTCCTCGGCCTCGGGTACTCCCAACTCAAGAGTTTTCGACAGAACCTGCCTTTCAATCTTTGGTTATTTATCGCGCATTTTTTCTGCGTTGGCGCTGTGTGGCTTGGCAACTTCGCGGCGTTTCATGGGCTTGTTCCGCAGCTCGATTCCGCTGCCTGGCAACTTGCGGCGCGCGTATTGCTTCTGCTGGGAATTCTGCTTTTGGCGCTGGCCTGTCTTTCTTTGCAATGGTGGATCGCGATTCTTCGCTCGACTAGTCCTTCCTGGTTCTTTGCGTCCGTTGCTGGAGTATTTGCAGGGTTTTTGCGATCTCCGATTCAGTCGTTCTGGGATGCATCGAGCAGCGGGTTTGGCCGCTTTTTGCAGACCATTACCTTTCAATCGGTGGGGGCGGTGCTTCATATCTTCATGCCCACGTCATTTGTGGATCCAATTCGCTTCAGGGTTGGAACGTCGAGTTTTGCGGTCATCGTCGCAAAAGAATGCTCGGGAATTGAAGGGCTTGGACTGGTGCTAGTCTTCACGATTGTCTGGCTTGCTTACTTCCGGAGAGAGAGCCGTTTTCCGCAGGCATTGCTACTGATTCCCTGCGCGCTCGTCAGCGTGTGGGTGCTGAACATTTTCAGAATATGCTCGTTAATCATGATTGGCAGCGCTGGAGCTCCGGACGTTGCCATGGTTGGCTTCCATTCACAAGCCGGCTGGATTGCCTTCACGAGCGTAGCGTTCGGCTTTTCGATGGCTACTCGAAAGCTCTCCTGGGTGCAAAGAACCGCCTCTGAGACCGCCGGCACAAGCGAGAATCTGGCGCAGGGTGGGGTTAAAGACGAGGTTGGCGCTACGGTGCGACCTAGCGATGAATTGGGTGAGTCGCCTGCAGCGCGCGCCTATCTGATTCCATTCCTTGCAATCCTTGCGGCGTCCTTTGTTTCCAAGGCAGGATCGGGAAGTTTCGAGTGGCTTTATCCGTTGCGCTTTGTGGCTGCAACTGTTGCTCTCTGGGCTTATCGGGGAGAACTTAGGAAGCTTAACTGGCGTTTCGGCTGGACGGCGCCATTGACAGGCGCTGCAGTATTTTTAGTTTGGATTGTCCCGCTTTGGTGGACACGACATTCGTCGCCAAGTTCGTTGGGCGCATCGCTGACAGCGCTCTCGATGCCGGCCCGCCTCACTTGGATTGCATTTCGCATTGCCGCCGCAGCGATCACTGTACCGATTGCGGACGAGTTGGCCTTTCGTGGTTTTTTGGCGCGGCGACTCATCGATCGAGAATTCGATCGGGTTCCATTTTCCTCCTTGACGTCTCTTTCGGTTGTCGTTTCATCGGTTGCTTTTGGACTGCTTTATGGCCAGCACTGGATTGCTGGCATGGTTGCAGGATTTGCCTACGCGGCCTTAGTGAGATGGCGAGAACGCATCGGCGATGCGGTCGTCGCGCACGCAACTAGCAATCTGCTGCTTGCAGTGTGGGTTCTTTCGCGCGGCGACTGGGCGCTTTGGTCATAGGGGGCAGGACGAGGCTGACAATTTATTTATTAAAGGACCTGTCTGGAAACATATACCTGAATCGGCAAAAAGATCTGCAAGGGGCCAATCCATTGCATCAGACTTACTCTCCACCTTTTGGATGAGTTGTGATTTCCCCCTGATCCTATATCGTATACGGGAGTCAACTGCGGAGGCCGCAGGTTCCCATCAATTCCCCAAAATTCCCTGCCTCTCCGTACCCGAATTCATTGTTTGTTCCCCACGGAGGCATGGAGTGCAAGTTTTTGTACAACGAAGATCAATTTGCGAGATCGCCGCGATATTGATAAGTACCGCCCTGGCTGCCGGTTCTCAGTTATTGCCTGCGCAGTCCACCACACCAGACTCGCATTCCTCCGATACGCAGTCCGACAAACCCCGCGAAGGAGGACAAGCTCCAGCCGTTGGCGGAGTCAACACTGGAGGCGCTCACGCGGCGGTGCTTGACAATGAACATCGACCAATTACCGCCGGTGGATTCGTGAAAGATGGCCCGATTCTCTTCAAGGACATTGCCAAGCAGGCTGGACTGACGACATGGAAACATGTGATGGGCACGCAGGAAAAGAAATTCATTATTGAGGCCAATGGCTCGGGCGTGGGACTGCTTGACTATGACAATGATGGATGGCTGGATATCTATCTCGTGAACGGTTCAACTTATGACGCCGTGGCCGGCAAGATGACTCCCCCCAAGGCCGCTCTCTTTCACAACAATCATGACGGCACCTTTACGAATGTAGCTGAAAAGGCGGGCGTGACCAATGACCGATGGGGCGTCGGCGTGGCCATTGCGGACTATGACAACGACGGCTGGCCTGATATCTACGTAACTAACTTCGGCAAGAATCGGCTCTACCATAATAATCACGATGGAACGTTCACCGATGTGGCCGATAAAGCAGGGGTATCTCTGGGTAACTGGTCGACGGGCGCCACATGGGGAGACTATGACGGCGATGGCAGACTGGACCTTTTTGTTCCTGGCTATGTTCACTATGACATGGCGAACCCACCTGTGTCGGGCGGCAACGGCGTTGCTTATAGCTTCTGCCAGTTTCGCGGCGAGAACGTCCTATGTGGTCCGCGAGGACTGAAAGGCGAACCGGATCACCTATTCCATAACAATGGCGATGGGACGTTTACGGATGTTAGCGAGAGGGCGGGCGTGGCCGACAAGAGTGGATATTATGGTCTTACTTCGGTCTTCGTTAGTCTAGCCGGCAATGGCAAACCGGACCTTCTGGTAGGCAATGACTCAACTCCGAATTACCTATATCTCAATAAAGGCGATGGAACCTTTGAAGATATCAGTTATGCCTCTGGCTTTGCTCTCAATGAAAACGGCCGTGAAACCGCAACGATGGGCATCGCGGTTGGAGACTACCTGAACAATGGCCTGATTGATCTTTTCAATACTACCTTCAGCGACGATTACGATCCGCTCTATCGCAATGATGGGGACGCCAACTTCACTGACATCAGTTATCAGTTGGGGGTTGCCGAACCGACGGTTCCGTTTCTCGGTTGGGGCGACGCATTTTTCGACTACGACAATGACGGCTGGAAGGATTTGATTATTGCCAACGGACACGTCTATCCAATCGTGGATAAGGAGCCTTGGGGAACCAGCTTCGCGGAGCGGCCGCTTCTTTTTCACAATATCGGTGGCAAGAAGTTCGATCTGATGCCGGCAGTTGAGGGAACGGGCCTGGCACAGACATATGTGGGTCGCGGCCTGGCGGTAGGTGATCTGTTCAACGACGGCAAGCTCGATGTAGTTATCAATGTCATGGACGGCGTTCCTGCACTGCTGCGCAACGTATCGACCGACCAGCATCATTGGGTTGAGTTCAAACTAATCGGCGGACGAAAGAGTCCGCGCGATGCTGTCGGAGCGACCGTGTTCCTTACTGCGAACAATATGCGCCAGCGAGGCGATGTTATCTCGGGGGGAAGTTATGCCTCCACAAGCGATCCGCGAGTGCACTTTGGGCTGGGCGATGCAACGACAATCGACGCAATTGAGGTGCATTGGCCTGGCGGCTCGACTGAACATTTCTCCGCACCACAGATTGATCGCATCGTGACCCTTAGGGAAGGCGAGGGAATGAAGCCCTGACACGCGTCATGCAAGGTTCCAACTTCATCTTTGGGACGAAGAGTTCTTCTCCAGGTAACACAAGAGGTCAAAGCCAATGAAGATTAATAGTCTCGCCGCCGCATTAAAGGCTGCATTCTTTTCCCGCCACGCACTTGGTGTGATTAGCGGAATTCTGGTTGCCTCCGCAATCGCCTGCAGTTTGATGATACGAACGGCTGAGCCGGCCTATGCAATCAGTGCAGATACAACTACTCCGCAACGGCCGGCCTCTCCCCCAGTTGCCAGCGAGCACTATAACCTTCGCTTCGGCACGGATAGGCCCTTTCTTCCCTCAGATGCCACGACGGAAACAGGGGCGTTCATAACTCCCAAAAGCTTTCCGACGGCGGAGTATTGCGGACATTGTCACAAGGAAGCGCACGCAGAATGGCGCCAGACCGCGCACGCTAACTCGTTTCGCGCGCCGTGGTATATCAAGAACACTAACCTGCTCAAGTATGAAAAAGGAATCGAGTACACCCGCCACTGCGAAGGCTGCCATAACCCCATCGCGCTGGTTTCCGGTGCGCTGACCAGAGGATCTCTCATCGATCGCAAATTTGACGAGGATGGCATAACTTGTTCAGTGTGTCATTCAATTCAAAAGGTTGATACACGCGGCACCGGTAGCTATGTGCTCGGTCAGCCGGCTGTTTTGGTCGATGCCGACGGCAAGCCCATTTATGGACCGGTCACCGACAAAGAGATTCTGGCTCACCTTGACCGGCACTCCAAGGCTGTAATGAAGGACTTCTATCGCACGAGCGACTTTTGCGCTGGATGTCACAAGGCCGCGCTTCCAAGAATATTGAATGACTATAAGTGGCAGCGTGCTATCTTTCTCTACGACGAATGGCAGTTATCTTCTTTTGCAAAACAAAGCCCGCTCCCATTCTATGTGAAAGATCAGGTCTCAACTTGCCAGACTTGCCACATGAAGTCCGAAGAGATTCAGTTACCCGACTATGGAGCCAAGGACGGCAAACTGGCGTCTCATCGCTGGCTTGGAGCCAATACAGTTTTGTCAAAGTATTACGGATACGATACACAGATGGAGAAGACGATCGCCTTTCTGCGTAACGGAGTTTTCAATGTGGATATTTTTGGGATTGAGCGCAATGGAGGCAATATTATTGCGCCGCTTGGGAGTCATCCATTTGAGATTACACCTGGCGATGACCTTAAGGTCTCGATCGTACTTCAGAACAAAGGCATTGCCCACAGCTTTGTGCCAGAACAGCGTGATTTCTATGAGAGCTGGGTGGAGTTTGAGGCCAAGGACGCAACGGGCCGCACACTGATGCATTCCGGCGCGTTGCTGCCGAGCGGCGCGCTCGACCCTCACGCGCATAGCTTCACCAATCGGCTAGTGAACAAAAAAGGCGGGTTGAACGATCTGCACCAGGTATGGGATACGAGGGTGGTTGCCTACAACAACACCATACAATCGGGCCGCTCGCAAATTGTTCGTTATGAGTTTAATGTACCGGCGAACGCTATAGGGCCGATTAGTGTCACCGCCAAGATTAACTATCGCCGCTTTAATCAGCACTTCATCGACTTTGGCTTAGGCAGGCATTACGAGATGCCGGTGGTTGAGATTGCAGCGCAAACACGAACTTTGGCGCTGGGCTCGAATCTAGCTTCGGCACCTGATCCACAAGACAACAAGGAATGGATGCGCTGGAACAATTACGGCATCGGCCTACTGGATGCGCAGCAGTATGCGGACAGTGCGCGCGCATTCGAGCGAGTAGCGCAACTGCGCCCGGACTATGCAGACGCATTCACTAATGTAGCGATCGCGAATATTCAATGGGAACGTTATGACACAGCGCGGGACAGCTTGGAGAAATCTCTTAAGCTTGCCCCGCACAATGCGCGCGCGCTCTATTATCTAGCTTTGGTGGAGCGCACGCAAGGACATCTGGATGCCGCAGTAAGCGATCTGCGCGAAGTGACCGAGAAGTTTCCCAGATCTCGCGACGCGCACCGCGAACTCGGCTTCTCTCTTTATCAGCAGCATAAGTATGATGAGGCGCGCACCGAATACGAAACATTGCAATCGATCGACCCCGATGACTTGGCAGCGCATTACATTCTCTCTATTGTCTATCGGCGGCTTGGCATGAAGGAGCAGGCAACGCGCGAGGCTGCTTCCTTCGCCGACCAAAAGGACGACCCTACCGCAAGTACTTATGCTTTGGAATTTCTGCGCAAGCACCCGGAGATTACTTCTGAAAGCGTTCCCTGGCACTTGCATAGCAACCTGACGGCGCAGCACTCGTCTGGCGAAGAAGCGAGTGCTCAATGAAGTTATGTCCGGCCGTCTTTGTAGTATTTGTTTTTTGCACATCTACTGGCTCCGCATCGTCACGCGCGCAACGTGACCGTGGCGCTGCGGTTTTTTCCGCGTCCGGATGCGCCCATTGCCATAGCATCCGCGGTTCCGGCGGTCATAAGGGGCCCGACCTTTCCGGCATCGGAAGACGAATGAAAACATCCAGCATGCGAACACAGATTGTCGATGGCGGCAAACTGATGCCGCCCTTCGGGGAGGACTTGCAGAGCGCGGAGATCAAGGATCTACTTGCTTATCTACACTCATGCAAGGCCAAAAAGTAACCATCTTCTGAGAGAGCCTAAAGCAGTTCCAAAGGTGCTATAACCAACTGTCGTGGCATCCTACCCATGCGACAGGAAAAAGTCGCATGGATGGGGCACGGAGCTTTGGTTTCAGCAACTATAGAACATCCATAACCTGCCCAACCTCTTCGCCAATGCCCGAATTCAGTGTCCGGTTGGACGCGCGACTCGCGCTGCTTTCATTCGCAACGCAGTTGCCGTGGGTGCCTGTACAGTCATCAATCAAACATAAGACGGTGTGAGTTAACGAATGGGAAGCGCGTAGATCAAGCCACCTTGTGTCCAAAGGCTGTTCGGACCACGGGGCAATTTTATTGCCGAAGATGCCCCGAGATTGCGCTCGAATATCTCGCCGTAATTACCGACCGCCTCAATTACATGTGCAGCCCAGGCATCATCGAGTAAAAGATATTGGCCATAGCCGCGCTGAACACCGAGCAGACGCTGGATCACAGGATCGTCGCTCTTCTTCATCGCGGTGACATTCGCCTGCGTCACGCCGCTCTCCTCAGCCTGAACCAGAGACTCGACCGTCCAGTTGACGATAGCGGCCCATTGCGGATCGTCGAGCCGGTATGCGAGGGCCAATGGATCTTTGGCGATGACATCGGGAAGAATCTTAAAATCTCTTGCCATGCCTTTGAAGGCGATTTTCTCGTAAGCTAGTTGCGAGATGTCAGCGGTGATGGCGGCGCAGTTACGTGTGATGAATGCCGCTTCCATTTCCCCTTCTTCCTGGAAAGAAAAGGGTAGCCAATCAATCTTCTCGCGCTTCATGTAACCCTGAAGTTGTATCTCGATCTCTGTACCGCCCAGGAAGCATACTTTCTTTCCAGCAAGGTCTCTCGGGGATCGAATGCCCATGGTGTCATTCACGAGAAATCCCTGATAGTCATAGAAGATGGGCCTGGAGAATCCGAAGCCGGCATTAGTCGTATTGATGTAATTGGGCGATCCGGTAGCCAGCAGCGCGATCTCGCCGGACTTGAGCGCGTTCAAAGCATCTTGCTCGTCTCGATAGGACTTGACGGTAAATTTGGCGTTCGGTCCAAGCGTTGCCACAGCCACTGCCTTGCAAATATCCAAATCGAAGGCGCCGTGATTGCCGTGGGCGTCCTGCGTGGAATACTCAGGTTCCTCCGTATTGATTCCGCAGGAGAGTGAGCCGGCCGCCTTGATTTTATTCAGTGTATTTCCCGCTTCAGCCGGCGTTGCCGCAACGATCAGAATGGCGAATGAAATCAATAGAAGCATGTAAATCCTGCACATACGAGTTAGTTCCTTCGAGAGTTCTTTAGAGTCACGCTCAATTATATGTGCGGCGGCTGGAGGTTGAATCCAGCCGCCGGGAAGGTGAGTTATGTGGAGCTTTAGTTCGACGGCCAAGTGCCGGAGGTGGGCAGGCCGGGGTTGGAACTGGGACGAGGATTGAAGTCGGCCGGAGCCGGATCAAGCAATCCGTGTACGCTCACGTCGGTAGGAACGATTCCTAAAACGCGGCAACCGTTGGCGCCAAAGTGAGGCAGGCTGGTGACCTGCCCGGCTGGAATTTCCGCATAGGACGCTTCGAGTTTTGGTGCGAGTCCTAGCAAGCGCGCATTGTCAAAGGCGGTGAAGAGGTTGCCAACGCCCGGAGTCTTGGCATCGGAGGGGCCCAAGTATTTCTGAGGAGTTCCATCGGGAGTGGTGTAGGTTTTCTCGCCCAATGCGCGCGCCGCGGCTTCATCGGGGAGATCGGCAAGCGGAGTGAGATTGAAGAGTTCGTCGATAAACTTGATGATCGACCCATGCTCAGTGGCTTCATGGGAGATGGCGTGGACTTTGCTGAAGGGCGAGATGACGATAGCTGGAATGCGAGGCCCCTGATCAAGAGCGTTTCCCATTGGATCCCAGGAACGAATGACCGGCTGAGTGTGGTCGTAGAGGCCGTCGGTCTCATCATAGGTGATGATGATGGCGCTTTCCGGCCAGTACTTACTGGTGGCGATGGCATTGATTTCGTCAGCGAGAAGAGCTTCGCTGATTTGTGCATCGGAGTAGCCAGGATGATCGTCGTTGCCCGCGAAATCAGCTTGAACCGTTTTGCTGGGTGAACGAGGAAGCAGGTTATCCAAGTTGCCATACCCGCCGCGAACGTAGAAGACTCCGCCCGAAGTGGGCAGCGCCTGGGCAGTAACTGCCGCAAAAAAGTCTCCGAGTCCCTTCAGATGAGCCTTAGTTTCGACAGGGTTATTGGCCTCATAGCCAAAGTACTGCGGCGCGTCGTGATGGGCGATGTAGCTTGTATGGGAGGCCGTCGCGGTAGGATCGATCGATTCGTGATCGTATCCCTCCTGGTACCATGCCCAATTGACCGGCTTGTTATGGTCGCCCGCGATCTTCTTGATGTCGCTCTGCACATCCACGAGATCGAAGGCTGGGTCAAGATCGTTAGCGGTGATGGTCTCGATTTGCTCTCCCATGAAGCTGAGCGGCAACGTAGCGAAGGTTAGATTCGAAGAGGGGTTCGTTGTTCCGGGAGCGCCACTTTCCGTTGGCTGCTTTTGGCTCGGGGGAGTGAAGACATCGAGAGCCGATCCCCAAAAAGGCTGCGGGTCGCCGGTAACGGGCAGGGCTGCATTGGTGGTGTTAACGTTGCTTCCAAGGCCTGGATGCTTGATCCACTGCGTTTCACCCGATTCGCCAGCGATCATGGCGATGGCGTTAGGCGTCGAAGGTCCTATGACAGTGTCAAAGAAGTTATCGAAGAGCGTGAACCGGTCAGCATAGTTCCACAAAAACGGGGCCGTGTCGCAGTCCACGTGACTAACTACCAATTCACCTTTTTGCTTTTGCGCCAGCGTTGGCAGCGGGCCGGTGTAAGTCGTGCCATCGGCGCTTAACGTCCCGCTCAAGCCCTCTTCGATGAAGGCGTAGCGATCGTTTTGGGCGACATGGTTCACATTCAAATCCAGTTTGGCGTCGATGGCCGTGTGACCGTGATTTACCGAGTCCGTGTCTTCCGGGTAGAGAAGCACTGTTTTGCCGTTCACGTCGGTGACCGACTGAGGAATCTTGAACGGGGAGATCATGCTGACCGTGCCGTCCGTATTGACAATCGGTTGAGTGAAGCCGGCCGTTTCCGCAGCGGACTTGGAAAACAGACCGTTGGCTCCTGGATAAGTACCGAAGTAGAAGTCAAAGGAACGGTTCTCCTGGAAGAGAACGAAAACGTACTTGACGTGCTTACGGAGCAGATCGAGTTTCTGCTCATGGGAAAGGTACGGCGAATTTTCAACGCGAAGCGTGTGGCGAGCTACCATTTCGCCGGACTTCGGCGCGATTTCGACAAGGTTTTTCTCGTTGCCATTCTCGTCAGCGATGCGGTCCTGAGCGAGTGTGGCGGCGGGCTGCAGAATCAACGCAGCCATCATCAACGATGCGCAAGCGGTCTTCATCCATTCACTGGGGTGCATTTTGTACCTCTTTTGAAGCGAAAGATTTGTGCAAGAACGGTTTACGCCGGCGCATTTCAGCTACTGCGAGAGCAGATGGCAGACCGGCAGCGGGAAGCTCAACTATGGAATAACAGCCCGGCATAAACTGAATTTTGCGCTGGTGTAAATTGTCGGTGAAGAAATCGTTAAGGGGCGCGGTTCGGACGTTTTCGGGAAGCACGAGATCCAGATTTCTTAACCTGCCATTCACAAATCTTTCACATGTTTTTCACCTTTGCGTCAACGAGTTATGTAAGTTTATGACTCGGAGGAACACCCATGAAAACTTCCCTGATCACGGTCGCTCTTCTCCTTGCCGCTACGTTCGTATTGCCGGCAGCGTTGGTAGCCCAGGATGACTATCAAAGTGGCCATCCGCAACGATTTGAATTCCAATCAGATAGTCTGGTGCTTAGTCGCAGCTTGTATGTGGGAGCGGCCTCGACAGTTATGATCGGCGAGACGTTGCCGCTGGGCTGCCAGGGCGGCTTGACCGGATTGACGGTCGAAGTACCGGTGACCACAGGCGGCACGACGCCAGTGACGGTGCCCTGCGGCATCGCAACCGACAACGGCGAATATCCAAACCTCTTCGACACTCACAACGTATGGAATAACGCCAATTCCGACGGCAGTTTCGGTGTAACTTCACCTATCTTTCTGGATAACATTACGATGGATGGCTGGTTGCTTGGAACTCTGCCGATCCCAACCGAAGAGATTGTGACCAGCTTCAGTTCAAAATCGGAAATGGCGCTGAACCGCTCGATTGACGGGCGGTCCATCACCTTCATGGGCTATCGTGGCGGCGTGGGTTGTGGAGGTACTACAATTTCTCCCACAAGACCAAACCTGCTGGACACATCCGCATCGAATACGCCAGGCGTCTGCGATCCAACGAATCCAGTGATCACTACGTTTGAGAGCGATCCGATTGTGCCTGCGGCATACTACCGTGCCGTTGCAGAAGTGGATGGAGATGGTCACATCAGCTTCACCGATGGAAATGCGTATAGCGGAGATAACGGCCGCGCGGCAATAAAGGGCGGCAATGACTTGTATTACATGGTTGGAAACGATAACTCCGGCGACCTATCAAAGAAGCAAGTGTCGACAACCTTTGATGGAATCGATCTGGCCAATGCGACGGGGGCTGAACTACTTTACCCAGGTGTAACTCCGCCGACTCCGCCGAACATCGACATGATTGGGCGTTTGGAATTCGGAACGGACAAGCCTGGCAAGGACACCAACTTCCGCGGCTTGACCATTTTCAATAACACGCTTTATGTAACCAAGGGCAGCGGCGGCAATGGCATCAACACCGTGTATCAAGTGGGCAGCGCGGGTATGTTGCCGACCGGTTCCGCTACGGACCTTGCAACTGTGCCCATCACAATTTTGCCAGGATTTCCCAATACGGCTGCGAGCACATCCACTGCGTTTCCCTTCGGGATCTGGTTCGCCGACGCCAATACTCTTTACGTTTGTGACGAAGGCGACGGAACACTGGTGACGCCCGCAGTGAATGGAAATGTGGCTGACTCGCAATCGCTAGCCACTGCCGGACTGCAAAAGTGGCGTCTGATCAACGGTACGTGGGTGCTGCAATACATTCTGCAGGATGGATTGAATATCGGCGTGCCGTATAGCATCTCGTTCTATCCAGCAGCGCTCAATCCCGCTACAGGCGGATGCCGCAACATCGCAGGCCGCCATAACTTTGATGGAACAGTTACCATTTTTGCGATCACGTCGACAATCAGCGCCAATGGCGATACGGGAGCTGATCCGAACAAGCTGGTGAAGGTTACCGATCGCGTAAGCGACACAATTCTGCCTACTGGGGACAATCGTTTGGGCCACTTCACGACGATTCGACGCGCCCAGGCTCGTGAAGTGTTCCGGGGAATTGCACTTGCACCCGTTGATCACGATCGGAGATGGTGAAAAGTAAACGCCAAGAATCAGGCCGGAGGCGCGAATGTTTCGCGGCTCCGGCTGTTTCTCACGCGGGTATCTTTTCACTTCCGCACATCATAGCAGCGTTCGATTCCACCTTTGCAATCGCAGCTAAGCCGCGCCGCATCGACGACACAACTCTTGATTGGCCGCTGTGACCACAAATGCAGAACACTATCTTGGACTGTGGACAGCTCCATGTGTGACTCGGATCGGATCAACCTTCTTCGTCAAAGAACAGAATAGGAGGCGCGTGTCCTGTCAGTTCAATATCTGTCAAAGATGCTTTCGGCTATTTCGAACAGCAGTGACCTTTTATGTATTTGTCTGAGTTTTCTGAGTGCGGGCGGGTTGATCGACAGTCGGGAAGGCGAGATGCACACATAGTACACCTGTACCTTGTTCACACGGTTTGGCTCAACTAGGTTTGTAGTGCTTCATACTTCGGCTCCGCCGAGTTCCGGAATTCACCGAAAGTAAATTGGCGGGAGTATCCGACTGCGTGGCGCGAATTACGCAAGCTTTGGGTTTTGGAAGAGGGGAATCCACTTTGGGTGGCTCATGCTTCCTCCTGGGCAGTGAAGCAGCACCAGAAACAGCCGCTCCACTGGTACTAAGCAATCTTCAACGTTGCCAGTGATATGATTGGTGAGCAGAAGTGGTGGAAAAGTTGATGAAAAGATTTACTCGAAGAGGCTTTCTTTCCGTTGGGGCAGCGGCAACCGGCGCCATCCTTGCTCACAAGCCTTTGTTGGCATACGCTGCCTCTGCAGATGCATCTGCAACGCCTTCGATTGCCATCACTCCAGCGATCAGCACTTTCAACTATAGTCAGATTGAGCTTCTGGAGGGCCCCATGCGCCAGCAGTTCGACACCAATCATGAGTTCTTCCTCCGCCTCGACGAAGACCGGCTCCTCAAGCCATTTCGCCAGCTTGCGGGTATGAAAGCCCCCGGCGAGGATATGGGCGGATGGTACGACATCGATCCTGCCTTTGATGGGCGCGGCAGTTTTCACGGCTTCATTCCCGGTCATAGCTTTGGCCAATATCTCTCCGGCCTGGCGCGCGCCTATGCAGTCACAGGCTCAAAGCCTACACAGGCGAAGGTGCAGCGGCTTGTTCAACAGTTTGCACCTACCATATCGTCCAGCTTCTACGATAACTACCACTTACCCGCTTACACTTATGACAAGACCAGTTGCGGCTTGATTGATGCATACCGTTTTGCTGGCGATAACCAGGCCCTTGCCGTGCATGCCGCCGCCACAGAAGCCGCCGTGCCGCATCTCCCTGAGAAGGCGCTATCTCGCGAAGAGCAATACGCCCGACCACACAAGGACGAAGCCTATTGCTGGGATGAATCTTATACGCTGCCGGAGAATCTCTTTCTGGCTTACCGGCTGAGCGGTAACCCGCGCTATCGCGAATTAGCTGCGCGGTTCATTGAAGACGATCTCTATTTTGATCCGCTCTCTCGCGGAGAGAATGTTTTGCCGGGACAGCACGCTTATAGTCACCTGAACGCATTCAGTTCCGCGATGCAGTCCTATCTTGTTCTGGGCAATCCGAAACACTTGCGCGCCGCGCAAAACGGCTTCGATTTTGTCCGGGCGCAGAGCTTTGCAACTGGAGGATGGGGCCCGGATGAGCAATTCCGCGTTCCTGGGAGCGGTGCAATCGGCGCGAGCCTTGCAAAGTCTCATGCCAGTTTCGAAACCCCCTGCGGCGCATACGGGCACTTCAAAATTGGGCGCTATCTGCTCGCCGTTACCGGGGATAGCCGCTATGGCGACAGCATGGAACAAGTGCTTTACAACACCATCCTCGGAGCCAAGCCTTTGAAGGAAGATGGCAGCAGCTTTTATTACTCCGACTACAACATGCTTGCCGCTAAGACCTATCACCGCGATAAGTGGCCATGCTGCTCGGGAACCTTTCCGCAGATCACGGCCGACTATGGCATCAGTTCGTACTTCCACGACGCGGACGGAATCTATGTCAACCTTTATGTTCCCTCGCGCCTTAACTGGCGTCAGCATGGCGCGAAACTTTCTCTTACACAGCGTACCGAATATCCGCACGCCGCGCACACCGAGTTAGAGTTGAAGACGGACCGCGAAACGACCTTTGCTCTGAGTTTACGAATTCCTGCATGGGCGGGAACCAAAACTACTTTGAGCATCAATGGCAAGCGCGAAAATGCCGATCTCACGCCAGGGCGCTTCGCCAGGGTTACACGAATCTGGAAGAGTGGTGATCGCATCGCGCTTGAATTTGATATTCCGCTTACACTGCTGGCTGTTGATCCGCAGCATCCTAATCTTATGGCATTGCAACGCGGATCGTTGACGCTCTTTAGTGTTAGGCCGCCGGCAATGCCAATCACTCGCGCGAGCCTGTTGAGTGCCCGGCAGTTAGCCTCTGGATCGCTCGATTGGGAAGTTGCCACAGAAGCCGGAAAGGTATCCTTCAAGCCCTTTCAGGCGATAGGAGGTGAACAGTACCGGCTCTATCAGGAAGTATTAACTTAAAGTCCAGCTGAATAGGTCGATACTTTTGCGAGAGCACGGTCTGACCCTATTTACCAAGGCTGACATTAACATGCCGATGCATTCCATATTTGCAAGACACGCGTTGGAACTGGCTGTAATGGGCGGGTGCGCAACCCTCGGCAGTTGGGCTTCTTGCACCGGGCCGCAACAGCTTGAGGCGAAATTGCGCAAGCAGCCCGACGTGCATTCTTACACCAATCTTGGCGTCTGGTTTAGCAGCCACAATCAGTATGCCTGCGCCGTCGAGTCTTTTCGCGCCGCCTCCCGATTGGCTCCTCAATCCGCACAGCTCTCTTATCTGCTCGGCCTCAACTTATGTTCTTCTGGCCGCGTGGAAGAGGCGCTCGGTCCGCTTCGGAAATCGATTGAAATTGACCCTGCAAATCTCAAGCCATATCTAATTCTAGCCACCGCGCTCGATCAACTGCAGCGCGGAGATGAAGCCAGAGCCCAATGGAAGGCCGCGCTGAAAATTGATCCAACCTCAACGATCGCCCTCGATGGCCTCAGCAAATCCATGATTGCGTCTGGAGATTACCTCTCTGCTATCAAGCTGCTTCGCACTGCCGCAAGCAATGAGAACTTATCGATCGACCTGGCTTTTGCATATAGCAAGGCCGGGATGCTCGACCGGGCGGTTGAAACCCTTACCGGGGCTTTGCGCGCTACCCCGTCCTCTCTGCGTCTGAGTAATGCGCTCGCCACGGTATACGCCAACCAACGGCGTTTCGAAGATGCAAGTGCATTGCTCGAAAGATCTCTTCGTCTTCACCCGCAGGATGAAGACGCACAACGTATCTATTTGCGCGTTTTGGTTCTCTCTGGCAATACGGCCAATGCGCGACCACTGGCTGCCAAGCTGCTTGTCCGCGATCCGCATAGCTTCGATGTCCTGAATTTGAACGGAATCCTCGATGACCAAGCGGAGGACTATGCTGCGGCCCGCAAGCATCTCGATGAGGCAGTAACTCTCAATCCAAACGACTCAAGCTCTCGCTATTACCTTGGTCTTGCGCTCGCGCACTTGCAAGACTCGCACGGCGCGCGTGAGCAGTTTGAAAAAGCCGTAGCACTCGATCCATCGAGCCCCGAGGCTCACTTTCAGTTTGCCACCATCCTGCGAGTTTTAGGTGAGACTCAACTGGCGCAAGAGCAGTTCAAGTTGTCCCAAGAGATGTCACACGCCAAAACACAGCTTGCATTGGCGGGGGCCAAAGCAAGTGCAGCTGCACAACAACTGGCCGACGGAAACTTTCAACAGGCTGTCGCACTTTATCGCGAGGCTGTCGAGGCCGCGCCTGAAAGTGCCCTGCTCGCCTACCAGCTATCCGTCGCTCTGAACCGAGCAGGCGACACAGCCGCAGAACGTGCTGCTCTCGAACAAGCCATTCGTCTCGATCCCAACTTGTCTATTGCTCAGTACCAACTTGGCCGCCTGATTGTTCTTGAAGGCGATCCAGCGGCTGCCGAGGATCATTTTCGTCATGCCGTGCAGGCCACCCCAGAATACACCGAGGCCTGGATCAGTTTGGCCGCGACTCTGGGTGCGGAGTCTCGTTTTTCAGAGGCGCTGGATGCCGTTGCCAAGGCGCTGCAACTCGACCCGGACAATGCCTCGGCGAATCAACTGAAGAGCGCGTTGACTGCCGCGCAGTCCCATCCGTGATAGTGAGTCACTAACTCAGTGCGCTGGTTCAGTAACTTTCATAACTCTGTCCGCCGTCACATTTGTGAGCGTTTGGACGATCCCGGATGGCCAGTGTATCTCTATGGACTCCGCATGGTCGTCCGCTCCCAGACCGAAATGCACAGGACCGTCACTGGATGAAGCATAGCCGACGCTTGTAGTCATATGGTTATACTGCGTCAGGCTTTTGGACACGACTTTGATGCGCGCTCCGATACCATCACGGTTGCTCTTGGTGCCACTTAAAGCAATATCAAGCCAATGTCCGGATTTCTGAGTGCGGTTCATCCATATCTCGGTATCCCGGCCCAGAGCTGTGACCACCACATCGATCCTTCCATCGCCATCCAGATCTCCGAAGGCACAACCACGGTGACGGGCCGGCGGCGCGGCGTTCAATCCTGCCTCTTCGATCAGCGCGGTCCACTTCCCGCGGGCACCGGGATTGACAAAGACAGTGTTATATTCGTCGATCTTTGTACCTGTTAACGGGCGCGAGAGCGCATGCCCCCGACTAACATAGAGATCCTTCCATCCATCGTTGTCAAAATCGTACAGTGCCGCGCCAAAGCCCGACATGCGGAAGCTAAGTGCGCGCATACCGCTCGAGGTTGTTACCTCGGTAAAATCACCTTTACCGGTGTTTTGATAAAGGGGAAATGTCTGATTATTTAATGCAACATAAGCGATGTCAGGATAGCCGTCGTTGTTGAAGTCGCGAAAGTCCGCGCCCATTCCGCCAACAAAGCCTCCATCTTCAGGAAGAGCTACTCCGGCCTCGAATGCAACCTCCTGGAATTTGTTCCCTAAGTTATGAAACAAGAAGTTATAGTCCGTGTCGTTGGTGACAAAGAGATCAGGTCTGCCATCCAGATCATAGTCAGCCATGCCCACGCCCATTCCTTTGCCGATGTGGTCGCGAATACCCCAGGCCTTTGAGACATCCGTAAACGTGCCATCGCCATTGTTAAGGAATAACTGATTGGGCTGGCCTTTATAGGTGCGCGGATCGCAGTAGTCGGCTACGCCTTCATAGAAGCAGATGGGCGATGAAGAGTATGTCCACTGCATATAGTTGACGATGAATAGGTCGAGCAACCCATCGTTGTTCACGTCCACCCAGACAGCAGCAACCGCCATCAGCGGCCCGTACTGCGGATCGTTCCACTTGTCCAAGCCTGCCTTTGCCGTCACGTCGGTAAAGGTTCCGTCGCCATTATTGCGGTAGAGCGTGTTGTGATGCACACCAGCGACGAATATGTCAGGATGACCATCGTTGTCGTAATCCCCAATGGCTACGCCTATATCGTAGCCGGTTCCTGTCAGGCCAGCCTCTTTGGTCACATCGGTGAATGTACCATTACCGTCGTTGCGAAACAGTCGATTGCTGTACTTGGGAGAGTCCTTCTTGAGCGTCGCTAGGTTAGCGCCGTTCGCGAAGAAGATGTCAGGGCGTCCGTCGTTGTTATAGTCGAAGATAGCGACGCCGCCGGCCATGCTCTCAGGGGTATTTCGGTTATTGCTTTCGTCATTCTCTAGTCGAAAGGGAAGCGTCTTGAGCTCAAACCAAATAGGATGGGGTGTTTGGGCGGCGCTCAGAAGAATAACGCCGGCGACGAGGATCAAGCCGTAGATCAACGCGGCGGCATTGCGAAATATCCTTTTCATTGAGATTGTTTCATCTCCCGTTCGCCGCGAGACGGTCCGAGAAACCTCCGCAGGCGGTGTTGTTTCAAGAAGCCATCCACGAGGTAATCCATCCGTAGATATCCTTGGGCTCGACAGCTCTGTCACTGATTTCTAAATTCATCTCCAGCGGCGCAACAATATAAGCAGTGTTCAGACGCTCGGAGACGCAAAGACACAGTGCTCCATCGTACTCCTTATATCTCTGTGCGGCGAGCCAGATATAACGAGCGAGAATCATGGCGTCGACCGCGCTGTTTTCCGGATCGTCCTCATCATGCATAGGGCTGATCTTTTCCTGGTTCTCAAAAATTGCAATCCCCGTGAATGGCTTGGGTTTGCTGCGCACCCCGAAACAGGCGACGATGGCGTGAGGACGAGCGCGGCGAAGCGCTTCCGATGCAGCCCACTCCACAAAGGCGTTGGAAAAGATCAAAGCTCCGTTTCCGCTCAGGAATAGGTTAACCACAAAGTCCCGAAGACGTTCTTGTCCTGCAATCTTGGATGGCCACCAGCGGTTCCAGTCAGTCTGCCGCATTTTCAAAATTATCCGGTCAGCGGCAGTCATGTCTTTCGGGATCGTGTTCAACTCTGCGAGAAAGTTGTCGCGGAACGGCTTAAGATCTGAATAACTCAACGAAGAGGCCTCTGAGAAGTCGGTGCGAGCTAGCGCGTCTGTCAATCTGGAATCCGCATCGATAAACCACAAATCCGCATCGTTATAGCTTTCTCTCTCCTTCAATAATTCACAAATACCGGGTTGATCGGGTTGTCCCATGACGACGAGATCGCGAAGCTTGCGAGAATCGCCGGCAATCTTGATTTCATGACCATGGCTCCCCCACTCTCTTCCGATAGAATTCAGGTCGATAGGAAGATTCTCCGGGAGAAAAAGAATAATCAAACGACCTCGTCGCAACTCACTCTTCGCATTACTTGTAGTTCTTGTATCAATGGCCTCGAATATCTTCTGCACCTCATGTCGCCACTCCAGATAATATTCAGACCGTGCTAACTCACCTGCGTTTTCCAACGTGTCACTTGACTCTGAAAAATTCCAATGGCCGACATCCATCTTAACTTCCAGAGCCCGTAGCCTTTCCGTAAGCGCATTCAACGCCGCAGGGCTTAAAGATTCGATTCCATTAAGAAAGCCAACAAGATGGTTCCGTTCGAACGGGAATAGCGTCTCCCACTGCGCCAGTTGCTGATTAAGAGATGGACGGAGTGTTACCGGCAATCGCTCAATCGACCCTCGAAAGGCAGTAAAGTCTGGCGCTTCTGCGGTACCGATTGTATTATGATCGCGCGTCATAACTGGATTCACAGTCGAATCTCCGACAGGACCTTCCCTGACACATTTGCAGTCATGACCCCAAAGATGCCGCCAATCGTATTGCACAGGTCAATGTGCTGGATAGGGCGCTCGATCACTCCTGCGGGCTTGGCCGCCGCCCCTAGACACATCATCCATGCGAGGCGTGTCGAATCGTCGTTCTGCCTATGATTGAAAAAACCATTCGTATTTGAGCCGTCGAGATCGCGTCCAAACTCGGGAAGAATAAAAAGCGTAGTCTTATCCTTGTACGCTTGGTTAACCTGGATTTCGTTCCATAGTTCATACGCCAGGCGGTCTACCGTGCGGATGCCGGATACGTGCATGGAATACGAACCAAAATGCGCCACTTCCATGTCTGAAAACGTGATTACCATCAGGGACGGCGCAAAACGTCGCATAACTTCCACGCTGACAAGAAAAGTAAATTCATCTCCTGTAACTGGCGCATTGGTTCGAATAAGATCGTCGATGGCTTGCAGCACCGTTGCATGTGTCTTTTCGTCCAGCGTCGAAGTCTCTCCCGATGAAGACCAGCCAAGACCTTCATAGTTATTGGATTCCAGCATAGCTTCGATCTCTTGCTGCATCGTCGACCGTTCCGCCATATGCAATACGCGCCCCTGCGTTGCAGCGTTAACCACGGCATTGATGAGCAGTTGCTTTGGAAAGATTACATTCGCTCCATAGCGTCGTCCAAACTCACGAACTGAACTGGCTCCGATCTGGCTGCTTAGAGCTTTGTTGCTTGAAATCAACCATGCATCGTCCGATGGCATCTGCATACGCTTGCGCAATAACTCGAAGATGGTTGGACTGGCCGGTGGCGTCTTTCCCCAATCATCAACGCGCTGCCAATTTCCGGTAAGAATACTGGAAATCGTGTTGTAATGCGATGTAACTCCTTCGTTACGCACAAAAGGATAGAAGATGCTCTGCGGCAGCAATTCGCGGTAAAGGCGCGGAATGTTTTCAAGGCCGCCTTCCTGAAAAGTTTCGGCCCGCCGTATTCCGCCGCAAGTTAACACGATGACCTTTGGGCCATTTTTGGCCGCAGTGAATCCGGGATCGCCGCCAAAGGCGCGCCAACGCGAACTCACCAATCCATCTACGGCCAGGATCGCGGCGGATTTCACGAGTCTTCGCCGGCAGGCATCCATCTCAATAATTATTTCCTTTCGTGGCAGAGCATACCACAAAAGCGGGAGCCAGTGTACTCACTGAATTGATCAACCATGTAAGGAACCTCTTCAAGAGGTTTTCGTTAAAGATTTCATGTTTGGGAGCTTCAGTAAACCTTCACCCGAGCACCCACAAAGCGGTCTGACGCCTTGCGGTTTATCCCCAGCGGTTCCGCTAAACGGACTGCCGCATCCCGGCGGTGCATTCTGGAGCATCGATGTGCCATCCAGGGTTTTTGGATTAGAAACGTAGTACATGTGTACTATGTACTGTCTTAGATCAGCCGCTCTAGAATCGTTTCCGTCGTTGAAACAGCTCAGACGAGGGGTCGCACCAGCAAGAAATCAAGACGAAGACTCTGCGAGGCCTGTGTTTCATTGAAGTAGAAACTTGACAGGAAAACGATTTCTTTCCAGCTGGCTCCTAAAGCAGTGAGCATCGAACATCTCTCCACATTTCTTCGGGACTCTTGCTTTCTGATTTACGCGTCGAGGTCTAGTTATTGAGTGTACTTGACCGAAAGAGTTTTTCAACCGCACCCAAGTGGTGCTTCGCATCAGGGGAATTGAAAGATGAAACCCCTGAAAAACAGGAGAAAGTATGAATCGATTTTTTGGGAGGACCAATCGCGGCAGAAACTTCTGCTTCATTCTGTTCGCGTTACTGACGCTCGCCATGCCTCGGTTGCTCTACGGGCAACTCGACGAAGGCGCAATCACAGGAACCGTAACTGACCCCAAGGGTGACGCGGTGGCGCATGCCGCCGTGCACCTCACCAATGTCGACACCAACTTCACGCTCGACTCTCAAACCGACAGCAGTGGTGTCTACACCTTTCAGCCCATTAGAATCGGCAACTACTCGGTTACGGTGAGTGCGCCTGGCTTCTCTTCCACAACCAAGAGCGGCCTGGTACTGCATGTCAACGGCCGTTTAGAGGCTAACATCCAGCTTCAGGTCGGCAAGGTAACTGAGACGCTTCAAGTAAACTCAGATGCCACCCCGCTGCTCCAGACCGACGAGTCATCCACTGGCCAGGTCATGACCGACAAGCAAATCACTGACATCCCACTCAACGAGCGCAACTACGTTTTTGTTGCTCAATTGTCGACAGGCGTCAACCCTTCCAACGGTTCACGCGGCCAGGGCAATGGCGACTTCAACGCCAACGGTCAGCGCGCGACTGAAAACAACTTCATTCTGGACGGAGTCGACAATAACTCGAACTCCATCGACTTTCTGAATGGCGCAAGCTACAACGTGAAGCCTCCGCCCGATGCGCTGCAGGAGTTCAATATCCAAACTGCGGACTCCAGTGCCCAATTCGGCCACTCCGCAGGCGCAGTAGTTAATGCCAGCGTCAAACAGGGAACCAATCACTTCCATGGCGATCTATGGAACTTCATGCGCAATAACGACTTTGGAGAGGCACCAGCCACCGAGTGGGCATCCGGCCTAGCGCATGCACCCGTTGAACCTTACCATCAGAATCAATTTGGTGGTACCGTGGGTGGGCCGATCTGGAAGAACAAGGCCTTCTTCTTCTTCGATTACGAGGGAAACCGAATCATTCAAGATTTTCCCTACATTACCAGTATGCCAACGGCCAGAATGTTGGCTACTCCAGGCGATTTCTCAGAGTTGCTGACTCCGGCTAACACAAATCAAAGCCTTTTCTGGCAGCTCTTTGAGCCGTACTCCGGTGGCGGCGTCCAGACCGCTGGAATCGGCGCGGCCAAGATGGGAACAGCCTGCGGTAATCCCAATAACGTCATGTGCGCAAACGAAATCGACCCGGTTGCAAAGGCTCTCTTTCTGGCAGCCTATTCAAAACCGCCGGGGCAGCGAATAAGCAGTGTCCCGGCGTCGCAGGTCTACAACAACTGGGCCGGGTCTCAGGGAGTGACAGACACCACCAACCAGTTTGACGTGCGTGTCGATTACAACCAGAGTGAAAAGGATCAGGTCTTCGGCCGCGTAAGTTGGCAGCATGAGAACAAGTATGTTGGTGCTGTTCTGGGCCCTGTTTTCGACGGCAGCGGCACCGACAATGACGGGTATTTTATCAACAACGCCAAGAACGCGGTTCTCAGTTGGAATCACGTCTTTTCGCCTACCCTGATCAACCAAGCCCGCTTCGCCTATAACTGGGGCTCGTACGCGTGGTATCAGCAGAGCTATAACAACGGGACCCTCGATTCACAATACGGTCTCGGTGGACTTGCACCTTACTCAGCCGCATTGGGTAATGGTGGTTTGCCGCAAATCTGGGTTAACGAGTTCCCTGAAATCGGGCCTCCGTTGTTCCAGCCTTCTCCTGAAGGCCAGAACGTTTATCAGATCATTGATGACGCAACAAAAATCATGGGCAATCACTCGATTAAATTTGGCGTGGATATCCAGAATGTTCGTTATTCTGTCTATCAGCCAACTTTCGGAAAGGGCGCATATAATTACGCCGGCACACAAACAAGCCAGCCAGGAAGCTATTTCCCCTCGGGATATGGCTTGGCTGACTTCTTTGCCGCTGGAAACGCAACAACGGGCGCTGGAGCATCGGGATTTGGCGGGACTCAAGGGTCGGGTATGGATTATACCTATGTATCTGATCCCACCCCCACCAATAACGGACGCTGGTACCGCTCAGCGTATATTCAGGATGACTGGAAGGTCAACAGAAAGCTTGTCGTCAATATGGGCCTGCGCTATGACTACTTTTCGGCGCCCATTGAAAGTACGGACTCTCAGGCTGAGTTCTACCCCACGACCCCGATCAACGTTGGAGGGGCTGGAAAGGGAGCTTTTGTCTTACCGACTTCCAAGCAGAGCGTCATCAGCACTTTCAGTTCGCTCTTTGCCGGTGACTTAGCTGCGGACAATATTACCGTCTCCACCAGCAGTAATCGGTCCCTTCTCAATCCGCAAAAGGATAACTTTGCTCCGAGACTGGGAGTTTCGTACCGGGCCATGGATAAACTGGTTGTTCGCGCCGCAGGCGGGTTCTACTTTGATGGCGTCGAAAACTTGGGAAATTACGTGAACCTGGGAGCAAATTATCCTTTCGACATTGAGAAGACTTACCCTAACGGCAATTGCAATACCAACGTAGCGCCGACTGCTGGAAATAGCCCATGCCCCGGAAATAATCTCTTCAACGAAACGGGCCCTGCAGGAGCCGCTGCCGCTCCATACCTACCGGGTCTAACTGGGTGGGATCAGAATATCAAAACCCCTTACACCATCAATCAAAACCTGACTCTCCAATATGCGGTCACCAACAACACGACCGCTACGTTGGGGTACGTGGGTAGCGAAGCGCGGCACTTGGCTGTCGTGGTGTGGCAGAATGGCAATACCGAGTTGCTGCCTCCAGGTCAGTTCGGCGGCGCAACCTCGCCATACCCGGCATTCTACGGCAACATCCACGCGATCTCATTTGGGGCGATGGCCAACTATAACTCGTTGCAGGCTAAACTTGAGCGGCGCTTTTCGAACGGTTTGAGTTACCTGGCGTCTTATACCTGGTCGCACAATCTGGATGACTCAAGAGAACCGCTTCCCAGCAACAACGACGGAGGCGACCGTATGTACAACGTCTTCGGCCTGAGGATTGATTACGGCAACTCTCCCTTCGATGTGCGGGAACGGTTCACTTTCACAGGCACCTATGAATTGCCGTTCGGCGCGGGACGCAAGTACCTCAATCACAACAAAGTAATGGACATTCTTGTGGGCGGATGGAATTCAACCATGCTCTTCCGCACGCAGGATGGAAATCCATTTACCGTCGGCTCAAACACGCCGACTGTCAATGGAGCGGGAGCGTACCCGACTCGGATAAGCGATCCATTCAAGGGCGGCGGGACACCGAACGCAAGCAATCCGAATATCACTTGCCCTGCAACTGTGCGCAATCGAAACAACTGGTACAACCCCTGCGCATTCAAGGATCCACCTTTAGCTAGCACAGTCACGACACCAATCTCCGGCGCCGCGAATATCCTGCCCTACCTTGGTAGTCCGCGTTCGCAGATTTCTGGACCTGGATACGAGCGGATTGACATGACAGTGACCAAGAACTTCACAACCTATCAGAAGCAGTATCTGCAATTCCGCGCCGATGTTTTCAATCTCTTCAATACACCTTCATGGGGAACTCCATCGAACACCGGAACGGGCTCCGGAGGCGGCCAGATTACCGGCACTGCCTTCCTGGGGAACTATACGCCCGATGGCCGCTTCTTCCAGCTGGCCTTGAAGTATTACTTCTAACGGGCTTGCAGGAACAACAAATGCCCACCCGCTGAGCCAGAAATGGCCCATCGGGTGGGCAACTTTATGCGGCCTATATTCTTGCGACCGGCGAGGGAAGTTTGCACGCCGCTATTATGAAGTAAATCCGACTTCCTTAACCAAATCCATGTAGCGAGAATCAGAATCAATATCTATCAAAAATGCTTTCAGCTATCCAGAAACGCAGTGATTGAAATATGATTGCCGGAGTTGGCTTGCCAACTCCGGCAATCATTCGATAGTTATGTTCGATTACCGCCGGTCTGGAAAATTGAACAGGTTGAAAAGGTCATCGAGAGCCGGAGAGTTGATCGGCACGTAGGGGTTCTCACTGAAGGCTATCGGATTGGGGAAGTTGTCGCGACTGCGCCTTGTGATTGGCTCAAGCCGCCAGTTGGCTTCGATGAACTTGATGATCGAAACGTGGTCAGAGTACTCGTGGGCGATGTGGCCTGGCCGCGCATAAGGAGATACCACGAGCAGCGGAATGCGTGTACCGTCACCGAAGTAGTCCAGAGGTTGAACGTAGCCGGAATCGTAGTAACCGCCGCCTTCGTCAAAGGTGATAAAGATCGCGGTGGAGGCCCAGAGTTTGGGATTGGCTTGAACGGCATCGACGATTTTCTGCACGAAGGACTCGAAGAGATTGAGCTTGGAAGAAGCTGGATGACCGTCGACGAGTCCGCTGGGCTTGACGATGGAAACAGCAGGCAGGGTACCGTTTGCAATGTCGCTGTAGAGATTCAGAGTGTCCTGGATATGGGCAGTACGGACAGCGGCGTTGGCCATGATCGAAGCGTCGTACTGGAAGGGATTGCAGATCGTGCAATACTCATCCGTGTTGGCTCCGATCGCACCGTAGTTGAGTTGATAAGGGTCTGGGACATAGTTGTTCCACTGATCGCCATAATACTTCCATGAAACGTCAGCTTTGATCAGGGAGTCACCAATGCTCGGCACCGAGGACGGTGGAATGGTGAACGCAGTGTTAAAGAGAGTGTGGTCAATATAAGCGTTGTTGCCATTGCCGAAGTATCCCGGGTTGTAATTGTTCAACAAGTAGTAGCGGCCTGCTTCGCAACGCGGATCGATGTGGGGTTGCAGCCTGTGAAGGTAGTTCACGATTGGCGCAACGCCGGGTTGTGTTGTATCGGAACAGTTGGTGTAAGAGCCGCCGCCGTATTGAGCAGACCCAAAACCGCCGCCGCCATAACCGTCTTCTGTATACCAGTTATTGGTGTTCGCAGCTGGATTCGGATTCTCGATTTCGTCCACGACACCTGCGTCGGGAGTGCCAGAGTAAACCATGACATTGTGGGGAGGGACGGCCGGGTGACCATTGCCGTCGCTGAACCAGATCGCATCGGCGTGGCCAAACATGATGTGGTTCGCGCCCGTACCTCCATTGACGGATTGATGGAAGTTGTCACTCATGGCGTAGGTATCGGCTAGTTGCTTAAGGTATGGCGCATCGCCTTTTTGCACATTGTAGAAGCCCATCGCCGTGGACCCTTCGCCCGTGGTGACGGCAGTGGGCGAATACTCAGTGCTGAAGTTAGCAGGCTGAGTTACACCGTTGGTGCCGGCACCTACAGTTACTTCTACCCAGGGAAATAACTGCGCATCACAGCCGGATGGGTTTTCCCACGTTGCATGTTCGATGCTGCAATCAAGCTGCTGCCACATCTGATAGAAGCGGTGAACCGGGCTGGCCGCATAGGCGTTGTAAGTGAACGTGGTTCCGTTTGTCAGCTGAAACGGACCGGCTGGAAGCGCGTCGACGTTGCTGATGCGTTGGTCTGGAATCTTGCCAGTCTGGCCCGTGCCGCCGGAGATCAGTTCTGGATATCCCGCTGCAGTAAGACCGTTTTCAGACTGTTGTGCCAGAGTCAGACTATCGCCCGTGATATAAGAATCAGTCGGCCCACCCACCAGAGGCGCAGGGAGTACGGCCCCGGGAAAGGGAGACTTGCTCGGACTTAGCAGGAATGCGTCGGGCTGCTGGTCAGTGGCTGCGCTTTGTTCGGCCTTGGCAAAGTTGGGGCCTTCGGTTCCATCAGCATTCACAATTCCTTCCGACAGAAGGTTGAGAACGTGCTCTCTTCGATCCTTCGGCACGTAAGTGGCGAAGACGTGGTCAAAGCTACGGTTCTCGCCGATGATGACGATCACGTGCTTGATCGGCGTTTTTGTATCGTTGTCATGACACTGGGGTTGAGGTGGCTCGGCAGCGAATACATTGCCAATCGTGAGCTGGAATATCACAGAGGATACCAGCCCTGTCCTCGCAGCCCGCAGGGCTGTAAGGGTGAGAAGCTTCATTGTCATTTTTGATTACCTCCAGGGGAATCCGAGTGTGCGCCTCGGTTGGAAGAAACTTAAGCCCGTTCAATTAAATAAGCAGGTAAAGCGCGTTAAAAACTTGTGAATTTTCGATTGCTTCAGAATTAAATGGAAGGTCAAAGGCTACTGCGAGTTTTTCCTTTGCAGGGATGAACGGTTGTGCGACGGAATAGTCAAATCAATAGCTCTGCTCTGGATTTCTGATGTTTTTTTCAAGATTTTGTTGACTTGAATCCACCCGAATTGATCCCATCATTCCCTTGTCTTCGTGCTCCAGCAGATGGCAATGATAGGCGAAGGTTCCCACCGTATTGGGATCACGGAAATCCATGCGCAGGCGAACGGTAGGATAGGAGAGCGCTCGTCCGTTGTAGTAAGGCACGTTGACGGTATCACGGAGAAAGTTTTCATTCACCGGCTTTCCCATGTAATCGAGCAGCAAGAAGTGTAACTGGTGAATGTGAAAAGCGTGCAGTTCATTGGAGCGATTTTCGATGATCCAATCTTCTACAGTTCCCTGCTGTGCGACGATATTTGGAATGCCCGAATTCATGTCGAACATTTTCGGCTCCTGACTATCGACGGTGAGATAGAACCCCACGGCGCTGGTCGGGTCGTCGGGCACGGCAAGTTTTTCAGAGAAATATAGCCGGCGTACTCGCGCGGGGGCCACGCTTCCAAGCCATGCCTTGGTGGGAGGTGGAAGCGGTAGCGGAGAGTTATCCAGTTTCGAGCGAGGCTCGGGTGCGGACGGCGAAGCAACGATTGTAGCGAGCGTGCGATTGGGATCGTTTTCTCCGCCCGGGCCGGTATCCACAGCTCTGGTAACCAGCAATCCGGATTGACCTTCAGGAGGGCCTGTAATGATGAACTCCACTCGTGCGCCCGGAGGAAGGCCAAGATGATTTTGCGAATTGACTGATTCGCCATTCAAATCTTCGTGACTCATGGGTACACCGTCCATGGCCACAAGTTCCAACGGTTGCGGTACCCGGTTGAAGAGAACAGCGAGATTGAGATAAGTGATTGCGGAGGCGTTCAAGACGCGCCACAATTGCCGTTCTTTTGGCCTCATCTGAATCACAGCGGGAGGGTAGTCTGGGTAAGGAACCGGCACATAGTTGATGGATAAGTCTTTGGCCGGCTTGCCGAAACCAGTGCCGGTGTTGGCTGCATCTCCATCTCGATCTACGAGAAACCTGGGAACCACCGGCTCAGATTTTGAGGGCGGAGCACTTGGATTGATGAGGTCGAGATCGCGAACAATGAACACGCGCTCTGGGAGGCCAGCTACAGCTTTCTTGGCACGTTCGATTCCTTCGACGATCAGCGCGCCAGATGCGCCTCCTAGAATCGGAGCCTTGCTGAATCCGTGAATATGCGGATGATACCAATAGAGGCCAGGCGGCTCATCGTCAGGAACGCGAAAACGATATTCAAATGGAGTGTCGCCGGGCTGGATCGAGGTCTTGAGAACTTCGTCCTGATGACAGACCGGAGGAATCGTAATTCCATGAAAGTGAAGATTGGTCGAAACCTCGCTCATGATACCGCTGACGCAAGGATCTTCGCTCCGAGCGCCGGCCTTTGTGGGATGCATCTCGGAATGGATATGGACCGGCAACGCTGTTCCAGGGCTAAGATTCATCAAAGCGTTCTTGAGATGAAGGATCACCAGATCGCCGGGAGCAACGCGCAGATTTGGAGATTCCCTGCCTGTTGCATCGATGTAGCAGTAACGAATGGAGCCATCCGGATCTGTTCCATTGACGATAGTCAGTTTTGTCTCTAGCACGCCCTTCCGACTGCGCAAATCCTCAGGCTCTTCAACGATGCTGCCAGCGGCTGGTCGCGGACATATGTTCTTTGCCGATTGAGCGTTCAGGGGAAGGCAAGCAAGAAGGGCAGTCAGTGAAGAAACTGCAAGCGAAATTGATGCGATAGATCTCTGCATGAAGATAGATTCACTTAGGACCGTCTTGGCAGGATTCTATTTGCGATCACGTAAATCCAGCGACGGAAATCTATTCTCTCTCTGCAATGTTAAATTGCGATGAAACAAAGGATGAGCTTCAGAAGAATCTACAAACGGGCAACGGGCCTGAAGATAAGTTCGGTCACCAACACCGTTCTTTTGGGGTCACAGCCAGGCAATGGGCGACGCTGCCCTTCTGTCTCAAAAATTACCTTGCGCTCATCTTCTTTTAACGGACCGGTGTGGTAATGCCAGATAGCAGCATTTCACAATTCCGGACGACGTTGTAACCGTTAGCACGGAGATGCGTATGAAGACGCTCGCAGTTTTACATGTACACGAGCAAGCCCAAGTGCAAGGAGGAAAGTGTGAAAGAGTTTACGAGGAGAGATTTCGTTAAGATCGGCGCAGCGGGTATGGCGGCTGTCGCCACCACCGCAAGGTCTCAGATACTTGGAGGGTTACCCCTGGCCGGCCCAGGCGCGGAGTTTTTCACCATCGCCGTGATTTCGGATACACAGAATTATGTTGATGCGACCCAGCCGCAACCCTTGAACGTGAACTTCTTTCTGGATCAGACAAGGTATCTGGCCGAGAAGAAGTATGAAATGAATCTACGGTTCGTTACGCATGTTGGCGACGTGGTTGAGCACGGCGATGGAAGCACGATCGATTACCCCACGAAATACAATCTGCCCCAAAACATCGAATGGAGCAATGCCGTAGAAGCGCTTGACGTATTGCATGAAGCGCGAATTCCCTTTGGACTAACCCCTGGAAATCATGACTACGACAATATGTACTACACCACTACTGGAGAAGGTTATCCTCCTTTAGTGAGTACGGCACCTTGGTGGAAAGATCACTTCGGATCTCGCTCGAGATACTTTCGCGACAAACCGTGGTACGGAGGCGCCTCGGATGAAGTGGGGTATATCAGTACCGGTGACGTGAGCAAAGGAACCGGTGAGTACCCTGCCGCCGGCACAGCCTGCAACTATGGACTGTCAAGCTTTCAGATTTTCACGGGCGGTGGCAAGCAATTCCTTCACATCTCCCTTGAGATGGAGCCGAGCAATGACGCAATTGCGTGGGCGCAAACGGTGATCGACTCCCACAAAGGTTACGCGACAATTGTAACTACGCACTCGTACATTGCTCCGCCAGCGTGGGGCGACAACAATCTGCCTTTGGACCCTTCCGATCCCGCGGTGCGCAATGCCGCCACATATTTGATTGGTTCACCCAACGGCTATAACGCCGCGCAAAATATCTGGACCGACTTGATTGCGCCCAACAACCAGATCTTCCTGGTGCTCTGCGGTCACTCATGGACCTCTACTTCGAATCTGACAACTACGGTAGAACCATGCGGGCCTGGCGTCTCCAAAGGAGAGAACGTCCGCATCGATAACAACAACGACGGCAATCCTGTGTACCAGGTCCTGAGTGACTATCAAGGGAACACCACTTTGGGCAGCGCAGGTGGCGACGGGTGGTACCGCTTCATGCAGTTTGATTTGGAACGCATGAAGATCCACTTCTATACCCTCAACGCGTATCAAACTCTCAAGACTGGTCAGAAAGTTTTAGCCGGCCAGAGTGAGATTTATTCGGACGGTACGAGCGACTTCGATCAGCCGAAAGGATTCTCTGACTTCAGCTTGGCCATGCCTGTTCAGGTCATTCACGCGCCCCATGCAAGAGAATTCGACGCGCCCTTTATTTATCGGTAGCAAAACAAAACGAGCAATGGATTGGCCGCCGGGAGCGACAAACTCCCGGTGGTTCGGATACGCCTTCGAGGGGCGCCTCAAATACCGCCCAGAATGGGAACCACCCAGAGCGGGAAAGACAGGCGGCGTCAATCTCATTTGATCGCACATTCTCCGCCAGATGAAGACTCTCTAACACTTACACTGACCCCATGAACCGCAATCTGCACCTTGTTCCAAGGCGGCAAAGCCAGGGTCCGGTTGTGGACCTTCAAGGCATGTGCTCCGGCGCGATCCAACTTCACCAGGGCGGGCAACTGGCGGATGCGGAACGGATTTATCGGCAGATTCTGGAGCTTGATCCGCATCATGCGGACAGCCTGCATCTGCTGGGCGTGCTGGCTCATCAGGTGGGTCGCGACGAAATTGCTGTCGAGTTGATCAGCAAGGCTATTGCGAGCGACAAGCGACCGGCGGCATACCACTCCAACCTGGGCACGGCTTTGCAGGCACTGGGCCGGCTGGAGGAGGCAGCGGCCAGCTATGGGCGGGCGCTGACTATCAACCCGGAACTGGCAGAGGCGCAGATGAATCTTGGCGCTGTTCTGGAGGCGCAAGGCAAACACGATCTGGCTGAAGCGCACTTCAGGCAGGCGCTCAAATTGCGTCCAGACCTGGCGGAAGCGCATGTCAACCTGGGCAATATTTTGCAATCGCAGGGCAGGCTTGAGGAAGCTGTGACCAGCCACGAGCGAGCGATGGCCCTCAAGCCGGAGTTTGCCGAGGCCTGTTTTAATCACGCCAACGCTCTGCAGGCGCAAGGCAAGTTGGATGAGGCGGAGGCGAGTTACAGGCGCGCGCTGGCGCTGAAGCCAGGAATGGCGGCGTTCCACGGGAACCTGGGAAACACGCTGCTGGCCCAGAATAAGCTCGACGAAGCGGAGGCATGTTATGCACGGGCGCTAACTCTCAATCCAGAGTATGGGGAAGCCTGGTACAACCTCGGCAATTTGCGTCAGGCTCAAGACAAGGTGGACAAACTGAATGAGGCTATGGCCTGTTATAGGCGCGCCATCGAGCTCAAGCCGCAGTTGCCCGAGGCGCACTATAACCTGGGCAACACGCTGCATTCCCTGGAGAGGCTGGAGGAGGCGGCGGCGAATTTTGAGCGGGCGCTGGAACTGAGACCGGAGTACGCTGAGGCGCATTACAACCTGGGTTGCGTTCTTGAGGATCTTGGCCGTTTGGATGAGGCGATCGTACGAATTGACCGAGCACTGGAGATCAAGCCGGATTATTCGCAGGCTCGCTTTGGTCAGGCGCTGGCTCTGCTACAGAGCGGGAATTTTGCAGTTGGTTGGCCTAACTACGAAAGCCGCTGGCAGTCGATCGATCATGATACGCCGTGGCGGGCTTATCCGCAGCCTGTCTGGACGGGCGAGCGGCTGGAGTCAGGCCGACTGCTTTTGTGGGGCGAACAAGGCATTGGCGATGAGATTCAGTTTGCAGGAATGATTCCTGATGCAGTTCGCAGCGGCAACCGCATTGTGCTCGATTGCGACAAGCGGCTCAAGCCTTTGTTTGAGCGGTCGTTTGCGGGTGTTGAAGTCGTCTCAGGTTGCGGACCGGCGGAAGCGCAGACAGCGGAGATTGCCGCGCAGTTGCCTGCGGGCAGTTTGCCTGGATTGTTTCGCAGCACGGAAGCTGCATTTGCTGCAACTACTTCGCCTTACCTGAAGGCTGATGCTGCGGAGCGAGATCGATTTCGCAATCAGTATCACGATGGCCGACAGCTTGTTGGGCTAGCTTGGCACACCCAGAGTCTGAAGACTGGACGCAAGCGCTCTATTGGTCTCGAAAGCTTTGCTCCGCTGTTTGCGCTTGGCGGGACTCGCTGGATTAGCTTGCAATATGGAAACTTTGATGCGCTTGAAGAGCAGGCGGCCGCTGCTCATGCACCTTTGTTCATCGACCGAAGCGTGGACCAGTTCGTTGATATGGACCGGTTTGCGGCGCAGGTTGCGGCTATGGATCTGGTGATTACGATTGATAATTCGGCGGCGCATTTGGCTGGAGCGCTAGGTCTTCCGGTCTGGCTTCTGCTGCCCCTCGCAGCTGACTGGCGCTGGCTCAACGCGCGGACCGAGAGCCCTTGGTATCCGACATTGCGCCTGTTCCGTCAGCCTAAAATTGGCGACTGGAAGCCTGTGATTGAGAGCGTCCGGAGCGCACTTGGCGTGAGCGAAGAACCTGTTATGTGCCCGTAATCCCGTTGACTTTACATCGATTGTTTCGAGGATCGAACCAGTATTTAACGATATTTTTTGTTTCTGAATGGTTGGCTTTGCAAATCATGATCCACAAACGATGAATTAATCTGCACGAATTCAGGGTGAAAATAAATATTGTAGGGGGGTAGGGGGTGCCTGATTTTTTGCAGATTAATTCACCGCTGTGGAAATCGTATTCGCACTCCTTGTCCTCACTCTTCAAGTGTGCGCCAGGCGAGGGATATTTTCTGCAAACCCTGCGGCGGGGACGGCGCTGAACTCATGAGGTTCGTGACGCCCCACCTATAGTCGCTTAAATAGGGTAGCTGCCCGTCGATATACATTCACGTCATATTCTGATATACCTTTTATATATCGTCATTTTGAAGAGGAGAGTTTGTGCGAACGCTCATCGACATTCCGGAGGAGGATCTGAAGCTGCTGACTCAGGTAGCCAAGAAGCTTTCCATCTCGCGTGCCGAGTTTGTGCGGCAGGTGGTGGCAAACTCTCTTGCGCCCCACCGCAAGAAGATGAACCATGCAGCCTTTGGGGCGTGGTCCGAATTTTCCGAGGACGGAGTTGCATATCAGGAGAGGATGCGCGCGGAATGGTAAGCACGCCGGTTCTGTTCGACACCAACATTCTGATCGATTATCTGCGCGGCATTCCGCAGGCCCGCGCCGAGTGTGACAGGCACGCGGACCGCGCGGTGAGCATCATCAGCTGGATGGAAGTGATGGCGGGCTCGACCGCTGCCAATGAGGCGGATGCGCGTTTGTTTTTGCTGAACTTCTATACCTTGCCCCTTGTCGCCGATGTGGCCGAACGGGCATTTCTTCTGCGCAGGACGAGCAGGATCAAACTGCCCGACGCCGTCATTCAGGCGGCCGCTGAAGGCGATGGCCGGGTTCTCATCACCCGCAATACGCGCGATTTCCCCGCAGGCACTCCAGGAGTGCGGATTCCTTACACGCTCTGAACGCGATTGGCGAATCGGCCGGAGTGGGTTGGGATTGGTGGTATCCCACCCTTTCCGCGATAGAACTGCGGAAAGGATGGGGCACCCCACTTTTTGGTCAGTTCAAGGGCGAGGCACCCGGCCATCTCTTCGTGCTCCTGTCCAGAAAGACTCTATTTCAACGGTTCCGATCTCTCCCGTTGCATAGTGCTGGAAGCTGGACTGTGGCCAATCCTCCGGCTTATGGACCAGGCCGCGCTTGACCGGATTGCGATGCATATAGCGAAGCTTCTCGACTCGCTTTTCTTCGGTGAAGACGTTGAAATCGTAGTAGCGCCTCTGCCAAAACTGAATTTCTCCACTTTGCTTCAGCTTGCGCGATGTCTGCTGTTTCAACACCTGGAGCACAACCGACAGAGACGATTTGTGCGGTTCTCCAACCAGAAGATGAACGTGTTCCGGCATTAAAACGTATCCGGCCACTACAAAGCCATATCGCACACGCACCTTTTCAAGCTCGCGCTCGAAGACGGCGTATGCACCCTCCCGCGTCAACAATGCCTGTCTGTTGTAACAACTGAAGGTCAGAAAATGGAAAGATCCGCTTTGCTGGTAACGAACAAGTTTCGTCATGACGAATGAATTCTATCCCGAACTGGCGGTCGAGTTTTGTCGTAGCCCACCCTTCGCTAGAAAGAAGCGAAGGATGGGGCACCCAATTTTGTGGGGCACCCACTTTTGTGGACATCCACTTTTGTGGGGCACCCACTTTTGTGGAGAGAATCAGGTTCCAAAAAATTGCGGTGCCCCGACCGACAAAATGCTGTTCCGCATGTCCTGCGTCTCCGCGCTGATACACTGATTCTGCCAGGAGATGCATCCAAAAAGCTATGGTCGAACTGCTTCCATCGATACTTTCTGCGGACTTTGCTCGCTTGGGCGAGGAGGTTGCCGCGGCTGAATTGGGCGGCGGCACGGTGATTCATGTGGACGTAATGGATGGGCATTTTGTGCCTAACATTACGATTGGTCCGCTGGTGGTGAAGAGCCTGCGCAAGGCTACCAAACTGCCGCTGGATTGCCACCTGATGATCGAGAATCCGGACGAGTTTATTCCCGCTTTTGCCGAGGCTGGAGCCGACTGGGTGAGCGTTCACTATGAGGCTTGCCGGCACCTGCATCGCACGCTGGGGCTGATAGCGCAGCACGGGATGAAGCCGGGGGTGGTGCTGAATCCGGCGACACGGGTGGATTTGCTGATCGACATTCTGCCGATGGTTCACCATGTGCTGGTGATGAGCGTGAATCCGGGGTTTGGCGGGCAGGAGTTCATTGAGTTTTCGCTGGACAAGATTCGGCGTCTGGCCCAGTTGCGCGAGGAACTGGGGCTGGCATTTAGAATCGAAGTGGACGGGGGCGTGGCTCACGATACGGTGGTTCGCATCGTCCAAGCAGGAGCGGAGCTGCTGGTGGCGGGAAACGCTGTTTTTGGCGCGGGACACCCGGCGCGGGATGCGCAGGCATTGTTGGCGGCTGCTCGCGCGGCTGTGGATGGAGCAGTTTCTAGCTTTTAGCTTTTAGCTTTTAGCTTTTAGCTGTTAGCTGTTAGCTGTTAGCTGTTAGCTCTTAGCTCTTAGCTCTTAGCTGTTAGCTCTTAGCTGTTAGCTCTTAGCTGTTAGCTGTTAGCTTTTAGCTCTTAGAGTCTGGCTGCTCTAGATGATTTTACGAACGAGATTAGGTGAACGGCCTGTCGACGGGCCGGTGAGCCGCAATGAGGGGTTATGATCCGGTTGACCAAGACGATTGCCGCGGTAGCTTTGGCGGTTCTGATGCTGGGTGGAGTTGCTGCCCAGGCTAAGGAAAAGGCGCCCAAGAAGAAAAAGAACGAGGACTTGAGCGTGAACCCGCTGGCTGGCGTGAGTTCGAAGCAGCCTGACAAGGAACTCTTCGACAAGGCCATGATCGCCATGAAGAAGGGTCGCTTTGACGTGGCGCGGCTTGACCTGCAGACGATGCTCAATACTTATCCCGACTCGGAATACCGGATGCGCGCCAAGCTGGCGGTGGGCGATAGCTGGTTCAAGGAAGGCGGCACCGCGGCTTTTACCCAAGCCGAGGCCGAGTACAAGGACTTTATCACCTTCTTCCCGGAAGCCCCGGAAGCTGCTGAGGCGCAGATGAAGGTGGGCGACATTTATTACCAGCAGATGGAGAAGCCGGACCGCGATTATACGAACGCGCAGAATGCGGAGCGGGAATACCGGAACATGATCAATTCGTTCCCGGAGTCGGCGCTGGTGCCGCGCGCGAAGCAGAAGCTGCGCGACGTGCAGGAGGTTCTGGGCGAGCGCGAAACGGAGATTGGGCTCTACTACGGTAGCCGGGATAACTACTCTGCTTCGATCGCGCGTCTTGAGACGGTGGTGGATACTTATCCGCTTTACTCGAAGAGCGACCAAGCATTGCTCGGGATCGGCGACGCTTATACCGGCCAAGCTCACGCGATTCAGGTGGCGCCCGGCATTCCCAGCGCGATCAAGGAACGGCTGCGCGCGGTTTATCAGGACCGTGCCGCAGCGGCTTATGCCAAAGTGATTACGCGTTATCCGATGGCGCCGCATGTGGAAGACGCGCGTGACCGGCTGGTGGCGATGAACCGTCCGGTTCCTGAGCCTACCGAAGCGGCTGTTGCCGAGAACGATGCGGAAGAGAAGAGCCGCCAGCCATTGCGTTTTACCGATAAGACATTCGACATCATCAAGCATGGACCGTCGGTGGTGGAGGCTGTGCATGTGGGCGAGCCCAGCCTGGACGATCCGAAGCGTACGCTTGCGCCGGATGTGACCAAGCAGAACATCGCGATCTTCACCGACGCCGTGAACGCCGGGAGGCCTGCCGCGCCAGCAGGAGTGGCGTCGCCGACTGGGCCTAACGAGCCGCCACGCAGCGATCAGCCGAACCAGGCGCCTTTGCAGATGGGCAGGCCGGAGGGCAACACGGGGGTGGGCGTTCAGATTGTGAGCGCGCCCGCAGCTGATCCAAATGCCGTACTGAAGCCTGTGGGTCCGTCTAACGCCGTGGCACCAGCCGCGGAAAAGCCGGCTGAGGCTCCTGATCAGGTGAATGACGTCAAGTCCGGTGCGACTCCGGTTCAGTCTGCTGACGGCAAAAAGAAGAAGCCCAAGACGGACCTGAACGACGAATCATCGAGCAAGAAGAAAAAGAAAAAGGGACTTGGCAAGATCAACCCGTTCTAGAGCGAGAAGCATCGGAGCAGGAAATGGAGATATTGAATGAAGCCTTCAACGGTGCTTCTTGGCGCGTTTTCAGTTGTTTCACTGTTGAGGCGGATTAAGGAAATACAGGAGACGACAACACCGGAGGAATTGATCGGCATCGCAATGGAGTATCCTGCGATCCGTCCTCAGCAATCGACCTTTGAATTCGTTGAGCTTGCCAAATTGGTGAAGGCGCAGCAGTGTAAATACATCCTGGAGATTGGCACTTATCGGGGTGGCACGCTTTTTGTGTTTTCTCAGGTCTCAGGCACGGATGCTACGGTCATCAGCGTCGATTATTCCACGACGTTTATCGGCCATTTTTATCGGGCGGGTCAAATGCCGCTGTTTCGCAAATTCATACGCAAAGGGCAGTCGTTATTCCTGATGCGCAAAGACTCCCACAAGCCGGAAACCTTGACGAGCATTCAAAAAGTCTTGCAGGGACATCCACTGGATTTTCTTTTTATCGACGGGGATCACAGCTACGAAGGGGCCCGAAAGGATTTCGCGATGTATTCTCCGCTGGTTCGGAGCGGAGGTTTGGTCGCCTTTCACGACATTCAGCCCAGTGAGTTGCCGAAGGAAGTTTATAAGTTCTGGGATGAGGTGAAAGGAAGCTACACTCACAAGGAATTCATTGACCCAAGTGGCGAAGGGAAGATGGGTATAGGCGTGCTCTGGATTTGAATTCCGCATGGCCGTCTGTTTCTGCCGATCCGAATTAAAGAGGCCGCTTCCCGGACGGGGCGCGGCCTTTGCCTTTTGCCGGGAAGCGTAAGCTGCGAGAATGGAATTGCGCTGAGGGTTAGGATATGAGGGCAGTTCGGAAAGGGTGCGAAGCAGCGTTTCTGGCGGGGTTGGCGCTTTTGTTGGCGACTGGGTCATGGTGTCAGTCCACGCCAACGTCGACGACTCCAGCAGCCGAATCTGCGCCGGGAACAACGCCGGTGGGAGGCGATCTTCCAGCCGCGAGCGTTCATCCAGATTCGGTGATCGAGCCTGGCAGCCAAGCGGTTAACGTGAAGGCTGGTTCGATCGAAGATGTGAGCGCTGTGGGGAATCGCGAGATTGGTTCGCGAGGCTGGCGCAACTTCTACTCGACTGATACCGAGATCAAGATGGGCAGAATGTATGCCACGGAAATCGAGAAGAGCACGCGGTTCATTACCGATCCGGTGGTGACCGAATATGTGAACCGGATCGGCCAGAATATTGTGAGGAACTCGGACTGCAAGGTACCGTTCACGATTAAAGTCATCGATTCGGATGAGATCAATGCATTTGCTCTGCCGGGCGGATATTTTTTCGTAAACTCAGGTTTGATTTTGAATGCGGACGAAGAGGCGGAGCTTGCCGGCGTGATGGCCCATGAGACGGCGCACGTGTGCGCGCATCACGTCGCTCGCGAGATGACGCGGCAGAACTATGCGCAGATTCTGATGGGGCCGGTGATCTTTGTCGGGGGCTGGACGGGTTATGGCGTTTGGGAGGCGGCTAACTTCGCTTTGCCCGTCGCATTCATGAAGTTTTCGCGCGGGTTTGAAGCGGAGGCCGACTACCTGGGCGTGCAGTATACGTACCGCGCCGGCTACGATCCGCAGGCATTTATCACTTTTTTTGAGAAGGTGCAGGCTTTAGAGAAACACAAGCCTGGCATGGTGTCCAAGGCCTTTGCCAATCACCCGCAAACTCCGGACCGCATAGAGCACTCGCAGGAGGAGATTGCGCGCATTCTGCCTGCGCGGGAGGAGTACACGGTGACTACCTCGGAGTTTGACGATGTGAAGGCGAGACTGGCTCGAATCGAGAACAAACGCAAACTGATCGACTCAAAGGACGGCGGCAAGCCGACGATGCACAAGGCCAGCACTGGGAACGGCGACCCAGCCAGCCCGTCTGGCACGTCGGACGACGACCGACCTACGCTGCATCGGCACTTCGATATGAACTAATGAATATCTTGGTGGTATCCCACCCTCGATCACCCCAACGACGAAGACCTGTCGCTGGGGCCCCCGAAGCCGCAAGAACAGAAACGCGGCGAGGATGGGGCCCCAGCGGGATCATTTGGGGATTCGTTGGAGCATCTCTCCTGCTTGTGTAGAGTGCGGCGCGGACCGGGAGGTCCACGCGACGGCCGGCCTGGAGGCCAGCGCTACCTGTTCTTTGAGTGACCTCAAGCTTGAGCCAGGCGCTCACTCTATACCAATCGGAAAAATGCCTTAGAAGCCGGCCTGGGCCGCGCTTAGTTCGACCTGGCGCTGCTGAGCTTGCGCCCACTCGACTGGCTCGCCATAGTGGCTGGCCACCATAGCGGCAGCGCTGCTTTCATTCAGGTAGGGCCGCACCATGGCCAGCTTGATGGTCGATTGAGAGGCCATTTGAGCCACGGCGGCCTTGGTGGAAATGGATGTAACCAGCGCCAGTATCGCGCTCACTACCGTAGACACGGCGTTGATCGCATTGAGAACGTGGGCCTGGCTGGAGGGGTTGGTGATTCTTGCGGCCGACATCAGCGAGGCATTCACCTGCTGCTGAAAAGTGACAGCGGCTATTTGCAGTTGCGCTAACACGCTGGCCGTCGGATTTGCCAGGTACGCTTTGGATTGCGCGACCAAAAGGCTGCTAGCTGCGTCAAAGCCCACCGTAGCGGCGTTGAAGATGGGCGCGTCTGCCGGGGCCAGCAGCGATGCGGTCGAATCTACCGTAGCTACCGCGCTCTGCAGGGTCGGCGTCCAGTTGACAATGTTCTGCGCGACGGATGTGCCCGAGCAGCCGGTCATGAAAGGCATGGGCATGAGCAAGGCGATCAGAGCCCAGGCGCCCAGCTTGGCAGTCGAATCGGACGAGGAGGGCTGGCTCTTTGGATCGCGGGCGAGCAGCCCAAGGAGGGCGCTGGCCAGGCCGCTGACCAGTGTCACAATAGTGCCGTTTCCGGCAGCGCCCAGCGTGATGCCTTGTTGTGAAAGCACACTGGCAATGGAGACGACGGCAATCAACAACCCTGCTGCCGAGGTCTTCGGTGAATTCCAGATATTCGAAATGTGATGATTCATGCGGAAAGCTCCTCGCTAAAAAAGGCGGCCAAAGCCGCCTTGGTTCCATGAGAATCGAGCGTGTTTCAAAGATGTTTCGACAAGCTTTGCTCGTTGCCTGAAAGGCTGAAGCCGGTCGTTTTCCTGGCTTTTGGGCACGATTGAAGTCGTGGCCTGAGACAATGCAAGTTTTTGAAAAACGTTCCAACAGAATCGCGGGAGAGACTCAAGCTGCTTCCGCGCACCAGAGCAGTTTCAAAGATGCTATAACCGGCTGTCGTGACATCTCATCCATGCGACGGAACTGCGAACCGCAGGTCCTTCGACTTCGCTGCGCTTCGCTCAGGATGACAGCATGGATGGGGCACGGAGCATTGGGTACAGCAACCAGAGAACAGCCATAAAAAAATCGAGACCAGCGGCAGGCCGTTCGGCTAGCCACTGATCTCGATTTGTCGCATCCCCCCGAATTTGAGCGCCACCGTGGTTGCGGTACAGGCTCGCGGCGGAGAGCCGCTGAAGTGCAGATTCGAGACGGTCCCGAGCCCCGGAACCCTCCGCTCGGGGAGGGCGAACACATTCTCCGGGCTCGGAGCGTCCGTCTCTTGTCTGATTACCTCTAAGCCTAAGCGCTCTCGCATATATCTTCGGCAAAGATTTAAAAAACTTCTGCCCTTTGTGACCAAAGACTTAGGGAATGGGAAAGAGATTCCCAACTTGACAAGGGCGGAGCAATTCTCCGATTTATCCCAAATGATGCGATGGAGGAGTGACTTTGGGTCGGATGAACGGAACCGTCCGATCAAGAACGACTTCTGCGTGTCGATAAGAGGGTAGGAAGCATCTTCCGTGAAAGGAGAAAACGCGGAATGTTGCCTGATGTAAACCAACCGGTCTGGAAGAATGTCGTGAGTGGAGAAAAGGCGCTGCGGTCCAGTAAAGCAACGGTCAATTTGCTGGTTCAAGGCAGCAAGATGAGCTATGGACGAGATCCATCGCTCGCGAACGTGCAACAACTGATCGTCAAGATGCACAGTTTTTTTACTCGGTATGAATCCAGCTTCCCCGAAGAAGTCTCCCAATTAATTTGAGGAATGCTTCAACTTCTCAGCAAAGGAGCGAGAAAACATGTTAGCCACCACACATTCCCGGTTGCAGTCGATCGAAGAGGTCGAGGCGGCGATCACCGGCGGAAAGACATTGTTTCTGGCCGGAAGCCGCGAGGCGCTCAGCCAGCTCCCTCGGGGGAGTTGGGTGGGAGGGACCATCTGCTACTTCATGACGGAAGAAGGCGGTCTTGTTTCGGACGACAAGATTTTTTCAACCGAAGTGCCAGAGTTTGCGCTGGAAGCGAAGGCCGTCAACTATGGGCTGGGGAATCTTTCCTATCTTTACAGTGACGCGCCGGAGAATGGCATTACATTTCTGATCATTCCGGCCGCGACGAGGTTACTCAAGGTATTTGCCGAGCAGGCTCCCTCCTTCGATGGCTTCTTGATGCATCCCGTTGTGGGCTGGGTTTCAGGGGTGCGCATGGACCGCATCGGCAAGGAAATGCCGGCGGTATTCAACGGCCAGACAGGAGAGGTTTTCGAGAACAAGGCGGTGGCTCTGCATGTGGCATTGCCAGCCAACAAGCAAGCCGAGTTGGAGATTGTGAGCATATTCAAGGGCGGGGATGGAGATGTGATCCACTTCAAGGACGAGGGCTTTCAGGCGGTCGGCTGCACGATCAACGGCAAGCCGGTTAACCTGGCCGATTACATTGTGGCCAAGGGGATCAATACGGAGTTTCCATTAGTGGGCGATTATTGTGGTTGCCCGGTCAACGTCTCGATTCAGAATGTCGATCCAGTTACACATTGCGTGGAGCTTTATGCTCCGGTGTTTCCTGGTGTCGATTATCGCTTTGCAGAGCCGGTGGAGGATTATGCGAAAGCTTTTGCCGAGGTTGCCGACGCGGATCAGACTGAGCCGGATTTTGCCTGCAACTGCGTTCTCAATTTCATTCACGGCAAGCTGGAGGGCAAGAAGACGGGCAATGTAACCGGCCCCATCACCTTCGGGGAAATTGCGCATCAGTTATTGAATCAGACTTTGGTGCGGATGTATTTGCGGGACGTTTAGGAATCGCGCTTCACATAGCGGCGTCCGCGAATCTCGTAATCTCCGCTGGCTACGCGGGCAATCGCCTCGGTGTAGGCCTGGTGCTCTTCGGTCAGAATGCGCTCGCAGAGTGAGTGCGCGTCATCGACCTCGAGCACCGGAATCGCTCTCTGCACGATGATCACTCCATGATCCAGATGCTCATCGACAAAGTGGACGGTGCATCCGGCCGTCTTCACACCGTAGTCGAAGGCTTGCTGCTGCGCCTCGAGACCGGGGAAGGCCGGGAGCAGCGAGGGATGAATATTGAGAATGCGATTTGGAAACGCTGCTATGAATTCTGGCGAGAGCAGACGCATATAACCGGCAAGGCAGACCAGGTCTACTTTGTGCCCATGGAGGCAGGCGATCAGATCGGCGTCGTGCTCGGCGCGCTTGCGGCCTTTGGAGATGAACACTGTGTGCGGCAGCCCTGATTGCTGAGCCGCGGCCAGACCGGGAGCTTCGGCTACGTTGGAGATGACTACGGCAATCTCGACGCCTTTAAGGCGCTTGGCGCGAATCGACTCGGCAATGGCCAGGAAGTTCGACCCTCGGCCTGAGAGCAGGATGCCGAGACGAAGGGGCCGATCTTTCGAGGATGCTTCCAAGGTTTTGCGTCGGGGGCCAAAGCATTTCCATCGTTCCTGTAATGCTGGTGTCGTTGTATCCCACCCTAGCCGCAAAAACAAATACGCGGCGAGGATGGGGCACCCAAACCTTACACGATCTCTGAAAATTCTTTTAAGCCCCGCTCCTATTCAAATGGAGTGAGGTGCTAGCTGAAGTCCGAACCCTTCAACCCTTCCGAGATTGATTCACTTGCCCGGCGGGGATCAACTCACCGTCCTCCGCTCGCTGTTCACTATCGATTGTTTAGGTGTACTGCACGCGGCGCTCGCCTTTGACTACACGGCCGATGACGTAGAACTTTTCCTCAGCACGATCGAGGAGGTTTTTGGCGCGGGTAAACTTGGCCGCGGGAATGGCTGCGATCAGGCCGATGCCCATGTTAAAGGTGCGCATCATCTCTTCCTGCGGAACGTTGCCCAAGGTGCGCAGATGCTCGAAGATGGGCAGGACGGGCCAGGAGCCGATTTCGATTTGCGCGGTGGTGTTTTTGGGCAGGATGCGGGGCAGGTTTTCGGTGATGCCGCCGCCGGTGATGTGCGCCATGCCGGTGGTTACGCCAGCGGTTACCAGCTTTTGAATCACATGGAGATAGCTGCGATGGGTCTTCATGAGCGCAGCGCTGGCCTTCTCTTTGATGGCGGTCACATATTGCGCGGGCTTGTAGCCGGCAACTTCGAAGAAGAGCTTGCGCGCGAGCGAATAACCATTCGTATGCAGGCCGGTCGAAGGAATTCCGATGAGCACGTCGGTGGCCTTGATGCCCGCGCCGGTCACCAGCTTATCGCGATCCACAGCGCCGACAATGAAGCCCGCCAGATCGTATTCGCCATCGGAATAAAAGCCGGGCATCTGCGCGGTCTCTCCACCGATGAGGGCGCAGCCATTGGCTTTGCAGGCATCGGCGAGCCCAGTCACTACGCTCTCGGTCACCTTGGGGTCCAACTTGCCGCTGGCCAGATAGTCGAGAAAAAACAGAGGGGTTGCGCCCTGCACTGCGATGTCATTGACGCAGTGGTTCACCAGATCGGCGCCCACGGTGTGATGCAGGCCCAGTTCAAAGGCGATTTTCAGTTTGGTGCCCACGCCATCGGCCGAGCTGACCAGGATGGGGTTCTTCCAACGCTGCATGTCCAGCCGGTAGAGCGCGCCAAAGCCGCCTATTCCACCCAGGACATTGCGGTTGAAGGTCTTCTGCGCTAAGTACTTGATGCGTTCCTTGGCGCGGTCGCCACTATTGATGTCAACGCCTGCGTCGGCGTAGGTCACGGGTATGGTGCTGATTTCGTCAGGCATGATGCGGCTTTCTGAGGATGGAATAGCTGAGCGGCGCTACTTGCCGGGAATGTTCATTTTAACAGGGTTGGGCCGGTTTTGACTGTGGATTAAACGAACCGCGCCTTGTCTTTGGGGGTGGGCAGGGGGCAACTTTCGGCGCGTCCCCAGATGCGGTAACGCCAGCGAGCGACGAGCCGGTAGCCCACATCGAGCACTGAAGGCGGAAATAGACCGAGCGTGCCGGCGATTGCCGGCCAGGGCGGTGGGAGTTCGTCAAGAATCGCCAGCACAGCCTGCGAGCGTATCAATATATGCTCTGCCGGAGTGCCTGCGTTGCGTACAACGAGGATTGTGGTGGGGATGAGTCGGCTTTCTGGCGCGACTATCCGATGCCGAATCAGTAATATGGAACCATTTTCCGACTCCGAGGAGGTAAACCGCAGCCGATCGAGACGGTCGTGCCACACAAGCCAGCGCACGGCGCGGTTGCAAAGTCCGCAGGTGCCGTCGTAGACAACTAACAGCCGGCCACCGAGTTCTGGAAAGCTGCTCACTCTGAACGGGATGCTCGCGGAAACCCGCTTGATTCAATTCGGTTGGAACGGGACGGTCTCGTCTCTGCTCTCGCCTATACTGAAGCCATCATGAGTTCTCGCCTTCCTGCCCGCGTCCGCACACGTTCCCAAGCCCTGCAACAGCGCGCCGAGCGCCTTTTCCCCGGCGGAGTGAACTCGCCGGTGCGTGCTTTTCATGCAGTGGGGGGCGCGCCGCCGTTTGTCGAGAGCGCGCAGGGCGCTTGGCTGACCGACGCCGACGGCAACCGCTACGTTGACTACTTCGGTTCGTGGGGACCGATGATTCTGGGCCACGCCTTTCCTCCGGTGGTCGAAGCCATTGAGCGTGCAGCGCGCAACTCGGCCAGCTTTGGCGCTTCGACAGCCGCTGAGGCTGACCTGGCTGAACGCGTGGTGGCTTGCTTCCCTGCCATCGAAAAGCTGCGCTTTGTGAGCTCCGGCACCGAGGCGACGATGAGCGCGATCCGGCTGGCCCGCGCCGCTACCGGCCGCAAGATCATTGTCAAATTTGAGGGCTGCTACCACGGCCATGCCGACGGCTTGCTGGTCAAGGCCGGCTCGGGGGTGGCTACCTTTGGAATTCCCGGCTCGGCAGGCGTGCCTGAGGAGATTGCCCGCCTCACCCTCGCTTTGCCTTACAACGATCTGGCTGCCGTCGAAGCGGCTTTTGCCGCACACCGTGCCGATATTGCCGCGGTGATTCTGGAGCCGGTTGTCGGCAATGCCGGCTGCATTCCGCCCGCTTATGGCTACCTGGCTGGTCTTCGCGCGTTGACTCAGCGTGAAGGCGCGCTGCTGATTGCCGATGAGGTGATGACCGGCTTCCGCGTGGCTCTGGGTGGGGCGCTGGAGCTTTACGGCGTCGACGCGGATCTCGTGACTTTGGGCAAGATCGTTGGCGGCGGCCTGCCTGTGGGCGTGTTCGGTGGCAAGCGCCGGTTTATGGACCTGCTGGCTCCGCTAGGGTCGGTCTACCAAGCTGGAACTCTCAGCGGCAATCCGCTGGCCATGGCCGCCGGTATCGCAACGGTCAATTATTTGCAGGAGCATGCGGACCAGGTTTACCCGCAGCTTGAAGCTACCGCCAAGGCGGTGGCCGAAGGTGTGGCTGCCGAGGCCGCTCGTGCTGGCGTAGCGCTCACCCTTAACCGTGTTGGCTCGATGTGGACCTGGTTTTTTACCGCGGATGCCGTGACCGACTATGCTCAGGCCGCGAAGAGTAATACCGCGGCCTTTGGTCGCTTCCATCGGGCAATGCTGGAGCAAGGCGTCTGGCTGCCGCCTTCGCAATTCGAGGCTGCGTTCCTGAGTACTGCGCATGGTGAAGCGGAGATTGCAGCGACCATTGCCGCAGCTGGCGTGGCCTTCCGCGAGGTTTAGTGTTTCATTTCGTGGTAAGAATATTGTTAATGAAAAACGGCGAATGCTCGATCCAGGCTGCCGGGACTCTATCCGCTGTCTAAAGATTGTTCCGAAAACCTGGTGGTAAAAGCAAAGCTCGAGCCACGCACTTTCGATGCGACAACCACTGCAAGTGCGCCTAATTGTGTAAGGCCGACACGTAGTTCATTGAGTGCGCAGCGCCTCAACATGCAATGAAGCTTCCTCACCTCGAACGCCGTCCCGAACTCGATGCACTGCGCGGCCTCTTCCTGGTATGGATGACGCTGACACACCTCCCTACGCGCTTCAGCGACTACACCAACCAGCCCATCGGCTTTGTCTCCGCTGCCGAGGGATTTGTCTTCATCTCCGCCCTGCTCGTCGGCCGCATCCACATGCACGACTTGCTGGAGAACTTCACCGGCGTACGCGCGAAGCTATGGAAACGCACGCTGCAGATCTACACCTATCACCTGGTGATGCTCGCGTTTCTTTTCACGGTGGCCGCAGCCTACGCGCTGCACACGCACAAGGCCGCGCTCAACCATCTGCTCAACTTTTACTTTGCGCATCCGGTGGTTGCCGTCGTGGGGTCGGTGCTGCTGCTTTATTGCCCGCCGCTATTCGACATTCTTCCCATGTATGTCACGTTTCTGTTTCTCTCGCCGCTGCTGCTTGCCGCAGCCGCGCGCTATGGCTGGCGCAGGATTCTGACAGCCAGCGCGCTGATCTGGCTACTCGCACAGTTCGGCCTCCGCGACTTGGTGCATAACTGGATTGTCCACATCACCCACTTGCAAATTCCCTTGCAGGAGACCGGCGCATTCAACCTGTTTGCATGGCAAGGGGTTTGGATTGCCGGCTTGTGGATCGGCGCACGATCGGCAGCTGGCGAGACGATTCTGGATAAGATTCCGCGATGGGCGATTGCCGTTTCCGTCGCCGCGTGCCTGTTCTTCATCGGCATCCGCCACGGATGGCTGGGGCCATATCTTAACCAACCCGCGCTCGGCATCCAGCTCGACAAGTGGCAAATAGGCTGGTTGCGCGTGATCAACCTCGCCACCTTCACCATCGTTGTTTATTGGATGCGCCCGTTTCTCGTCCGCGTCATTGCCAGAGAGCCATTCCTAACCCTCGGCAGGGCTTCACTGCGCGTTTTCTGCGCCCACGTGTTTTTTGTCTTCATCGGGTTGGGACTGCTCTACGAAGACGTCGCTCAGGATGGGAGCGGACAGATCGAGCAACTGCATGGCGCCACCGCCATCATTCTCCTGGTCGTGACTTTCGTTGCTCTTTTCCTTGTGGCCGCCAACGAGGTTCGCACGCGTCGCATAGAGCGGGCCATGAAGGAAGCACAACCGCAGTCGGCTGACGCTCAATCGTAAGGCTTCCTTCAGAGTTCCACAAGCTGCCGCTCCAGGGCGGCCATTCTCTGCCGCTCGGCATGCACGGCAGACGATCCCTCTCGCTGTACTTTTCTGGCGTTCCGAAGGGCTTGCTCCGCCACGCGACTTACCTCGTGGAGAAGCTTGCGAATCTCAACTTCGAGATAGAGGTGACTCTCTTGAATGCGGTTCAGGATGTCGCTCTGCACACGGGTGCTGTTGGTTTCCAGTAGTGTTACGAGGAACTCTCGCGCGTCATTCTGAATGAAGAACAAGGCACCGATGCAACTCAGAATGACGTCAGCCAGCCAGCGCAGAGGTGAGACCGGTTGAGCAATCTGGATGAAATCGGCGAATGTGAAGGCCGAACGGATGCGAAAGCCGGCTTCGGGGTCAAGCGCGTGGGGCATTCGCGCGAGTTCAGGAACGCCTCCCTCAGCAAGCTTCTTCAGGAAGTTATTCCCAATTTCAACGAAGCGAGGCGAGACTCGGCGATACTGCTGCTCTGCTTCCTCTTGCTCGGGACTTAACCACGGGATCACAGAACGTTTGGCAATCTGCTGGGCTTGTTTCATTAGCCGGCGGCGATAGCGTGGGCCGAGCGCATAGGGGAGAAAGGCGATGGCCTGTTCGAGTTCCTGCTTCGCTTCCGGCAAGGCTTTGGCGAGAAAATGTTTGTGCCGATCGACAAACATATCGGAGATATGCTGTTGCTCGGCCATGAATAAATACTTGAGTTCTCGCATGGATCGCTCGGCTTCCGCGATGGTGATTTTCATGGTTGCAATCCGGCGTTCCGATTCTTCAATGGGCCGCTGCAGCGCATCGCGCTCTTCCCAGATCACAGCCAGAAGCTGCTCGCTGAGACGGTCGATGCCGCGCTCACATGCCGAATAGATCAGCCTGCGCCCGGATTGATCGACCAGCGTGTCCAGGGCATTAACCAGCCTTTGCCAATCGCGTTCCGGGCCGCGACGATCAACTCGCTCCGCAGCGCTCACCTCGAAAATCGGTCCGAGATCTCGCTGCAGCCGCTTCCGCACCTGACGATCTGCAAAGTTCATGGCAGCGGTTTTTTCTTCTGGAGTTACGCGATCCGCTTTGTTAAGAACGAGAACAATATCCTGGACCTGTTGCGCTACTGCTTCCACCAGCGCGAGTTCCTCTCCGGCCAACGGTGGGTCGGCGCCAATGACAACCAGCGCTGCGTCGATGTGAGGAATGAAGGCATGAGTCGCCGCCGTATTCCCGGTGAATACCGATCCGAGGCCGGGCGTATCAACAAAACACATTCCGCCGACCAATAGACGGCTTGGCACAAAAACTTCTACACCGCGAATTCCCTTTGTGTTCTCAGGGTTATTTTCTTCCGATACGTATTGATTAAGATCAGATAAAGAAATGTCCTGCCAGGAGCCATTTTTCTGCTGTATTCGCGCCCTTCTTTGATCTCCGAATCTGATCACAGTCGGAACCGCAGTGACTGGAGTAAAGCCGACGGGCAGAACCGGCTCGTCAATCAGCGCGTTGATCAACGTGGACTTGCCGCGTTTGAACTGACCAATACAGGCGACATAGAAGCGCCCCTCGAAGATCCGTTTCGCGAGATCGTTTGCTTCCTCGGCTATTCGATTCGAAGCTAACTCCTCTGCAAGATGGGCCAGGCGAAGGAGCCTCGCAGCGCCGTCAGCGTCGCTCGTCACTCGAGAGAGCGCCAAGGGAGAATGTTCTGGGCGCGCGTCGACTTTGGCAGACGAATTCTCCTCGCCTTTGATCATGTCCTCATGACACCCTGAACTGCTCCCTCTCAAAGCTGCTACCTGATCATTTCGACGGCCGCCAGAGGTTTGCCCGCTGTTGAATGACATCAGTGTAGCGCAAATTCGGCTCTGGACGGCTTGCCATTTGACCCGCCTTCAATAGTATGATGGGAGTTTGGCTGCACGGCTGCGCACGCCCATCGACACGGTCTTGAAAATTGGACTTCTGTCGAGGGCTATTTTTATGGGGAGTCGCACATGACCCGCATGGTTGAGATTACCGAACTCGCGCTTCGAGACGCACATCAGAGTCTGCTCGCCACACGCATGGCTTTGGACGACATGATTCCGGTTTGCGAAGACATTGATAATGCCGGCTACTGGTCAGTGGAATGCTGGGGGGGCGCAACTTTCGATTCCTGCATACGCTTTCTGAATGAGGACCCCTGGGAGCGGCTGCGCACGTTTCGAAAGCTGATGCCCAAGAGCCGGTTGCAGATGCTGTTACGCGGCCAGAACCTGCTGGGCTATCGGCACTATGAAGACGGGGTTGTTGAGCGGTTTGTGGAGAAGTCGGCCAAGAACGGGATCGACGTTTTTCGCATCTTCGATGCGCTCAACGATCCACGCAACCTCAAGACCAGCATTGCGGCGGTGAAGAAGACCGGCAGGCACGCGCAAGGCGCAATCTCTTATACCGTTAGCCCACTGCATACCGTGGCAGCCTTTGCCGAGTTAGCCGAGCAGTTAGGGGAGATGGGATGCGATTCGGTTTGCATCAAGGATATGGCGGGGCTGCTGAGACCGCAGGCCGCGTATGACCTGGTGAAGGCCATCAAGCAGAGATGCGGTAGCGAGATGCTGGTTCATCTACACACTCATGCTACTACCGGAGTTACTCTGGTCTCACTAATGAAGGCCATTGAGGCGGGCTGCGACATTGTGGATACGGCAGTCAGTTCGTTGTCACTAGGCCCGGGACACAACCCGACTGAAAGCCTGATCGAGTTATTGGAAGGGACCGGATATGAAACACGCGTGGATCTGGATCGCGTGCTGCGCGTGTCAAATCACTTTGCGCAAATCCGTCCGCGTTATAAGGAGTTTTTCAGTGAGAATACCGGCGTCGATACAGAGATATTCAAGAGTCAGATTCCGGGCGGGATGATTTCTAACATGGAAAGCCAATTGAGAGGACAAGGCGCGGGCGATCGGCTGAAGGAAGTTCTTGAGGAGGTACCGCGGGTCCGCAAGGATTCTGGCTATCCGCCGCTGGTTACGCCCACCAGCCAGATTGTGGGCTCACAGGCTGTCTTCAATGTTTTGATGGGTAAGTACAAAGTGCTGACCGGGGAGTTTGCGGACCTGATTCTGGGTTACTACGGTAGCACGATTGGCGAAAAAAATCCCGAGGTGCTGAAGCAAGCCGAGGCTCATGCGAAGAAACCGGCAATCACGGTTCGCCCCGCTGACTTACTTAAGCCGGAGTGGGATAACTTGAGCGCTGCGGCGGGTGCACTGAAGGGATCGAACGGAAGCGATGAAGATGTATTGACTTATGCGATGTTCCCGCAGGTGGCGCCCAAATTCTTTGAGAGCCGCGCCCAGGGCCGTAAAAATGTGGGCAAGGATCCGTCCAGCAAAGCGACAGAGGTAAAGGCGCCAGAGACGAAATCTCCCGCGGCAGCCAGTGGCGGAGATCAACTGAAAACCAAAGTGAGTTATGTTATTACGCTGAACGGCAAAGAGCACCGGGTTACCGTGGCTCCGGAGAAATAGAAGATACAATGCCGACGGATTCAGGAGCAAGAATGGATAAGAACGCGGATGGCGAGAAGACAATGGCCGGGAAGGTTTCCGGTCTTGACGCAAAGCGCGCGGAGTTGAAACTCGGCGGCGGCCCTGAGCGCATTGAGAAGCAACATGCCGGCGGCAAGCTGACAGCGCGCGAGCGAGTTACAAAGCTAGTGGACCAGAATAGCTTTCAGGAGATAGGAATCTTTGCGCTACATCGCTCAACTTATTTTGGGATGGCCGACAAAGAGATGCCCGCCGATGGCGTGGTGACTGGATGCGCGAAGATCGAAGGGCGGCAGGTGCATCTTGCCAGCCAGGATTTTACTGTCGGGGGCGGATCTGCCGGCGAGACGCATAATGACAAGGTTGTCGATATGATGCGCCTGTCCTTGAAGACGGGCAGCCCTTTCGTTTTCATTAATGACTCGGGCGGCGCGCGGGTTCAGGAAGGCATTGACAGCCTGGCTGGATATGGCCGCGTCTTCTATCACAATGTTCTGCTCTCTGGAGTCGTGCCACAGATTTCACTGATTTGCGGACCATGCGCGGGCGGCGCTGTGTATAGCCCGGCGCTCACTGACTTTGTGATTCAGACTCAGCAGGCGCGGATGTTTATCACCGGGCCACTGGTGATTAAACAAGTCACGGGCGAAGTGGTCAGCGCGGAGGAGTTAGGTGGTCCACACGCGCAGATGAGTTCCGGGGTGGTTCATCTTATCGCGCAGGACGACGAGGATGCGGCTCAACTTTGCCGGCGGCTGCTGAGTTTCATGCCCTCCAACAACCTTGAAGACCCGCCTCGTATGGAATATAACTTACCCATCGATTCTGATCCGGAGATAGGTGGAATTGTTCCAGTCGATAACAAGGCTGTATACGATGTTCGAAGCGTTATTGCGCGGGTGCTGGATTATCAGGATTTTTTTGAGATTCAGCCGGAGTTTGCGGCTAACATTGTGATTGGTTTTGGACGCCTGCAAGGCCGCCCAGTTGGCATTATTGCGAGCCAGCCGAATTGTTTGGCGGGCGTGCTGGATATCAATGCTTCCGATAAGTCAGCGCGATTTGTTCGCTTCTGCAATGCCTTCAATATTCCGCTCATCACTTTTGTGGATGTGCCGGGCTTTCTTCCCGGAGTGGAGCAGGAGCGCGGCGGGATTATTCGCCACGGCGCCAAGCTGCTGTTTGCTTACTCGGCCGCTACGGTTCCGAAGATTACGGTGGTTTTACGCAAGGCATACGGCGGTGCATATATCGCGATGTGCTGCAAGGACCTGGGAGCAGATCGTGTGATCGCTTGGCCAACGGCCGAAATCGCAGTGATGGGCGCCGAGGGCGCGGCCGAGATCGTCTTCAGGCGTGAGATCGATTCAGCTGAGGACAAAGCTGGCCGTCGCAAGGAACTAGTGGATGAATATCGAGAGACTTTCTCCAATCCTTACGTTGCGGCAGGCCGCCGGTTGGTGGATGACATCATTGATCCTGCCGAGACGAGGAAGGTTCTTGCCGAGGCTCTTGAATCACTGCATACCAAGCGGGAGTTACGACCTGGGAAGAAGCACGGATTGATTCCGTTATAACAAGGAGCCGCGCGTGGCATTGAATCTGGCGGATTTTGTATTGATAGCAGTGTTGGTTGGATTGGGCTGCGCGCTGAGCTATGTCGGCTTGTGGCTGATGCTCCGGCAATCTGTTGCTGAACAGCAGGCGACGGCGCAAAGCCAACTGAGCTCGCTAACTGGCACACTTAGAACTTTGGAAGCTCGAATTACTGAACTCAGCCAGCCTGTCGCTGTTTCTTCAGTTATCGAAGAGGAAGCAGTGACTCTTGCAGCGAAGCAAGCAGTTCATCCTGGAAAAGAAGAAATTACGCCTGAAGTGCTGGTTGTAATTGCCGCCGCAGTTACCGCATTTCTGGGCAAGAAGGTTCGTATTCGCTCGGCCAAGATGATGCGGTCGTCGCATATGGATGTGAATCCATGGTCTCAGCAGGGGCGGGCACTGATTCAAGCATCTCATAATTTGCGTTTGAGGGGCTGAGGCTACTGGACAGTCTCTCGAAGGAAGGAACTCGTAACTTGAAGCTCCAAGTTGGAATTGACGGAAAGACGTACGAAGTCGAAGTTGAAGTTCTGGAAGATGACGCGAGTCCGCGGCATCCGAGTTATGCGCCATCTCACGCGCTTCCCGACGCCGCCCGGTCGACGCCGGTTAGTGGAACGAAGGCTGCGGTGCCTGCGGCTGAGGAAAGTGCTGGGGAAGATAAGCTGTGCCGCAGTCCTGTTACGGGAGTGGTCATCAAGGTGAATGTTGAGCCCGGGCAACTGATTCAGGCGAATGCTCCGATCATGGTGCTGGAAGCCATGAAGATGGAGACGAATGTTACAGCGCAGAGTGCAGGAAAAGTAAAGAGTGTGCGGGTGGCGCAGGGCGACTCAGTGAAGGTGAATCAGGTCATTGTGGAGTTCGAATGATGAATCTGAACTGACAGGGTGATTCTAATTTTGGCTGACAACCTCCCGAGGCTGTCTATGGCGAGACGGAAGACTCGTCAATCCGCTTTATTTTCAATGAGATGTGTTACGGCAGATCCAGTATGGTAGATTCAATTAGATACTCCATTCTGCGGAGAGATGGCCGAGTGGTTTAAGGCGCACGCTTGGAAAGCGTGTGTACTTTAACGAGTACCGTGGGTTCGAATCCCACTCTCTCCGCCATATGAAAATAAAGGACTTATATCGATTTTTCTATAAAGTGGGGCAATATGGGGTAATGGTGATAGGATAGAGGTATGGGGCTCAACCTCTATCGCCGTCACAAACGTGCCTGCAAGGCTGGGTATCCGCATAATCATTGCTCGGGCGAATTCGAAGAACGCAGAAAGGGCTGGAAGCGCTGTGACTGTCCAATCTTCGCTTCGGGAACTCTCAATGAAAAGTTCAATCGCAAATCAACTGACGTCTGGGATTGGGGCGAAGCAAAAGAAATTGCCCGCCAGTGGGAGTCCCAAGACTCTGGCACCGTCCTCCCTGCACAGGTTCCGGCACCGTTTCCGGCTCCCTCGATACCTTCTGCGCCCACAACTGCCCCAGTAGTCAAAATCAGCGAAGCAATTTCGAAATATTTGGCGGACCACAAAGGTGATTCGGCCGGTTCGACGACGCGCATGTACGGCTACTTGTTGAACGACTTTGCCGCATATTCTGAGCAGCTAGGCTACATTTGGATCCATCAGTGGCGTCCCGAGGATGTTCGGGAATTCCGCCAAAGCTGGAAGGTCAAATCCTCAACCTCGCGGAAAAACATGTCTAACCTCAAGCCCTTCTTCGAGTTTTGCGTTGAGAATCGGTGGATTCCATTCAACCCGGCCCGACTCAAAACAAGGCGCACTCGGCATGAAGCCGACACTTCGGAGAGAATTCCTTTCAGCGACGAAGAGCTGGAACGAATGTTCCTGGCATGCGCTAAGAAGTATGGCCAGGGTGAGAATGCATTGCGTTACCGGTGGACAGGGCAGGATATTTCAGATTTCATTGCGGTTTCCGTGTACACGGGCCTCCGCATCTCCGACGTGGCCATGTTTCGCTCCAGTCGTCTTAAGGCAAACGGCGAATGCTTTATTCGCGCAACCAAGAACAACAAGGAAGTCTGCACCTGGATTCCGATTTGGCTTCAGGAGCGGATACGCGCGCGTGCAAAGCAGTTTGGTGACCTTATCTTTGGCAAGCATGAGACCGAAAGCCTCGACTCGATCACCGATCAGTGGCGGCGGCGTCTGAATAACTTATGGAAACTGTGCGGACCATGGCCCGACCGGCCTGTGCACCATCGCTTCCGACACACATTTGCGCGGATTTTGCTTCAACAGGGCAATGTAACAGTCAGGGATGTGGCTGAACTTCTGGGCGACACGGAAGAGACAGTGCGCAAGTATTATGGGGCTTGGGTTTCGGAGCGTCAGGACCGCGTCACAGAAGTGCTTAGGCAAGCCTTTGCGGGTAAACCAACACCGATACCCATGACCTCGCAAAGGGACTCATCTCAGCCCAACTAAGCTGCATTGAGCAAGCGCGTGTGCAACTGGAGCTGAACGGACCTGGGAATGCTGTACATCCTATGCGACTTCTTTCTTCCGAGGCGGATATTGAGTACACCGGGTTCGTTTCGAACCAACAGTCGGACTGTTTCACGTCCGCAGCCCAACGATGCGGATACGATGCGAATGGTGTAGTGTTCATCGTTAAAATGTGAATCCAAACCGCCATGCCGGCAATACACCCGCCTCGCAACTGAATCCGGCACACAATACGGAGCGCCTTTTTTGCGTCGTAGAGCACTCACCCTGAGGACGTCGGGCTCATCTTTATAGAGTAACCTCGCCGATTCCAAGCTAATTGCGAGATGCTTAGCCAGATCGTTGAGCCGCCAATTCTTTTCGAGGACTGAAGAACTTTGATTTTTGTCCGCAGCTACGTGCGTGATCTCAGAGCGAATCTCTAGGGCGATGATGCCTGCTGATCTGGCGCGCAGATGCGACGATGTGAAAAGCAGCCCGAGCAGACATACAATCAATGAGAATATGATTGCGTATTCGCTAACTGCAGCACTCTTTTCATCCTTCAAGAGCCGTGAGAGTCCGGTCCTCATAATCCTGCCCATACCGGGAGACTTTATCTCGCTTGAGAATCTCATTCGCTACTCCTTCTAATCTAGAATCACCGCACACACCTGCTGCCACTCTTCAAGCTCGGCCAAGATCGCGACCTTTGCACGATTCCACATCCAAATGCGCTCGGTTTACGTGAGCACATCAGTTGAATCGATTCAAGAGTACCAATTTTTTTGTCCTACGGGAATGTCCACGGTCAGAAAATCTGCATGCAAGGATAGAAAAGATTCTGCGCGCTGGACATTCGTGTGCCGTAAATTGTGTCCTAGTTTACTCGGGGCGTTCGTTCTTCCAGGAAAACGAGTAGAAGTGGGCGCCAGTCACTGAGGGTGTTAGCGATCATCTGAAAACGTACTTTTCTGAGCCTCTGCCGGCGGGATGTGAGTTCGGTCTAAGTGATTCTGATTCTGAGAGATCCAAAATGCACTGGGTTCGAGTCCCTTCTTCGGCACCAGCCGTTTAGAATCAATAGATTAGGTTAGCTTCCTAAGAAAAGCCAACGGAAATGCTTAGTTTTCCTGTTTTTTCGGTATTAGCCGAGAGGAGAACTTTGATACCAATGGCAACCCAAAGTACAGTACCAAACCTTACTCTCAGTCAGGACGCACGACTATACAAGTACGTCCGCCTTCCGAGCGGCTGGAAATACCTCCGTGCCGACTACAGCGAAAGCTTTGGCGTGAAGCCTCACGCTGTATTCTTGCCCAAAACGAAGACCCCAACCGTTGTTGAAGGTGGCAGGTACGTTGCCAGCGACGGCGGCAATTGGCACCCTCTGAGCCCGGACCCGAACGAGGCGTGGATGCTGTTCAAGCTTTACCGTAATGAGGGCCGGAAGTCTCAACTCGAAGTGAAGTCTCAACAACTCCGGCAACAACTCGCGACCGGGCACACGACGGTAGCGAAGGAGGAAAGGCCTACAGTCCTTACGGTCGGAGATGCAATTGGAAATTTCCTCAAATCGTACCGCCTCAAGATTCTGTCGGGTGGGCGCAAGCCACGCACCTATGAAGCGATTGAAGACATCCTTGTAGCGTTCAAATCGGCAATCCTCGGACCTATCGTCAGGTGGCCGAGGCGAATTTTATTTCAGTCGCTACCGTTCAAAGAATCGCCGGGAGTCTTGGAATATCAAGGCCGGTCGGCCCCCGACCGAAGTCAACTGCAACGGAGGTCAGCCATGGAACCGATTGAACAAAAGATTCCCAACTATGTTTTCGAAGACCTTCTCTTCCAGAGGCGGCTCCATCGCTCACTCAACGCGGAGCAAGAAAAGTTGAATGCTCTACTGGCAGAACACGTCAGGCTCCTTAATGAGCGTAGAGCACTGATGGCCGAGATTCACGATAGCGTTCAGCAGCGATGGAACGAGGAAGCGGCGGCGTCTGACACTCACACGGGACCAACCACAAAGGGGGACGGCGATGCAGACTGAAGAGAGATGTATCGAACTCCGAGTCGCCTACCCCGGCTCTCGCGTGTCGGCAATCGGCCTCGGCTGCTTGACTGGGAATTTCAGGAAGGCAGAGAACCCGTTCTTGCACCGCTACGACCGACTGGCTGATGGGAGAGAGCAGCACATTCACTTGCTGCCAGACTGCGACCTCACGTATGAGGTTGAGGAGGTCGTAGACTGCAAGCGCATTCGCTGGTACTGCGCCACGCTCGAAGGCGACACCACCATCCACCGCATTAGCCAATACGGTGCGAAGGTCTACGCGAGACGGGAAATGTCGCTATGCGACGTGGTGAGGGAGTACCCGGAACGAGTGTCGCTGGCGGACTATAGAGACGAGGAGGACTGATTGCGTGAGGGTGCATAAAGGGGAATATAACCGAGAAAACGGGGTGTGCTCCGCTCAGCACAGCAGGGCGGTAGGTCTTTAGCGGTTGTTTGCAGTCCCATGAGGTTTCTGCCGTGCTGTTTCGGAGACCGGTGCCGGTCAGATTCACTTTTGGGGCGGAGAATGAAAAAAGTGCCCTCGCCGCCCTCCCAGCCGTAGAGCCCTGTACAGCGTCCGGGCTACAGGGTGTGGGCGGATGAGTGTCCAGAAGGTACAGAACCCCGCTGCGGGTCTATTGACCAGCATTCCGCCCAAACTAAAGCCAGAGCGGAGCGGGAACCAGACGACGCTGGCGGGGACTCACGCCACCGGCGCTATCCACGCGCCGGTGTGACGCTGGACTCGCTCGGTCAACCCGCCAAACGTCAGACTGTACAACCCGTCTGGCAAGTCGGTTGGAACATCAAGTATATGCGGTCGGATGTAGTTGTATTCAGCCGTGCCAGGCAATGATACTTTGACAGCTTGCACGCTGCATTGAATCTCGCGGCCCATTCCAGCTAGACGCCCCGGTAAGCGAACGATTTCGTGATTCGATGCCATCTTCGTCCTCCCACAATTCAATTCCACCCAAAATAAGCTGCAACTTCATCGCTCAACGGATGGACAAGAGCCTGGCGCAAATCAGGTTGGGCAAAGTACCCTTCAATTCCCGCATCGGTGAACCCCAAATACTTGCGGAGGTCAGCGGCCAACGCCTCTCTTGTCGGATACTCCTTCACGGCCATCGCCGAGGCGCTTCGGCTGAACGGACAAATTGCGATTTGAAAATTGTGGTTAGAACCAGGTCGAGACTCATTAATCGTCCCGTCCACGAACACGGTGTAGTCTTTCATAGCTCACTCCCCTCGGCAAAACTATACATCACTACGGCAAGCTACCGAATGCGCTCGTGATTGCCGCATCTGAAAAAAAGTGAAAATCGAATGCAGCGTCTGTGCTCGCTCGCAAGAGGGTGGCACGCAAGACCGACTCGAACTTGTTGTACCGCTCAATCAACTCGTCACTCAGGTCCGTGTAATTCGGTGTGCGGCCATGCACATAGACAGAGCGGTCGTCGTAGAGATTCTCCGCTTCATCTGGCGTGATTGTTGAGCCCACGGTCCGAGCCAGTGCCGGGACTCGCAACTTAAACTGTGCCGTTGCTCTGTTTCGCTCAACCTTTAAAAGGCTCTCAAAGGCGGATACCAGCGAGGCGGTTCTTTGGTCGAGGTAGAACGCACGGAATGCGTGGTCAATGTGGCTACGGGCTCGGCGCACACGTTCTGGAGAGCTATCCCAGTTGAAGCGCGGCAAGATGCGCCCTAATTGTTCCCCCTCCCCTTTTGTTAACCAATCACGCCACTGCTTTGCGACAATCCAGACATGGGTACCCGGCTGTCGATGAAGACGACGATTATTGAGCGGTCTTGGCCGGGGTCTTTCCCGCGTTATGAATATTGAAGCTGGTAAGGTTCGCGACAATAGAACAAGGCGACTTCCAAATTCATGGGCAGGAGCCCTACCCATGGAAATACCTCAGAACCTGCATCTCTCTGCCCGTTTGACCCCGCCTCTTGAGGAGGCAATTAACCGCTGGCTGGCCGCACGTGACAATTTCAAGAAGCTGCGGACTCATGAGAACCAGCACGAGTACAACGCGACCTTGTATGACCTCGGAGCAGCGTGGGCCGAACATTACCCAAGTGACGCCGACTTGCCGGGAGCCCTTGAGTCGTACCGGCGTGGCCTCATTGCTGCGGAAGATGAGTAGTCGGGCAGTCGGGCAATCGTGCAGTCCGAAGCCAGCCTGTGAGGGAACGAAACTCGTGCAAAATCTGCGCCAGATTCAGTGGGTGGAGAGCCCCGCAAAATAAGCACGCCTTCGTTATGGTTTCAATGTGTCTTTTTGCGATAGACCAATCCGGGAAGGAGTCCCCCTGACCATGCCACTTTCCCGACCTCCGACATTCCGTGCCGTTCGTAAAAGCGACAGGCCACCGCGTTTTCGGCCCGAACGGACAGGTATAGGTCTCCTCCACTTGGGACGACAATCTCCTCGAAAAAACGGTCAAGTATCCGGCCACCGGCACCATTGAATTGACCGCCATTGATGATTTGGTGCAACATGACGGCCTTCGCCGGGATGTTCACATCCCCGACGCGGGTGACCTTCTTGTATTGCTGGAAAGTGATGGCGACGTTCTCTTCATAGATGCACTGACCAGCCTCGATGCGGCGTTTCAGGGCGTCCTGCCGGATGTGTGGGAAGATGTCTTTGCGCGAGGAGAATAGGCCGTAGATTACTTTGAGTTCAGGCAGCACAGCGAGGCGCATTGTATCTCCTGATTCCATACATTTACGCAAACCTCCCGAGGAATTCCTTGTTCCCGATGAGTTTTGCCTTTACGTACCCCGTCTTCATTGTGGCGGGATAGACAGACTGGAAGAAGTGGTCGTCGGATATGATTTCATCGACATAGGGTAAAGCTGGAATGACGTGGAACTTGTCAATCAAGGTGTTCCGGTCTGCACCGCCTTGGGCGTCCCATTCCTGTTCAGAAATCGACTTCTCTATTGCAAGGGTCGGAATCGAGTCTTCCTTTGCCCGTGTGATGTATTCCGCTCGTATTGCATGACCAACATCCAAACCGGCTGGCGTTCTCGTCGGAACCGTGTGTTCGAACAATACCTGCCTTGCCTGATTCTTAATTTCGTCGGTCATCTTGCCCTGCTTCTTCAATTCTCTAATGCCAGTAAGAGCGTCCGCGTTGTTCTTGTATGCCGCGTCAAGCGGCTCCATCTGGTCGGGATGATTCCACCATTGCTCCACAAACGAGTCCAGTCGAATATCGAAGCGCGGGTCGTCAGCACTTCGATTCATCGCGGCGAACATAGCGGAGAAAGTTGAGATTCTCGACACAGGTTCATATCCGATGTGAGCATATCCGTAAAAGGCTTCAGCAATTTCCATTCGCAACACGTCGTGTCTTTCGAAGAGCCAAGCGGGACGCACACTCTCGATGAATTGCGCTAATTCAATCGCATTCTCAAGTTTCGTGGTGTGTGCGGTCTCAACCAGATGCCAAAGCGAAAGAACAACGCTCAATGCCCCGGAATCGAGTGCCGCGTCAAGCTTTTTTCGAAACTCGGCATCTCTCGCCTTTCGTCCGAGCCCAATTAGAGCATTTTGGTCGAGATATGTGGTTGGCATTTTGTCTACTCCAGCGATTCAGTTTGTCACCGATTGAGATAATCTCGATGCAAATCCAAGAAATCAATCATCGCCACTCTGATTCGTAGAACCTATGGACCCTTTCCGCCAAATTGTATCGAATGCGCGGAAGCGTTCCATATAAGGGCCAGAGCAAAAATAGACCACAGAACGCCGCGAGAGCGGCGTTTTGCGGCGGAGTAAAAGAAGTCCACCGCCGGATCTTGGTCTTGCGGACGTTTGCCTTTGAGGCAGGGTTCGTGGGACACCGGAGGGATGTATCTCGTGGATATTTATGGGCGCATTCGGCGCGCGGTTTTGGTGGAAGGGCGAAGTCAACGAGCAGTCGCTCGCGAGTTTGGGATTTCGCGTGATTCGGTTCGGAAGATGCTGCGATTTTCGGTGCCGCCTGGCTATCAGCGCCAGCAGCCGATTAAGCGGCCCAAGCTGGATCCGTTGTTGGGCGTGATCAACACGATCCTCGCAGAAGACAAGGCGCGGCCCGCCAAGCAGCGTCATACCGCGAAGCGGATTTTTGAGCGGCTAAAAGAAGAGCATGGTTTTACTGGCGGCTACAGCACAGTCAAGAGCTATGTGCGCGGCGAACAGCTGCGCGGCCGAGAGATGTTTGTGCCTCTGGTACATTCGCCGGGCGAGGCGCAGGTGGACTTCGGCGAAGCGCTGGTGGTGATTGCCGGCGTGGAGCAGAAGGCGCATTTCCTGGCTATGGATCTGCCGCACTCGGACGATTGCTTCGTCATTGCATTTCCGGCTGAGACAACAGAGGCCTTCCTCGAAGGCCATGCGCGCGCCTTCGAGTATTTTCGAGCTGTGCCTACGCGTATTCTGTACGACAACACCAAGATCGCAGTGGCGCGCATCCTGGGTGGTGATGAACGGACCAGGACGAAGGCATTCCTGGAGTTGCAGAGTCACTATTTGTTTGCCGACAAGTTCGGGCGTCCGGCCAAGGGTAACGACAAGGGCAAGGTCGAGGGTCTCGTCGGATATGCGCGTCGCAACTTCATGGTTCCGATTCCGCAATTCAACAGTTGGGAAGCTTTCAACACGCACTTGGTTGAGCAGTGCCGCAAGCGCCGTGATAGTGTTTGTCTTGATGCGCGGCCATCCGTGGATGTGGTATGTCGCGATCGATTGCGCTTATACGGTATACGTCTTCGGATTTGCGATCGGATCAGTTATCAAGGACCTGGACGACTTTTTTGGTAGCCCCGAAATACTGCAGTCTGCCGCAAAGCTGTTGATTCCACATGTCGCCGTTCTGGCGGTACTGAATTTCGGGATATTCCTATGGTTTCACTTCAAAGCCATCCTGCCACTGTGGCTGACCCAGGAAGGCCGGAAGGAGTCATCGTGGGATTTCTTAGGGTGGATCGCGTTGGCGGCCGCAGGCATCGCCCAGGGCATTTGGATGGCGCGCCAGATTAGGCGTCGACTCAATGAGTCTGACGATCAGACATAACACCGACTAGCGTTACATCGTGTTGGGCAACTCATAGATGAAGTTCTGGAGGTAGCTCCTCCTGTGAAGGAGTTCCCCGAAGCAGGGAGCAAACTGCTTTCCAAAGCTTCGTCGGATATATCGCGCAACATTACAACATTACAGAGGACAACTTCGGCAGGATCGTCTGCAACCGTCTCAACGCCGATTTGTTCAAGGCAGTCTTGAAATACAGGTGGCCTCCGTGCTGATGCAAGCATGGGCCGAAATCAATCACGACCGCACCAGGGGACGCCGTCGTCCGAAGAACTTGCAACTCTTGACGAGGTCACCCGAGCGGGCCAACGGGCTGATCGTGTGGGATCAGCCCGGCAACTTCCAGAATTTCGTTCAATCTCCCACCTCGCAAGAGACAGACACACACCGAGGGATCAGTTCGACTGGGCTGGGAACAGATGCCGCCAAGTCTCCGAACTGCGAGTCCGCGACGCTGCATAGGCACGCAAAACCTTGCTCCTTGAATTCATTCGATCTGGACATTTTCAACAAAGTCCTATATATTGGACCATATAACGCCATAGGGCTGAATGCATGGAGCCTTGTAAATGAGATCGAATGTGTCAGATGTTCTGCCTCCCGCCGTCAAGCGGTCGCTGACCAAATTCGGCAGCGACCTCGCAACCGCGCGGCGAAAACGTGGGCTCACAGTCCTTGCCGTCGCCGAGCGCATGGGCGTCGCCAAGAATACTTACCTTCGCGCAGAGAAGGGCGACCCCAAAGTCGGCCTTGGGGTTTATGCGATGGCGCTTTTCGTCTTGGGCTTTGGCGATCCTCTTGGCACTCTTATCGACGTGAGCCGCGACGATACCGGCCTTCTGCTCGATGAAGAACGTCTGCCCAAGCGTGTGCGCATGAAGAAAGCACGGGTGCCGCAATCATGAAACGAAATATCGACGTGATGTTGGGCGATGGAGTCGAGGTCGGCACACTGCGTTACGACCTGCAAGGCCATCGCGAAAGCGCCGCATTCGAGTATGGTGCGGGCTGGATCGGCGCCCCAGCGCGTTTCGCTCTGGGGCCGACGCTTCCGCTCCAGGCAGGACCACAGTTTCATCGCAAGTCAAAAGACGGTTCTCTATTTCATGCTGCGATTGCCGACACCGAACCCGATGGGTGGGCAAGGCGTGTCATCCTGCGGGACCACATCAAGCGCAGACAAGAATTGCGCCGTGAAGGAAAAGAAGAAGCGCAGCCGCTCAACGCGCTTGATTATTTACTGGCTGTGGATGATTTCAGCCGTGTCGGCGCGCTTCGTTTTCGCGACGAAGAGGGCGTATTTCAGCGCGCACGGGAAGAAGGGCGCCGGACCGCGCCGCCACTCATCGAGCTTGGACATTTGCTCAGCGCGTCACGTGCTTTCGAGGCGAACAAAGAGACGGCGGCGGACCTGGCATATTTGCGCGGCCGAGGCACGTCGCTTGGCGGTATGCGCCCGAAATGCACGGTCATTGACGAAGACGGCGCGCTCAGCATCGCCAAGTTTCCAAGCATCGCAGACGAGCGCGCCGTTACCAAGGGAGAAGTGCTCGCTCTGACGCTTGCCAGAAAGGCCGGGATCGATGCAGCCTCGGCGCGTATCGTCCAGTGCGAAGAATTGCCGGTTGCGCTGATCCGCCGCTTCGACCGGCAAAACAACGGGCATCGTGTAATGTATGTCTCCGCCGCGACCATGCTGGGTGTTGAGGTGACGGAACCCGAGGAACATACCTACACCGAGATTGTGGACGCAATCCGCGTACACGGGGCTGACGCACAAGCCGATATCGAAGAGTTGTGGCGGCGTATTGCCTTCTCGATTTTGATCACAAATTCGGACGACCACCTGCGCAACCACGGCTTTCTGCATGTAGATCGGGAATTCTGGCGGTTGTCGCCCGCCTTCGACATCAACCCGTCACCTGAGCGCGTACGTGAATTGAAGACGTGGATATCCGAGGATGCAGGCCCTGACATGACCATCGATGCCCTCATGTCCGTGATTGCCTATTTCCGCATCACGGCTGCGCGGGCCAAGGAGATCTTGAGCGACGTTACGCATGCCGTGAATGGTTGGCACAAGACTGGACAGAGTATTGGCATGAGTGAAGAAGAGCTTGAGCCATTCGCAGACGCCTTCGAACATGGCGAACGCGACGCCGCGAAGAGGCTTATCTGAAGATCAAAGAGGTTATTTCCGTTGATGCCGAAGAAACGCTCTGATGCAACTCCAGCTTCCCTCGATCTGTTCTTCGCGAAAGAACTCGCCGACGAGGAGTCGCCCTCATTCGCAGCCATGATGAGGCTTTACGAGCAGACCAGCGATCTATTCGGTTTCCACCCCTGGCAGATAGTCCCCAGGACATTGTAATGTTTGTCGCGATTGGAGGCTCGCTGCTTGCACTCCTCCCGGTAAAACAAGCATCGCGAACCGGCGCGCCTATCGGTGAGCCGCGCTTTGCCGGACGCTAGGCATCTCGAATTTCAACTGTCGATGGCAGGCCAAACCACTCATCAACCATCGGTTATGCCCGATTGTCGCGATTACTCCCGAAATACGCCGTTTGCGCCGCCGATATCCACGCCGCGACTCGATCGCCACATTCCGGTCGCGATGCACACGACCGGGGATTAATCCTCACGGAACTCTGCACGTGGCGCAATTCCATCGAGCTGCGGTTCCTTTGGTAGATGATCCCGTGGCCAGTGACGAACTCATTCAACGCGTCACTCGATATTTGAATGCTCTTAAGCAACTGGGGCGCCAATGCTGTCAAGATTGGCAAGAGCCTCGTCTGGTATCTCCAGCGTCGCAGATCTGAGATTCTCGCGCAGATGCTGGACCGACGATGTGCCGGGGATCAGCAGGATGTTGGGAGACCGGCGCAGCAACCATGCAAGCGCTAATTGCATGGGAGTGACATCGAGCGACGCGGCCGTCTCATTAAGCCTGGATGACTGCAGCGGGGAGAATCCTCCCAGTGGAAAGGAAGGTAAATAGGCGATGCCTTCGGCGGCAAGAGCATCGATGAATCCGTCATCTGCGCGCTGGGCCACGTTGTAGAAGTTCTGGATACAGACAATCTCAGTGATTGCCTGCGCCTCAGCCAACTGTTGGGGCGAGACCGTGCTCAGGCCGATATGCCGAATCAGGCCCTGTTGCTTCAGCTCGGCAAGCGCTGTGAGCGGCTCTTCGAACGGTTCGTCAGTCGGTGCGCTGAAGCCGCCGATGCGGAGATTGACCACATCGAGCGTATCGAGGCCGAGATTGCGCAGGTTGTCGTGCACGGCATCGATGATCTCCTGCCGCGAGCGAGCGTGTGGCCATGAGCCATCGCTGCCGCGGCGCGCGCCGACCTTGGTCACGATCACCAGATCGTCGGGGTAAGGATGGAGCGCTTCCTTGATGATTTGATTGGTTACATGCGGGCCGTAAAAGTCGCTGGTGTCGATATGGTTCACGCCAGAGGCAACAGCTTCGCGAAGAACAGCAATCGCACCTGGAATATCGCGCGGGGGGCCCCAGACGAGCTTGTCGCCATCACGGCCGGCAAGCTGCATCGCGCCATAGCCCATGCGGTTCAACTTCATCGATGTGTTGGGAAGGGTAAATGTGCCGGCAACACTCGATTGCTTCGTCATGTGTCCTCTCAGGATATCTCGAGTCTGTATTGAAAATCGACGCTTCCAATCATTAGATGAAGGAAGCTTGAGATTAGGAGTACGCATTCGCACGGGCCATCCCACATTAAGTCAGAGCAGCGAAAATCGCACGGACCAGTCGCCATCCCGTAAGATTGGACCCATGCGCGATAAAGCCATCTTCCGCATCATCCTCATCGCCCTGCTGGTCGCATCGTTTCTTTTTATCCGAGGTCGGCTTCACAATCTGAGGATCCCGGCTCCTTCATCTCAAGGAAACGGAACGTCGTCCGGCGAGCCCAATGAACAACACCACCGGCAACGAGGTGAAAACTCTGTTATACCCGGCCCTGTTGCGGGCCGCTCTTCAGACGTGGTCTGTGAATCCCAGTACTTTGCCTCCTGGAACGAGCCTCCGTTCCGCTCCTGCCAGGTAAAGATGAGGAATGGGTACCCGGTTCCAGATCCGCGTTGCACCCCTGGGGGCCTGAACCCGTCCATTTCGGTGGACGTTCTCAGGAATCAGAGATGGAGAACTCGTTCGATCCGGAACTGCGAGTCAAGCGAAGGCATGAAGCATATCGCGTACGCGTGGTACGGTATCCGGAAGCCCCGGCAGAACTCAGACCAGAATCAAGTGTGTGAGCTTGACCACCTCGTCCCCCTGGAGCTCGGTGGTGCGGACGGTTTAGGCAATATCTGGCCGCAGTGCGGACCGGATTCGGTCGCATTGGACGAACGGTATTTCAAAATCAAAGATCGGGTCGAAGACTACCTCGCTGATGAAGTAAAGTCCGGACGAATCACGCTACAAAGTGCACAGCGCGGCATCGCGTCGGACTGGACTCAGTACATCGTGCAAGCTGATCGGTACCGCACCATGAAGTAGCGGCACCTAACGCCGGTGGGACAGGCTGCGCAAGGCGCATTGCAGGTAAGCAGCGACAAGATAAACTTATCTCTGAGTCAGTTCATCAAGAGATCGGCAAATCGAGCCACGTCAGGCCGCGCACAAGGTGGCGCGCGAGAACGAGAATCGGTGGATGGAAATCTCCGCCGAGTTCTCCACCGACCCTGATCTGCGGCAAGAAAACGCAAAGCTCAAGAGCAAGAATTCAGCAGGGTTATACTGCCGGATATGATCCGGTCGTGTGCCCGAGCTAGCCGAGATGGTCGTCTCCACTCTCGCCAAGGTGGAGATCGCTACTCCCGTCGGTGAGGCAGTTGCCGCACTGATATCTGAACCGCATGTTGCATGGTGCTTGGAGGCGCGCATTGTCGCTGCGGCTTCGATCGTCTTGTGAGCTCATGGTCGGGCATGTCCTTGCACGACGGATCGGTCTGGCCGCGATTGGGCGCGGCGTCTAGCAGTGGCGGCGAGCAGACGGCAAACGGCGGAGGAATACACAAACATTCTCGCGTTGAACGAGGAATTAACTTGACATGTAGAGGGCGCATAAAAAAAACTGTTTATCGCGAAACGATACCGTCTTTTCTTTCACTATAACCTCAAGTCCCTGCATCCGAAAAAGGATTGTTGCTATGCCGCATGACTCGGCAGTTCGCAAAGGTGTGCGAGAACATGTGATCTTAATCACAGAATAAGGCTTGAGCACACCGAATTGCGTAGCATGAACGAACGAAAGGAATTATTTTCTCCATGATAACCATCCTCCAGATTGCGAATACCGAAATCATCCGTGGTGTCAGGAAGCATTTGAGTTTCGTGAGCGGTGTATCTGCTGCAAGAAGAATCTTTGTCCTCTCTTTGGGCGCTATAGCTGCTCTTTTCCTTCCGTGCCCGTCCATGACATACGCCCAAAATATCTACACGCCGAATGTCAGCAACGTTGGCTTGCCGTTCACGGGGGTATTTAGCGGCGGTTCCATCGATTCGGTGCAGGTGCAGAATGGAAACCTTCACGTTGACATTCCGCTGCTTCACCTGCCGGGCATCGGCATGGACACGGATATTCACTTCGTCTATGACAATCAGTTGTTCAACCTGACTCCTGTCCAATACGGCAGCTACCAACACACTTTGCAGTGGAATCAAATAACCATCGGCAGGAACGGCTTCGTGCAGGTGAGCGATCCGCTATCAGGCATTCTCAAGATTGGAACTCATGGTGAAGACCGATCTTGCTACACCACGCCTGGCGCCGGAGGGCCATGGCAATATACGTATCTGGACTATATGAATTTCACCGATCCCGACGGAACGGGGCACGCCTTCCGGGTACAGGGCTACGAGTGGGGGCTACTACCTCAGGGGCTTCCCGATTGCACTCCGTTCACGCAACCTATGTATTATCCCGATAACTCATTTTCTCAGGATGTGAGTGGATACAATCTGACACTCGACAACTCTGGCACTGTGCTGGGGCTGACCGATAAGCATGGCAAGCAGTATACGTTTGGGGCCGAATCCAACACATGGGCACTTCCGTCTCCTCCATCGCCACCTCAAACAGAGCCACAGTCGGTTGGCGAAGTGAATTCTACCGGGTCATCCGTAGGATATATGCCGCTCATCAAGGTCGAGGACAGCAACGGTAACATGATCACCAATTCAGGATCATTAAACGGCTCATACACCCTCACGGACACCGTCGGTAGAACGATCACGGAGACCGCTCCATCTCAGGGCGGATTTAACATCCCGGACCTTCAAGCAGAAGCGCCCGCAAACCAACCGGGGATGATCAGCTACATCGATGAGAATGGCATAACAGAGAAGATTACTATAGGTTACACGCAATTTAACATTGATCTTCCATTGCTTTGCGGCTCTAACCCAAACTGCGGCGTCGAGCCTGGAATGACTGCCACGCTAGTCTCAACCTATCTGCCGACCTCAATCGTGCTGCAAAACGGAGACACTTATTCAATTAGCTATTTGCTGGATGGTTCCGGGGCCACTCTGGGAGAAATCAGTTCCATTACTCTGCCGACAGGGGGCGTCATCAGCTATACATGGAGTGGAATTGCTCACCTCCCGGGCGGGATTTTAGGTCGAACGGTCCAATCCAGGACTGTAACTGCAAACGGACAGTCCAGCACATGGCAGTTTCAGTATCCCTATTGTTACTTTTCGGACGGCGGCGCGGGACAGGAGGCTTGTGTGTTCACCGGCACCGTGACCGATCCAAATCTAAACGATACGGTGTACACGTTTAGCGGGCAACAGGTAACGCAAGAAGTCAGTTACAACGGATCTCAAACCGCCAACAATCCTATAGCAACGAAAACCATAGGCTACACCGTCAATGGATGTGGTAGTGGGATTCCCCCCACAAGCAATGTCTTCACTTGGAATGCATCGGGGATGACCACGGAGACAGACACCACCTACGATGCGCCTCTTGCAACGGGCGCGACCTGCGCGAACGGCGGATTCGTAACGACTAGAGGCAACGTCACATCAAAGACCATTTACGACTATGGCGTTAATGCACACGGTGCGTTGTTGAGTAAAACCCAATACAGCTATTTGCATAACACGAGCACGAATCCCGCCTATGCGGCCGCGAATATCGCGGACCGCGTGAGCCAGGTTTCCGTCTACAACGCCGCAAATTCACTGGTAACGCAGACGACGATCTCCTATGATGGCTTCAGTCAATCCGCACAGGGCGGGCTGGCCGCTGCGGGCTGGACTACGAATCACGATTCCACATTTAATTCGGGTCAAACATTGCGCGGGCTGCCTACCAGCGTCACCAAATGTTCCGGACCGAGTTCGGTGCCGTGTAATAGCTCGATCACTACCTATACCGATTACAACGTTTTGGGCCAGCCAACGGTGTCGACCGATGGCCGGGGATACTCCTCCACCAACACATATTCCTACGCGACGGGCAATCCGGCCAACACAGACACCGGCACTGCGTTTCTTATCACCACGACGATGCCCTCTACCACCGGCGCTTCTCATGTGATGACACAGTATCAGGATGTCAACACTGGGCTCATGATCGCAAAATCGGATCAGAACAACAATCTTACTACGCAGACTTTCGATCCGTTGATGCGGCCTCTGTGTACTGGCAGACCGGACACAGGAACAACCTGCAACAACTATCAAACTTCGACGCAGGTGATCACGACGGTTACCGAGAGTCCGTCTCCCGCGAAGGTTACGACAACCAATCTCGACGGTATGGGGCGGAAGGTTGCCGTCAGCACTACCGCCGACTCGACTTGCGGTTCCCTTACCGTGAACACGATCTACGATCAGTTGAACAGAGTGAGCGCTGTCAGTAATCCGCACTGCAATTCCCCCCAGTCGACGGATGGATGGACGCAGTATGCGTACGATGCGATCAGCCGATTGACGACTACGACAAATCCAGACGGCTCTGCTCAAACCTGGTCATTCAACGGGAATGTGATCGATTCTTATGACGAGGTCGGGAATCATTGGCGGCGCACCTACAATGCCCAGGACTGGCTGACGCAGGTTCTGGAGCCGAATGGAACCACGAGTATCGGGAGCGCACCAACGCTGGAAACCGATTACTCCTATGACACGCTCGGCAACCTGCTGCGCGTGGATCAATGGGGCGGGCCGTATGGTTCGACCGGCGATCATGTGAGGACCTTCGCTTATGACGCCACCTCCCGCCTTATCGCGTCAAATAATCCTGAGAGCGCCTCGGCTGCCAGCCCCGCAAGTCAGGCCTGTGCCGGAACCGCTTCTGGAACGGTATGGACGACTTGCTACAGCTACGACAACAACAGCAATCTCTCGTCGAAGATCGATAATCGCAGCATCACTACCTCATACGGGTATGATGCGCTCAATCGCGTTCTGAGCAAGACATATAACGACGGAACCCCGGCTGTCGCGTTCGCCTATGACAATTCATCCATCTCAGGAAGCTCAAACGACATCGGCGAATTGACACAGGCCACCGTCTCCAGCGGCTCGACGGTTTTGGCATCCACCAGCACATATGCCTACAATTCGATGGGCCGCCTCTTAGGTGAGCAGCAATGCACCCGGGCCAACTGCGGCAGTTCTACTTACAATCTGTCCTACACCTACGACCTCGGAGGCAAACCGACTTCCGCAACCTTCCCGTCGAATGCGCCGACTTCTGGCGCGTCTTCGGGTGGGCCGGTCACGCTCGCTTATTCCTACGACAATGCGGAGCGCTTGCTCACCTCTGGTAGTAGTTGGTCCGATTCCACCACGCACCCTGGCATTTTATTCCAGGTATCAAACAACTCATCTACTCCCGCCTACGGTCCCTTGGGGCTTGAAAATGCATCCCTGGGTGTCAATGCCTCCACGAATGCCGCAACAGCTGAGCTGCTCCGCGCCTATGATGCACGCAGCCGGGTGGTTTTTGAGGCAGATAGCACCAGCAGCAACCTCATCGCGGGAGGCACAGACAGCTCCGGCACCATCACCATCACCGGTACCGAAAAGCAGGTGACCAAGACCAATACCTCCGGCACTGCGGTTCTGACCATCACCGGCAGCGAAGGCTCGAATCAGGTTTGCACTGCATATACCAGCCCGTATAGCGGAGTGGAAGTATGCACAGGTTACGAAACCGAACCAGACTCAGGTTTGCTGGAGGTAACTATTCAGGGATTCACAGCTATGGCCTCTTACGGTGGCGGGTCGACTGAGGCATCCGTCGCCGCATCGCTAGCGGCGGCGCTGAATGTCGCAGGCTCGCCAGTAACGGCCACTTCTAACGGCAACACGGTGACGATGACCTCAGTTGCAACCGGCCTAGGCAGCAACTACCCATTCACCACCAATTGGTGGTCGTCCTTTCCCTCCCTCACTGGCGCAGACTTTTGCTTCACAGGCGCGACCGGAACCCTGCTAGCGGGAACGCTGCAAGGCGGATGGACGGGGGGCACCTACTACGATACGGGCACGCTGACGGCGCTGGTGAGTGGCACCGAGGTACAGGTACCGTGGTTGCAAGGCAGCACTCCATCGAGCTTAGCTTCCAGCCTGGCCTCGGCCATCAACTCGGCCGCAGGCGGCTTTGTTACAGCAGCGGCTTCGGGCTCGACGGTAAAGCTGACGAGTCTGAGCGCTGGCCCTGAAACCGACTGGACCGTGACAGCGAGCGCAACCGACACCGCCAACCCGCTCTACTTCTCCGCTGGTCCACCCAATTTTTATACTGGGGGCCCATCGTTCAGCGTGGCCACTACAAACATGGGCGGCGGTGCTATCAACGAAGCATCAGCAACCGCATCATTCACTTTCTCTGGGACGGAGCAATCGGCTTCCACTTCTGGTTCGACGCCCACCTATTCCACAGCAACACTTACATTCTCAGGAGCGGAACAGTCGATGACGAGCGGGCCAACAGTCATCTATGATTCCGGTGCGATTATGGCTCTGATTTTTGACAATGGGGCCAACTCTGCGCCTTGCGACTCCATAGCGGTCTATGGAAATGGATCGACCCCAACATCCTTGGCTACCGCTCTGGCTTCAAGCATCAATAGTTCATGTTCGTCAGGAGTCTCTGCGACTGCCAATGGCGCGATTGTCACCGTCACGTCCATAACTCCAGGGGCAGCATCCAATTATGGCATTACGATCACGGGCGGGCACAATACCATGTTTCTATCGTGGTCGTTCACTCTGACACCATCCGGAGCGACCATGACCGGTGGGAGTGGGGGCGGGACTGGGATCACGTACGACAGCGGCGCTTATCAGGTTGCTGTATCGAGCGGTCAAAGCACATGCACTTCCAGTGTGCCCTTCGGACAGGGATCGACAGCGGCATCCTTGGCGGCGACTCTGGCGACGAACATCAATAGTTTGTGTTCGTCGCTGGTAACGGCAACCGCCAACGGCGCGGTCGTCTCCATCGCCTCCATCAAAGGGGGAGCGGGCGCCGACTACGGCATCCAGGCGAGCATGACCGGCGGCATCAGCTCCACTTTTCCAAACGGTTCATTTGCACTGACGCCTTCTGGATCATCCATGACCGGCGGGACAGGGTCCGGAACCACGTTCTATTCGTATCTTGTGCCTACCAACGGCTACGCGCCCAATGGCAACCTGCTCAATGTGATCGACTCCGTGACCGGCACTTGGAACTACACCTACGATAACTTGAATCGGTTGGTTGGATCGGCAGCTGGTACCTCCGCAATACCGGGATTCCAGGCTTACTACGCGGGGGCGCAGACCGGTTGGAGCTACGACGCTTTCGGCAATCGGCTCAACGAGCAGCTTGGCGGGATGGTCAACAACTCCATGCCCGCTTCGAGTACGGCGAGTTATACTCCAGCCAGCAACCAAGTGGCGTCGATGACCTATGACGCGGCGGGCGATGTGACCTACGACGGACTCAACTCGTACCTCTACGACGCCGAAGGGCGGCTGTGCGCCGTAAAGAACTACGTGGGCACGCTGACCGGCTACATCTATGATGCGGCAGGAACCCGCGTGGCCAAAGGATCGCTGACCAGTTTTAGTTGTAACTTCGCATCGAATGGATTCCTGGTCACGTCGAGTTATGTGCTGGGGCCGGGTGGCGAACAGGTCACGGAGTATTCGGTGAGCGGCGCAACCAGCACCTGGGTGCATACCAACGCCTTCGCTGGAGGCAAACTGCTGGCAACCTACAACGGCACGGACACCATCTTTGCGCTGCAGGATTGGCTAGGAAGCAAGCGCGTGGAAGTGGGAGCCAGCGGCTGCGCCACCACCTTCGCGAGCCTGCCCTTCGGAGATGGGCTGACGACCGGAAGCCTGCCTGGCTACTCCCCGTGCATGGATGCCACGGAACATCATTACACCGGCAAAGAACGGGATACCGAATCAGGCAATGACTACTTCGAGGCGCGGTACTACTCCAGTGCGATGGGCCGCTTCTTAAGTCCTGATTGGTCGGCACAAGAAGAGCCAGTGCCATACGCCAAGCTGGACAACCCGCAAACGCTGAATCTATACAGCTACGTGCAGAACAATCCGCTCACGTCAACCGATCCAACTGGACATGAGGGATGTTGTGATCTTCTGCCCACAATGGACGAGGTGGATGCGGTTGCCAAGCCGCTGATTGACAGTGCCGTTACTGGGGTGGAGGATGCAGCGGGAGTAACCGTCCAAGGAGCACTCGGTGTTGTTGGTTTCCTCTTCACTGCCGGTGTGGGGAGTACAGCTACAGCGAGTCATGATCAGCTTTACAACGAAGACACGGGTGAGCGTTACGTACCAGAGCCGCAGGCTGCAAGCGGTGGAGCAATGAAGGGCACCGGTCGAGGTGGGCAGAATGACGATACTAAAGCCGGTCAAGATGCGCATCGGGACTTTTCAGAGAAGGCAAAAGCGAAAGGCTGGCAGGTGGAACCAAGGTTGACAGACCCGAAAACGGGCCAAACTGTTAAACCAGATGCCGTTACCGGGACGGGCAAGCCGGTTGAACTAAAACCCAACACAGCCAGTGGCCGAGCCAAGGGGCGCAGCCAGCTGAAAAAATACGAGCGTGCGACCGGAAAAAAGGGGCGGGTGGTCTACTATGACAAGCCGAAGCAGCCGAACCAATGAATTTCGATCCAGTTGGTGGTCGATCAAACTACCACCAAATTGGAGCGCAACTGAGAGCGCCGAATGCGTTTCCCTCCGTTCTTCGGGTGATTCAGGCGTGCTCCAGATAAGTGCGACTCGGAAGCCAACTGGCCAGGTAACGGATGATGATGTGCTCGAATTTGCTTCTGACTCTAAACATAAAGGGCGCGTGCTTAAGCCGATTGCGAAGGCCCATGTCTCTGGAGTTACAACAGAGTTCGAGGATCAGAAGCGGTATTGGAGAGAATGGTGGTTGAAGGGTGGAGCCACGCTTGTCTATGTGACATACAACGTCTCGCTGGCTTCAAAGGATCGGGAGACGGAACCAATCGAGCAGATGATCGGTTCGATTGCAATCAATAGCTGATCTTCTGCCGCAGGCCGTCTTCGGGCGGCCTGTGCTGCATCTGGGGCAACCCCGAAATCCTCGTTCCTCCCAGCATCCCGAAGGGCACGCTGCCTACGGCATCGGCAGTAGGGGGACACATTACCCCAGATTGGAAGCTGCACAGTAACCTTCGGTTACTGTGCAGAGAACCACTTTATAATCAGGCAGCTAAAAGAAAAACTCTCTAAAAATAAGGTGTTTACAGGTTACCGAGCGCGAACCATAAGAAAACAAGCGACTAAAAGTAAAAATGGTGTAATCCGATCTATCCTATAAACACGCGCCGGTTGCTGTCGGGGAACCTGATGATTTTCCTGCCTTTAGCTGAAAAGCGCTGTGCAGCGTCCATGAAAGAGAGGAATCCATGGAGCAGTCGAAGCAGTTCCCGGCCAGCAATCAGGCGCAACCAGCAACGCCATCGCCAGCGGCAAAAGCGCGCCCGAACTTGCGCCGGTCGGCGGCGGTCGAGGAGTACATCACGCGGATGGTTGCGGGGATGAACAACTTCAAGGCGGAGAAGTGACGGCATGGTGAAGGCATCTCTGCGAACAAAATCTGTAGGAACCAAGGTCAGCGACGCGGAGTATGCGGCGCTTGAGGCGCGGGCGCGGGCGGAGAATCTGACGCTTTCGGAGTGGGTCCGGGCGCGGTTGCTGGAGCCGGACACGAACAGCGCCGAGGCAGCGGGCGATCTTGCGGGCGAAGTGCTGCTGTCGGAGGTTCTTGCGTTGCGGGCGTTGTTTTTGAATCTTCGCCCGCTGCCGGGGCATGATCTTCCGGGCGAGGGCGAGGTACGGGCGGAGATCGCGCGCGCGGATGCGACCAAGATGCAGCGGGCGCGGGAGCGGTTGGCGGCGCAGAAGAAGGCGAGCGAGGCGGCGCGATGAGTGACTGGTATGGGCCGCGCCGGTACTGGAAGTGGACGCGCTGGACGCTGATCGCGGCGAGCGTTTTCTTCTGTGTTCTCTACGTTCAGTCTTACCGGAACGAGTGGAGCGCGGCGGAGCGTCTTGACCTGTGGGTCTATCTGGAGAGCGGAGTGTGGGGCAGTCTCTCGGAGCAGTCTCTTACGCGCTATCAACTGCTTGAAGGGGTGACGGCGAAGAAGCAGACGCTGTTGGTTACGGGCGGCGAGATCGAGGCGGCGGCGGGTCCGAATGGCGAACCGACGTACCGGCTGACGGCGGAGGGCAGCCGCGCGTATGTGCGGCTGGAGTGGCAGAGGCATGAATACAACGACCGCAAGCTGCATTATTTTTTGCGCCAGTGGATCTTCCACGACGATATTTATGAGTCGGCCCGGAGGCCGTTTTACTGGGCGTTGGCGCTGCTGGCGTTGCTGTTGCCGGTGGCTGTTCCGAAGGATCGCTGGCCGAAGTTCTCCTACGAAAAGCAGGGTCAAAAGCTGATGGATTTTATCGAGCGCAGGCGGCGCGCGGCGGCTCAGGCAAAGGCCGCAGTGCCCACTGTAAAACCGCCGGTTGCGGCGCCAGTTCCGCCGCCGGTTGTCGCGGCAAAACCGCCAGAGGCGCGTCCCGCCGCAGCGAAGAAACCACGTCCCCGATTCGAGTAAACAACTATGATCACGATGTCCAAACCGATCAGCGCGAGCCAAGCGCGGGAGTACCACAAAGAAGAGTTCGCCAACGCGCGCGACAACTACTACACCGAGGGCGACCAGGTGCGCGGCGAGTGGCAAGGCAAGCTCGCCGAGCGTTACGGACTTGCGGGCGAAGTGGGCGAACAGCAGTTCGCGCGTCTGTCCGAGGGCCAGCATCCGGCGACCGGCGAGCAGCTTGTACGGCATCAGACGGCGCGGGAGTATGTGAACGAGCAGGGCCAGACGGTGCGCACAATGGAGCACCGGGCGGGCTGGGATGCGACGTTTTCCGCGCCGAAGTCTGTCTCGTTGACGGCGCTTGTCGGCGGCGACGACCGCGTGAAAGATGCGCACCGGGAGAGCGTTCGCGTTGCGCTCACCGAGATGGAAAAGTACGCACAGGCGCGCATCGGCGGCAACGCACCGGCAGAGACGACGGGCGCATGGGTCGTAGCCAAGTTCGAGCACGACAGCAGCCGTCCGGTGGACGGCTACGCCGCGCCGCAGTTGCACACGCACACGGTGATTTTCAATATCGCCGAGACCGCCGACGGAAATACGCGGGCGTTGCAGCCGCAGGAACTTTACAAGACGCAGCAGTACGCGACGGCGGTTTACCGTTCGGAGTTGTCGGCGCGGTTGCAAACGCTTGGTTACGAGATCGAGCGCGGCGAGCATGGACAACCGGAGATCAAGGGTTACACGCGGGAATACTTGGAGGCGTCGAGTCCGCGGCGTCAGCAAATCACGGAGAATCTTGCGGAGCAGGGCCGCAGTGGGCCTGAGGCGGCGCAGATCGCAGCGCACAAGACGCGCGAAGCAAAACTCGATTTAACGCCGGAGCAGGTCCAGGCGCAGCATCGGGCAATGGCCGCAGAGTACGGGCATCAACCGCAACGGGTGATCGAGGAGGCGCAGCGGCGACCAGGCGTTGAGCTTCGCCCGGAAGAATCGCAGCGCGTGGCGCAGGCCGCTGTGAGTTATGCGCGGGAGCGCGGCACGGAACGCGAGGCCATCGTCGATGAACGGACGCTGATGCGCGATGCGTTGAAACACAGCATGGGCGCGGCGCGGTTGCCGGAGGTGCGGGCCGAGTTCGAGCGGCGCGTTCAATCGCATGAGCTGATCGAGGTCACGCGCAGGCCGGGTCTGGCGGGCCGCGCGTTCACAACCGGCGAGATGCAGGGTTACGAGCGGGAGATCGTCGAGCGGATGCGCATGGGCCAGGGCAACCGCGAAGTGTTGGCCGATGGCCAGGTCCGGCAGCAGGTCGAGACAAACCATCCGCATCTGAGCGTGAGCCAGCGGCGGGCGGTCGAAGATGTACTCGAAAACCGCGACCGGATGATGGCTCTTGAGGGCGTGGCCGGAGGCGGAAAGACTACTTCTTTAGCCGCCATCCGGGAGGCCGCTGTCAGTGCGGGCTATGAGGTCAAGGGGCTTGCGCCCACGTCCGGCGCGGCGAAAAAGCTGGGCGAGTCGGGCATGGAGACGGAAACCTTGCAGCGGCATCTTACGCGCGGCGACCGCGCGGACGACGGACAGAAGCGGCTCTATGTGGTCGATGAATCGAGCATGGCCAGCACCAAGCAAATGCACACGTTCGTAGAGCGGCTAAAAGAAAATGATCGTGTGCTGTTCGTTGGCGACGTGCGGCAGCATGAGGCGGTCGAAGCTGGCCGACCGTATGCGCAGTTGCAAGAGGCCGGGATGCGCACAGCGCGGCTTGACGAAATCATCCGGCAGAAAGACCCGGCACTCAAAGAAGCCGTGGAGCAGCTTGCGCGGGGCGAAGTCAAAGAAGCAATCGCCAATCTCAACAGCCAGGGCCGGGTACATGAGATCGTGGACCGCAGCGAGCGCATCCGCGAGATAGCCCGCGAGTATGTGCGCCAGCCGGAGAATACGCTTGTTGTCTCGCCCGACAATGAATCCCGCCGCGAGATCAACCAGCACATCCATCGTGCGATGCA
>JBEKWJ010000016.1:0-83039 GCA_049513195.1 Occallatibacter sp.
CCCAGCGCACAGCGTTCGAGTGCTCCGCGTGCCAGCTACAGCCGTCCCAGCGGTGCCCGCCCTTATTCTGACCGCCCGGCAGGCGACCGTCCCAGCTCGAATCGCCCATTCACCACCAGCAGCGGCAAGCCCCGCCCAGGCGGCGCACGGCCCAGCAGCAAACCGGGAAGGCCGACCAGGCCCGGATCTGCTCGGCCATTCACACCGCGCCCCCGGCCCGATTCCGGCCCACGCTCGGGATCAGACTCCCGGCCCAGCTTCGGCGCCAAGCGGCCCTATGGCGCCAAACCCACAGGCCATTCCGCCCCGCCCAACCGCAGCTTCCGCCGCGACGAAGGTGCGGGTTCCGCTGCTCCCCGACCCTCCCGGCCTTTCACGCCGCGCTCTGAAGGCGCATCCGACTATCGCCCCACCAAGGCCAAGCCATATCCCGGTTCCACTCCGCGCGCTGAAAGAAAAGCCGGTACCGGCTGGAAGCCCAAGCCCAGCTTCGGCACTGGCAAGCCCGCCTTCCGCTCCAAACCCAAGCCCGGAAGCTCCGCCAAACCAAGCCACAGAGTGAAGCCCGGCGGCAAGAAGCGCGGCTAGGTACATTTTCGCGTCTGCCACAGACTTCCGTGCCCCATCCTTTCCGTTTTCTTTTTGCGGAAAGGGTGGGGTGCTAAGAAAATTTGGGTCTACACAATTTTCGAAAACGCTTTGAGTGCCTGCTTTACGGCCTTCCACGGCTTGGGAATGTTTTCAGGCTTTGCAGGAAATGAGCCGCCGGTTGTAAAGTTGGCGCATGAAACTGCAAAGGTTCCGTGTAGGTATTGCCGCTTGGCTGGCGTGCATCGGCATCTGCGTCGTCTTGTTGGTTCTGGCCGACACGCTGCAAGCCGAGCCACAGACCGCGCCGCAAAAGGCCGACGCAATTCTCATCCTGAAAAAAGACCACTTGATGGAGCTGCTGGCGGGAGGCAAGGTGATCCGCACTTACAAGGTTGCGCTGGGACAAGGCGGCCTTGCGCCCAAAGCGCGTGAGGGCGACGCGCGCACGCCAGAGGGCCATTACGTCATCGATTCACGCAATGCGGCCAGCCACTACCACAGGGCCCTGCATGTCTCCTATCCCGACGCCGAGGATCGCAAGCGTGCGGCAAAGCTAGGCGTCTCGCCTGGAGGGTCCATCATGATTCACGGCCTGCCTTCAGGCGAAGGCTGGATCGGCGCGGCGCACCGGCTCCATGATTGGACGCTCGGCTGCATCGCCGTCACCGACCAGGAGATTGACGAGATTTGGAGCCTGGTTCCGATAGGAACGCCGGTCGAAATTCGGCCATAGTTCTGCCGGAATCCATCGATGGAACACGACCGTCAGAAGTGTCCCCGAATTGAACGCGATCCGGCTTCACGAACCTTTTTTCATCATGTGTGTGATGGTGATCTTTGTCTTGCCATCATTCAGCCTTGAGCTTGCACTAATTCGCACCTCCACGGATTCCTGCTTCGACATTTGCAGACGGGCGGTGCTCTGACCGAATAAGCTCACGACGACTGCACCGCTGCCCAACTCATTCTTATAAAAAGCAAGCACTTTGTCCGGCGAGTCCGAAGTGAGGAATTCGAGTATCACTCCCGATGCGCCGGGCATTTCCATCCTCATGCCTTTATGGGTGGCCTGCGCGCCGGGGTACACCGCCACGCCCAGATCGGACGCGCTGATGCTCTCGTCGGGAGTCGTCGTAATGTTGCCCATGGGCGTACTCATCGTCACACCGCCATTGGGATCGACATGAACATTTTTGGCGATGCGATACCCGATGAATCCAATCGCTCCCAAGCCGAGGATGCCCAGTCCGACGACAACGGCAATGACAATCAGTACAACCTTGAGCGCGCTGCTGCCGGATTTCTCCGGCGGCGCAGTTGACGGAATAAACGCCGCGACCGCGTCTCCAGTGGCCGCCGCCGCTCCACAGGATTTACAGATAAGTTCGTTAGGGGATAATTCGGTACCGCATCTTGCGCAGTAGCTTGCCACGATGATCTCCTTATTGGTGAGTATTTATCCGGAATTTCTACGCTGCATCCCAGACTACGAAAGAATATACGCCAACCCGCTCACGCCTGGCTCGCGTGCGCGCCCGTCTTCCTTCAACATGCAAAACCCGGCCTTGAACCCACCCCACCGCGGGCCCTACCGCAGGTGGTGCGAGAATGGAAGTAGATGCTCTCCCTGCAAAATGCCGGCAAGCGGTTTGGTCCGCGAGTTCTATTCCTCGAGGCCAACTGGCTCATCCGCGCGCGTGAGAAGACTGCGCTGGTTGGCGCCAACGGCACCGGCAAATCCACCATCATGAAAGTGCTCGCCGGTCTCGAGACGCTGGACTACGGCACCATGCAGCAGACCCGCGGCATGAGCATCGGCTACCTGCCGCAGGAGGGGCTCGCCCTCACCGGCCGCACCGTCTTCGAAGAGTGCCTCACCGTCTTCGACGAACTGCGCGAGATGGCTCGCGAGGTCGAGCGGCTTGCCGGGCAACTGGCCGTGCTCGATCATTCAGGCCCGGAATACGATGCCGTGGCGGAGCGCTACTCCATGCTCCAGGAGCGCTTTCACTCGCTCGACGGCTATGCGCTTGACGCGCAGGTAGGAGGCGTTCTCACCGGTCTCGGCTTTGGCAAGGAAGACTGGGCGCGTCAGACGGATGAGTTCAGCGGCGGCTGGCAGATGCGCATTGCCCTGGCTAAACTACTGCTCGCCAAACCAAATCTGCTGTTGCTCGACGAGCCAACCAATCACCTGGACCTGGAAACTCGCAACTGGCTCGAAGACTATCTCAAGAATTATCCCTTCGGTTATATCCTTATCTCTCACGACCGTTATTTTCTGGATGTAACAATCGACCGGACCGTCGAAATTTGGAATAAGCGTCTGAATATATATCAAGGCAATTACACAAAATATCTCAACCAAAAAGATGAGCGCCGAACGCAGTTACAAGCGGCCTATAGCAATCAGCGCCAGCAGATCGAGCACCTGGAGGCATTCATCAATCGCTTCCGCGCCCAGGCTACCAAAGCCAAGCAAGTGCAAAGCCGCATCAAGGAGTTAGAGAAGATCGAGCGCATCGAAATTCCCGAAGAGGAATCGACGATCCATTTCAAGTTTCCTCAGCCGCCGCCCTCAGGCCGCATGGTCGTCGAGGCAGAGGAGTTATCCAAGAGTTATGGGCAGAAGTTAGTCCTTGACAAGGTGCGCTTTGGCATTGAACGCGGTGATCGCGTGGCCCTGGTCGGCGTGAACGGCGCGGGCAAGTCCACGCTGATTCGCCTGCTCACCGGAACCGAGGCGCCCACGGGTGGGCGTGTGAAGCTGGGCCACAACGTCGTGAGCGAATACTTTGCGCAGGATCAATACAAGGTGCTGGACGGCGATGCGCGCATGCTCGACGATATCAGCCGCGCCGCGATCAAGGTGCCGGAGCAGGCGCTGCGCTCGCTGCTGGGCTGTTTTCTCTTCAGCGGCGACGATGTTTTCAAGCCGCTCGGCGTGCTTAGCGGCGGCGAGCGCAACCGCTACGCGCTGGCAAGAATTCTCGTTTCGCCCTCAAATTTTCTATTGCTTGACGAGCCCACCAATCACCTGGACATGCGCGCCAAAGACGTGCTGCTCGACGCGTTGGCGGCCTTCAGTGGAACGGTGGTTTTCGTCTCTCATGATCGCTACTTTATCGACAGGCTAGCCACGCGCGTGCTTGAAGTCGAAGGCGGCTCCGTGACCAGTCATGAAGGTAACTACGAAGACTATCTGCGCTGGAAGGAAGTTACAGCCGGCAGCCTTCCTGTTGTACTCTCTCCGAAGGAAAAGCCGCCAGAGCCTGCCGCGCCGAATGGTAATGATAACTGCTCCGGCCTTGATGCCGAGACCAGCGCAGTAAGGGATCGCCCGCGTCGCTTGAATCCCATTAAGCAGAAACAGATGGAAGAGCGCAGCGTATTCCTCGAAGAAGAAATACCGCGCATAGAAGGCTCGATTGCGCATACCGAAGAGCAGTTAGGAGTTTATATCTCGGCTTCCGAGACTCAGCGCCTAACGGCATTAGCTGAAGAATTGCGTGAGCAGCTTAACTCGCTCACCGCCGAGTGGGAAGAGTTGATGACGCAATTAGACGCGCAGGCGACGCCCGGATAACTTCCCAAGCCGATTCCAGGCCCCGCTCCCGGTCCTACCGTCGTAGAAGCGGGGCCCTCACGGAAGAAGATCGACACTTGCCTATGCTGCCAGTGGTTGCAAACCCTTGGGCGCCTCTCGTTCCGGCAAATGCACAGCCATCCGTGTTGCTTGGATACACACGGACCGATGCTCGTCTAACTCGTATCTGGCGCGCTCCATATCAACATTTTTCTGGGCTGCCGGCTTGGTATTAACTCGATAACTCGCCGAAGAACGAGCCTCAATGTACTCGCTCAACAAAGACTCGTAAGCTATTTCCAGATTCCTGCAGATAGCACAACCCATGCCTGCCTCCTCCGGCCTACTGTTTCAGCAAATCAGCGATGGAGTACCGGACCCATGGAGCAAAGCCAGCACGGCTGTCAGGCCGGGCGCCCCAGTGACGGGTCTTCGTCGCTGGGGCAGAAGAAGGGGCCACCTTTAACAAAGTACAATTGCGTAGCTTCTCCGTTTTTGCTCCGGAAGGAACCAAGGCAATTCAATTCGTGCAGCTTCAAGAAGGAAATCCAAAAGATTGCGTTGGCTTTTGTTGGTCTTTGCACGCCGCTCCATAACTGCCTGCATTTTTAATCATCGCGATCAGCAGACCGGAATGAGAGTGTTCCAGCATGAAATCTTCAACAAACGTCAGTCCCTTTGTCTTTGTTGCATCTTGTCCAAGCCTGGATGGGTTGGCTCCATCGTTTTTGTTTCCTGACCTTAACGAGTGTTGACCGGCGGTCCGGCCAACAGATACACCTTTCCTAGCGTTGCAATGATTGGCGTAGCTCATGGCAGCTCCAGTCGTCCGGTTGCTTGCAATTAAAATGTTCGCCTTGAGCGAAGCATTCCTAGCTTGAGGCGAGAGATACCTTCTCGACTTCTCTAAGCTGAATACACCCGAATTGGCCCACTTATGTCGCCTGTGTCGCAGCAGCAAAATCTTCAGGCTGAATTCTTGTTTAACTTCGATAATTCATGAGCCTCAAAATCCGCCTCGAAGAGGCTCATGGGGCCAATTTCCAAGTGTGGCGTGCTTCAGATGGTCTGCCTTAGTTCAGATAACCTGACAAATGAGGGGGAAGCTCACTCTGGTCTAACTCATACTCTAATTTTTTTCGAATGTCAAGAGTTTTCTATCCAAGAACCTTCCCGGAATCTAAAGACAAAGTTGTGTAATGCGCTCTCAATTAGCCAAGAGTGTTTTGATCGCTAAGAGTTTTTTGACTTGACTGAAATGCGGGAAAGGCGTCATATGTGATCGAAAAGATTTTCCACCAAGAAAAATCGCCTGACCGGAGACGCCTCCACGCGCGCTAGCAATGTCTATTTCAGTTTGCTGAAATCCGCTTCTGCATTTCGAGCCTTGCGCCTGATGCAATGCGGCTGAATCGCTCGATTCGCCGGAACCGAACTATTTTCCAATCAGGCTGCGGGCGATTGTGTCCAACATTCCGTTGAGAAAGTTGATGGATTCTGGGGCGCAGTAGCGGCGGCCGATTTCCAGGGCTTCGTTAATGACGATGGGAAAGGGCGTGCCCTTGAAGCCCAGCATCTCGCCAACGGCCATGCGCAGCAGGTTGCGATCGACGGCGGGCATGCGCTCGATACGCCAGTGCTTGGAGTTTGCCACGAGCAGTTCGTCGATCTTTTCCTGGTGAGCGATCGCCACGCGGAAAAGGTCTTCGGCAAAGCCGCGCACCTCGGGCTCGACTTCGTCTCCGGCCTTCCAGAATGTTGCGCGAACCTGGTCGGGGGTCTGTTTGCCGATGTCCCCTTGATAGAGCATCTGCATGGCCAGTTCGCGCGATTTGCGACGCGGGCCTGCGCTCAATGAGCACCGCCTATGGCCGGATTGCCGTGCTGCAGCTTGCGGGTGAGTGAGACCATCTCAATGGCCGCGACGGCAGCCTCGAAGCCCTTGTTGCCGGCCTTGATGCCGGCGCGGTTGAGGGCCTGCTCGAGGTTCTCGCAGGTTAGTACGCCAAAGCTGTGGGGAATACCGGTCTCCTGCTGCGACTGGCCGATGCCGCGCGCTACTTCGTTGTAGATGGCCTCGTAGTGGGCGGTCTCGCCGCGCAGCAGGCAGCCCAGAGCGATGATGGCGTCTGCCCGGCCTGCGTTGGTTGCACGGTTGGCGATGGTGCGAGCCGCGGCCGGAATCTCCCATGCACCGGGAACGCGAACGATCTCAATGTCGGCGCGTCTTGCTCCGCTGCGGAGCAAGGCATCCAGAGCGCCATCGAGAAGCCGTTCGGTGATTACCGCATTCCAGCGGGCGACGACAATAGCAAACCTCATGCCCTGGGCGGAGAGATCGCCTTCAACCGCTAGCGGCTTGCCTTTGTGCGGATCGGTCCACTCCCAAAATGAAAACGAGAATCCTGGCTCCGGCTCGACGGTGAAGAGGCTCGACTTCCAGTGGGTTTCCGTAATGGGGGAGAGGCGTGCGAGTGCTGGTTCGCCCGCTTGCGCGCGCAACCAGCTTGCGGCCGCCTGATGCACTGCGTCGAGCGCGGTCACTTCGACCAGCACATCGGCCGTCGAGGGAAACTCGCCATCCACAAATTCGAGATTGCCCAGCGGCGCCAGAAAGGATGCACCTCGACTGTTCTCTTCCTGCCATCCTTTACCGGAAGCGAATCCCAGTGCGGAAAAGAAGCTCGCCAGCCGGTCATAGGCTGCACGAGTACCCGCGGGACGAAGAAAGGAAATCCCCTTGATCATCTCTTGATTCTATCGTGCGCCACCTGCGGTGGGGCCAATCGGCGCTTGCGCGCCCAGGGCAAACGCATCTTCTTCGATGCTTGCAGAAGATTACCTTCGCCAGGCGCACAATCGAAGAATGAAACATGACTACAGCCGCGGGCCGTTCCTGTTCCCTATTCCCTGCTCCCTGCCAAAGTGTACCCCCCCACCCCCCCCTAAATTATTTATTTTCGGCCGATTTCCTTGCAGATAATTACGTAGCTGGAAAAGAAAACGAGGCCGCGAAAGTGAATAATACCCGCGTCATTATTGAACAGAACTCAGTTTCAAGCAAAATCGTCAATGTGCGCGAAAACGCACGTTTTGTACCGCTACGTGAGAAATGGCTTGTAAATCACGTGCGAATTTCGTCTGAAAAACGGCGTTTTCCCTCAGAAAAATGGGCATTTTGATGGCAAATGGCGATTTTTTACAAGGCTTAACTTTCGGCAAACTGATCGGAGATTCCATCCGCGACCAGGCTGCAAATCATTTGAAAGCGGTGGAGCAACAGTGGCTTGCCACAAGGGATATCAAAATGCGTTTGCCCTGCTTGCGCGCCATTAAGTTCGTATTTCCCCCTTGTTCGTAAAGTGCAAGAAGCAGGTCCTTCGGTTCCGCGCAGGATGACGAGCGATAGCAGGCTATCAATATTCCATCCTGGACCACTCCGGCGACAAAGACCTGTCGTTGGGGACACGCAACCTATGTGTGGACAGCAAGTAAAGAAGGCCGGCTTGGGCCGGCCTTCTTTACTTGTTGATGCTCTGCGGTGAACTATGTGGTCGAGCGCGGCTTGACGGCGATGGCCGTAGCCGGAACGATGGCGGTGCCGGGGTTCGGGCCCGAATAGGCACAGCCAGCATCAAGACCGCCAGCGGAAACGGGTGTGCAGGCGGGCAGATTGGGGCTGATCTGTTGCGAGTCAACGGGAGGCGCCAACGGGCTCAGGGTGATGTAGTGGATCTTGTTGTCACCCGCGGTGGAGACGAAAAAGAGCTTGTCGTCCGGGGTGAACGCGCCGGTCAAGGGCGCTGTGATCACAGAATTACCGGTGAGCGTTACATAGCTCATCGCGACGCTTCCGGGCACGTAGTACGGAAGTGTCGCGCCTGATGTGGTCCCAGTGTTGGTGTACGTGAGGAACGCCAGATTCGATTCCGGCGAAGTAACGACTTGATTAATGGCCGTGTTGGCGATGGTCGAGTTGAGAGTTACAGGAAGCGTCGCTTTGAGTACAGGATTTGTATGGAGCGCGGTAAGCGTCTGCACCTGGTTTGGAGCCGTGCCGGTGGTCGTCACCTGGCACGGGATTGGGGTCGGGATTCCTATCGGCGATTCGACGGTAGGAATCGAGATTCCAATGTCGTTGAGCACCACCTCGGTACCGGTGACAGCCGCACTCAGAATGTGCTGGCCATCGGTGGTAGCGGCTAGAACGTCGGACTGCACGGCCACCGAATCACTCTGTGGATAGAAGATCATGCTCTCGTAGTTGCCCACTGTGCCGGTGGGGCACCAGGTATGCGCCACTGTAGAAGGTGTGCCTCCCACGGTAGCAGCGCCTCCTCGCAGGTATGCGCCGACAGAGGGAATGACGATGGCTGGGGTTTGCTGAGTATCTGAAACTGCCACATTCGGCGGCAAAGTGCTGGATGGCAGCGCGGCCGCGGGCAGCGGGCTCGGCGGCAAGGGGTAGGTCGTCCAGTTGTTCAAGTTGTAGACGTACAGCGTGTCGGTGTGGCCGGTAATGCCACTCGCCGCGTTGTTGAGCGCCGCGTTGTCTGTGATGTAGAGCGTCTGCGAGTCGGGAGTCCATGCGGCCGCATTGCCCATGCCCCCAAAGGTTGTCGCGCCCCCTCCAGATGTGCTGTACAGATAGAAGAGATGGCGTGCCTGGTCGTTGATAAGCACGGTCTGATTGTTGGGCGAGACGGCCAGTACCACTCCGGGAACTCCGGTACTCTGCGAACTGAGCGAACTGGACGCAGTACTGAAGGTCATCAGCCCATTGGCGGAGCCGAAGTAAATATTCGAGCCCAGCCGGTCCATGACCATCGAATTCGGCACATAGGGCAGTCGGGCCGAGGAACCGACAGTTCCAGTTAGCAACTCGATGGGAAAGACGTACTGCGACTGTCCAGGAGCCGCGAACCAGGCGTAATCGCTTGCCGTGCCGGTATAGGTGATGGTCACCGGGTTCGAGGTAATGGACAATCCGGTGCCGTACCAGCCGAACTCATTGATGGGAGCAGAATTGCAGCTGGACGGCTGGCAGATGGCATAAATGGAAGCCACGCCAGGGAAGGTCGTGGTGATCGACCCGCCCGTGACCGAGATGTCCATCGGGTCGGTAGACTGGTAGTTCAGACCGAGGCCGGTGATGACTTGCCCCTTGGTGTCATAGACGGTGGTGACGAGATCCTCTGTTACAGCCTTGGTGATGGTGCCCGAGGTTGCGCCGCTCGGAAGAGTCAAGGAGATGGATGCGGGCGGGCAAGTGGAGAAGTAGCCGGCCGACGAACCCGAGTTTGCCACTGACGCTGTGATGGCGGTGGTGCCGGGCTGCAAAGCTTCGATGCTCACCTGGTTTGTCGTTGTGTTGGTGCTCGTGGTGGCGACAGCGGAGTTTCCCACCGAGTAGGTGAGTGTGCCAAGGGCGGCTGTGCAACTGGGCACCGAGGTCACCCCGGGTGGCAATGGGCAGACATAGCCCGGAGTTGATGTGCTGGTCACGGAAGCCGGCGCGCAGAATTCATACTGCGTGTTGTTGCTGGAGAAGCAAGCCTGGGCGTCGAGACTAGCGGTGGCGTACTGGGAGAGGCACTGCTCCGCCGATCCGGTTTTGGGAGTCGTGACCAGCGTGACGGACGTCACTGGGGCATGCACGTAGACCTCGACGGGATTGGAAACCACCGACTGCGCGGAGGCGGTGACATAGGCCGTGGCGTAGGGCAGGCCTCCGGTTGAGGGCAGCGGATTGGGCGGGCTGCAGATGGTATAGTTCGCAATTCCGCCGCCCGAGTTCCGGTTCCACGTACCCGCACACATATTGCCGGTGGGCGCTATGTCCACCAACTGGTTATTGCTGGTGCCGTAGGTATACCCGCTTACAGTGGCCGAGCTATTCTTGCAGGTAACGGCCGCAGGCGAATTTACCTGACGAGTCTGCCCGTAGGCCATGGAGATGCCTGTGGTGGCGGGCGAGAGCGAGATCGCGGCTACATCCGTGATCTTCATCCCGTAGCCCAAGCCATTGCAGTAGTCTGCACCCGGATTGCGTGTACAGCCGGAGATCGAAATCCCGGCAGGAATCGCCAGGCACAATAAACAAACAAGCGTCAAAAACCGCCGCATGAATCCTCCCCGCCCCGCTTTGTCGAACCGCGAAACGGTCTCTCCCGAACCCGTCGGAAAAATCGGTTTGATCTAAGCTTCCATTGCCAGCCGACAGTGTCTGCCCCCAAACAAAGGTCTGTTGACTTCCGGGGCTCTCAGCGACCGTTCCTTGTCGCGAAGCGGAAGCCAAAGTCCCCCCTGTCAAGCGCACAAAACGGCCACGAGAAATGGAAAAACTCTGTCTGGAGCGACCCGGTGTCACCCCCAACCCTCAAGCCGGTTGACGAAAACAGCTCGCGAAACTCCAAGGAAAAGTGTATCAGGACGGGGTGGCAACCGGCAGGGAACTGCTCCGGCGCGGTCCCGTTCCTCTTCAAAATAGACGCCGCTTGCCAGGTTTGGCGAGCGGCGGGACGACCCGTCCGCGAGCAATTGGCTGACCTAGCATGCGGCAGAACGCGTGCAGGCAGCGCCCAACAGCATGGCTGTTTCCGGAACAAGCGCCGGCTGAAACGAGGTGCGAGGCGGTGACGTCGACAGAAGGAAGCTTTGTCAAAAAGAATCAGGTGCGCGGATGTAAATATTGGACTTGATGAGTCAAAAGCAGAAATTTTACAAAATACCTGTTGACATGCGACCGGTTTTAGAGCAACACTCTGGAATGAACGGGATTCGGTTTTACTCGTTCAAACTACCTGCTCACGGGCAGGCTATTGAAGTTAGTTACACTTGCGTTGTTCCCCTGAGGTTTTGCAAGGATACTTTCCTAGCCTCAAACTAACAGAAGTAAACGAACGCAGTCGCCTTGGAGGTCTTTCATTCCAAGCCACAGGCGGAGTGTGCGAGTTATTCAGCGCTCGCTTTTGATTGGAAAAATCCAGTTACTTTTTACTCGCTTCAAGCCTATCTTCTTTCGTTTCAAGCGAGCATACTTAAACCAGTAACCAATCGAATGGAGTTTTGATATGGGCCACCTCAAGGAATGTACTGCACGGGATTGTCTATCCTCAGGCCGGAACAAGAGTCAGAATTCGCACAGATCGCTGGATCAGGCCGACAGAGTCAACTCTCAAATTGGGCCGGAAGGAGCAAGGGCGAAGGGATCGACTTTTGCCGAAGACTTTATGCTCGAACATTCCCATGCCGGCCTGCTGATCGCTCTCATGGGAAGTGCCGACAATTATGTTGCCGCACCCAAAGAGTCGTATAAGTCAACGCAGCATTACGGGTTTCCTTCTTGAAATGGCATAAGTTAAAACGTTACAGAATTGACGGAAGGTTAGAGGAGGCAGGCATGATTTGCTCAATCTGCGTGAATCTGGAACGAACATATCTGGACCGGCAAAGGGATTACGTAGAAGCTCGCTCCTCGGTGTCATACCGGGTGAGCACCAGGCTTGCGGCGCAGAAGAATGTCGAGATGGAGCGCGCGCGGTACGAGTTGGAAGAGCACCAATCCGTGTGCGTCTCTGCCCTCCGAGGGCCGGTACTCTTGCCGGAACGAGAATTGCCTGCGAGCATGACTCCGGTGGCAGCATAGAGCGAAGCGGACTCCGCGGCAGGTACTCCTGGGTAACAGCTCAGGGGATTCTGAATTTGGATACCGTCTATCCTCGGAGTCAAATGGCCTGAGATCGCTCGTTTTGTGGCAGCGATCCGAGAGAGTTAGCGGTAGGGCGGCTGCCTATTAAGCAGCGAGACGTCTGCTCGAATCCTGAGTTCGAAGCCAAAACTTTGAATGGTTTCCGATTCGTCCAAGTACGAGGACCGCATGTTCTAGGCGCGTCTATGCGCGTCATTCTGGGCGTGAGCTTGTCCAGTGCCAAAGTACCAAAGACGAAGGGAACATAGTTGGCCGCTTCCCGTTCGATACGACCGCGGGCTATAAGCGCGTGGACATCGGAGTCTTCAGGGAATTGAAGGCCCAAATCAACCTGAGCAACCTCCTGAACCGCGAGTATCGCGCTTCGATCGGTGCTAACGGATTCATCGCCAGCGATCCGCTCTCGATCAACAACGCGCTCCATGTGGGCGCGCCACGCCCCGTCAGGGGCACGATCTCAGTCTACTTCTAAAACTATCAACGTATGGCTCCAGAGCGTGGCATCCAGGTAGCTCTGCAACTCCGTGCACGCGCGCCGGCGGCCAAAAGATCGGAGGGACGAAACGTATCACCGGTCAGCATTGTCACACCGACAAAAACCGCTGGTATTTCTATGGTCCTGATTTCTTTGCCTTCCTCAATTGACGAAGAACGTTGTGGTGACTGTAAGTGCCATTGTAGCCAGCAATCGATTGGTGAGGCCAAAAAGCGGCCAGATCGTCGAGATTGAGCAGTAGCAGCGAGGAGTAAATTGCTACTGCGCAAGAGTGATAACGATGCTGGTTGAACCGCTTGCATAGTTGACTCCTCCGGAATAAGTTGCGGTGATTGTTTGCGTGCCGGCGGGCAGGCTTGCGGTTGTGCAACTGGCTTGACCGCTGGCATTGACCGGCACTGTGGATAACAATGTTGCGCCATCGTAGAACGAAACCACCCCAATTGCGTTGGGCGGCCCCGCGCTCCAGGAAGCAACTGCCGCTTGGAAGGTAATGCTGGTTCCAACCTTGGCATACCAACTGGATGGCGTGAGAGATACGTTGACTGGAGCCGGCGTTACCGCGAACGTTTCAGTTTGAGGTGTTGCGGCAGCATAGTTAGTCTGCTGCGCATAACCCACGACCACCTTATGCGTACCGACTATAGGCTCGGTGAGAGTGAATTGCGCGTTGCCATTGCTGAGTGGAACGGTTATTGCCGGCCCGCTGTCATATGTGTAGGTGATCGAACCTACAGGCGCTCCTGCATTGGAACTCACATTGATCGTGCATTGATAGTTTGCGCCGTACGGGAAGGAAGCGTTCCAGCACGATGCCGATAGTGTCACGGGAACCGGGCTGACTGTGACCGGGACCGGAACCGATGTGCCGGATGGGTTTTTGCTGTCGCCGGAGTAGACCGCCGTTAGCATATGCGTGCCAGCGCTCAATCCCGGCGATATGTACCAATAAGCGCAGCCGCCGCCTTGCACGTTCTGTGTTGTGAGCAATGCCGGTCCGTCATAAATCTTCACGGTTCCGGTTGCTGTGGTTGGAGTGATGCAGGCAGTCACATTGGTCGCGCCGGGATAAACCAACTGCGTGCTGGAGAGTTGCAGCTTGACCGACGAGTCGTAGACAAAGAGAGTCAAAGTAGCCGAGCTGGCTAAATGATTCGCATCGCCCTGGTACTGGGCAGTTACGGTCAGGTTATTGTCACTGGCAGGAGTGAACGAGCAGAAACCAACGTCAGAGGCATTCAGCGTGGCTGTGCACAGCGTCGTTGCTCCGAAACTGAAGACGACTGTCCCGCCCGGTTGCCCTGCGCCAGTTACCGTGGCTGTCAGCAGATCTGGCTGGCCTTGCGTGGGATTAGCTGGATTTGCAGTGAGCGTGATGGTCGTAGGCGCTGGATTCACAACGATGCTTTGCGTGACCTGAGGCGCGGCCGAGTAACTGGCGTTGCCTGCCTGATTCGCTGCCAGCACTATCGTGCCCACACCAGTGATCGTCAAAACGCTGTTGTTGAGTCCGCCCAGAGTGCCCGGACCGGAGACGATGCTAAAGGTGACTGGATTGCCCGAAGCCCCGCCTGTTGCTACCAGAGTAATCGGAGAGGCCGTGTAGGTGATGGGCGAGGAAACGGTGAAGCTGATGGTCTGAGGCTGAACGGTTGGCTTAGTCAAAACCAGCGGACCCATTAGCGAAGGATTGCTCCAGGTTGAATCTTGCGTTGCCCACCATGCCAACTTGCCGATGCGCGTCCCCTGGCTGCTGGCAGTGTCAATCATGACATCAAAGCCATACTGCTGGCCTTGAACGGGTAATGTGCCTAGTGTCGTCCATGGCAGAGCAATAGCCATTTCAAATCCGCCGGTAATGTTCTGCTGTCCCATGAGCACGCCGGTCAGCGAAGTCGGACTGTGATCTGCCTCGGTGATAACTGCACCGCCGTTGCCGTAAGGGAAGGCATATTGGAAGTCGGTCGGTCCGTAAGTGGTGCTCCTGGTGTCCGTGCCAGAGAAATACACTTCCACGCTTTCTCCGTCATAGATATTGGCTTCCGTAGGTGCAATCAAGTAAGGATCCTGAACGGAGACGAGGAGGTAGAGATAGTTGTTGTCCCACAGCGTCTTGTAAGCGGCAGTATCAGGCGAGGTGCCGGCGAAGTAGTGAGTCATGGGAATGAAGGAAGCACTTGCCCATGAGCCGGTATCCGATCCATCCAGCGGCGGCGGTGTGGGAGTCATCGCGTCGTCTTCCACATTCGGCGTCGCAAATGCTTCGGGCGAGTAGTTGCTCGTGCCGCCCGCGTTCGTGGCATTCACAACATAGTAATAAGTTGTGCCGTTAGTCACCGTCGTGTCGGTGAAAGCGACCGTGGCTGATGTACCGATCTGTGTATAGGGACCGCCGCTGGTCATTCCGCGAAGAATGTTATAGCTAGTTGCACCGGAGGATGCGGGCCACGTCAGCGTTACCTCGCCATTGCCGGCGGAAGCTGTAAGGCTAGCCGGCGGGGGCGGAGTAGGCTGGCCGTTCGAGGACCACGCACTGCCCAAGGGTACCTGGAAGACATACATCGATCCCGGAGGCATGTTGAAGGAGTAATTTGCAGTGATGCTCACCGTCGTGCTTCCGATAGGGATATTCATAGCCTGATCGTTGCCGGTGCGCGGATCTCCGGTGAGCGTATAGAGATTCGCAGTGCCGGTGGGCGTAGCGGGGAAATGCAGCGTGACAGGAGTGTTGTTGTTAAGGTCGCGTGAGATCACCACAACATCGGCTTGATTTGCGACATTTGCATCCCGGAACGTGTAAACCGCAATCAGCGGGTATGCGTTGCCATCGGTGCTGGTGGGAACACTGTTTACGGTAGTCAGTACAATTGGACCGGTGCAGTAGTTGTTACGCATCTGCAGTGCTTCCCACACCGGATGCGGCCGGAAGCCGTTGGCAAAGTTAGAGTGCGAAGTGTACGGTCCAGCGCCCAACTGATACATGAAAAGATTCTGCGCGCCGAAGCCCCGTTCGGAAGCATACAGGTTGACATCGACCGCGCCGATGGCGGCGGCCAGTGAGGTGTCTCCATTGTGAGCCGTCGTAGACGCGCCTGGGCCTTCCTCATAGGAAGCAAGTCCGTAGATCCTTCCGCTGGTCGCATCTAGCTGCTGCTGCGCGACGAGGGCGTCGATGATCGGACCGTTGCTGGCAGGCACCTGAACCAAATCGGACTGATAGTAGGCGTCGCCGGTGAGTGCCTGGTTGCCTTGGCTATAGAGCGCGGCATCGACGATGGACACCTCTGGTGCAACCGCGGCCGCGGCAGAGCCGAAGGAAGGTTTGAGATCGAAGCCGTTCGCGATGAACTTGATCTGACTCGGATTAAAGTAACTCTTGCCCGCGATGGCATTGCTGATAACGAAGTGGGCCCATTGGCCGTAGGCCGTGTCGGCCGGTACTGACTGCGTGCCCCATTCTTCGTTGCCGACTTCAAGATAGATAGTGGTGAAGTCATCGGTATACGGACCGGGATGATTGGCAGGGCGCATGGCCGCATAACCAGTGCCCGCCGGGGCCGCGAGGTAATCGATCAGGTTACCCCAGTCGGTTGGCGACAGTGCCATGTTGACGATTAGCCATGGATTCGCGTTGCCGATAGCTTTCACATTGGCCAGCGCATCGGGCAGATGCTCCAGTTCTCCGGGCAACTCATACTGGTTGCCGATGCCTGGAGTGTTACGCGTCTTGATCTCCGGCGTAAGCCAGCTTTCAAGGCTGAAGAAGGAATAATTCTCTGCCGCGTTTCCGAAGTTGCTCCAGATGCGAAATGTTCCCGGCTGATAGCTCTGCCATGCAGTCATGGCTTGCGGGCTTACGGTGTTAGGAGCCCAGGCGGCATCGAACAGTTGGAAGTTATCGACCCACATCGTGCCCGGCGCGCTAAAGTCTAGATGAGCGCTCGTGACAGATGAGTTAGCGGGAAGACCGGCCACCGCTGGGAATGTCCAGGTAAACTCCTGCCAGGAATTGGTAACTCCGGTAAAAGTGTGCGTAATTCCCAACCCAGCTATAGAGAAGGTGACGTTGCCGTTGCTGATGCCGGATTGTTTCAGCCATACATTTACTTCATAGGTGTGGCCCGGCTGAAATTCCTCAGCCGTGGGACCAACGAAAGCGCCTTGAATGTACTGCCAGATTCCATTGGTCTCTGAATTCGCATCCGTAATCTCCAGGCTAAGCCCGCCGCTGTCGGCGGCAGGAACGTCAGTGGACAAGGTATACGGCAGCGTTGCCGTTCGCGTATCGCAGTTGAGCGTTTCTGAGTTCCAGTTGGTGCAGTAAGTCGTAAACCGCGGGTCCAACAACGTAAGTCCTGGCACGCTGGCCTGATTGTCCAGATCGACCCAGACAATATCTCCTGCCAGGATTTGCGGACCTGAACCAGCGAAGGTAATGGTATTGTCGGCTGGCGTTGAGTCATCAAGTGCAGTGAAGCCTGCAACCGTATCGGTGCGCAGCAAGGACCATGCTCCTCCACCAAAGCGATAAGTGTAGGCTGTCGCTCCCACAAAGTAGCCAGAGGTAATGCTCGAATAGAATGAAGTTCCTCCGCCACCAGCAGCTATGAACGAGTTAGCGGTGCCATCCTGGTTGGCGGTAAAGCTCATGCGCGCATCGTAAGACGAGAACCCTCCATCCGCCAACCATGCGTTTTCTGTAATATTCGTTCCTGCCGCCGGTTGCATATTAAATCCTGCTCGGACGGGATTGGCCGCTAGCACTTGCGGAAAAATGCTGAAGTCAGCAGACGAGTTAGTGCCAGTGACTGCCGGAGCGGGCGTCACCGCTGCTTCGTTCGACATCGCACTGGTGCCGGTAGCATTAACCGCTGAGACTTCAAAGAAGTAGGTCGTTTCGTCGGTCAGCCCGGTCGCAGCATAAGTGGTCGCCGTAACTCCCGTGGCAATCGGAGTCATGCCTTCCCCACCTGACGTGGTGGCTTGGTAGATGTTGTAAGAGGTAGCCCCCGGAACCGCATTCCACGACAAAGTAGCTGTTGAGTCACCACTGGCAGTCGTCAGCACAGGAGTTGCAGGAATACCGCTGGCAAACGAAGGAGTAACATTAGCTTCGCTGGAAAGCATGCCTGTTCCGACCGTATTCACGGCTGCAATAACAAAATAGTAAGTGCTTCCATTCGTCAAACCAGTTGCGGTGTAAGTCGTTCCACTGATATTTATGGCAATGGGGGTTGTGCCTTCACCACCTGATGCCGTGCCCTCATAAACATTGTAAGAGGTTGCGCCTATAACTGCGGTCCAGGAAAGCGTGGCCAGCGCGTTGCCTGGAGCCGCTGTCAAATTGGTAGGCGACCCAGGAATTACAGGCGGAAGCGTCGGCGTGACTGCCGCAAAACTGCTTCCAATGCGGATATCACCGAGCGAACTCTGACCGGTGCCATCGCCTCCGTAATAAGTAAGGCTCTGGAAAGCAAGGCTGTTGGTTGTCGAGTAAGTCGCGCTTGGTGTAGTAGGAGCCACACCGCCGAGCGAGGGCGGATTCACATACAGATTAACAATATTTGTCGCGCCGAATGTGATTTCCATGACCATTAGTGCAGGCTGCCCCATCACGATAGGAACATTGGTCTGTATTGCCGAAGCACAAGAAAAATTGGCGCTCGCAACCAAGCTCCAATACATTGTGCTGCCCGTGATTGAACCTCCACCAAAATCACCGCCACAGAAGCCCACCGCTACATTCGCGGGTGAAACATACCACGCGCTTCCGCCGCCTTGAGCGGTAAGGTTCAGCAGATTGGAGTCTCCGGTGCTAGTTGTATCTTTGCGCATCAGGAAACTGAGCCAGATCGTCTGCCCAGGCGCGCCAATCAATCCGCTGGAAAGATACGTAGAGAATGGACCGGCGGCGCTGACATCCAACTGCCTCCCAATATAGTTATAGCCATTTCCTCCAACCGCATATTGCGCGGTCGTCACCAGGTTTGCAAAACTTATCGGAGAAGTCGAAACAATGTCGTAGCCTGGATTGCTATCCGTGCCTTGATCGACCCAGCCGGCGTTCCAGCCAAAATCTCCATCTCCGCCGGCCCCATTCATCAGTCCTGCTGTTTCTCCAAAGGGTTCATAGGCGAGCAATGTGCTAGGAGTTGCGGGCGTAACTCCGGCTTCATTGGAGTAACCGCTAGTGCCATTCGCATTGGCGGCAGCAACCGTGAAGTAATATGGTGTTCCATTTGTCAGGGGCGTTGCCGTGTAAGTGACAGCGGTGATTCCCGTGGCAATCGGCGTCGAGCTTTCCCCGCCAGCAGTAGCACCTTCGTAGATGTTGTAGGATGTTGCGCCTAGTGAAGCTGTCCAGTAGAGAACCGCTTGATCGCTGCCGGCAGTGGCCGTCAGGTTAGTAGGAGCAGGCGGCGGTCCAATCGGAGTGATCGCAGCCTCATTGGATGCCGAGCCCGTTCCAAGTGCGTTTAGCCCCGCAACTTCAAAGTAGTAGGGAGTTCCATTGGTCAGGCCAGTGGCCGTGTAAGTGGTCAAAGCAATACCGGTTGCAATCGGCGTTGCGGTTTCTCCGCCTGACACAGTGCCCTCATATACGTTATAGGAAGTCGCTCCTGCCGCGGCTGTCCAGGTAAGGGTGGCTTGCCCGTTGCTCGCTGCCGCTGTCAGGATGGATGTCGGCGGCGGCGCAGCCACGGGAGTCGCGCTGGCCTCATTCGAAGATGCACCTACGCCCGACGAGTTCGCCGCCTTGACAACGTAGTAATAAGTAGTCATGTTAGAGACGGCGGTGTCGGAGTAAGTGGGAGAAGAAACTGTGGCGAGCTGCGTTTCTGCTCCAGAAACCGCGCCGCGTAGCACGTTGTAGTTGGCGGCGCCTGGAACCGGCTGCCAACTCAAAGCGACTGATTGGTTGCCGGCAGTGGCAATTAGATCTCCCGGAGCAAAGGGTACGCCGTTTGGCGTATAGCCCGTAAGGTTGATAAGAGCGTTGTATTTCGCAGTTGTCAGATTCGTATAGTCGTCGGTTGCTCCCCAGTCACCGAAGCGGCTGTAGGCTCCAGACAAACTGTAGTAGCCATAAAGGCCGCCACCGTTGCCAAACCAGTTGGTGCGAATGTGATTCTGCAGAAGCGTATCCATCCCTGGATCGCGGTTAGCTAGAATTTGAATTCCAGTATTGGTGGTAGTGTCGGTGCCGCCATTGTCGTTGGCTGGTCCACCCTCATACGCAAACAGTTGCAAGCCGTACTGAGTAGCCGTCGTTTTGGCGGCGGTCACATATTGCACACTGGCATTGCTCGAGGTTGTCATGTCCGACAAAACTTCGGGAACGGTAGTGTCGGTTGCATAGTTTGGAGTGTTGAAGTAGTCTGCTTGCGCCATCGCGTAAAAATAGTTGCTGGGCAGGCCGTATGTCTTGTTGAACCATGCCAGAGCGTTGGCGGCATTCGAACTTGAGCCTTCGTCTAGCTGCCACCATGCATAAACCGGTCGAATGGTCGTGTTCAGAGATCCGGGTCCAAAGACCGACTGAAAGATCTGCGCGATCTCATAAAGCCGCTTGATGTGACGCCGGTACGCCCAATCAAACTGACTGGTATCGCCATCGTTATTTAACACAGAGTTGCCTTGACTGACCTCGTCTTCGGCGGCCAGCAGATTCCATGTGTACTGAAGAAATCCGGAATTCCACACTTCGTTGCTGTGTTCGATATAGATATGCAAGCCGGGATTCAATCCCACGTTGCCTGTGAACGCGTCTCCATTCTTCAGTAAAAGAGCTAGATTGTAAATATAACTTGAAGTATCTGGCGAAGAAACATAAGTCGAATCCAAAGGATCGGACCCGCCAGTCGCGCTGATAGGAATATTAATCCAGATATCTTTGTTAGCAGCGTTCGCCAGTAGTATGGCATATTCCCAGGAAAGACCCCACGCACCCGCATTAATATTGGAGTTAGTCGAGGTGTTCGTGCCAACGCCCTGATAAAAGTCTGTGGGCAGACTGCGCGAGGACCAGGAAAACAGATGATGGCCCGTATCGCCGTAGAAGCCGGGACTGCTATTAGTGCCCATCCAACCCATGAAACGCAAATAGCCGAAGGGCGCAAATGCAGTTATGAAAACGGGGTCGAAAACCTGCGACGGGTTAGCAGCCTGGGTTAGAGTGAAGCCTGGCCGGATAACCTGGAGCTTGGCGATTCCGCTGTTGAGGCCGCTGGTGGATGTCAACTGCGTATTTGTGAAACTGATTTCCATCAGCGCCGGACCATCGCTATAAGTCGGTCCACCCGGGAGAATTACGCTTACCGTCGTTGTATTGGTTGTTGCGTTGTAAGTTTGGTTGGCAAAGGTAAGCGTAGGAGCGCCCGCCACGTTCGACAGAACCGCCTGTCCTTGAAAGGAGATCGTGTACGTGCCCGCGCAGTTCGGCTGGTATTGCGCCGGATCGTCGATTACGCCCGTCCACACAGGAGTGGGACGATTGTCGAAGATGACCGCGATTCCATCCGACAACGGATTTCCGTTAGCATCCGTCGCTACAGGATTGCCGCCGCTGCCAAGCATAAGTCTGCCCTGATCCTTGAAGGCGTCGATAAAGCCAGTAGGCCGGTCAGCCACCTCTGCGCCAATCTGGCTTGGAAAGGTAGTCTGCCCGCAAAGAACTGAACTGCCGGTGATTGCCATCAAGGCCATAATGGCGAAAAGAACACCGTGGCCAAAATTGCTACCTAAATTGCTGATCAAGTTCTGTGCGGATTTCAAGCCCTTCATTTTTGGATGCCTCCTAAAGCATTGCGAGTATTCATGCGCGAACGGGCAAGGGAATGCCCGTACTTGGCCCCTCTGGATTTGGCAGATTTCTGGGGTGTCACCAGGAGACATTCAAGTGTTCTTCTCGTGAATGTCAAGGTGAAACGCGCTATGAAACGGTTACTCGCCGTGAGTCTTTTTGTTTGCAATATGTTTCCCGGTAAAAAGCCGGGGTAGTAACAATGTTTCCTGAGTGTTTTCTAAGTCATTTCACTTCTTTGCGTGCGTTGACGTAATTTCGTTATGGTTTATCTCGCCTGTCGGCGTTCAATTGAGTCATTTCGCTTGTGACTGTAGGCGATCTTGAGGGCAGAGTCGCCCTCTCGAAACTAGCGCTGGAAAGCCAGTTTGAGACTCTTCTAGAGATCCTTCGCAGCAACAATAGCTACAAAATCGACTGCAGTGCTGTGACAAGAAGAAGCAATTGCGTGCCCAGAATCTGCATATCACTTATATTGTCAATAATTTATGATGGCAAGAATATACTTGACGCACCATAAATCATACGGTAGTGTTAGATTGCTATGAAACAGACCAAAGAACAGTTCCCTAAACACCTTCAGCAAGCCATTCGCTACTTTGCCGATCAAGATGTTTGTGTCGAGTTCGTCGCGGCTATGCGATGGCCGCAGGGCGTCGAGTGTCCCTTGTGTGGAAGCAAGAAAGTCTCGCACCTCACTTCGCGTCGCATCTTCAAGTGCATGGCGAAGGATTGCCACAAGCAGTTCAGCGTCAAGACTGGCAGCGTCTTTGAAGACTCGCCGATTCCGCTTGACAAGTGGCTCACTGCCGTTTGGCTCGTGGTCAACTGCAAGAACGGAATCAGCTCCTACGAGATCATGCGGGATCTAGGTGTCACACAGAAAACAGCGTGGTTTATGCTCCATCGGATTCGGCTCGCGCTCAAGGAAAGTAACTGGGAAAGCAAGCTGGGCGGAGATGGCGGGCCGGTCGAAGTGGACGAAACCTTCATCAAACCGAACCCGCGCAAGATGCACAACGATAGACGGCTCAAAATGAAGACCGCCGAATTCTCTGGAAGCAAGGCGATTGTCATGGGAATGCTCGACAGAGACGCCCGGAAGGTTCGCGCCCAGGTCATCCCGAACGTCAAACGGGACACCCTGCAAGCCGCCATCATTTCGGCGATTGAGGCCGGCTCTACCGTCTACACTGACAGCGCACCCGCGTATGACAATCTGGCCATGAAGAAGTTCGTTCACGAGACCGTAAACCACGTCGAAGAATATGTGCGCGGTCAAGTCCACACTCAGGGGATTGAGAACTTCTGGTCTCTGCTTAAAAGGGGTCTCAGTGGCACCTACGTTGCCGTAGAGCCGTTCCACCTTGACCGCTACGTGGATGAGCAGGCATTCCGCTACAACAACCGCGCCACCAAAGATAACCCACTGACAGACGCCGATAGGTTCGCGCTGGCCGTCTCGCAGATCGCAGGCAAACGGCTCACCTATGCAGAACTCACAGGCAAGGTGAGAGAAACGACAGTTTAACTGGCGGCAGAGGATGAAACGGCAGAATCGGGGGAAGCGGAAACCTTAGACCGTTTCCCTTTTTTCGTCGCTTCAATCCGCCTGTTTAGTTCCGTCTTCGACACCTTGACTATCGTTCGCATAGCGGCTGTGAATCGGGCAAATTCGGGATTGTCGGGCGGTTGCTTCATGGGTGTATCATAGCGCAAATCACCTAGCCGCGAGATATCGTAACGCAACCCGCAGAATACCGCGATACCTCCACCCTTTGACTTTCGCGTAAACAACCGCGATACGGGTTCCGAACCGAGAGGCGCACATGACAAACATCTGCTCATGGGAAGATGAAGATGGATGGAGATTACTCCAAAAATGGTTCCAGTCATCTTGCGATATTTCAGTCCACGCAGTCGGAATACTCTCCGATAAACACTTCTCAATGAAGAGAGGATTGATAACCCATCTTGATCCGTCACGAATCCTCCTGCGCGGAGAAGATGGGTGCGAATTTGAAATTGCTTTTTCAGAGACGCCGCAATTTGAAGATGTTGTATCGGCAGAAATTATGGCGTCAACCCCGTACGTGACAAAAAAATTCCCCGAAATGCTTTCTATGACCGTGGGATGGGAAACATGGAACTTTCTTGGCTCAATCGAAATCGAGGGAAAACCATGAGGCGATTGCATATAAATCTCCAATGCGCTAATATGCGCTCTAGAGAGTCGCGCCTCAATCACATCTCAAATATCAAACAGAGAGCCGCCCTGCAAGGCGGCTTTTCTATTTGTCTCCCATCTTATCAAGTTTCTTCTCGATGCGATTCAATCGGTCGCGGATACCATGCAGAAAAAGGGTAACAACCGAAAAAGCGATAGCAAAGAACCACCCGTCCGCGTTGCTCATGGCGCGATTATACCGCCATCCTGTCCTTGATTTGTAACCTCCGTTGCGCGAGGGCTTGCAGGTTCTGTTTGTCGAAGTGAATCATCTTAGCCTTCGGCTTCCCATCCACAACAGTCAATTCGCGCCATGCCTGCGGCAATTCCGCGCATGAATCTAGCTTCCGCCAAAACTTAAGCAGGATGTTCCCAAGCATGTCTGCCGCCTGCACAGGCGCATGTCGCTTATCGTCGCAAAAACACAATGCCCCAAGATGCGCCTTCATAAATTCATCCCCCCGCTTCATCGCTTCATAGCGGGAATACAGACGCGGAGCATTCGCCGATTCGTCCATCTGAATCGAAACAGCATCCGATATATTGAACTTGTGATTCAGCGCCTCACAGGACAGCTTGATTGCCCGTTCAAAACTGTTCTCTTCTGGTGGTCTGATGAACTTCTTTTCATTTGCTGAGAGTTGATCGTATGCGTCACAATCGGTGATAACGCAAATGGGTATTCCACCCTCTGTGAGTAGAGTCCCTTTCACAGTTTCGATGAACGGTGCCAGAATCGACCAAATGTCTTCGTCGGTGATGCCGTTCCCACCGATCAGAGGGAATTCATTCAAATATTTTGCGGTGTGAAGATAGTCCCTTTGAAGTTGAGCAAGGGTGAATAGCCAACGTCCATTGAATCTCTTCCACGCATCACTGTATGCAACGTATCCAACGACTGCGCTCATGCCGTCATTCCCGCATGTGCCTACGTCGTCGAGGGTCGAATGAATCTGAATCACAGGAACGCCTTTGCTGGAAGCACCTCCCAGCATGTCGAGAATGCCGTTGGAGAACTCCAAAGCACCCTGAAGATAAGTAGAAAGTTCGGCGGCATCAATCATAACGGGTGCAGTGTACACCCGACCTAAAATATCCCCTCTTTGTGCAAAAACCACGTTTTTAACATCTATCGCTTAGAACTTGACGCACCATTCTACAATGATTTCTATGGCGTGCGAAGTATATTTATGCCTTTATGATGGTCGGGGCGGAGGGATTCGAACCCCCGACCCTCTGCTCCCAAAGCAGATGCGCTACCAGGCTGCGCTACGCCCCGACACTTCTCTTTTGATTGTATCGTGAGTTGATTGCTCGATGGAAGACTATCTAACGGTGACTCCCTGAGACGCTCTCTTCTCCCAATCCGGCTTTAAGTAATCGGTGGCCATGAGCGGTCACGTGAAAGCATGCACTGTCAGAAATCCCGCGAATATACTATACTGTGCAATGCGAATTGAGTAGCGATCCTGTTTTGAACGAGTGATTTCAACAAAAAACTATTTCCAGAGAACCTCTCCGGCTGAAATAACGATCCACAAACGAGACCTCAGTGCTTTTCCGTCGCGGATGCGATTTTGGCTTCGGCTTCGGCAATGACACGCAGGGCCTCGGTATAAGCGTCTTCGCTGTCGCCGGCCTCGTCCCACTGCTTGTGGCCGCGGGCTAGCTGTTCTTGAGCGCGGGGCACGTCGATTTCCTCTGGCTTAAGTGCGTCATTGGCCAGGATGGTGACGCGATCGGGCAGCACTTCAGCAAAGCCCCAACTTACGTTATAGCGAGAGAGCGCGTCAAGGGCATCGGGACCGCAGTGGAGCGTTACGTCACCAGCGCCCAGTTCGGCCACCAGCGGCGTGTGTCCGTAAAGAACCTCCATGTACCCGTTTTTGGCGGGTAGCTCGACCGCGGTCGCCGCGTGATCGAAAAGGGTGCGCTCGGGAGTGACCAGCCGAACGCGGAGTTGGTTTGTCTCGTCTGCCATAGAATCCTTAGCTTCCAGCCTCTAGCTAACGGCTAGAAGCTGCCCTTTACACACTTGCTTTGAGCTTCTCGGCTGTTTCCAGCACTTCTTCAATGGCGCCCTTCATGTAAAAGGCCTGCTCGGGAATGTCGTCGTACTTGCCCGAGATGATCTCCTTGAAGCTGCGCACGGTGTCGGCGATCTTTACATACTTTCCAGCGATGCCGGTGAACTGCTCCGCCACATGGAAGGGCTGTGAGAGGAACTTTTGCACCTTGCGGGCGCGCGCCACGGTGAGCTTGTCTTCTTCTGAAAGCTCGTCGATGCCCAGAATGGCGATGATGTCTTGCAGATCTTTGTAGCGCTGCAGGATGCGCTTGACGCCTTGCGCCACGTCGTAGTGATCCTGGCCGACAATGCGCGCCGAGAGAATGCGCGAAGTCGAGACCAGCGGGTCGACGGCGGGATAAATGCCCAACTCAGAGAGCGGGCGGCTCAGCACGGTGGTTGCGTCCAGGTGGGCGAAGGTGGTGGCTGGCGCAGGATCAGTCAAATCGTCAGCGGGCACGTAGACGGCTTGCACCGAGGTGACAGACCCTTTGCTGGTTGACGTGATGCGCTCCTGCAGTTCGCCCATTTCGGTAGCGAGGTTAGGCTGGTAGCCCACGGCCGAAGGCATACGTCCGAGCAGCGTCGAAACCTCCGAGCCTGCTTGCGTGAAGCGGAAGATGTTGTCAATGAACAGAAGCGTGTCAGAGCCTTCGACGTCGCGGAAATATTCAGCGACGGTCAGCGCGCTCAAGGCCACGCGCAGGCGGGCTCCGGGCGGCTCGGTCATCTGGCCAAAGACCAGGGCGCACTTGGAGTTGGCGAAGTCGCCGGGCTTGATGACGCCAGACTCCGTCATTTCGCGCCAGAGGTCGTTGCCCTCGCGGGTACGCTCGCCCACGCCGGCAAAGACCGAGTAGCCGCCGTGGTTGGTCGCCACATTGTTGATAAGTTCCTGAATCACGACCGTCTTGCCAACACCGGCGCCGCCGAAGAGGCCGATCTTGCCGCCCTTGAGGAAGGGCTGGATCAGGTCGATGACCTTGATGCCCGTCTCGAACATCTCCTCATGGGTGGACTGCTCGTCAAAGAGCGGTGCCGGACGGTGAATCGGCATGCGCGTCTTTTCGCCGATGGGGCCGAGGTTGTCGACCGGGTCGCCGATGACGTTGATCACGCGGCCCAGCGTCTGCTTTCCCACAGGCATGCTGATGGGGCCGCCTAGGTCGATAGCCTTCATGCCGCGCACCATGCCGTCGGTGGCTTCCATGGCCACGGTTCTGACGCGCCCTTCGCCCAGATGCTGCTGGACCTCAAGGATCACGCTGATAGGCGTGGGCACGGTAAAGCCCTCGCTGGTGACTCGCAGCGCCTGATAGATGGGCGGCATCGTTGCTTCGTCAAACTGCACGTCCACCGCGGGACCGGAAATCTTGATTACCTTGCCGATGTTCTCTGCCATTTTTTCTGCCTTCTTGTTCAGAGCTTTTAGCCGTTAGCTCTTAGCTTTTCTCCACTCAGGTGTGCCGTTCGTATTGACTCAACAGCTGAGAGCTAAAAGCTAACAGCTAAAAGCTGTTCTCACTGCGCCGCAGCGCCACTCACAATCTCGATGATCTCCTTGGTGATGGCCGCCTGGCGCACGCGATTCATATGCAGCGTGAGCGCGTCGATCATATCCGAGGCGTTGTTGGTTGCTGAATCCATCGCCGTCATGCGGGCCGCGTTTTCAGCGGCAACCGACTCTGTCATGGCGTGGTAGAGCATGGATGAAATGTACTGCGGCAGCAGGCCGTTGAAGAGTTCCTCGGCGGGCTGCTCGTAGAGGTAATCCACCTGCGCGGTGCCAAACTTGCGCGACTCATCGTCGGCCTCGGCGGTGTCGACCGGCTCGAGCGTAATGCCCGCTGAGAGAGCGGCCTCGGCCATGCGTTCGCGCTCGGCTTCGGTCGGCTCGATCGCGCCGGTAATCTGCGGGATGCCGATCTTCATGATAGGCAGCAACCGCTCTACAACCAGCCGCTGCGAGATCACCGATTTGAATTCGTTGTAGACAATGTAGGCGGCGTTGATTTCCTCGTGGCAATAGCGGGAGATGACGCTCTGGGCCAGCTCGAAGACGCGGCTGGATTCGAGCTTGAGCAACATTCCCGGATGGTCACCGGTAACTTCGACCGGCGCTTCGCGGTCGCGGGTCTTGACGGAGTGACCACTCTCATCGGTAGATTCGGTGTAGACAGCAGCCGGGTAATGGCGGCGCATTTGATCGCGCGCCTTGCGGCCCACAGCCTCGACATCGATTTCCTTGTCCGAGTTGCCGCCGATGAACTGAAATGCCGTCTTGAGGATGTTGGCGTTGAAGGCGCCGGCAAAGCCTTTGTCGCCGCTGATGACGATCAACAGCACGCGCTTTTCCGGTCTCGTCTCAAAGAGCGGATGACGCAGTTCGCCCGTGGCCGGATCAAAGATTTCAATGCGGCGGGTGAGCGATTCCAGCACGCTGGTGATCATCTTGGCGTAGGGCCGGGCACTGATCGCCCGCTCCTGTGCGCGACGCAGCTTTGCCGCCGCCACCATCTTCATGGCCTTGGTGATCTGCCGCGTGTTCTTCACGCTGCGGATGCGACGCCGTAGATCGAGTACGTTTGCCATAGTTAGTTCTCAGTTATCAGCTGCCAGTTGTCAGTTTCCAAACTCAGCTTTCAGCCTCCAGTTGCCAGCGAATAGTACTGACTGACGACTGAAAACTCGTTTACGCCTTTACCGCCGCCTCGAGCTCTGCCTTGAAGTTGGCCGCGTACTCTTTGAGCGCCGCGTGCAGCTTGCCTTTCAAGTCGTCATCGAGCGTCTTCTTGCTGGTTAACTCTTCGAGCAGCGCCGTCTGTGCGTTGTCAAAGTACTTGTAGAGGCCAACCTCGAAGGCGCGGATGTCTTCAATCTTGAACTCGTCCAGATAGCCTTGCGTGCCGGCAAAAAGCGCGACCACCTGCTGCTGCCAGGTGAGCGGCTGGAACTGCGGCTGCTTGAGCAACTCCGTCAAACGGCTGCCGCGGTTGAGCTGCTTCTGGGTAAGCGGATCGAGGTCGGAGCCGAATTGCGCAAAGGCCGCGAGTTCCCTGTATTGCGCGAGGTCGAGTTTCAACGTTGCGCCCACCTGCTTGACCGCTTTGATGGCTGCCGAAAAGCCTACGCGCGAAACCGACAATCCCACGTTCACGGCCGGACGAACGCCAGAGTTGAAAAGATCGGTTTCCAAAAAGATCTGCCCGTCGGTAATGGAGATGACGTTGGTCGGAATGTAGGCCGAGACGTCGCCCGCCTGGGTCTCGATGACCGGCAGAGCGGTGAGCGAACCGCCACCCTTCTCTTTGCTCATTTTGGAGGAGCGCTCGAGCAGGCGCGAGTGAAGATAGAAAACGTCGCCGGGATAAGCTTCGCGGCCTGGCGGACGGCGCAGTAGCAGGGAAATTTCGCGATAGGCCATGGCGTGCTTCGACAAATCGTCGTACATCACCAGCGCGTGGCGGCCCGAATCGCGGAAGAACTCGCCGATGGCGGTCGCGGCATAAGGCGCGATGTAAAGCATTGGCGCGGGCTCAGAGGCTGAGGCGGCCACAATGACCGTGTGGCCCATGGCTCCGGCTTCGGTAAGGGTCTGGACGACTTGCGCGATGGACGACCGCTTTTGTCCGATGGCGCAATAGATGCAGATCAGATCGTTCTTGGCGTTGTTGATGATGGTGTCGAGCAGCACGGCAGTCTTGCCGGTCTGGCGGTCACCAATAATGAGTTCGCGCTGACCGCGGCCAATGGGAATCATGGCGTCGATGGCTTTGAGTCCGGTAGCCATGGGCTCGCGCACTGGCTGACGGTCGATGATGCCAGGAGCCAGCCGCTCAATAGGCAGCGAGCTGGTCGAGGCAATCGGTCCCTTGTCGTCAATGGGTTGACCGAGCGCGTTCACTACGCGGCCAATCATGCCTTCGCCCACTGGCACACTGAGAATCGTGCCCGTGCGCTTGACTTCGTCGCCTTCGCTCAACTCGGTGTAATCGCCCAGAATCACCGCGCCTACCGAATCTTCTTCGAGGCTGAGAGCCAACCCGGCAATGCCGTGCGGGAAGCTGAGCAGTTCGCCGGCCATGACCTTGTCCAGGCCATGAAGGCGGGCAATGCCGTCGCCCAGCGATGTGATGGTTCCGACTTCGTCGACCTGAACCTTGGAGTCGTAATTCGCGATCTGCTCGCGAAGAAGTTGCGTAATCTCGTCTGCCTTGATCTGTGCCATCTGCTTCTCTTCCAATCCTGCGTTCGCTGGCTACTAGCTTCTAGCCGCTAGCTGCTGTCATCGAACTACGAACAGTTTTGTAAAGCCTTCTTGAAAAATCCCTGCGTTCACGATTAAGAATCAGCTAGTAGCCAGAAGCTAGGAGCTAACCAACGTTTCCTTCAGCCGTTCCAGCCGTCCGCGGACCGAGCCGTCATACACCGTGGAGCCAATGCGCACCACAGTTCCGCCTAGGATGGATGTGTCCAACTTGAAAGTCGCCTGAACCTGCGCGCCGGCCAGCTTGCCCACTCCAGCCACTAGCCCTGAGCGGTCCTGCTCGCTGAGTTCGCGGGCGGTCACAATCTCCACCTGGCGAATGCCCTGGCGCTCCTGCATCTCCGCGCGATAAGCCGCGACAACCTCGCGCACCTCGGCGATGCGGTCGTTCTTGATGAGCAATGCCAGCAAGTTGCGCTGCACCTTCCAAAGCCCGAGCCGCTCGTTCATCTTGTCCAGGATCGCGATTTTTTGCGGGACGGCAACGGCTGGATTGACAAACACTTCGCGCAACTCGGCGCTTTCATCCCATGTGGAAAGAAAATCGTTGAATTGCCGATCGAGCGCGGCTGTGTCCAGTTTCTCGGCTGTCACCACGTCGGCAAAGGCGCGGGCGTAACGCGCAACAAAGGCTGCCATCAGTTCTGCCCTCCCTTCGCCACGTCGCCGAGAAACTCGGCAATCAGTGCGCGGTCTGTCTCCGGCGTAAAGACTAGTTGCTTGGCGGCCTGATCGATCGCCAAGTCGGCGGCAAAGTGGCGCAGCGAGCGGCGTGCCTGTGCGGCTGCCGAGCCGATCTCCTGCTCGGCGGCGGCCACCACGCGGTCGCTTTCTTCCTTGATCGTGGACTTGATGCGCGCCTCGTCCAGACGGCTCTCCGCTTCCACTTGGGCGCGAATCTTGCCAATCTCGCCGTCCAGGCCGGAGAGCTTGGCCTCAATGGCGCTCAACCGCGCATTCGCGTCTTCGGTTACCTTGCGGGCCGACTCAATGTCAGCGCGCAACTTCTCCGAGCGATTGCGAAGAAACTTGGGAAGGAAACGGAAGAGCGGAATGCCGAGACCCAGCACGACAATCAGAAAATTGACGATTTCAAAGCCGGTGGCCGTTGCCTCTACGCTCACATGCAGAGTCTTGGCCGTCCACTTGACCAGTGGCCCTTCGAGCCGGAAGGCGTTTGTCTGAGCTTGCTCGGCGTCGGGAGCTTCGGCCTTGGCGGTTTCGGTGCTCGCAGAAGCCGAGGCTGGAGCAGCAGCAGTAGTCTGTGTGGCCGCGTCTGCCGCTGGAGCCGGTTCCTGCGCCACAAGCTGGAAGGGCATTGCCGCCATCCCGGACAGAAACACCGTCAATAGCAAAATCCTAAAAGAACGAAGTAAATATTCCGGAATAAAATCTGGCATGAATCTTCTCAACGGGAACCCCCGGCGGCCACAGGCAGCACAGCGCGCATCACCTGGCGAGCCAAATCTTCGACGGAAGTCTGGATGGATTGCTTGGCGCGCTCGGCCTCGGCTTCCAGTTCCGCCTTGGCCTGGATTACCTTGAGATCGGCAGCTTTGCGGGTCACATCTACCGCAGCATCGCGCTCGGCACTCCACTGCTTGACGCGAGCCTCGCGCACTTTGAATACCTCGGTGCGGGCTTGGCGTAACTTATCGGCATACTCAGCCGCCCGGGCTTCGGCCTGGGCAATGGCTTTGTGTGCGTCTTCGATGGCGCCTTCAGTCAAGGCGCGGCGAGCTTTGAGGGCGCGCGACAGCGGCCCCTGTATCAGGAATTGGTAGGCCAGCACCAACACGATGAAGAGCAGAATCGTGGGAATGGCGCTAAGAAAAAGCGTCTCGAGTTGTTGAACAATCTCTTGCATGCTGGTCCGAATTTGACGAAGTTGTACTGGTTTTCAGGCGGTCTTTTAGCCCTTCTATCGCAGGGTGAACACCTTTTTGTATCAGGAGCAGAGCCTCAAGTCAACGCAGATAAGCCCAACTCCAGGACTCATGTGACGGCATTACGGGAATCCCGTGATGGTGGTCACTTTATGGGAAAAAGTGTTCAAAATTGCACTTGATTTTGTCAATAAGAAGTCTAGACTTATCTTACCACCTAGACCCGGTCCAGGGTCCGGCGGGCTGTGAGACTCAGGAATCCTTCCACTCCTGATACTGGCAGCCCGCCTCTTAATTTTAAGGCCAATCTCTGCCATGATTCTTCACGGTATCTCCGCAGTTCTCCGTGGGCTGAGGCGCTCTGTATACCTGATTTCAAGTGATTTAAAATGAATTGCTTAGGATGATTTACATCCTCCAGCAATTCCAACTCCGAATTGACAATCGACCTTTGCGCGGTATAGCGTCCTCTCGGGCAGATGGACCGTGGTTTGTCCCGCTTGCAAAGTCTCTCTGTGTGCATGTTTTCGGTCCTCGTGCGAGTAATCCCCCAACTTACAAGGAGTGAACGGAAATGAAGAATAATCTTCTGAAGCAAATGCAATTGACGCGGCGATCCATGCTCAAAGGAGCAGGCGCGACTGCAGGGGCCCTGACTATCGGTTCCGTGCTGAAAAGCCCCATCAGTTCCTTTCTCAACCCTCCGGTCGCCCAAGCGGCCACCTTCTGGAAAGGCGCCGACATCAGTTGGGCGCAGCAGATGGCGGCCAACGGTTACTTCTGGAAAAATTCCAGCGGCGTGGGCGCGGCCTCCGGTTCCACCGCGAACCAGCAGATCACATACCTGTTGAACATCTTGAAAAGCTACGGTGTCAATGCCATCCGGCTGCGGACATGGGTCAATCCCTCGACGAACCCGACCAGTGGCAACTGCGATCAGGCGCAGACCATCGCCATGGCAGTCCTTTGCCAGAGCGCCGGCTTACCGGTGGACATCGACTTCCACTTCGGCGATACCTGGAACAGCGTGGGAGTGCAGAACCCGCCCGCGGCATGGGCCAACTTGACCTTCAGTGAGATGGAGACCACGTTGGGCAGCTACGTCTTCAACTTCATGACCGCGATGAAGTCGGCCGGCGTAACTCCCGGCTGGGTGCAGCTTGGCAACGAGATCAACTCCGGCATCTGCCATCCTATCGGAGGGCTCAATTTCCCCTCCCAAATGACTGGCTTGCTGATGGCCGGCTATAACAACCTCAAGGATGTATTCCCCAACGTGCCGGCCATCATCCACCTTGCGCAACCTCAAGACAGTGGTATTGAGCCGTTCTTCAACGCCTATGTCGCGAATGGCGGCAAATGGGATATCACGGGCTTCTCCTCCTACGGTTCAGGGAGCGAGGTCGCTCCCATCGTAGCGGATATGATCAACTACGGGACGATGTACAGCCATCCGGTGATGCAGGTGGAGTTCGGCGGCCCGGCGAGCAATCCATCGGGCACAGAGTCTTCGCTCGAAGGCTACATCAACGGTCTCAATAGCGGCGGCGGCCTGGGTGTCTTCTACTGGGAGCCAGAGGTCTACGCTCCGTTCGACACCTATTCCGAAGGCGCATGGCAAACCAACGGAGAACCGACCACTGCGCTCCAAGGCTTTGGTGGCAGCGGCACCAGTTGCACACCCACCGCTATCACTCCTTACATTTCCATCAATGGCGGCTCAACCTGGACCCAGGAATCGAACGCCACCGTCACTTCCACCAGCGCGGCGGTGGATCTTGGCCCGCAGCCGACCAGCGGCGGATCCTGGAGCTGGTCGGGCCCAAACGGGTACAGCTCCACCTCGCGTCAAATCAACAGCATTCCGTTGAGCGTAGGCACTAACGCGTTTGTGGCCACGTATACCAATACGAGCGGATGCAAGAGCACGCAGACGTTTACGATCACCGTCACGTAAGCGGATCGGCCTGGCGGCGGTCCGCCCGATTAACCGTTCCTCCCACTCGGCCAGCATCTGAGGCTTCCGAAGCGGCGAAGAATCGCCGCAGGAAATCCGGATCACGAGCCGGGTGGAGGGATGTCCGGCAATGGCGCCCGACTCCCACGCCACGGGAACTAGATGACAGACCCTATGGCTTGACGTGGGCTACCGGCTTCTCCGCCGTCTGCAACCCTTGCGCGCGCAGCCAAATCTCCAGCAAGTTGGGCCACTGATCCAGAGCCGCATCGCCCCTGCCCAGTCCGGTGCCGTGGGGCCCGTTAGCGAAGATGTGTGCCTCGACCGGCACGCCCGCCTTGACCAGTGCCTCATAAAAGCGCAGCCCCTGCTCGACGGGAACCGTTCCGTCACTGAATGTATGGAACCAGAAGGTGGGCGGCGTCTCTTTGGTGACGGACAAATCGGGCGAATAGGCCATGCGTAACTCGTCGCATTTGTCCATGATATTGAAGAGCTTGCAGTAGCTTAGGTGCTCTGTCTGCTCGGAGAGGGCGCCGATCCACGGGTAGCCCAGAACCAGATAATCCGGGCGGCTGGAGACTCTCTCGATGGGGTCTTCGGCGTCTGGGTTGCCGGCGACAAACTGCGTTGAGGCGAGCGCCGCCAGGTGTCCGCCGGCGGAGAAGCCGATGATCACAATCTTGCTGGGGTTGATCTGGTAGTCCGCGGCCCGTGCCCGCACCAGCTGCACGGCGCGCCGTGCGTCAATCAGTGGAACGGGGAGTAGGTAGCCGTTCGAAGAAAGCCGGTAGCTCAGCACGAAGGCGCGAAAGCCGCGCGCCGCGAACCAGTCGGCGACCTGACGGCCCTCCAAATTGCCTGACAGATGGGTATAGGCGCCGCCGGGGAGGACCACCACTGCAGAGCCGTTCTCATGGCCTCTCTGCGGCTCAAAGACGGTCAGAGTGGGCGTGTCTTCGCAGGCCTTACCCTTGGCGTCTGGAGCGTCTCCCGGCCACAGGCGGATGGTCTGAATGCCCAGGAAGGCGTTATTGTCGCCGGGCATGGGGCAGGGCTGTTTTTGCGCCTGAGTTGCGGTACAGGCCAGCAAACTCACCGCAAGGATTGCAAAGAAGTATTTCATCGGAGAGCCTCTTTACCTCTGGCTCTGGATTATAGCCATAGCGCCGTATGCCCTGGGCAGGAATTCGCTGCTTGCTTGGTCAGCTCTTCGGCCAACTCGAAGCCATAAACCATGAAATAGTATGCCGCTCCGTACACTCGCTCTTGCAATACGCCGCCTGGGTAGAGCGCAGTGACGATCTCTCCAGCGTGACGGCTGATCTTTGTCTCGCGCTGCAACTGGAAGTTCGCGGTCAGCTGCCGCAGTCGATTCATCTGGTGGCGCATCTTGCCGGCTGCGGTATCGGCGGATTGACCAAGGCCCGCGTCGAGCATATGCGTCCATTTCAACAGAGCGTCGAGTTCGGTATCGAGTGCGTTGCCCGCCGCGGCCAGTTTCTGTTTGCCTTCAACCGGCATTGCGCGCGCGGCCAGCAACTGCGCCAGCGAGTCTGCGCTCTGTCCGAACACACGATCGGGTGTCAGTTCGTAATTGCGAAGCTGCGATCCGGTTGCGGGTGCGATGAGCGTTGCTGAGAGGCGTGGCTGGATAGCCGTCTTGTAACCGAGGATACGCTCGTACAGAACAGCGGATTGCGCGAAGTATGCGATTTCCGCCGGCCCACCGATGACCAGCGACGTGGATAAAAGAAAATCCTGAAAGACGGGCCGCAGCAGCGCAGAAGGCGATATGCGCTCGGGCTCGGTGTCGAGAATCCCGAGCAAATCTGCGGTCGTATAGCTCTGCCTGCCGGCTTGCCAAAGACCTTCAGGTTCCTGTGCCGTTGGTGTGTGGCGCTTGAGAGCAAGGCGCGCGCCGCTGAGTGCGTCGATGAGGAACAAAAGGCTCGATTGTGGCGCCACGGATACCTGCGCCTCGTAGCCGGCGGCTTCAAGCTCGCGGTTGCGGTCGACGAGCGCCGCGTGCAGTTCGTCGGCACGTTCGATGGCAGCGCGCAGCACTGGCGAGCCCATACGATGAAACTCGCGGCTGCTTGCATCCAGCACCAGCAGGCCCTGCGCCGCGAACACCTTCGAATAGTAATCGGCAAAAGCCTGTGCGAATGTCCGGCCGGGCCTATAAGCCGCAGTCAACACATCTTCATCGGCGAGTCCGCCCGCCTGATCGAGAAGCGAGACGATCTCGTCGCCAAGCACAATGCCGCCAACCGGCCGCGGAACCTGGGGAATGTCGGAGTAGACCACCTTGCGCGAGAGATCCCCATCTGGAAACGTGTAGTGGTTGATCTCGGCAAAGTCGTGGTCTTCGCTTGCCAGCCAGAAGATGGCGACATGAGGCTGGCCCGTCGCTGTGGCCTGACGGGCGCGAGCCAATGCCGTAGCAGCCTTGAAGGGCGTAAACAGTGGTCCGCCGAAGAGACCCACTTGCTGGCCGGTCACCACCACTCCCGCGCCTTGACGGAGGGCTTCGAGGGTCGCCGAGGCAGATGGCGCAGGGTTCTGGCCAGCCAGCAAGCTCACCAGCTGTGGCCAGAGCGTGGGGACTGAAGGCTTCTTCTGCCAGTCCGTGTCTGGCGGCAGTGAAGCATAGAACGGTCGCACAGCCGCCGCACCGGAGCAATAGTCCAAAAAAAGCTGGTGCAGCCCCGGGACGACGGTAATGGGATAGCAGTCTGCGGTCAATGAAGGGCTCTCTTGGCGATCGGTCATCTCGATCTGGATTTTCAGACGAACCCGAAGGCAATAAGCAAAGCGGAGATTCGGCTCTGTTCAGTCTTCCACCGGTGTTTCTGACCCTCGGGGATTAAACGGTATCGTAGCTAGTTTAGATTACTCTTGCGTCATTGGCACAGATGTCCATCATTCCTTGGTGACCTAAGAGCCAGTTTAATCGAGGAACTGTCAGCTGCTCCTCTTTGCACGATAAACCAGGGACAAAATCAGGACAATCGCATGAAAAAGTTCATTGCAGTCTAATTCCCGCATCCTGTTACATTGTTACTCAGGCGGACCTTCCCCGAAGGTCTGATCGGACCCCACCACGGAGCATACCCACCGCCCATTATTTATTTTCAAAAACTTGCAGATAATTAAATAAGTAACAGCGAATAACTCTTTTGCTAATCCGCGAAGGAATGTTCCTTGAAGGATTGCGATACCTGAGTTGATGAGACGCACAGATTCTCGTTAGTCTTGGACGAGGGGATATTTCTTGACCGATTCGCAAGTTGCTCCAGCGCCAACGCACAACCTCAATACAAACGCTCCGGCACTCCTGCTGCGCGGCCTGCGGAAGGCTTTTGCTGACGTGGTTGCGTTGGATGGATTAGACCTGGAAGTGGCGCACGGAGAGTGCTTCGGCCTCCTCGGACCGAATGGCGCGGGTAAGACGACGACTATCGAAATCTGCGAGGGATTGACGGCCGCAGACCGTGGGATTGTTAAGCTGCTGGGGCTCGATTGGCACACAGGAGCATGCGAGCTGCGCCAACGGATCGGCATACAACTGCAAGAGACGCAGTTCCCGGAGAAGTTGACAGTCGAAGAGACCTTGCGGCTCTTTCGCAGCTTTTATCGCAGCGGAATTTCGGTAGACGAATCGATTCGGACGGCACAGTTGGAGGAGAAGCGCGGCGCGCGCGTGGGCACGCTCAGCGGCGGGCAGAAACAAAGACTAGCCATGGCTTGCGCGCTGGTCGGTGATCCAGAACTTTTGTTCTTGGATGAGCCGACAACTGGGCTCGATCCGCAGGCGCGACGCCACCTCTGGGATCTGGTGGATGCACTGAAGCAGGCGGGCCGCACCATCATTTTGACAACGCACTACATGGAAGAAGCGGAGCGGCTCTGCGACCGCGTGGCCATTATGGACCATGGGCGGACGATTGCATTGGGAACGACGCAGCAACTGGTGGCCCTGGTAGGCGCGGAGCACATCGTTGAGTTCGCCGTAACGGGCTTGGGACAGGTAAACGTGGCGCTACTAACGGCGATTCCGGGCGTTCAATCGCACCGCGAGGACGCCCGGCTGCATCAGCTTTCAGTGAGTGAATTGCATACCGCGGTCCCGCGCATCTTTTCCGCACTCAAAGAACAAGGGCTGCATCTGAGCGAGTTTCGCACGCATTCCGCAACACTCGAAGATGTATTTGTAAGCCTGACGGGAAGGAAGTTGCGCGATGAATAGATGGGAAACCAGCTCGCTATTTCAACTGACCTCAATTCGCTTCAAGCTCTTTCTGCGAGAACCAGAGGCGATCTTCTGGACATTCATTTTCCCGATTCTGTTGGCTGTGGGGCTGGGTATTGCATTTCGTAACCGGCCGGCGGATGTGTTACAGGTCGGCGCAACGACCACGCAACTGACGCAGGCTCTGGCCGCTGACAAGGGGCTGACCGCAACAACGATGGACGAGACTGCCGGCACGCACGCCCTCGCGACCGGAAGCATCTTGCTCCTGGCAATTCAGAAGCCGGATGGGGTGGCGTATAAATTCGACGACACCAATCCTGATGCGCGCGCGGCGCGGTTGCTGGCTGACCGTGCGATTCAGACGGCGGCCGGGCGGCATGAGGCGATTCGTGCCGAGAATCAATTGGTGCATGAGAGGGGCGCACGCTACATCGACTTTGTAGTGCCGGGTTTGCTCGGCATGAACCTGATGGGTTCAGCGATGTGGGGGCTCGGCTTTGCCATCGTCGATGCGCGGCAGAAAAAGCTGCTCAAGCGGCTGGTAGCTTCACCCATGCCGCGTTGGCAATTTCTGGCATCGTTCCTGCTGTCGCGGCTGGCCCTGCTGGTGATCGAGGTTGCGGTGTTCCTGAGCTTTGCGCGGCTTGTCTTCGGAGTGCCATTTCGTGGCTCGCTTTGGCAGTTGGGATTCCTGTGCGTGCTCACGTCGCTGGCATTCTCCGCGCTGGGTCTGCTGGTCAGCTCACGGGCCAGAACAATGGAGGCAGCATCGGGGCTGATGAACCTAACCATGCTGCCCATGTGGATTCTCTCCGGCGTGTTCTTTTCTGCTTCGCGCTTTCCGTTTGCGATTCAGCCGCTGGTTAGAACTCTTCCGCTGACCGCGGCCATCGACGCGTTGCGCGGGAATATGCTGCAAGGGATGAGCCTAAGCCAACTGGCCGCGCCGATTGCGATCTTGCTAGCCTGGCTGGTGGCGCCGTTTGCTGTTTCGCTGCGAATATTTCGTTGGAAATGAGCCAGGGAAATCCGCGCCCCGTTATTCCTCACGCTACCGCAAATCCTACGCCGCAATCGATGTTTGAGACTCGCGATGGAGTCCGCTCCGCCTTCTAATTCGCACGTCGTTTACTCCGGCAACATTACGTCCAGCACTTCCTGTGCCCGCGCTGCCCGCCAAGCAACCAGTCGCATGTAGAGCGCCGAATCATTCAGAGCCAGAATCTCAGCAGCAAAAAGTGCTGCATTCGCCGCACCAGGCTTGCCGATGGCCAGCGTTGCGACAGGAATCCCCTTGGGCATCTGCACCATCGAAAGCAGCGAATCCAGGCCGTTGAGTGGCGTGGAAGCGATCGGCACGGCTAGCACGGGAATCAGCGTCTTGGCTGCGATCACGCCGGCCAGGTGTGCCGCGCCGCCCGCCCCTGCGATCATCACTTTCATCCCGCGTGCCGTCGCCGTCGCAACATACTCGAAGAGTTGGTCGGGAGTGCGATGCGCGCTTAGCACCCTCGCCTCATGAAAAATCTCCAGCACTCGCAGAATCTCAATGGCCGCTGAGAGCACCTCATAGTCGCTCTTGCTGCCCATTACCACTCCAACCAATGGTTGTTCGCTCATAGTTCAATTATACGAAAACTTGGACTTGCCGCCAAAACGCGCCAACTCGCTAACCTGCATCCTGGTAACGTGTGCGCAAACTTATTATGACTTGCAAGTCACGACTGTTTCTGAACTCTATATGCCGCGTCTAATGCCTGAAGATCGTCTCGACGGCCACCTCGATGATCGCAAACAAGACGCTGACAGCGGCCAGAAAGCCCTTGGCCCGCTGCCAGTTCTGTTCGTGACGCTCCATCCGCCTCTCTAAATCGGCAATTCGTCCGCCGTTGCCATCGCCGGTGAGATTGATCATCTGCGTCTTTAGCACGCTCAGGTCGCTCAGCACCTGCGCTTCGAATTCATTCATCATCCGCATCTGCCAAGCTCCGTCTGCTCATCATTCGTTCAGGTAAGTTGCCGTCTACGATCCCAAAGGCAGATTAATAAACAATGCCGCTGAGAATTCCGAGTAGTTAGGCGGCGTCGAGCCGTCATACATCCGAATGTAAAACCGGTCGTTGGCGCTGATGCGAGAAATGCTCATGTTTGGCTGAGTCGATCTCATCACCAGGCTAGGATCGTTGCCCGCCACGAAGGAAAAGTCCCTCAGCCGAACCTCGAATCCTCCGCCTTCGGGCGCCGCTACGCCTGTGTTGATCGCCACCGTCGCTCCATTCAGCGCAGTCACAATGACAGCATTCAGATTGGCAAGAACGGTCGGAGCAATCGGCGCTGGTAGCCAAGCATCGGCAGGCACGGTCGTGCTCGTCTTAATGGCCAGATCGTCGGCCCAATCGTTGGCGAAGGCGATAGCGTACTCCACCAGATCGGGGTAACTCGCCTTGTAACTTACCGTGACGCTCCGTACCACTACCTGCGCGTTCAAGTTGGTTGAAGGCGCATTCAGCAACAACGCATCCCCCGGCCAAACATCGGATGCAAAGCTCATTCTGCTTCCCTTGTAACTTCCGCTCCATAGCGCGCTGACACTCGCCGCCGCCTGCTCAATCGTCATAGCTGCATTGCGGCAGTCCGCGGAACTGCGCGCCGCAGGACTGGTTACCGAACCAATCCAGGCGGCCTCGCTGGGCATTCCCGCCTGGGCAAGCGCCTGTTGGCTCACCGTGTTGACCGCTCGCCCCACAGCTCTGCCGATGGTCCGATAACTCACGGCGATCTGCTCGCCCACCATCGGCGCGTAGCCGTTATAGAAAACCACCTTGCCCGTGCGCAGCAAATGGCACTCGGCTGCCTCGGCCGTCGTGCCAACCCGCCGGGTATAGGCACCGCCGCTCGGTGGCGTGCTCACCACCCAACCCGATCCGAGATTGGTTACATTGAACGCCCGCATGCTCCCAATTAACCCTGGACCACCAACCGCAGTCGCGTTGCAAGCGATGGGAAGACCGCTGATCGCACCGTCATACAGCGTCACAGGCATCCCGCCCACGCCATTGACAAATTCCTGGATCTCCATCTGCGCCATTCCCGCAATTATGTTTGAGGCCCCCCCATTCAATATGGCTCCGCTGTCTCCAAAGGAACTATAACTTTGCTGTTTTCGTTCATTCTCGGCGCAATGCACCCGCACGCGTAGCGTGTATTGGTTAGCCGTATTGATCGCATACGTCGATCCCACCGGGTTTCCTTGAATCACCGGCTGCAACGTGGCAGTCCCGGTGCTCGGCGATGAGGTCACCTGAAAACCTGCAACACATCCAGACTGCGTGTACGCTCCAGTGCAGAAGCTGGCCAAGATTCCTGTGCTGCTCGAAGAAAGAGTAACTCCCACCGCCTCCAGCAGCAGGGTTCCACCCATCTCTGCTGGATCGATCAGCGCCAGATAAGCGTTTGGTGGAACAGCACTGCCCCCAGCCATCTCCAGTCCGCTTGTTCCCTGCGTTAGATAACACCCTTCGCCGATGACTCCCCAAACCCGCTGATTGATCTGTGCCTCATTGAAGAGTTCGCTGACGATGGTTGACAAGGATGCAGATGGAAAGTATGGATCTGCAGTGAGATAAAACTGGGTCGTAACTCCGTCGCCAAGAAAGTATTCAGTGACATAGGCAACCGGCTCGTGCTCGCCGCAAACAGTAATATCATTTGCCAAAGAGCGCTTCACGCTGGCCGTGAAAGCCAGCGCTGCCAGGTTCAGGCTTCCGTCCGTTTCGTTCAGCGGATGCACAACGCCGGGCACAGATGCGAGCGATAACGCTCCGTTGATCGCGGAATAAGCGGCCCGCGCCATGCTTGCCACTTGGCCCGCGCTTTTGCTCCATGGCGCACCCGGATCGGGGACAAACTTGCTGATCGGCGTGAGAAGCGAAAGACCTTGCGTCGATAGGTTGCTAACTCCCGTGTGAGTTACAAGCGATGTCATTAGCTCACCAGCGGTTTCACCTGTCGAACCTGCGCTCGGAGGCAACTGGTTCTGATCCAACAGCAGTTCATCGCTCAAAGCCTGAATTGCAATCCTATAGCGCGGCCCTTCTATAGCAAGGCCTGCATATTCCGGCAACGGGCTCACTGCTAAGTAACCAGTGAAGTAGTAGGTTTCATCGTCTCCTATTACTTCGAGAGATTGGTAACGCAACGGCATTGCCAGGCTGCCATTACTGGGCAGGCTCAGCCACAGTTGGCACAAAGAAGGCTCGTTCAGCTTGCGCTCGATAGTCAGCGGTCGCGCTGAATCGAGCGCAGCCGTGCAGTCCTGCCCATTGATCCTGATTTTCATCGTGACTCTCTGACTTGTTGACTCGATAACTCGATTAGATTAGTGCGTTGGCGGCGGGTAAGAAGCTTCTGTAACAAACCACTCGTTCGCCATCCAGTGGATCGGTCACGGGCAACGCCAGGAACTCGCCTTTGAGCAATACCCGCGCCAGTCCGTTCTTGTTCCGTCCGTCTAAAGGCGATGTTGTTTCCTGCGCGCCAGCCATTGTCTGCAGGCGCGGATAGTGGAAGAAGATACGCTCCCCTTGACTGCCTTCCATGACAAACAGCGCCGACCATTCTTGGTAAAAACTGCCGCCCTCGCGATCTACAAATCCGATGACTGCCTGTAGTTTCGAGCCAGCCGCCGGAGCGCCGCCTGGTAATGGATCGGCGAGTGCCAATCCCGTAGCGCCCGTCGTAGTGACTGCCGAAACTGACGCCACATTGAAAGTGATTCGCCGAATATAGTTCGCGTCAGAGAGCGAGGTGCGTAGATACGCGCCTGAAATTGGCGTACCGAGATAGCCTGTCTGTCCCGTGTAGTCAAGGTCCAGCGCAATGATCGAGCCCGCCGAAAAAGTTGCCGCATCAGCCGCTGCCAATGCAATGAACGTCGCCGTTGATCCGCTCTGTACGTTAACTGCCGCCGCCGCCGCCCCATCCGCGGCCGGAGCTGCTCCACTTGCGGGTGCCAGCAAGTTCATGTGCTGCGAGCCAGTGGCCAGTGCCATCGTCAGCTTGGTCCAGCTCAGAAACTCAAAGCTCACCTGCGCATCAAGCGTCTCGCGTACCTGCTCCAGAGGGCTGGCCGGAATGCCAGTCAGAACGGCAGCGGTCTTGCTTCCCGGCCTGCGTGTGAACTCTTGAATCCAGCCCAGGCTAATCCACGGAGCCGGCGGCGCATCCAGGCTAAATCTGCCCTGTTCCGATGGATCGAAGAGTACCGGCGTCTGCGTCACCCGGTTTACCGCCGCAAAATAACCCCTAACTCGCCGCGCCACAGGGGCGGGAGCCGTAAACAAATTTATCGCCATTACTCCCCCTGCTCCTGATAACTGTAAACCGTAACATTTGCGGTGCGAGTTAGCCGGTCCCGCTGGATAACAATGGGTCCAAACCCCGGCTCATCCCAAAACACGTTTGTCTGCATCGCTGCCGGTGGAGTTGTTGTGAAGTTGAGCTTGGCAGTGTGGAAAGGCTGCATTGTTGCCGCCAATTCCTTATCCATCTCGCTCAGTGACCGTCCGCGGTCCAAGCCCCCAAAGCTTTGCGTTCCGCACGTCTGATAGATGATTTCGCAATGCTCGGCCGCCATCGTCGAACTCAAATTCATATCAACGCCCAGGCCCAGCCAGCGCAGAACAAACACGTCATTGGGAAGCTGACTGAAGGGGGCTTCTGCCTCCTCCACCAGAATTCCTGGTCGCACTGCGCCGCGCAGCAAGATCGTCCGCTCCGGATTGATCGTCGCCAGGCGCGCGCGCAGTACCATATAGAACGAGTCTTTTGCATTTTGCATGGAGTAATGCTCCTCGTGCGCGGTTAAAAGCTGGAAGCTGATAGCCAGTTGCTCTTCACACTGCCTGCTGTTGCGCTTCCCGCAGTAGCAATCGGTAGAGATACACTTGACCAAAGGCTTCATTGGAAGCTATCGACTCAATCAGGTAATCCTGTCCCGCTACTGTAACTGTCAGAGTCATCGAAAAGAGTGACTGGGCAGACTCCAGATTCAGCGCGTTAACCTGCTGCTGTATCCCAGTTGCTGAAACCAGTAACTCCCACTTTGATTCGCCGCTTTCTTTCCACGACGGCCGAAGTTGACGTATAACTACCGGGCTTACGACAACTTCGGCAAATGTTGTGGCTACCAGCCCCATCTCGGACTGGCTGGTATCCGTATTTATGCCCGTCACTCGCAGAAGGGCCTTGGTTCCTGCCACGCTTCGCAGCAAGGCATCGGCCAGCATCTGCGGCGCTCCCACCGGGTTGCGCGGCGCTGTATCACTCATCGCTCACCCCAGCCTGTTCGCTATGTAGGGACGCAGCCATGCCTGCACTGTTTCGTCCACCAGCGAACTCGAAAAATATTGCATCTGCATCGTGTCGATCTTGGTCTTGCTAGCATTTAATGCTGGCGTCGATTGAGCATTTCGTACAAGCTGTGCGCATGCCGACTTCACATCGTCCCCGATCGTTGCCAGCCCCGCTGTGTAAGTCACAGCGACTTCGTTGTACGACAGCCCCAGCACATTCCACGGAAGAGTTAGCTCTCCGGTGTTTGCGTCAAAATCCACCGAGTTAGGATCAATCGCCGTCCACTGCCCAGGCAGCGAGAACGCCAAAGCAATCTCCAGTAGTGGCTCGTTCGCAAACTCGCCCCGCCGCGGTCTCGCATACCGGCCCTCAATGCTGACGATTGGCGTTGTAGCCGCTCCCAAAGGGGTAAGCGGAAGATAGCTCAATAACACCGTCTGCGATCCGCTGGTTAATCGAAGCCGCTCCGTATACTGGATCACATTCAGGTTCGGCCGCCTGCAGTAGCTGTTGATCAATGCCGTGGCGGCTGTTATCCAGTCCGCCGTCGTGCCCGCCGGCAATCCATAATTCGGGTAATCCACTGGCTGCAGATATGCCATACCCCACCTTTCCCTCTTCTTGATTTGCTTGTACCGTTGCTAGAGAATTTCTAATGATTGAAATGTGAGTTTCCCATCCCCACCGTTATCATCCTGAGCGAGCGAAGCGAGTCGAATAACCTGCTTCTGGTTCTCTTTCGACCATGGTGGAAATCATGCGTTCTACGACTTCTGAAACTGCCCTCACTCGCTGGCAGAGAGACTCCAACCTTCAGAGCCCCTCCGCCAACTCGCTAACGCGCAAGCCCGCTACTTAACGGTCCACCAGAACCTGAGAGTGAGCATAGGTTGCGCCCTTTACAACCACCGCGCCGAACTTGACCGCGACATACTGATAAGTCAGTGAGTTCGGCAGACCCAATTGGAAGATGCGTGGTGTCGGATCGCCGAGCCAGTGATACTCGATCAGATCCTCCGTCACGATGTAAGCAGGAAGAACCGCCGAGCCTGATCCCGGAGTACCGGTGTAACCAAGGCTCCAATCCGGAATCAAAGGCAGATCGCCTGCTTGCGTCGAGAGCATCTTCACCCGGACCCCACCCGTGATGTTATCGGTATTTAACACCACGTTGAACTCCCGCTTCATCTCCTGGTCGATCAGGTCCAGCAGCACGGGATTGGCATAGATCGCTGTTGGCCGCACCTGGTAGCCGTTGCTGGCCACCATTTGAGCTACAGCCGTCTTGAGCCCGTCCACAATTGAAGCTGTCGTGCCGATGCTAGTCGTCAGGCCGCCTGCCGCAATCTGCGCGGCCACGCCCATATACTGCGTGGTTGTTGGCGTGGCCAGGCTAGTGTCGTTGCCGTTCCACAGAGCCACATCGTGCGCCACCATTACGCCGCTCACCGTGTCCACCAGGTCTTTTGCCTGCAGATATGCGAATTGCTTTTGCTGATCGCCCAACTCGATGTCGAAAAGGTTGTAGTTGATCTGCGAAACGATTGCCTTCAGCGGTACGCTTCGTTCCACGCGTGTCGGGGTCACCGTCATGGGCACAATGGCGCGTGGATTCACAAACCCTGCCGCGCCCGGATTCGGAATCGCCGTCTCCTCAAAGAACCGCGACGGATGCCCTGTCGCCGGCACCTGCTTGATGCGCTGCCCGAAGGGGCTCGAACGCCGGCAGATGTCGAAGATCTCGGTCTGGTAAAGCGGAACTTCAATTGCGCCCGGTCCGATAAAATCCGCTGCCGCGTGAATGTCTGCAAAGGTTGCGTTCATAGGCTCTTTCGCCCCCTCCATGGGGCCAGTCGTTGCTTGAATAAAAACTGACACTTACTAGCTTCCAACTGCTAGCCTTTCTATCCAAGCCGTGATTTGATCCTGTTTCGACAAGTATCTTTCCGCATTGTTTTCATAACCGGATTGATCTCTTGCCACTCCATCTCGGTTTGCCGACGAATTGCCAGCCCCGAGCACCCAGAAGCTCTTAGCGAAAAGCTAGTAGCTAGAAGCTAGAGGCTGTTGTTACGCGATCGTGCCAGCCCGCAGCAGTTGGGTCTTTACGGCGATGCGCTGTTCCAGGCTTAGTCCGGACAGTGCCGCATCCAGCGTTCGCACGTCCACTGGCCCGTCACCGATGCCGTGCTTTGCAAGCATCTCGCTGGTTGTCGAAGGCAGCGTCCGGCGCAACGGGCTCAACACATTCTGCGCTGAATTGGCCTTCAGTTCGACTAACTCCCGCTCGGCTACGGCAAGCCTTTCCGCCAAATCTGTTTCCCTTCGGCTTTGCTCGACGGTTGCGGAGATTTTTTCCACTTCGCCGGTCAAAACGCCTTGCCGCTCCTCCAGCCAGCTGAGCGTCCGCTCCAGCAGTGACGTCGCGGCTTCAAGCCGCTCCGCAATCTCTTGCTCTTTGTTTTCCATGCCATTCCTTTCCTGTTTGCCCTGAGTTTTGTGTGAAAATCGTGCTAACTCGCCATGCGGAAGCTTGTGGCTCGATAGGCCGCCTTGTCGCGAAGCAGAATTGCCGCCCCCGTAAAGGTCACACGGGTCAGCTTCCACACCTCGGCCCGCATATCTTCCACCCGCGCGTCGGCTAACTCATAACTCATGCCCATCGAGTTAGGCGTCTGCGCCTCTATTGCCCCCGCCACCTCGGGAAAGTCCCGAGCATAGAGGTAACCTTTGACCACCAATCGCTGCCCAATTAAACTCGCCTCGGTCAGCAAGCCGATCTTGCGCCGCGCGTCATGTCCGTCCCACCCCGGCCGATAATCCACTGCCATACCCAGCAATGAAGGCAGCGCCTTTTCCGCCGCCTCGCGCGTCAGCATCACTCGATGTCCGCGCGCCCCCACTGGTGCCTTGTCACTGGCTGCATCCACCATGGTCAATACCCCTTCGAAGGCCACCCGGTTAGGGTGACCGTCCACAGGGGGAATCTTTACCGCCATCGCTTCCAGTCTCATGCGCTCTCCGCCCATCTTTAGCTACTAGCCTTTAGCCGCTAGCTCGTGGTTTCTAACTATCAGCCTCATCGCGTAGTTCATCGTTCTTACGGTTTCGCACGATAAACAACAAAGAGTCAAAACGAAAGTCCGGAGTCTCCCTTGTCTTCCGGCTTTTCCGTTGTTTACCAGGCAAAATTACCGTGCAAAAAAGCTAAGAGCTAGAAGCCAATAGCGAGCTACCTGCTTCCACCGCTGTTTCCCCCGATAACTGAATCGCCCCGTCTTGCCCTAGCGGCCTCAGTCCCCGCATCGCCCGCACTTCGTTCACCGTGTACACACCGGCCTGCAGCAATTGCACCTGCACCGCCAGCTCTGTCTCCTCGTCCCTCGCGTTCAGTTCGTTGAAGACAAACTCGAATTCCCGCCATCCAATGCACTTGCCGAATAGGTCACGTGTAATATGCCCGGCCAGAAGCAGCGCCATCGGCGAAATTGCCCCGCGGAAGGCCTCATCGGTCATCTCCGATGCAGTCGACTGGTTGACATCCGCTTCTAACCCCAACAGCAGCGGCGGCAATCCAAATGCGTTGGCCACCATGCGGATCAGAAACTCCTGCCAGGCCAACCGCATATCCGCATCGGTCCCTTGAGCAAACCGCAGCACCTCCGGCTTCTGCTCGGTCGAAATCAACGGTACCCGTCCCGTTCCCTCAATCTCGTCCTGCCACCAGCGAATCAGCCGATCATGCTGCGTCGGCGTAGCCTCGTTGATCCACAGCGCATATTGCGCCACTGTGTTGGCCGCCAACTTGCCCGCGAAGCGGTGCGCGCTCAAGAACTGGTTCACCGTCTCAAACGCTACTTCCAGCGGTCCCAGTCCAAAAGGCGTAAAGCTGCGCGGATTCATGCGCACATACATTAGTTGGTCATCGCGCAACTCAATCGCGCTTGACTCCAGTTGTCCCGGCAGCGCCTGCGCATATCGTGGCGTCTCCGGGTTTCCATCCCACCGCGGATTGATGCGGATCGAGGCTCCATCTACAGCCCACAGCATCGCCGGCCGCTCGCCGTCGCCGGTCGGTTCCATCTCGATGGCTCCATAGCCGCCGGTCAGCGCATCCTCGATCACTTGCTCAATCAAGGTGCGAAAACTGTCCGCCGCATTCGGTTCTTCCAACGTGCGGCGCAGCGCCCGCAACTTGCGTTCCGCAAAGGCTAACTCCCCCGCCTTCACTCCGCGGCGCACCCGCACCTGCCAATCCATCGCCGCAATGCGATCTTTGATCACATTGATCGCGCGACGCACCACCGGCGTCTCCGCAAACCGGCGCAGATTCATCGGCGTCGGCTTAGGCAAGTGCTGCCCTGGAAACTGGACTGGAGTTAAGATCGATGGCAGCGCCAGCGTTTTGCGCTCCGCGTCCGCGCCTGCATCCAGGCCGCCCGCGCTGCCCGGCCCGTCCGCCGCGCGACCACTTCCCGTCGCTTGCCGCCAAATCTCCCGCAACTGTTCTCCTACCTTCACGCGCACCTTCCTTTTCCCGCCGCCCCAAAAACAAAAAGGCACGGCTCCGGAAAGAGCCATGCCTCAAAAAACTGTGAATGCCTGACAACCAATCATTAGCAGCTGATTGCGAACAGCTTCCAGCCGCTAATTACAAAATCCCTACTTACAAAATCAATCCTACAACAAAGCTTGGAAATGATCTGCAAACTATCTTCATAATTCTGAAACTTGAAATCTGCATGGTTTCATCGCCGCCGCTAACGCGCTATCTTTGATCCATCGACGTCTCAGACACATGCTGACTCCAGTGATTACCGCAATAAAACTGATCGCTGTCCGCTGTCGGCTGGCGTTTACACCCGCAACTCTCGCCGCGCCGTCTCTGCCACCCGGCCCAGATCCGATGTTGTCAGCACACGAATCTGATTCTCCTCCATCGTCTCCACGCCAAACCGGTAGATCTCCAGCCGCTCCGGATCATCGTCGGTCGCTCCCAGCCGTGCCGCCGGCTCAATCACGGCAGTCAACTCCAGTTGCGCCTTCTCCACCCGTTCCACGCCAATCCGCAATCCCGCCGCTGAATAGGCCAGCACCTTGGCCATCTCCACGCCCGGCTCCAGGCTCACCGCATGGAACATGCGGATGAACTGGGTCCCCGGGTCTTTATCCCCGAAGTGGCGCATGTCATTCGGCCTGTAGCCCACGTCAATTCGCAGCGGGTCACCGGGGCGCGTATACTCAGCCGCGGCGATCCGTTTCCTCATCAACTCCCACACTCCCGCCCGCTCAAACTCCGTCCGCATCTTCGCCTGGATTGCCGCCCGTCCGCTCAACCTCTGCGTCTTCTCTCTCGGCGGCGGCTCCACATACAAACGCATCAGCTCTTCCATCCCTGCCGGAAGGCTTTCCGCGAGATAAGCTTTGGGCTCGGTCATCTGCACGCTCAGCGAAAGTGATTCACTCAGCAGCCGCATCAGATTCCCATCCGGCTCGGCCGAGAAGCGACGCCGCAGTTCGCCTTCCATCCCCTCCAGCAGAGCGGTGTCGGCCTCCGGATCGAGGCAGCGAACTCGGCGCCAGTCGCGGGTAAAACGCACCTCCGCCGCGGCATGGCTCCCCTGTTCGCGCAGGATCACTCCGATATGCACATACTCATTCCGCACCGCGTCCGGCACATACCGAAGCAGTTGAAACTCGCATGTCCGCCGCTCATTTCTGTTACTCATCGTTCTCACGAAGTTCTTAGCCGCTAGCTATTAGCTCCTAGCTGTTAGCTCTTAACCGTTATCTCTCAGTTTGCCGTACCCTGTCTGCCATTCCAGCCAACCCTCTGGTTGCCCCAATCCGAAACCCTGCCGCTTAAGCGCCCATCGCGATAAGCCAGAGCCAACAGCCAACAGCTAAAACCCGCCCTTCAATTCACCCTTCCGATCATGTTAGACCCCCAACGCTCCTCTTTCCAACCATCTTCTCCTCCATCTTTTACCATCCCCACCCATTTTGGAAATGGCTTCCGATCCGACCTCCCGAAACCTTCAATCAGCTCCCGAATCCGGCTTTGCCGTCCCAGAAGTCTTTCCACCAGAGACTCCATCTCGCTCAGGTCGCCGCCATACCACTCCGGCGGAATTTCGCTGGCCGCCGCCCAAACTGTCTCCGCCGCCAGCGTCTCCAGGCGCGTCAGCCACGGCTCGAAGGCTTCCCAGCCGGCGATCTCCTGATAAACATCGTTGCGATAATAAACTCCGCGCAGCGGTGAATCCTCAAACTTCCACTCCCCGGCGTGAAAGCAATAACCATAATCGATGAAGACCGCCCGATAGCGTCTCTCCCGCTGCTTGCGCGCAAAGACCGCCTGTCTGCCATTCGCATTGCCGGTCCATTTGTCCAGCGCCAGTATCCCGGCAAACTCCCCAAGGTTCCTCACTTCGGCCATCTGCTCTTCGGGCAGGTAGTCCACCACTTGGCCCGGCATCAGCCCACCCACAAATCGCGAGCCGAATTGCAAGCCGGGCTGGCATCGCACCCGCGTCCGGCCCAGGTCAATCTCCAGTTCCGGAGTATTCTCAATCAACCAGCTCGATACTTCCACCAACTCCGTCTCTGGAGCCGTCAGACCAACCGCCACCGCAATCCGCGAGGCCAGAAACTCATTCGCCAGTACCCGCATATGCTGCGGGTTATTCTGAAACTTCACTACATACACTTGCCCGTTCGCGCCCAGCATCAACTGGCCTTGCGCTCCGCCCCGCATCCGCCGGATATGCTGCACCGCCAGTACCGCCAAGTCCCTGCTCCCGCCTCGTCCCGTGTCTCTATCGAAATTCTAGCGCTCAGACCCGAACAGACAGCTTCCAGCCATTAGCTTCTGTGTCCCGGAGTTCCTGGTCGCGAATCACATCCGACCTCAACCCTCGTGAGCCAAAACGCACTCCCGTCTCCACCATTTGCAAGCTGATCGCCAAAAGCTAATGGCTAAGAGCTGCTTTTCCCCAGTATCTCTTCCCGCGCCGCAAGCCCAATCGCCATCGCCATCACCCGGTCGTCATGCGTCCCCGGCCGTGCGCCCGATCCCCCATCCGGCCTGCGCACAAAACTTCGGCACTCCCCCAGCAGACGCCGGCTCTGGAAGCAATCCGGCCGCTCCACCAGCGCCGCATCCAGCCGCCCCAGCGCCGCCGGCCGGCTCATTGAAGTCGTCAGCCACCCCGCCTGTCCGCCCTGCCGGTAAATCCGTCCGTAGCCACACGCCGTTTCAATCAGAGCCAGCACGCCGCTGCCGTGGTTGTTTCTCTCCACCACCAGCCACGCCTGGTTATATTCAACGGCCAGCGCCGTTACCACACGCGCCAATTCCAAACCACCTACATGTCCGGCAAACTCCGCGCACTGCAATCCTGTTTCCAATTCCAATACCTGCGCCGCCGAGTAATCGCCCTCGCTCCCGCCACCTGCCGGATCAACCGCCACCAGATATTGTTTACCCTTCAGCGCGGGCAACCAAACCTCCAGCTTCCCGTTAAGCCGCACCTCCGACCCCGCTGCCATCGTGGCCAATCGCGCCTCAATCGCCGATAATTCGAAGACCGAATCTCCGCTGGCCAAAAAGCAGCTATCACAATCCTCGGCATACTCCTGCCGCGCCAGTCCGCGAAAATCTGCCCTGATCTGCCGCCGAAAGCCAATTTGCTCCAGATCCAATTGGTGGTGAGCCATCAACTCCCGCTCGTCGCGCGTCAGGCTCGCCTCATTCACCGCGCAGCTCCGGTACCGCCGCTCCATCCACCATGGAAAAAAGTGCTGCACCGTCCCCGTCTCACTGGCCTTCTGCCACTCCTCGTGGAAGCAGCCGCCCACCCCGTCCGGCGTCGATTCCAAAATCAGCTCTGCTCCCGGAGCCATCGACGCCCTGAGACCCGCCAAGGTCTCCGCCGGATCGCCCGGCCATCGCGCCAGCTCCGAGCAATGCAGATTCTGCACCGTCAATCCTCGCCCCGCATTCCGGTCCCCGGCAGAGACAACTCTGTACTGCGAGTCCATCTCTGGAAACACAATCTGTCGCGCATTGACCTGTGAGGTCCGCAGAGGTCCTTCGCGCAATTCCGCCGGCAGCCAATTCAAAAACCGATGCACAATCCGGAAGATCTCCTCGGCCGCTTCCTGGGTGTGCGCAACCTGCAGCGTCAGCGTCCCGGGTTGGGTAATCGTCTTCAAGAAGAACCGCGCCGCCGCCCATGTCGTCAACCCCATCTGCCGCGCCTTCAGCACAATATTCCGCTCGCCCCGTCGCTGCTCAAAGGCCCATTGCGCCGCATTGGCCTTCAGCGACGCTGTCCTGCCCTCGCGTGTTCTCACCATCAAAAGCTGCTCGGCCAGCACCATCCCTACGGTCCGCCCGCGCAGGCTCGACGGACGAGCGTCCAGAATCTTCCCGTACTGCTCCAGCTCATCGCGGTCCAGCTCCGACGCGTCGAGAATCCACTCCCCCGCAATCGCCGCGCTTCCTGCCGCCGTTTCCGCCACAGTTCCTCATTTCAGCCGGGTAAGCAAAAAACCGATCCGGCTTTTCACAGTAATGAGAGCCACTTGCAAAATTCAAAGAGGGATGCAAGAAGCGTCAGGGCACGACTTTAGAGGCTGCGGAAAAACGCGGGCGGGCGGTAGGCCGGGGATTTATCCCCGGCACAAAGCCGATAAAACCAGCGGGGGCTTTAGCCCCTGAGATATGCACTTCGGGCTTTTCGCCCAAAATACAGCCTTTTTCCGCAGCCTCTTTAGTCGTGCCGTAAGTGCATTGAAATGAGCGGGGCTTCAGCACCTGCGGAGATTGTCCATTGTGAATCGCAATTCCGAAAGACAATTTTGCAAGTGGCTCATGAAAGACTGGAATACCACGATTCGCCATCCCTAAAAGACATGGAATCCCAGATCTCGATCTCGAGGCCTGGGATTCCATGGCTAACAACCGTTATCACTTACCAGCCTTGGAACTCCGCGTACCAGCCATTGCCGCCATCCCCGCCCGTTCCTGACGTCGTATACGTAGCCGCCGTGTAGCCCGAAGATGTGCCTGCTGTAGTCGTGCAGCTTGCCAGCGCTCCACCACTCCATGTCGGGTTCACCGTCCCCGTGCCCAGCGTCCCACCGCCGCCCACTACATTGAACGTGACATTCGCGCCCGTGCCGCATCCCGCGCCTGCCTGAATGACCGTACATACGCCATTCAGCGCCCCGCTTGTCACTCCCAGCGTAGCCTTTGGCTGCGTAGTGCAGCTGCCGGATGTGCCCAAAGCTGCAGGCACCGTCACAAGGCCGCCCGGACCTCCCGCGACATAGATCGCAGGCCATGTAGTCACAGTGGCCTGCGAAGAGAGAATGCCCACTCCACCGCCTCCACCGCCGCCTGCCCCAGTTGAGTTCGCCGCTGGCGGCATTCCGTATGCGCCGCTTAGATCGATCACCCCGCCGGTCCCATTGATCGAGGCGCACATCAATACTGCCCCGCCGCCTGGGTAACCGCCTGCGCCGCCGCTGCTTCCGCCCTGTGCTCCAGCCGAGCCGGTCAGGCCTATGCCATCCAAGCCACCGGCATTCGTACTCGCAAATGCCCGCTGGAATGATGATGAAAACGATGTTCCATTGCCGCCATTCCCGCCGCTCGCCGCTCCGGCAGCACCACCGTTGATGTTAAAAAGGCCAGTCTGAGCAGGGCTTAAATAAACGCCCGTTCCCGCCGAACCCGCTGCCGTTCCGCCACCGGAACCTCCCGATGAGCTTCCGCCCATACCCTTGTTTGTGCTGGGCCAGGTATTGTACTTTCCATTTGCGAGAATGGTTCCATTGATGTTGCACGCGCCCTGTGAATGAATCACAGTACCAGCACCACTAGATCCGACGCTCGAGTAAATGTAGGCTCCTGAGTCCACCTGAAAGCCGGTTGTGAACATCTCGCCGCTTGTCACGCAAGGAGTCGTCGCCGTGCAAGTCGTTACGCAGTGCGTCGGGCTGGTCGTGCAACTGGCGGTAGAACTGTATTCATACGATCCGTCCGCGCCCGTGCCAAGGTATCGTAACCACGCTGGAGTGTTCGTGATGAGATTCACATACGCCGTGGTCGCGATTTTTGTGCTGTTATCTGCCGCCGCCTGCGTCGTCGCAGTAACGCCGCTTGGCAATGTCGGTGTCCCACTCAAGTTCGCGGCCGTCGTCGCCGTTGAGGCGTTCCCCGTCAAGGCGCCTGCAAAGGTGGGCGCAGTCACGGTGCCGGCGAACGTGGCCGCTCCGTTGCCGCTCAAGTTCGCGGCGATCGTGCTCGAGTTGCTGCCGCCTTGGTAAACAACCAATCCGCCGGTACCCGATCCCGATGCGTTGTTAATCACCACCGCGCTCGACCCGCTTCCGGAGTTGATCATGGTCTGCCCGTTCTGATAGAAGACTTCCCGGTCCAAACTATTTGCCACATCGTTCAACCGAAGATAGCTGCTGCTGTCCATCCTCAGCTTCCAGGTCGGCGTGCCCGCATATGTGTTGAACTCATATGCGGCCGTCTGAGCGCCGCCGGAACCGGCCTGCACAATGACATCGTTCTCCGTCGCCGCTGCATTGTTGAATAGGTTCGCGCTGCCTGCGAAGGTGGACGATGCCGTCGTCGTGACGCTCGTCGCGCTGGCCGCTCCCAGTATAGGAGCCGTAAAAACCGGCGAATTCGTCAGCGCCACAACCGATCCGCTGCCCGATAATGCCGTGATCGACGTTCCATTGATCTGTGTCGCGTTTGCATTCCCGAGTTGCCCTTCAAGCTGCCAATAACTTCCATCAAAGGTCGCCGAAATCCAGTGCCCCGGCAACAAGTCATTGGCCATCAGGCTGCCCGACCCGCCCCACTTCTTGATGGTTGCCGCGCTGGCTCCATTCACTGACAGCGTCGCGCTCGCCGTGTTCGCCACATCGGCCCTGAATTGAATATGATCCCCGGCGACAGGCGTAAACGTGGGGGACGAAGTGCATGCGTAAGCCGTTCCTGAACCACTCGTCGCGCTGCAATTTGCCGGTACGCTCAGATTATGAGAGGTAGAAGCAACAAGCTGGCTGCTCGAGTTGGAACTTAATGCATTAGCTGATGCTGGTATGCTGCCGCCCGTGAATGTGCAGGTCGTGCTCGAACAACTCACTCCCGCCCCCGTAAACGTGAATGCTCCGCTCACTGAATTGATGCTGCCTACGCCGCTCAATCCCGCGCCATAGTTCGGAATATTCAAAACTCCACCGTTCAACGTCGCCGCGCCCGATGTTCCCGTGGTCGTCAAGCTCTGGAATGCAAGATTTGAAATCTGCGAACTGCTGATCTGACCGCTGCTGTTGCCCAGCGGAATCCCCGCCCACGTTCCCGGCGTTCCCGCCGCTACATTCACCCAGGCCGCCACTCCATTCGCCGCCGCGCCAGAGTTCTGCTCCATGTCGCCTTGCGACCAGGCAAGCGCCGTCGGTGCCGAGGATAACTTCGTAGGCATTTGCATCTCAGGCCCCAACACCGGCGCAGAGAAGGAAAGAGCCGTTGCTGTGGTGTAAGTCGAAGCCAGGTTGTTCGTCAAATTGACCACGACAGCACTTGGGTTGGTCGCATCAACGTATCTGATTTCCTTGTTTGTGTCCGTTCCGATCATGATTCTTTGGCCAACCGATAGATCGGTCGCACTGCTGCAAGTCAAAATGCTCGTCCCGCTTGAGCCGGTGCACGTCGTTGCTCCGCCGTTCGGTGTGCCCGTTGTTCCAGTCTGATACACAACATCGATTGCATATCGGTTGCCGTTCACGCCGCTCCAATACGCCGGAGGAGCCACGATCTGTCCCGCATACAAGGTTGTCGCATTCGCCAGCGCCGCATAAGCTGTGTCACTGTAAAGAAAATCGGAGGCATGGATACCATACTGCCAAAGCTGACCGATATTCACATCACTCATGAGTTCAATCGGCGCCGCCATCGATGCAATGCTGGCGCCGCTGCTGTTTTGCGCGGGTGCATAACTGAAGAGAGAAACATAGCCCGAGCTGCCCGAAATATCATTCCGTGCCAGCGCCGGCAGACCGCTGAATCGCTGCGTCGTGTTCGCTCCTGCGCCGTTGGGAAACTCGCCATTCACGAGGGTCAAATCCAGCGCCCCGTCATTGGCAGGCGACATCACAAACGATGGAAAATTGAATCCTGCTTGATTCGGATACGCTGGCGCTATCCAGGTATTTTCAAAATCCATGAAAAACTGAACGGGTCCCCCCAGCGAAGGACAGTCATAGAGCGTGAAGACGCCCAGACCTGGAGCAAGGGACGTATTGGCCTCTACTTTGAGGTTTCTGCTCGTGAAATGAATCGCGGCGCCTCCGCCGCAGTATGCGTTATCCATAACTACGGCCGCCCCGCTCGTCAGGAAGCCTGTGATGCCACGACTGTTATCGACCGTTCCATTCGCGATGCCTAAGGAGTCGGAACCAGTTACCTTCCAATAAATTCCCCCGAGCCCGGCGCCATCCGACCTCCACCCCTTATCAAATTCCACATTGATGCCACCGGCCATGAAATAGTAACTATATTCCGTCGCTCCCGACACCCACGTGTTGTAAATGCGCGTCCCGGTATCAACTCGAGAGCCGAAGTAGAGCCCCACTTGAAAGCTGTTTGTCGACGTCACGGAAGAACTCGTAATCTCAATGTCTTTTACTTCCTGCTCATAGCGCGCGTTCGTATCAAAGGCGATCACAACGTTCGCCGCGGTCGCCGTTCCCGTATCCGTAAATGTACCCAGGACCGCGCTTCCAAACGGCACCAGCGCGACAAAGCCGGTGCTCGTCGCAGAAACGACCTGGAAGATACCACGGTTGATGGATGCCCCCGCTGCCGAAGTCAGCCCTTCGATGTCTACCCACTGCCCCGCGGTAAGGTTGTTGGCTGCCGTGAAAGTTCCCACGATAGGCGCGGGTACCGGCACGGCTGGGAAACTCGCCGAAGCCACATAGGGTGATACGTTGGCCGCCAGGGTAAATCCGCTGATGTTGTAAACGGCTCCAGGAGTTGGACCATTCCATTGAATCCGGCTCGGAGCGAAACCGCCCCCGGTATATCCGCCAGTGCCTTCGATTCGGCAGCCATCATAAGCGTTGATCGTAGAGGATACAAGATAACTGTGAAGTCCAGGAAACTCGACGATCCCGCCATGAGGAGTCGCGCCGTTGTTAAAGCAGGCATTGAATGCCGACTGTATAGCGGCGGTGTCGTCTGTCGAGCCGTCTCCCTTGGCGCCAAATGCCGGATTCGTAACATCGTAGCGCGGACCCATGCTAATGTTGTTCGCTACCGAAAGTGTGCTTGTGACACTCACCGGCCCGGTAAATGTCGCGCCCGTGATCGCCGCTCCACCCAGGTTCGCCAGCGCACTCGAAGCTGTTGAAGCCCCGGTTCCTCCCGCCGTGATCGATACGGTGTTGATGCCGGATAGTGCGGTGCCTGCGCTATTGTAATAGGCGATCTGTCCCGCCGTTCCTGCGTTCACCGTGCCGTTGCCAGTGCCGCTCCCCGTCCCGCACGCCGTTCCTGTGCTCGTCATGAATCCTGAGCTGTCGACTTGCAAACAACTAAACCCGCTGCTCGTCTTGAGCCCCGGAAATTTGATCGACGTTGGTCCCGTAAAGCTCGCATACAAGCTATTGGAATTGCCGCCATAAATGTTGAATGCTGTGCCGGCTCCCGATTCGTAGTTGACGCGCACCACGCCCGCGCTGTTCGACGCGTTGATGTACGTGTCGCCCGAGTTGGTACTCTGATACGCCTTGAAGCTATCCAGACCGCCAATCGCCGAGGTAAGCGACCAGTCATTGCTGGTATGGTTCTCCATATACCACTGGCTTGCCCCAAGATAGTTCTTATAGATGAAAGATTCAGGCCACGCCTGCGTCAATCCCGCCCACAGCGTAACATCGATCTCAGCATCCGCCTGGTTCTTCACCGTCGGCGCACCCACGAATGTCGACACACCCCCCACCTGCAATGTCCCGTTGAACTGCGCGTTCCCGGCATTGCTGATCGTCGCCACCGTAGTCTCACTCGCACCGCCCGATCCGATCACGACTCCACCCGTTCCCGAGTTATTCGAGCCGTTCAACACCACCGCGCCCGTTCCTGCCGCGTTGATCACCGTCTGGTTGTTCGTGCTCGACTGGCCATTGTTATACTGACCAATCGACAGCCGGTTCACATTATTGAACAAATCTTGAATCTGATAGAACTGCTCGCCGGCCGTCGCGTCTGTGAACCCCTCGATCCATCGGTATCCGTAATCCGTCTGAATCTCATTCAACAATCCGCGTTCATTTCCCGTCCCGATTCCAAGGCGCGTGTGATTGGTAACTGTCGCGTCTTTCTGACTCCCGTACCAGTCACCATTCAAGCCGTTGAAACTCCGGTGAAATGTATCGAGGAAGCTGTTCCGCGTGCCGTTGTCCGTCAGGCCGCCGGTAAACATCGTTCCGCCCGTCATCCAATCGTTGTACGAGCTGCCCGCATCCGCCACCACCTGATTCGTCGAGTTCTCGTTCCGCAGCCCCACTATCGTGTTGTTCTGCGCCTTCGCGCCCAAATGCAATGCCGTTGAGCATCCCTCTATATCTCCCCCGGTGAACGTGTTGCCATCACCCTGTTGCAGGTTGATACCATAACTCCCCGCGATCGGGCTTCCTCCGCTCGTCGGGCAATCAATGTGTAGCCGAACAAACGTACTCGCATTCAGCCAATCAGTCGTGGCTGGATTCGTGATCTGATGTCCAATGGCATTGACCGCCGTCTGAAATCCTGTGAATTGGTTGTCATAGAATGTTCCGCCCGTATAATTCCCGGTTCCATCCAATGTCATACCCGTCTGGTTCGAGTTACCGAGAAAATACAAACTTTCCAGATCCAATTCTTGTGTGCGATAAGCCAGGAATCCCTGCGCGGTCGCGGCTGTTGCCGCCGTGATATTAATGACCGCGTTGTCCAGGTGAAAGCCCATTGTATCCGCCGCATAGGTCGGGTCTCCCACCTGTAGCATCGCCCCGGTTCCCGAGTACAGAAACACGGTTCCACCTTGGCTCCCGCTTGCCGCGCTCGCTCCGCGCAAAGAACATCCGCGCAGGGATACATTCCTCGTGCCCGCCGTCACGATCACTTGGCTGCCCGTTGATATAGTGGCGCAAGGCAGCAATACCGTTGCATTCGCTGTCGAGATTGTCAGGTTCGATCCCATCGCCTGTGTGCCCGTAAAATTCCGCGCATCGCAGGTCCCGCCATTCGTCGCGCTCAACCCACTCACACACGCGCTCAGCTTGGCGCCAAAATCCACTCCTGGAAATTGGTCCACTTGATAGAGTGCCCCGATTTGAATACTCGTCAGTGGACCGGTCAGCGCTGCGCCCGTCAATGGAACCGCCAACGCGATGTTCTCATCAACATAGTGCTTGTCCGCAGCCTGCAAAGGCAGCGTCGGATCGCAGCATAATGTCAACGGCCCCGTCATCGTTTCGCTCGTGATCGTCCAGTTGCCGCCCGCAAGCGACGCGATCGCTTGATCGACATACGACTTACTCACTGCCTGTACGGCCTGCGCAGCCGGCATCAGTTGTGCCTGTATCTCGCCCAGAGTCGCCTGCGCCCCCGCCGGAACCACCCAGTACTCGGTGTTCGTCGAGCCGTCGCTCATATAAAACAAGGCGGTGTAATAAAGCCCTGAAGGCGTTGACCCCATGTTAGGCGCCAGGTTCACGCTCACAAATCCATCGGGAGCTATCGCAATCGTCGTGCTGTCAGCCGTGACTAACTGACCGCTCGCCGTGGTGAACGACGGCCAGCTCACCACCAGTGTCCCCGTGCCAGGCTGACCGTTCGCCAGGTAAACCGTCCCCTGAACCGTCGTCGTGCTGACCGCCTGTGCGTGGGCCGCACATCCCAACCCCATGCCCATCAGGCACACCACAGTCAACAACACTCTCATGCATCCGCTGGCGCGCAACCACTCGTGATTCGTGAGCTTCATCCGTCTCTCTTCTTTCTTCCGGGTGGTGCGGCAATGAGCTTTTCTTCTCTGCCGTCAACCCGCAAAGTTTGGCTTTCGTAGTCCGCTCCCCGCCCGCGCCATCCATCTGGAGTGGCGCCGGCGGGGAGCCGGAATTTGTTCGTCCTTGTTACAAGTCAATCGCGCCGGATCTTCAACCTTCCGGCTACCGTTCTTCCATGCCAATCAGCGCCGCTGCTTCGTTCGTTTCGCCGTCCCACTCCGGCTCCGAAGCCAGCTTCTCCGCGTAACTGAAAAGACGAAGCACCAAGGCTTCGTCCTCACAATCGATTTGCCCTTCCGCAAGAGCAAACAGCAGCTTCGCGCTGATTACGTTTCCATTGATTGTGCTGTCGTACAGCGACTTCACAATTTCATCGCTGTGCTTCTCCAGGGCTTTGCCCGCCGCTGCGTTCAGCTTGGATGATCCCCTGCTGACTGCCTTCTTCGGGGCCCCTGGTCCATGCGGTTTTCCAACCCCCGCTTGCCTCTGTCTTCCTAACATCATTTCTCCGCCAATCCCGTCCCACCGTTCCGCGGTTTGCATTTCGCCGTAGAAAGGGAAAGAGGCATTCACTCGTCGGAATCACCCCTCTGCATCCACCGAATTGGTCTGTCGAGCGCCGCAAGGACTTAGCTGCTTCTTCTTTCTCAGGAAGCCGCCTTGCTCACTCCCTCGCAGCGCCGTCTCAATTCGGAGAACGCTCTGATTGCTTCAAAAGTTTGCCGACCCACCTAGGCCATTCCGCCTTTGGCCGCTTACGCCTCTTCCATGTGCGGCCCTTCGCAAAGGTCAAAATATCCTCTCGCTCTTCCTCCATGCTCTCAGTCTCTCTCCACCTCTGCAAATTCCAGAAAGTAGTCCGAAAAAAATGGGAGGGCCTCGTTCGCCCTCCCGTAGATTTATTCCTTGTTGAATGTTCTTAGCTTAACGGATCTTCCCATAATTCAATGCAATCCACTTATCACTGCCTTTCTAATGTTGTTTCAATCATTTAACAGAAGAACTGCCGTCCCTCTTCCTTGACACACCCTCAAAAATCAAACAATCATTTGCCAAAACAGAGAATTTTCAGCCATCCAGAAATTCCGCAAGTCGCTCCGCTAACTCACTGGGTACCTCAGGTCCAGGTTTTCGGTCCTCGGAAATCACAAAACTTGATCGCGCGACCCCATCCTTGCGACGTCTTTGTTTTGCACTTGGGTATAATTCCCCAATTCGCTAACTCTATTACTCGCGAAGCGTCGCTAACTCGCCGCCTTTGTAATAATCCCAATATGCTCGTCCTAGCTTCAGCCTCTCCCCGACGCCGCGAACTGCTTACTCAGGCCGGCTTTTCCTTCCAGGTCCATCCCGCCAACGTCCCCGAAGACCCATTCCCCAACGAAGACCCCATAGCCTACGTCACCCGTCTGGCCCGCGAAAAAGCCCAAGCTATCTATCGAGAAGTTTTCGGTGCCCCAGGTCCGTGGGATGGAGATTCCGATTTTCAGACCCCGAATACAACAAGAGATAGTGCGAGCGACCAGCGAGCGGTTGCCCCATCGCAGGTGGTCCTGGGCGCTGATACCACCGTGGCCATCGACACCCAAATCCTCGGCAAACCCGAAGACGCCGCCGACGCTGCCCGCATGTTACGCCTTCTCTCCGGCCGCACCCATCGTGTCATCACCGGCGTAGCCCTCATCACCGCAACCTCCACGAAGGTCGCCGCTGAAACCACCGCCGTCACCTTCCTCACCCTCTCGGACGAAGAGATCCTCGCCTACACCGCTACCGGCGAGCCCATGGACAAAGCTGGAGCCTATGCCATCCAGGGCCGCGCCGCCCGTTGGATTCCCCGCATCGAAGGCGACTACTTCAACGTCGTCGGCCTCCCCATTGCTCTCGTCTCCACTCTCCTAAAATCCTGCCAGCCTTTCTGATCCACTGATGTGAGAGCGACCATCGACACTGCCTTCCTGCCGGTGTAAAATCTCCGCAATCAATCGAATTATCGCGTTAAGGCTCTCAATCTTCGCCGGTAAAGGACAAACCCATGCGAATTCCTGCCCTTGCACGCATTTCTTTTCTGCTACTTGCCATCACATCTCCAGCCCTTCTGCTCGCCCAGTTTCAGCCGCCCACCCCCGAAGAGCTTAAGATGACCGCCGACCCCAAGGCTCCTGGCGCAGCCGCCGTCTACCTCAACATCGAGGAAATCGCCAACGATCAGCTTCACTTCCAGAGCTTTTACGCCCGCATCAAAGTGCTCACCGAGAAAGGCAAAGAGCTCGCCACCGTCGAAGTTCCTTACCTGCACGGCGACACCAAAATTACCGATATTAAGGCTCGCACCATTCACGCCGATGGAACCGTCATTCCGCTTGTCGGAAAGCCGGAAGACCTGTTGGTTGCCAAAAAAAACATCGAGCACGGCGAACACCTCCAGTTCAATCAAAGAGTTTTTACTCTGCCCAACGTCGAGGTTGGCAGCATCCTCGAATATCGCTACGAACTGCGCTATGACGACAACAGTCAATCCTCCCCGTTCTGGGAAATCCAGCGCCCCTATTTTGTCCACAAGGCCCATTACCTCTTCACGCCATTCAAAGGTTTTCTGCCTGGTGTCGAGAACCAAACCAGCAGCTATCTGGTAGACGAACATCAACGCCCGCTCAACTCTCTCCTCTGGATGCCCAAGCTTCCTCCAGGTGTCACTGTCAAATCCGATGCTGGCGGCCATTACAGCGTCGATGTCACCGATGTTCCCTCCATTCCCAACGAAGAGTGGATGCCACCCATACAGAGCGTACTGTACAAGGTCTTCTTCTATTACAAGCCCGGCAATTCACCCACGGAGTTTTGGGTCTCCGATGCCAAGCTCTGGTCCAAAGACGTGGATCACTTCGCCGAGCAATCCAAATCCATCAAGGAAGCGGTTGCCGGCCTGATTGCTCCCACCGATAGTGAACTGGATAAAGCAAAGAAACTCTACAAAGCCGTGCAAGCTCTCGATAACACCGACTACTCTCGCCAAAAAAGTAAAGCCGAGCTAAAGCAGCTCAAGTTGAAGACCGCCAAGCACGCCGAAGACACCTGGGCGCAGAAAAGCGGCTCCAGCGAAGACATCGCCATGCTCTACCTGGCCATGCTTCGCGCCGCTGGCCTCAACGCCCATGCCATGAAGGTCGTTAATCGTGAACAGGGCGTCTTCGATATCTCGTACCTTTCATTGAGCCAACTCGACGATACTCTCGTGGATCTCACCACGGGCGGCAAAGACATCGAACTCGACCCCGGCGAAAAAATGTGCCCCTTCGGAACAGTGAATTGGAGGCACTCCAACGCCGGCGGAATTATTCAGGCCACCGATGGCCGCTCCGCCATCACAACCTCCCCTCAGGCCTACACTGAAAACAAGACCGTCCGCATCGGCGACGTTACACTCGATGGCCAAGGTGCCTTCACCGGCGCTTTCCGCTTTATCATGACCGGCCAGCAAGCCCTCCGCTGGCGGCAGGCAGCCATCAGAAACGACCTCGACGAAATCAAGAAACAGTTTGATAAATCGCTGGAAAACAGGTTCCCCGAAGGCGTCGATGCGCACATCGATCATTTTGTCGGCCTAGACGATCCAGATGTAAATCTGATCGCCTTCGTCAATGCCAAGGGCTCCGTCGGTGCCGCAACCTCCAAGCGTCTCCTGCTCCCTGCCTTCTTCTTCGAGACCCGCGCCACTCTTCCTTTTGTCAATCAAGAGAAGCGCCAGCAGCCCGTCGATATGCAGTATGGCGATCTGATTGCCGATCAGGTCACCTATCACCTGCCGGCCGGCTACTCCGTCGAAGGCGCGCCCAAGGACGACAAAATCTCCTGGCCGCAGCATGCGGTTTTTGTCATCAAATCTGTTCCCACGGCCAACCAGATCACCATCATCCACTCACTGGCCAGCGCCTTCACCTTCGCAAAACCAGAGGAGTACCAAGACCTCCGCGGCTTCTATCAAAAAATCGCCGCAGCCGACCAGGCGCAATTGGTATTGACGACAGCCGCTCCAGCGCCGAAGGGCAACTGATGATCGCACGTCATTCACAAGATGCTTGGGCGCCCCACCCTCGCCGCGTTCTTTCCTTTGCGGCTAGGGTGGGAATCCACGACCCTCGACTTGCCTCGTTCATATGGAGAGAAACTAGGCGACTTCAAAGTATCTGCGGTTGCTTTTCCGCATTACTGCTCCTCACCCTATTCTCGCCATCCATGCTCCACGCCCAGTTTCAGGAGCCCACCCCCGAAGAGCTAAAGATGACCGCCGACCCCAAAGCCCCAGGAGCCGCCGCCGTCTATCTCTACTACGAAGACATCACCGATATCGGTGGGAACACCCACAGCTTCTACGAGCGGATCAAGGTGCTTACTGAAAAGGGCAAGGAACTGGCCACTGTGCATGTTCCCTACGTCCAGGGTGCCGATGAAGTCAAAGATATCGGAGGCCGCACCATCCACTCCGACGGAACCGTCTTTCCCTTGACCGTCAAACCAGACGACCTGATGGATTTAAAATCCAAGGGCTTCCAGGAAAACACCAAGGTCTTTACCCTGCCCAACGTCGAGGTCGGCAGCATTCTGGAATATCGCTTCCGCTATAGCGGCGCCACATTCGCTCCCACGTGGTGGATTCAACAGGAATATTTCGTTCGCAAAGCACATTACGCCTTCCGCGACGGCGGCGGGGGCTACCTCACTACTGTGTACTCGATGCACTTGGGTCCGGATGCCAATGTAGTTCGGGATAAAAAAGGCTCCCCCGTGGTGTGCAATAAAAATAACGTCTATACCCTGGACATCACTGACGTGCCGCCTCAGCCCGATGATGATTGGATGCCGCCGCTCAATGTACTTCGCTGGCATGTCGAGTTTTACTACTCCTCCTTCTCTGCCGTGAAGGAATACTGGGATAGTGCAGGCAAAAATTGGGCCGAGTGGGTGAGGAATTTTACCAACCCCTCAAGCCTTCTGAAGAAAGCTGTCGCGGACACAGTCTCAGAAAATGACAGCGAAGAACAGAAGGCTAGAAAAATCTACGCCGCTGTTCAGAAACTGGAAAATACGCGCTTTACTCGAAAAAAATCGGAGGCAGAGCGCAAAAAAGAGAAGCTGAAAGAAATCAACAAAGCAGAAGATGTCTGGAAGCAACAGAGTGGCACGGACGATGAGATCGCGCTGCTCTACGTCGCATTGGCCCGCGCTGCCGGACTGACGGTTTGGCCAATGAAGATAGTCGATCGCAGCCGAGCTGTCTTTGATGAAACCTATCTTTCCACCAAACAGTTGGACGATTTCATCGTGGTCCTCGAATTGGGCGGGAAAGAAGTGTATCTCGATCCCGGCCAGAAGATGTGCCCCTTCGGGCTATTGCATTGGAAGCACTCTCTGGCCTCCGGCCTCAGGCTCGCGAAAAAGGACGCCGTCATTGCCATGACTCCCGCTGCCACCTACAAAGACTCAAGAGTGCAGCGCGTCGCCGATCTCAGCATCGGCGCGGATGGCAACTTAAACGGGTCCGTTCGTTTTGTAATGTCCGGTCAGGATGCTCTCTACTGGCGGCAGATTGCGCTCGAAAACGACGTGGAAGAAGTCAAGAAGCAGTTTAACGAGTCAATGCACAACCGCTTTCCAGAAGGTGTGCAGGGCGATTTCGATCACTTTATCGGCCTGGAGGATTACGGCAGCAATCTCATGGGAATTATCCATGTAAAAGGCAATCTCGGCGTCGTAACCGGCAAACACCTTTTTCTGCCCGAACTCTTCTTCGAGTCGCGCACCGAGCATCCGTTTGTCGCGCTAGACAAACGCGAAATTCCAATCGATGTCCACTTCCCCTCGTTCAAACAGGATGAAGTAACCTACCATTTGCCGCCTGGATTCACACTCGAGAACACGCCGCAACCCGTGAAGGTCGCCTGGCCCGATTACGCCATGCTCAAAGTCAACTTCATCGCTCAAGATGGCTTTGTTACCGTGGCGCGCGCCTTTGCCTACAACTACACATTGCTTGATCCGAAAGACTACGCAAATCTCCACGACTTCTATCAAAAAGTCGCCACCGCCGATCAACAGCAACTCGTCCTCACCCGCGTATCCGTTGCCAAAGGAAACTGACCATGAAGTCTCCGCTTTCTTCTAACGCTGCTCGCTTTCTGATCACCGCGCTGCTGCTCTTCATCTGCAAGCCTGGTTTCGCCGGTTGGTTCAACAAGGATAAGCAGGATCTTCCGCAATGGGGCCTCGACGCGGCCAAGACGCCCACTCCCGCTTATGTAAAGGATGCATCCGCAGTCATCCTTTTCGATGAGTACGTCGAAACCATCGACGCCCAGGGCCGAGCCACAGAGCGCGAGCGCGAAGCCATCCGCATCCTCAAACCCCAGGGACGCCACAATACCTGTAGGGTCTCCTACGACGTCGACGACAAGGTCAACTACTTCCGCGTCTGGACTCTAGCAGCCGATGAAAAACAATACCAGGCCCAGGACACCGACTTTATCGATGAAGGCGACACCAGCATCCCCATCATGCTCTCTACGCGCAAGGAGCGTGTCGCTCATCCCCCAGCCGTCGACGTGGGTGCTGTCATCATCTGTGAGTCCGAGGAGTTGCTTGAACCGTTTAGGCAGGAAAAAATCTGGGAGGTCCAGACCGGCATTCCCTTTGTCTTTCAGGCTCTCGAAGTAGACCTGCCTGCCGGTCGCGCCCACTCCGAGGCATGGCACAGATTTCCGCCCGTCAAATCCGTCGAAGTGACTCCGAACCACTGGCGCTGGGAGATCAAAGATATGCCCGCTCTTGATCTGCGCGATGTCAGATCCCATCCAGACTGGGTAGCCCTCGCTGCTCGCATGTCCGTCCAGTGGGGCGATGCCGCCGTTGAAGGCAAAGACAATCAGTGGCGCGCCATCGGCCAATGGGTCACCACCCTCGAAGCGAATCGCCCCGACCCGTCGCCAGAGATCACTGCTCAAACCCAGAGTCTCATCGCCGGGGCGCCCGACTTCTACTCCAAGCTCAGCCGCATCACCGAATACATCCAGAAAAACATCCGCTACTTTATCGTCATACGAGGTATCGGAGGCATGCAGGCCAATCATGCCTCTGATATCTTTCGCAACCGCTACGGCGATTGCAAGGATAAAACCACCCTGCTCATCTCCATGCTTCAGGCAGCAGGCATCCACGCCGTTTATGTGCCTGTGGATAGCCGACGTGACATCGTCGATCCCGATGCGCCCTCCCTGATGGGCAACCACATGATTACCGCCATCGAGATTCCCGTCGACGTGCAAGACCCGCGTCTCAAGGCCATCGCCAAAGCCAAGGACGGCAAGCGTTATCTAATCTTCGATCCCACCAACGAACGAACCCCCGTCGGTAATCTGCCCTCCTACGAGCAAGGTGGCTTCGGCACCCTGGCCGCCGGAGCAGCCAGCCAGATCATCGCCCTGCCCGTCCTTGACCCCGACGCCAATGGCACCGAGCAGAAAGGATCCTTCACCCTCTCAAATGACGGCACCCTCGCCGGCTCAGTCGATACCTCGCACATTGGCCCCGAGGGTGCCGACCTGCGTTGGATTATCAAGTACTCGGATGAAAAAGAACGCCGTGAGGAATTCGAGAAACTCATTGCTTCAACCCTGCCCGGCGTCACCCTCGACGCTTTTCAATTCACCGAGCCGTCAGCCCTCGACAAGCCCCTCGAATTCCACTACAAAGTCACCGCCCACCAATACTCTCATCAGGCCGGATCGCTCCTGCTCGTGCGGCCCCGCGTCATCGGCACTTATGCCAAGCCCTTCGACGACAAGCCCCGCATCTATCCCTTCGACCTCGACGCCACAGGCCGCTGGCGCGACAGCTTCGACATCACCATCCCTCCCGGTTACGTAGTCGATGAAACGCCCGACCCCGTCAGCCTCGATGTCGATTTCGCCAGCTACCACTCCTCAGTCTCGGCCAAAGGCAATCTCCTCCACTACGAACGCGAATATATCGTCCGCCAGGTAGAGATTCCAGCCACCAAAGCCGCCGAATTCCGCCGCTTCGAGTCCGCCATTCTCTCCGACGAAAAAGACTCAGCCGTCCTCAAGAAGCAATAGGAGACCCGATCCCGCGCCTTCGCCATAACCCTTCCATTTACACTAGAAGGGTTATGGCGGAAGAAAACGATCTGCGTTACGACCCGGCGGCAATTGAACCCAAATGGCAGCAGCGATGGGCTGCGGACCCTAAACTCTATGCGGCGGACCCTGTCTCCTCCGGCAAGCCCAAGTATTACGTGCTCGAGATGCTGCCTTATCCCAGCGGCCAGTTGCACATGGGGCACGTGCGGAACTATTCAATCGGCGATGCGCTCGCTCGACACATGTGGATGCGCGGCTACAATGTCCTCCATCCCATGGGATGGGACGCCTTCGGCCTGCCCGCAGAGAACGCCGCGCTCAAAAACAACACTCCTCCGCGCGAGTGGACGATCAGCAATATCGCCGCCATGAAACGGCAGATGGAGCGCCTCGGCCTGGGCTACGATTGGGCGACAGAAGTGACCACCTGTCTGCCGGAATACTACCGCTGGAACCAGTGGTTCTTTCTGCGCATGTATGAAAAAGGCCTGGTCTATAGAAAAAAATCCAAAGTAAATTGGTGCCCGGAGTGCGCCACGGTCCTGGCCAACGAGCAGGTCGTCGACGGCTGTTGCTGGCGCCACGAAGCGACCAAAGTTGACCAGCGCGATCTGGTGCAGTGGTTCTTTCGCATCACGGCCTACGCCGAGGAACTGCTCGATGGCCTCGACAACCTCGAAGGCTGGCCAGAAAAAGTCCGCACCATGCAGCGCAATTGGATTGGGCGCAGCGAAGGAACCGATGTTGATTTCTTCCTCGAAGAAAAGAGAACAGAAAAAACACGCATCCGCGTCTTTACCACCCGCGTCGACACCATCTTTGGCGCGACCAGCGTGCAACTCGCGCCGCAGCACGCTCTGGTGGCGGAGTTCACCACCGCCGATCCCGCCCTCAAAGCCCAGGTCGATGAAATGATCGACCAGCAGAAGAAGGCGCGCGAGGCCGGCGATCTCGGCGCTATTGAAAAGCACGGCGTACCCACCGGCCGTTTCGCCATCAACCCTTATAACGGTGAACGCGTGCCCATCTGGGTGGCCAACTATATCTTGGCCGACTACGGCACCGGCGCCATCATGAGCGTTCCCGCGCACGATGAGCGCGACTTCGAATTTGCGACGAAGTATAACCTGCCGATCGTTCCCGTGATTCAGCCTCTCCAAAACGAGGACGAAGCACAGCTCCCCTTCTGCTCCGAAGAAGGCGTGCTGATCAACTCCGGCGCATACGATGGCCTGAGTTGCGTCGATGCAGAGAAAAAACTTCAGGAGATTGCCGTAGCCAAGAAATTTGGCGAAGCCAAAGTCACCTTCCGCCTGAAAGACTGGGGCGTAAGCCGGCAGCGCTTCTGGGGCACGCCAATCCCCATTATCCACTGCGAAAAGTGCGGCCTGGTGCAGGTCCCTGACGAACAATTGCCGGTGGTGCTGCCGCATCAGATTGAGATTACGCAGCAGGGCGGGTCGCCTCTCAGCCGTGTCCCAGAGTTCGTAAATGTCACCTGCCCAAAGTGCGGCGGCGCGGCCAAACGCGAAACCGATACCATGGACACCTTCGTCGATTCCAGCTGGTACTTTTATCGCTACACCGACGCCAAGAACTCGAAGGCTCCATTCGATCCGGCGAAGGCGCAATATTGGTTCCCCATCGATCAGTACATTGGCGGCGTGGAGCACGCAATCCTTCATCTGATTTATTCGCGCTTCTGGACCAAAGTGATGCGCGACCTCGGCTTGATCGTCAACGACGAACCTGCGCGGCGGCTCTTCACGCAGGGCATGGTCATCAAAGACGGCGCCAAAATGTCCAAGTCCAAGGGCAACGTGGTCTCGCCCGACGAGATGATCGCCAAATACGGTGCCGACGCCACGCGTATGTATGCCCTGTTTGCCGCGCCGCCAGATCGCGATCTCGATTGGCAAGAGGACGGCGTCGCCGGCGTGAGCCGCTTTCTGGCCCGCGTCTGGAGGCTCGCCACAAAGTACGCGCCGGTGGCTCGCTCCGCACGAGGCCAACAGACCGATGTGCCGACGGGACTCTCGCTCAAACTGCTGCGCAAGCTGCATCAGACCATTGCCAAAATCACGCTCGACTTCGAGGGCCGCTGGCACTTCAACACCTGCGTCGCGGCCATCATGGAACTGGTGAACGACATCCAGGCGGTCGATGCGCAACTGGCGGCGGGCGAAGTTGAGGCGCCGGTGATGCGTGACTTGCTGCGCTCTCTGGTCCTGCTTCTGGCTCCGCTTGCGCCCTATCTTGCGGCCGAACTCTGGGAGGAGTTGGGCGAAGAAGGCTCAATCCTGCGCGCTCCGTGGCCCAAAAGCGATCCCGAACTGGCGAAGGAAGACGAACTCGAAATCCCTGTCCAGATCAACGGAAAGCTGGTGACCGTTGTGACGCTGGCTGCCGATGCAGACGCGAAAACCATCCAGGCCGCGGCACTTGCCACCGAAAAAATCCAGTCGCGCACGGCGGGCAAAACCGTTGTCAAGATCATCGTGGTTCCGGGTAAGCTGGTGAATCTGGTGGTGAAGTAGCCGTGCCAGCTCCTCTGCGCGGAACCCAGTCGCTGGTAGGCCAGATGGGCTGGGTCTTCGCGCGGCCCTCGCTCACCGCCCTTGAGGTGGCATGGCGCTGGCTCTTCGGCTTGCCCTTCCTGGCCGTCTGCTGGATAGAGGCAAACAAGATTCTCATCGCCCTCCCGCCGGAGTCCGCGGGCCTCAGCACGATCGATCCGCAAAATCCCTGGGTGGCCACTGTGCAACTGAGCAATGCCTGGGCGCTTTACGAGCCTTCCGTCACCGCCGTCCTCCGTTGGCTTCTGCCCGTTGCCGCGCTAGCCTGGGTGGTTATCTCTGGACTTGGTCGCAGCTTGGTTCTGAAACGCATAGAGCCAACCGTCCGCTTCCGCCCCCTCGCGATGATCGCCCTCCAATCCGCGTGGCTGGCCATCTTTGCCGTCACTTGGTGGGCATGGTTCCGCTCCATGCAGTGGGTCGCCGCCACGCACATCACCCCCAACGCTGAGCCGGACCTGATCGGCTATTCGATGTGGAGCATCTTCCTCTCGCTGGCTTTTTTCACCGCCTGGGCGCTCGCCAGTTGGCCGCTTTCGGTCGCGCCCCTCCTCATGCTGTGCGAAGAGCGCCCCGCACTTTCCTCATTGCATCAGAGCCTCAAGCTGGGCAGGGCAATGACGAGCAAGCTGGTGGAAATCAACATGGTGATGGGTATCGTGAACCTGGCCCTCATTGTGCTGGCCATGGTGCTTTCCGCCGCGCCTTTGCCCTTCAGCGACCAGCTTGGCCCCGAAGCCCTGCACCTGGTGTGGGCTGTGGCCCTTGTCTTCTACCTCATTGCCAGCGACTACTTTCAGGTGGTACGCCTGAAGGGATTTCAAGAGTTTCAGAAAATGTTTCGTGGCCCACACGCTGATGAACCGGAGTCAGTGAGTCCCAACTAAGCTCCAGCAACTAGGCTCCAGATAGATAAAGCGCAATCGCCTGAAAAATTATTGCAGATCAATTCCATCATCCTGCTACATTGACATTCAGGTCGGTCCTTTCACAAAGGTCCGGTACCACCCTTTTGAACCACCAGGGATAGAGTTGTACCCCCCCACCCCCCCTACAATATTTTTTATTCGTGCAGATAATTACGCGGTTGGAGAAGAAAACGAAGCGATGAAAGTGAAGAATCCCCGCGTCATTACTGAACGAAACTCAGTTTCAGATAAAATCGTCAATGTGCGCGAAAACGCACGTTTTATACCGCTACGTGAGAAATGGCTCGCCGAAAGCGAGCGAATTTCGCTTGAAAAGGGGCGTTTTTCCCCGGGAAAGGAGCCATTTTGACGGGAAAAGGCTCAATTATGCACGATTCAGATTCGGCGAACCGGCCGGGATTTTCAGCTCCGGGACTTGGCAAATCGTTTGATAACAAGGCCGAGCAAGAGTTGCCAACCGCGTGGAACGTTAAGGCGCGTTACCCTGCGAGCAGCGGCCGTTGCAACCCGTGTAAACTGGAGTGCGGGAGAGTTCTTTTGGCCACGTCTGTCGTTCGTTACGCGGTTGCCGCCGTCTCCGATCCCGGTCGCAAGCGTCCCTCCAACGAAGATGCATATGGTTTCTCAGTCGAGCACGGAGCCTATGTTGTTTGTGACGGCATGGGCGGTGCAGCGGCTGGAGAGATCGCCAGTTCCATGGCAGTGGACGAAGTGCTGCGCCTGCTCATTGTCCGCGACGATCGCGGACCGCGCGATGAGGCCCTTCTGCTTGAAGATATCGTTGAAAGCGCGATCCGTGCCGCCAACCTGACCATCCATTCGCGCGCCCAGCGCGACCTCCAACTCAACGGCATGGGAACCACACTGGTGGGCCTGGTGACCGAGGGAAGCCGTGTGCTGGTCTTCAACGTGGGCGACAGCCGCTGCTACCTGCTGCGCGACCGCAAACTTGAGCTGATCAGCCAGGACCACTCGCTGGTGGCGGAGCAGGTGCGCATGGGCCGCATGACTCACGCCGAGGCCCTGCGCTCCCCGCAGCGCAACGTTATTACCCGCGCCCTGGGCACGCAAGATGCGGTCACACCAGATATGTTTGAGCTCGAGGCCGAGCCGAACGACCTTTTTCTGCTCTGCTCGGATGGATTGACGGGCGAAGTTCCCGACCCACTGATTGAAGCGATGCTCGCCGTCGATCTCCCTCTCGATGAGCTCTGCTCCCGGCTGGTGAACGCCGCCAACAAAGCCGGCGGTCACGACAACATCACCTGCCTGCTGATCCGCGCTGAAGGGTAGGGCGTCTCCGCTGCACGCCGGTTCGGACCCTCTTTCGAGTTTTCTTCATGAATATCTCGCAATGTTCTCAATCATGCTTCTTGAGCCGCTGAAACAGCAGCAATAGCGGAATGCACAACAGCGCGAGCGTGGCGATCAAGCGGAAGTTATCCGCATAGGCCAGCAGGGCTGACTGCTGTTGCACGCTGCGGTAGAGCGCGCCCAGGGCCTTTTGATGCGCGGTGACCATATCTGCGCCCTGCGAGAATAGCTTGGCCTGAAGTCCGCGCACCAGCCCGCCTGCTACGGGATTCCCTGCGCCGGCATTGCCTGCCAGATAACTCTGATGAACCTGCGACCCGCGCACCAGCATGGCCATGATAGTGGCGATTCCGATGCTGCCGCCAATGTTTCGCATCAGGTTGTAGATGCCCGCCGCATTGCCGATATCCTGTTTGCGCAGGCGGCTCAGAGTCATGGTAGTCAGCGGAACAAAGATGAAGCCCATGGCGAAGCCGTTGAAGATGTTGGGCACGACCACCGAGGCCATACCAATTTCGAGGCTGATGTTGCCCAGCGTCCAGGTTGAAGCGCCGAGCAGAGCAAAGCCGAATGCCATCAGGAAGCGGCCATCGATGTGCCGCACCAGAAAGCCCACGAGCATCATGGACGCCATGGCGCCGAGGCCGCGCGGACTTACCGAGAGGCCGCTTTGCAGCGCCGAATAGCCAAGCATGGTTTGCAGAAACAGCGGCAGCATCGCCGTAGCGCCATAAAGAACGAAGCCGTACAAACAGGTAATCAGCGTGCCGACGGCAAAGTTTCGGTCTCGAAAGATGCGTAACTGGACAATAGGCTCGTGATTGGTCAGTTCGCGGATGATGAAGGCGACGAGCGCGAGCGTCGAGACAGCGGCCGTCCAACATACCCATGGAGCCGCGAACCAATCCGCCTCCTGTCCCTTGTCCAGCACTAACTGCAATGTGCCCAGCCAAAGGGCCATCAGGCCAAAGCCAAGATAGTCGATTGCTCCGCGAAAAGCCTTGCGCAGATAAGGCGGATCTTCGACGAAGAGATTCACCATGAAGAGCGCCAGAATGCCGATGGGCAGATTGACATAGAAAATCCAGCGCCAGGAATAGCTGTCAGTGATCCATCCGCCGAGCGTGGGGCCGATGACCGGGGCGACGATGACGCCAACGCCATAGACGGCCATGGCGGTGCCGTGTTGGCGCGGTGGAAAGCTCTCGAGCAGTATGGATTGCGCCAGTGGCTGCATTCCGCCGCCGCCCACGCCTTGCAGAACGCGGGCCACAATCAGCATGGGCATGGTCAACGCCATGCCGCAGAGCAGCGAGGCCAGCGTGAAGATCAGGATGGAGAGCATCAGCAGCCGCTTGCGTCCGATGCGCCGCGCAATCCATCCGGCAGCGGGGAGCATGATGGCGTTCGAGACTAGATAGCTGGTGAGAACCCAGGTTGATTCGTCGGTCGAGGCCGAGAGGTTGCCAGCGATGTGCGGCAGCGCGACGTTGGCCACCGAAGAATCGAGCACCACCATGAAGGTCGCCAGCATCACGGACGCTGCGATCATCCATGGATTGGCCTCAGGCTTCCAATCGTGTTGCTCGGAATTCGTCTGCTGCTGAATATTGCTGGCGGCGCTCATCCGGCTCTCTGTCGCTCTCGTTCCGCGGGGGTTGACTGCCGGAGTTAATGACCAGAGTCGCGCCGGAGATTCCCTTCAACTATTATGCGCGATCTCACGCGGCACGATTTCCTCAGCGTCTCCATGTACCATGAGAATAGATAGATCATGACACCGAAAACAAATCTTTCTCCGGCAATTCTTCTCCATATTGCGCAAACACTGAACGTTCCACTTCGCGGTTTGGTTGCCGTGATCGAACTGCTTGACGACGGCGGAACCGTGCCGTTTGTTGCGCGCTATCGCAAAGAGGCGACCGGCAATCTGGATGAGGTGCAGATTCTCGCGATTGAAGAGAACCTGGCTTACTTCCGCGAGCTTGAAGACCGGCGCGCAACCATTCTGTCTTCGATTGCCGAACAGGGCAAGCTTACCGACGAATTGAAGGCGCGCATCGAGGCTACGCTAGACAAGAGCGAGCTTGAAGACCTGTATCTACCGTACAAGCCGAAGCGCCGCACCAAGGCTACTATCGCGCGCGAAAAGGGCTTGGAGCCTCTGGCGCAGTACTTGTGGGCGCAGCAGAAGACTGAGCAAACGCTGGAGAGCTTGGCAGCAACTTTCGTGAACGCAGAGTTGGGTGTGGCCACGGTGGACGAGGCTCTCGAAGGTGCCCGGCACATTGTCGCCGAGTGGATCAGCGAAGAGGCGATCCTACGCAAGGCCCTGCGTCAACTGGTCTTCGATGAGGGCGTTGTGGTTTGCCGCAAATCGACGGATGCGGTCGATGAGCAGGAAAAATTCAAGATGTATTACGAGTACAGCGAGCCAGTAAAGACGATTCCGTCCCATCGCATGTTGGCCATTCGCCGCGGTGAAGGCGAGAACGTGCTTTACTTCCTGCTCGAAATTGAAACCGAGAGAGCCGTTGCGATGATTCAGCGGCACGTGCTGCGGGTGGCCGGCGACTGGACGCGGCAATTGGAACTTGCCATCGACGACGCATGGAAGCGGCTGCTGAATTCTTCGATTCAAGGAGAGATTCGTCTTGAGTTGAAGCGGCGTTCGGACACGGAGGCCATCAGAGTTTTCCGCGACAATCTTTATAACTTGTTGCTGGCGCCACCGGCCGGAGCTATCTCGGTGCTGGGCATTGATCCGGGTCTGCGCACGGGCTGCAAGGTTGCCGTAGTTGATGAGACCGGCAAGCTCCTGGCGCATGACGTGCTTTATCTGCACACCTCGAAGCACGGCAACGCCGAAGCCGCACCGAAGCTTGAGGCGCTGCTGCGCGAGCATAATGTGCGGGCTATCGCCATCGGCAATGGGACTGCTTCACGCGAGACGGATGCTTTTGTACGCGAGTTTTTGCGAGATAAAAAGATCGACGAGATTTTTTCGGCGACGGTAAGTGAATCGGGCGCCAGTGTCTACTCGGCCTCCGCGGTTGCACGGCAGGAGTTTCCCGATCTTGATTTGACGGTGCGCGGAGCTATCTCGATTGCGCGACGATTGCAGGACCCGTTGTCCGAGTTAGTGAAGGTCGATCCCAAGTCGATTGGCGTAGGTCAATATCAGCATGACGTTGATCAGCGCCAGTTACAGGAATCGCTTGAAACAGTCATTGAAAGCTGCGTGAACAAGGTCGGCGTGGATTTGAATACATCCTCGTGGACGCTGCTGCGTTTTGTCGCGGGAATCACCGAGCGGACAGCGCTGAATATTGTGAGCTACCGCAACGAAAAAGGCAGCTTCCGCTCGCGCGCGCAAGTGCTGGAAGTGCCAGGCATTGGGCCGAAGACCTATGAGCAGGCGGCAGGATTTTTGCGTATTCGCAATGGAGACAATCCGCTGGATATGACTGCTGTTCATCCGGAGTCTTACCCGGTCGTCGAGCAGATTGCAATATCGCTGAAGACTTCGGTGGGTGCGATTATTCAACAGCCGCAGTTACTAGAGAGCGTTGATCGCAGCCAGCTTTCAGCAGGCACTTATACATTGAACGATATTCTGACTGAGTTACGCCGGCCGGGACGCGATCCGCGCGATAAGTTTGTTGCGCCCACCTTCCGCGAAGAGGTCCGCGAGTTAGCCGATGTGCAGCCGGGCATGGTGCTAGAGGGCGTTGTCACGAATGTGACCAAGTTCGGCGCCTTTGTCGATGTCGGCGTTCATCAGGACGGCCTGGTGCATATCAGCGAGCTTTCCAACCGCTTCATCAAAGAGCCTTCAGAGGCCGTGAAGACCGGGCAGATTGTCAAGGTGAAGGTGCTGAGCGTTGACTTGAAGGCCAAGCGCATTGCGCTCTCCATCAAGCAGTTGACGGCGTCCTCGGAGCGCCCCGCGGCCAAGGCAGGAACGCCCGTTTCCAAGCCGCAACCTACGATGGACGAAAAACTTGCTGCGCTGTCGACAAAATGGAAGGTTCGGTAGAGCGCATCGGTCGGGCAATGATAAGGCAGGATGCCGGACGCTCTGATTCAAAAACGAATTCTCATACTCGCAATGCAAAGTATTATGATTGACCCGAAGGCAAGCTTCGCCGATAAGAAGAACGGTCGCGCGTGAAAGGGAGGAATGTAGATGAAAGACAAGGACAAGCAGGACCAGCCGGGAGAAAAGAAGAAGAATGGAACACTTCCGGAAAGCATCGACCCAAGCCATGAGTTATCGGCGTCTCCTAGTGACAAGGCGTTGAAACTAGGAAAAGATTGCGACTACGAGAACGAACTGAGCCGCCTGCAAATTGAACTGGTCAAGCTGCAGGAATGGATTCGGCAAGAAAAACTGCGGGTCGTAGTGCTGTTTGAAGGTCGCGACGCGGCGGGCAAGGGCGGGGCCATCAAGCGCATCACCGAATCGCTCAATCCACGCGTTTGCCGGGTGGTGGCGCTGGGCACACCCACGGATCGTGAGAAAACCCAATGGTACTTTCAGAGATATGTTCCCCACTTGCCGGCGGCCGGTGAGATGGTTTTGTTTGATCGAAGTTGGTATAACAGGGCCGGCGTAGAGCGCGTGATGGGCTTCTGTACCGAGGCGCAGTACCAGGAGTTCATGCAAAGCTGCCCGGAGTATGAGCGAATGTTGCAACGCTCGGGGATTCGCCTGATCAAGTATTGGTTCTCGGTCAGCGACGAGGAGCAGGAGCGGCGTTTTCAGGACCGCATGAAGAACCCGACCAAACGCTGGAAGCTAAGCCCTATGGACCTGGAGTCGCGCAAGCATTGGGCGGAGTATTCGCGCGCCAAGGACGAAATGTTTGCGGTGACCGACACCAAGATGTCTCCTTGGTTTGTGGTGAATGCAGAAAACAAGAAATGCGCAAGGCTGAATGTCATCAGGCATCTCCTGTCGATGTTCGCCTACCGCGATCTGACGCCTGCTCCGCTGGAGTTGCCGAAACTGGAGAAATCAAAATACGTGCGTCCGCCGATTCAGGAGCAGAATTTTATTCCGCAGGTATACAGATAGGAGCGGATGAAAGGAATCGCTCTGTGCGGTTTGCGGTATAGGAGATTGTGGCGCAGCAGAACGATTCGTTGGGCGCGGGATTCGCAAGCGTCTTATGTATCCTCCGCGACTCGCGATTTTGCGTCTTGTTGGAGCCCCCGCCAGCCGATCACTAGTTCCCACATTCGGGCTTTCTTTTGCTTCCCGGGCGATCGGGACGAATTGCCATTTTCTGTCTACCTTGCGATACTATTTAAGGTGCACCGGATGTCGCTGCACGCTGTTGTTTCCGCTCCTTCCAGTCGGCCAGTCCGAGTGGTACTTTTTCAGAGCCATTGCCCGTCTAAAGGTGATTTTCTGATAGGAGATGGCAGCCGGAGTCCTGGTAAGTTTGCTAGAAGACGCAACTGTGTGCTGTAAGTAGTTGAAAAAAGTGGCGCTATCGTCCAGGGGTTAGGACGTGAGATTCTCAATCTTAAAACCCGGGTTCGATTCCCGGTAGCGCTACCAAGAATCAGTTCTCCGGGGTTCGGAGAGGTTCCAAAGAAGACCTAAACCATTGAAAATATTAAAACTTTAGTTCTAGGGCGTTCGCCCAAATCCTTTGACTTCCGGATCAAACATGGGCAACAATAAGGGCAACTTCCAAGATGTCCCGGAAAGTTGCCCATTATGGCTGCAAAGAACATCCTCACTGCCCTTCAGGTCGAAAAGGCCAAACCCGGCTTCAAGCCGGTGAAGTCCATCAATAAAAACGGTGGTCCATCCAGTACCGAGATAATTCCCATCCATAAAGACTACAAACTGACGGACGGCGGTGGACTGCACCTGTTCGTAAAGCTCAATGGCAGCAAATGGTGGCATTTCAGGTACCAGTTCCATGGAGAGAAAAAGATATCTTTGGGCGTTTACCCGGAAGTTTGCTTGGCCGACGCTCGCGAAAAACGTGACGAGTGCCAGCGAGAGCTCTCCAAGGGGATTAATCCCAGCACTTCTCGCAAAGACTCACGTCGGGCGAGTTCGCAGGACAGAACAAATACATTCAGCGTCATTTCTAACAAATGGCTCACGAAGATTTTTTCTGGTCACAGTAAATCCGCTGACCACAGAAAGCGCGTTAGGGCTCGATTTGAAAATGACCTCTTCCCGGCTCTTGGCGAGCGCCCAATAGCCGACATTACGGCACAAGAAATTCTCACTGCCATCGGGAAAATCGAAGGCAGAGGCTGCCTTGAAACAGCCCAGCGAACTCTCGGCAGCTGTAGTGAGGTCTTCGCGTACGCCAAAACGCTTGGCTATTGTCAACAAGACGTGACCGACGGCATCTCGTCATTGCTGCAAAGGCCAGTTCGGTCGCACTTTCCGGCAATCACAAAGGGCGAACATGCCGCCCCGTTGCTGCAGGCAGTATGGAACTACCGAGGAACAGCAGTGGTACAAAGCGCCTTCCGGTTGAATCCATACCTCTTTTGCAGGCCGGGAGAATTGCGGACCATGGAATGGCTATCCGTTGATTTCGAACGACGCGAATGGCTGCTCCGTCTGGAAAAAGATCAATCGCGAAAAAGTGCCAGTAGGAATGAAGAAGCAATAGATGAGTATCTAATTGTCCCACTTGCTCCGCAGGTCTGCCAGATCCTATGGGATCTTAAAAGTATCACGGGCGGCGGTAAATATGTGTTTCCGGGACAGCGGTCGATAGAGAAACCGATGAGCGATGGCGCAGTCCGCGAGGCATTGAAGACAATTGGATATCCGGGAACAATCCATACCGGCCATGGATTCCGCGCTATGGCTCGGACGATGATAGTAGATGAGCTAAAAATCCAGGAACACCTCATTGAGCACGAACTTGGCCACATACAGCGGTTCCCGAACGGTCGTGCGTATGATCGGGCAAGCTATTTGCAGGAACGGGATCTAATGATGCGTCAGTGGGCAGATTACCTTGATGACCTCAGAGTTGGGAAACCTGTTCGCGGGAACGCGCCCCTGGAAGATGTTCGCGCAATACAGAAAAGTCAATACTATTGAGAAAGATTCGGGAGAGCCCATTCTCTCCGCATTGCGGCGTATGGGCATCCCCAAAGATGAGATGTGCGGTCACGGCTTTCGCGCGACGGCATGAACTATGATTATTCAGAAGTTGCACATCCGCGAAGACCTCATTGAGCACGAAATCGGACACGAAGTGAAAAACACAAACGGTCGGGCATATAACCGCACCACGTTCTTGCCGGAGCGGCGGTTGATATTTGAGACCTGGGCGGGCTATCTTGACAAACTCAAGAACGGAGAAAAAGTTCCTTCCATGAGAGCCAAACGCCGGACCTTCGTCAGATCAATCATGGTAGGAAACTTCAGCTGAAACACTTCTCTACGTTTCGTTTGAGGGGTATCGGCTGCCGAATATCTGCTTTGCATCCCTTCGTGCGTATTGAAATCGGGCAATCCAACTTTCGCTGAAGCATATCCGTCCACATTGAATTGAAAATAGTCAAAATAATGCTCCCACAGACGTTACTTTTTTCCGATTCGTTACCTAGTATCAATTTATGTTACTAGATTGTGACAGTCCAGATCAATCGAGACACCCCAGGATCATCCGCCTACCCGAGGTGATCCAGAGGGTCGGATTTGGGAAAACTAAAATTTATGATCTCATTAAAAAGGGACAATTCCCCGCTCAGGCAGCGATGCTGAATGGTAGTCGTACAGCGGGCTGGTACGAAGATGAAATTGACTTATATGTTGAAAGCGGCAGGAATGATCGCCCGGACGAATGGAAGCAATTTATAGGCACTGCTAAGCAATTCCGCCTTCCTGACGTCGCCCAAGAATGGGATACGCCAACGAAGAAGGAGGTGAAAAAGCCAAGCCATAATCGAGCTATAAAGACAAATCTGCAACCCCAAGATCAGTGCCTGGTGGTGACCGGAATGCAGATCTTGGGTTGTCAGATATACCTCCACCAAGCCACCGGCAAGCTCCTGCTGGATTTCGGTAGAGCGCCCGCGATTTTCTTGGCTCAACTTGCCGCTTGTCGGGCCAGCGATCAGCCAGCGTTGGGTGCCGAATAGCTGCTGGATCGTTGCATTCTATCGCAAACCAAAGGCTTGCAATCACGAGAGGGATAACGTTACATAACGATTGTTTTACCGTAACAGTTCAATTGGGGGGCAAATGAGAGTAGAAGACGTAAGTTACAACGAGGTGGTTCACGCAGCCGAGGCCGTAGTTGCGGAAGGTGGCACTCCTTCGGTGAGACACGTTAGGAAGGCACTCGGCGGCGAGTCAAACAACACGATTACTCGCTTTTTGCGGCTATGGCGTGAGGAAAAGGAAAGTCAAAACGCGTCAACAATTGAACGATCAGCACTACCCGAAGCTATCTTGACTGAGGTTCAAAAAGTTGCCGTGACGCTGTGAAAAGCGGCACAGACAGTAACACAGATTGAACTAGACACCCTCTCGCAATCGCATGACCGCCGCATCTCGACCGTCACATCTGAGCGAAATGACGCGCTAAAAGATCTCGAACAATCGGACGAAGAATTGAATTCGGCTAAGGGGCGCATTACTGAGTTAGAGAGTGCTGCAGAGATGGCAGCTGTCTCCATGGCGGTACAAAGGGGAGAAATCGAACAATTGGAGGACCAACTGAAGACAGTGGAGTGGCAAGCGTCGATCGCTGAAGCTGAAGCGGCTGCAATGAAGCAACAGAAGGCTTGCAGTTCTGAGGAATTCAAGATCATTAAGAAGCAGCTTGCACTGTTGACAAGTCCGCGATCGGCTGCCCCAGGCGCACAGGGAAACCTTCAGTAACAGAGACTCGTCGATAGCCTCGTCTTTACGGAAGATCTTAGATTTCCGCAGAAAAGCGGACGAGTAACTATTCGCTTCCTTCTCAATTCGGACTCTAATTGGATAAGATGTGAGATCGAACGTTCCGGCCTCACAGCACCTTCGGTTTCTGCGCAATCGGAATTAGAAAGTCGACTCCTTTAGCGCGATCGGAATCGATATATAAAATGAGATTTCAGGGGAGATTCCGATGCAGAAGGTCGAAATACGTTCGAAACCCAGTATTCATGCGGGTCTCAGCGAAATCGCGTCTCCTGGAGACTCGCTGGAGACTCGATTTGTTGCAGGTGAAGGTTGACATCGTCATGAACATCGCGGGCCACTGAGCAACTCGCGCAAGTCTTCCGCGTAGGTGCTCGCAGATCAATCATTCTTAGCGTCGTCAACCCGTCAAACCGGATTGGACCGGAGTTTTCGCGAGATGACCTATCTGCGGATGAGTTGAAAGACCTCGGCGATGTCGATGCCGAGTGCTACCGCGACACGCGGAAGTTTTGCGAGCGAAGGGACTGCCTTGCCGCTCTCGAGCTTCGTGATGGATGGCCGCGAAATGCCGATCTTGCCGGCGAGACGCTCCTGGCTAAGCCGCCTTTGCCTGCGCAGGATTCGTATCGTGGCGCCGATCTGCCTTGCTAGAAACTTCGCTGACAAATCATCGCCAGTGGGCAGTGGCGCGAGGTTGGATGAATCGATAGGCAAATCTCCGAGTGATTGGCGGCAGCGGCGACAGAATCCAGCCGCCGTCATGAATTGCTGGAGAAAGCAATGGGGGCAGCGGAGCACTTTCTTTGACGTGGAATCTGATTTCATAAGTAATCTCTGGAAACTGATGGGGCCGGGATGAGCGATCTTGCACCACT
>JBEKWJ010000017.1:0-82298 GCA_049513195.1 Occallatibacter sp.
CGATTAAGCCGGTTTTGCCGACTCAGCCGACTTATAAGCCCTTTACCGTCAACAAAACGCCAAATAGAAACCACCTTCACACGGTGGAAGTCGCAGGTTCGAATCCTGCAGCGCCCACCATAAAACTAAAAGCTTATCGGCACTTGCTGAATGAAGTTTATGGCGTTTTACGGGAAATCCTCAACAGAAAATACCTCCTCCTTTACGGTCGTCTTTCCGCACCCTCGCAGACAATGCAGCCACGGATTCCACACGCAAAGATTGAAAAAGCGACTCCAATGCTTTTGCACGCCAGTGTATGATTAGCGGGACATCTTGATTCGCAATACGGGCACTTTTTCCCCAGCGCCTGCTTTGTGGGTTTCAGGTGGGTTGTTAAGTTCCCCTTCGTGAAGCAAGGATTCCATGAGAATTTCTGCTGCCCGCAGCCCATACAGGAATAGCCTGTTGGCTTCGCTTTCTGCCGAAGCTATCGAGCGGCTTGCTCCCAACCTTGTTCTTGTTGAGCTTGAACGGGGCCGAATTCTGCACGAGGCGGGCGAGCCAGTAACAACTGTCTACTTCCTTGAACAGGGAATTTGCTCCGTCGTGGTGACGATGAAAAACGGAAGCACGGTCGAAGCCGGAATCATCGGGCGGGATGCTTTTGTCGGAATTCCTGCCGTTCTGGGTACCGGTCAGTCGTCCAATCGAGCGTATATCCAGCTGCCGGGATCTGGCTTCAGCATCAAGGCGAAGATTCTGCGCGAGCAAATGTCTCATCCGTCGGGCGAATTGCGCTCGTGCTTGTTCCGGGCCATGCAGGGCATCCTTGCGCAGACAGCGCAAACGGCGGCATGTAACCGCGTGCACGAGCTTGAAGAGCGCCTGGCACGATGGCTACTGATGTGTCATGACAGGGTGCAGATTGATCGATTGCCCATCACGCACGAACTGCTGGCCATCATGCTTGGCACTCGGCGATCTACGGTCACGGTGACTGCCGGGATTTTGCAAAAGGCCGGACTGATCGAATCCAAACGTGGAAACGTGACGATTCGAAATCGTAAAGGCCTGGAAGAGGCAACGTGCGAATGCTATTCATTTATTCATGACGAATATATCCGACTTGGTCTGCTTTGATAGTGGAAGGCAAAGGGTCGTCACTCGCTCATGCCCAAATTCGCAAATACTTAGGTGCGGCTCTTTCTGCACGAGTCAGTTCGACCGGCCTGGCGCATGCTTTGCAGCTTTCCGCCATGAGTAAATCTGCATCTCACTTATATGAGTTTGTCTGGAATTGGAAGGCTTGTTGTTTTCGTTGCGGTCGGAGTAATAGCGGGATGCAGTCAGACCACCGCACCGCGACTTTTGGAACCCGAAGTAAAACCTGCTCCGCCAACCCCGATTGCGGAAGAAAAAGAGGAACTGGGCAAGCCGTCATGGAATCCGGAATGGGATCTGATTGTGGAAAAAGCGCTGCCACCGGAGATGCTTTCACCGAGAGTGGCACCGGCTATCAAGCCTTTCTGTCCGCGCTTCAATGTTTTGAGCGACGCGGACAAGCGAGCATATTGGGCATACTTATTTCAGGCGCTCGCCGGTGCGGAGGCAGGATTGGTTCCTACGACGGATGTTCGTCATGCGGAGCCAGAGGTGGCAGTCAAGGACACCGTGACCAAGCGGATGGTGCGGAGTGAAGGATTACTGCAACTGACTTATATGGATGCCGATCGATATGGCTGCGATTTTGATTGGGTGAAAGACAAGGAGTTACCGGAGAAAAATCCTTCGAAAACGATTTTGCAGCCAGCAAATAACTTGATTTGTGGTGTAAAGATTATGAAAAGCCAGCTTATCGAGAGGCGACAACCGCTCTTGAGCCGGTCGAGTTATTGGTCGACATTGCGGCCGGGAACTGTAAGCTTTCAGGTTTTCATGAGGCAGATGGCAAATCTTCCGGAGGTCTGCCGCATGCCGAGGCCGGCAGTTCGAAGTAAGAGAGGGGCAGGTCATTCCATGTCATTAAAAGATGGGACATCGCCTGCCGCCTCGAAGTAGGCCGATGTCCCGAAGTTAGTAGTTATCGCCCGGCATTATTTGATCGAAATGTAACTAGTCACTGCTGTCGCGCGCGGCTTTAACATAGTCGTGAGAGGCCTGGATGTGAGCAGACTGGGTAGATAGAAGCTGGCGAACGGGTAATGGAAGATCCTTTTCCAAAGCCTCCTCATATACGCGTTTAGCTTCATCTTCAGCTTGCTCCGCAGTAACAAGGAGAGAGTGATCACCGCCGCCTAATTTCACTTTCAGTTCTCCCCAAGCCCGATGGAGGGTGCCAGCCACGGTTCCTCCCTCTTTCACATCGTGGATACCTTCCTGGTGAAGCAGACTCTCGAGTTCTCCGTGAAACTTCGCGCGCTGCAGTGATTCAGCCAGGAAGTAGTGTTTAAGAATTTCATTTTTCAATTCATTGCCGATCATCTGAAACCCCTCTTGATCGTCTATCAGGGTCTGAATGATGGAACGCAGAGTTTCCTCTGTAACGAGCAGAGTATTGGACGAATTGGGCATTCTTAACCTCAGTCAATATTGTCATGGAACGATGAAATGGACGGGCGGGGGTCCGGTGATCTTGATTTCGATTCGCTCATCACCGGCAGAGTAGAGGAAATTGCGGGAACCCGACACCCCCTGCCCAACTGCTACTGGTGATTAAGAGTTGGATGTCGAGTGTTTCGTTGGCTTGACCTCAAGCTCATTTACAACTTGCTGGACATTCGGCACATGCTTGGCCAGGCTTTCCGCTTCCTTCTTTTGCTTCAGAGTCTTCACGCTACCTTTTAGAACCAAGGTGCCGTTCTTTGCCGTCACGTGAATGCTCTGGTCGTCGAGATTATTGTGCGCCTTTATAGACGCCTTGAAATTATCTTCGATGGCACTATCCAGATTGGAGGCAACTGCCCCAGCGTTACTATCACCCTCGGGGCGAACGCCTATCTCGTCGGCAATCGTGTAGTCGGGGGCGGCCTGTTTGGCAAGAGACTCAGCGTGATTTTTCTGATCGTCGGAGCCTACATTCCCGGTGAGCGTCATTACGCCCTTGTCCCGGTCCTGAGATACGCTGATGCTATTCAGGTTATTGCTGCCGAGCGAGTTTGTGACTGCCGTTTTCTCGTCGGGATGGGCGGGTTGGTGGCAGCCTGCCACGACCAGAGCACTGACAAGAACAGCTGCCGGTCCTAGCAGGAAATGACGATGCGAATCCATATGTCTCATTTACCTTATCCTCCGTTACATGCTTTTACTACTAACCTGAATTGTGATGCGGGAGGAACGGATGCGGTTGTTTACCGACGCTAGAAAATGGAATGAAGAATGGATCGGATAACATAGCGAATAATGTGACGGGTAACAAATTCAAGCTCGTCTTATAGCCTATTTTTAACTTTGATGTTTTCGGTGATTGACGGTAATGGAACTGCAATGTGAGGAATCAGCGGCAGGATAATTCGGAGTCCAATGGCCAAAAAGACACCGCGTGCCGGCCATGCCAGATATCTTTGAAGGCTCAAGCCGCGCGGGCGATTTTCGGCTCGGCGTTTGCGCAATAAGCGGAATAGAACGTAATGAATTCCATTACCGAAGATGACTACCGCCGAAAGAAGAAAAATGCCATACGACCAATCCTGCCGGGAGAAAGCAGGAAGCCCCATTCCACCTCCATGGCATTGACTTTACGTTTTTCGGCGAACACTCTCCTCAATGCGTGCATTAAACTTCAACCAGGGCAATCTGGCTCATCACCAAGCAGGTCAGGGTCCGACGCGGAATTGCGACACATAGTGATATAGCCCGAAGATATTTACGATCCATAAAACTACGACAATCACTACGACGGCATTCAGAATCCCTTTGATTGTTCCTTGCATGGGAACATAGCGATTCACGAGCCACATCAGGACTCCGACCACCATCAAGGTAATTACAACATTGATTAACGGCATGGCATTTCCTCCGATCAAGTTTCTAAAGTTTGCCAATATTTCACGTGCACGGCCTCGCGAGGCAAGCGAAATAGATAGGCCTGAGTAGATGCTGTTGAGGTGGGCAGGGTTGCTTTCAAAGGGATACACAATCGAGAAACGACCTACGCGGCAACCGCGCAAAAAGGCTGCAGACGCGTCTTCACGTCTAAGTGAACCGCAGGCCCTTCGCAAAAAAACTTGAACATTCATGATCCATTGTCAGCAAATCGGCATCACATTATTACGCATGGGTTTGAGGTTTGCATGGTCCTGAGATGTCAGTTTCTCCGGGTCAGGGTTTGCCGAGGAAAATGCTCATTCTCATTTTGAACAGCCAGAAATATGCCGACATGTCGCAGCCAATTCCTAGATTCCCCAAGGATATGAATGCCTAACTACACCTCATCAACGCAGCCGTCACGCAGGGCTCCCAAGTCCTTTTCAGTCGGTGCTAGCGCGGTTGAATCCGCAGATCACACTGCGACGAACCCGGCAAGCCCTGAGGACCAGGCTGCAATTTTGGCGCGTGCCCAGGCGGGCGACCATCAAGCTTTTGCCCAGCTTTACTCAACTCACAAGAGACATGTATACTCCCTTTGTTTGCGGATGGTGGGGAGTGTCGCCGAGGCAGAGGATCTGACCCAAGAGGCCTTTCTTCAGTTTCATCGAAAGATTGAGACATTCCGAGGCGAATCGGCTCTTTCGACATGGTTGCACAGACTCGCCATCAACGTGGTACTGATGCATTTACGCAAAAAGAGTTTGCAGGTGAGTTCATTGGATGAACTAATGGAGCCGGCGCAAGACCAACGGCCTGGACGAAGTTTTGGGGCTCCCGACCTCATTCTCTCCGGCGCCATAGACCGCTTGACCTTGCAGCGTGCCATCAACGATCTGCCACCCGGATATCGACTCATCTTTGTACTTCACGATATCGAGGGGTTTGAGCACAATGAGATTGCGTCTCTTCTTGATTGCTCGATTGGCAACAGCAAGTCCCAGTTACATAAAGCACGGCTGAGGTTGCGAGAGTCAATGCGTAATTTCTCCAGAAGGAGGGGCGCAAATGAATAAACCAGCCAATGATGTCAATAATTTGTCTTGCTCAGAATTCCAGGCGCAATTGCCGGAACTGATTGGTTCCGGGGAAAAGATCGCCGACCATTCGCATTTCAAGAGTTGCGAACTATGTCGCGCGCTTTTGGCTGACCTGGATGCCATTGCCCAGGCTGCCCACAACTTGTTTCCGGTTGAAGAGCCTACTGATACGCTTTGGGATCAAATAGAATCAGCTATAGAGAAAGAGGAAGCTGATCACCATGTACGCTGAACGATGCATTGTGAATTGATCCGATCTTTGCCAGGTACCGCTCTTTGATTAGAGGTCTCTTTAAATAATCTTTCAAGATATCGGGCTATTCGGTTTGGCATAGATATATTGCATTCGCTATTTCATTCATTCTTCCGACCTTAGGAACTGTATTTTGATTACCAGAGCCCGATCTCGAGCTCAAGCAACCTTTTCAAAGGGCTCTGCATCTACGGAAGAGGCAGACCTCAGATTGCATCCAAACAAAGACGTGCTGATTTCCGGCTTGCGTAATTCCCGCGATCCATCCGGACTCGCGACCCTCAAGGAGAAGACGATGAAGGAAGGCGCTCGCGAGGGTAGTATCGCCATCGCAAACCCATCAAGCGACCATGGCAACGCTATGCCTGTTCCTTGCGAAACTTCTACTGAAGAAATCCCGGTGGCGCTTGGATCCATCCTGGCTGCACTCCAGACCATGCGAGATGGAGATTTTTCAGTTCGCCTTCCGGTTGTATGGACCGGTCTCGAGGGAAAAATCGCGGACACTTTCAACGATATAGTTGCGGCCAATGAGCAGATGGCGCGTGAGTTGAAACGAGTTGGATTGGCCGTCGGTAAAGAAGGAAGAACAAGGGAGCGGACTCGCTTTCAACAACTCCGAGGCGCATGGGGCGAGATGGAAGTCTCGGTGAACACGCTCGTCGAAGATCTCTTAAGACCAACAACCGAAGTGACTCGCGCCATCGCCGCTGTTGCCCAAGGCAACCTGAACCAAACTGTCATGCTTGACGTAGACGGCAGACCGCTCGAGGGGGAGTTTTTGCGCTCCGCGAAAATCGTGAATACGATGATTCAGCAGTTGGGAGTATTTACTGCTGAAGTAACTCGCGTTGCGCGCGAAGTGGGCACCGATGGCAAGCTCGGGGGGCAGGCCCAGGTACCAGGCGTCGCTGGTACGTGGAAGGATTTGACTGACTCGGTCAATTCTATGGCGAGTAACTTGACCGGTCAGGTTCGTAACATAGCTGAAGTGGCCACGGCTGTTGCCAGTGGCGACCTATCTCGCAAAATTACGGTTGACGTTCGCGGCGAAATTCTTCAGCTAAAGGAAGCCATCAATACGATGGTGGATCAGTTACGATCGTTCGCTTCTGAAGTAACACGCGTGGCGCGCGAAGTGGGCACAGATGGTAAGCTTGGCGGCCAAGCCGTCGTTCCCGGCGTTGCTGGTACGTGGAAGGATCTAACCGATTCTGTAAATGCAATGGCAGGCAACCTCACAGCTCAGGTGCGAAACATTGCCGAAGTAACTACAGCGGTGGCGCGCGGTGACCTTTCCCGCAAAATCACCGTGGATGTGAAGGGCGAAATCCTGGAATTGAAAGACACCATTAACACCATGGTGGATCAACTGAATGCCTTTGCCGGGGAAGTAACCCGCGTGGCGCGCGAGGTCGGCACGGAAGGCAAATTAGGTGGCCAGGCACAAGTTCCCGGCGTGGGAGGAACCTGGAAGGATCTTACCGATAACGTCAACTTCATGGCCAGCAATCTTACCGGACAAGTAAGAAATATTGCAGAGGTGGCTACCGCAATCGCGAATGGGGACTTATCGCGAAAGATCACGGTGGATGTCCGCGGCGAGATTCTCCAACTTAAAGAAACATTGAATACAATGGTCGACCAACTCAACCGCTTTGCCGGGGAAGTTACTCGCGTGGCGCGAGAAGTTGGCACGGAAGGAAGACTTGGCGGACAAGCGAATGTTCCAGGCGTTGCAGGCACATGGAAGGACCTTACTGACTCAGTCAATTCCATGGCGGGAAATCTTACCGGACAAGTCCGCAACATTGCCGAAGTTACCACAGCTGTTGCTCGCGGGGACTTATCCCGCAAGATCACCGTCGACGTGAAGGGTGAAATTCTCGAACTCAAAAACACCATCAACACGATGGTCGATCAGTTAAACGCGTTCGCCGGTGAAGTGACGCGTGTGGCGCGGGAAGTTGGCACCGAGGGCAAACTCGGTGGCCAGGCGCAGGTGCCCGGCGTCGCTGGTACATGGAAGGACCTTACTGACTCGGTCAATTCGATGGCTAGCAACCTGACCGGTCAGGTAAGAAACATCGCCGAGGTGTCAACCGCCGTTGCAAGAGGGGATCTGTCTCGCAAGATCACTGTCGATGTGCGAGGCGAAATTCTGGAACTGAAAGATACCATCAATACGATGGTCGATCAGTTGCGCGCCTTTGCTTCCGAAGTGACACGCGTTGCCCGCGAGGTTGGAACGGACGGAAAACTGGGAGGTCAAGCGCAAGTACCGGGCATCGCCGGTACATGGAAAGACCTTACCGACTCAGTAAACTCGATGGCCAGCAACCTGACGGGTCAGGTGCGGAATATCGCAGAAGTTTCAACGGCCATTGCCAGCGGAGACTTATCGAAGAAGATCACGGTGAATGTGAGCGGTGAGATTCTACTGCTGAAAGAGACCATCAACACGATGGTGGATCAATTGAACGCATTTGCCGGCGAAGTGACGCGTGTGGCCCGCGAGGTAGGGAGCGAGGGTAGACTCGGTGGACAGGCTAATGTGCCGGGTGTTGCCGGGACATGGAAGGATCTGACTGATTCGGTGAATTCAATGGCGGGTAATTTGACGGGTCAGGTGAGAAATATCGCTGAAGTTACAACGGCTGTGGCACGCGGAGACTTATCGCGCAAGATTACCGTGGATGTGAAAGGCGAGATTCTTGAGTTAAAGAACACGATCAATACGATGGTGGACCAGCTCAATGCTTTTGCTGGAGAAGTGACTCGTGTGGCACGTGAAGTCGGTACGGATGGCAAGCTTGGCGGACAGGCTGAAGTGCCAGGTGTGGCGGGCACCTGGAAAGACTTGACGGACAACGTAAACTTCATGGCCAGCAACCTGACGGGTCAGGTGAGAAACATTGCGGAGGTAGCTACCGCAATTGCCAATGGTGACTTGTCGAAGAAGATCACGGTGGACGTGCGCGGCGAGATTCTGCAGCTGAAAGAAACTCTGAACACGATGGTAGAGCAGTTGCGCTCGTTCGCCGCAGAGGTCACACGTGTTGCACGCGAAGTGGGAAGCGAAGGCAGGCTGGGAGGGCAAGCGAATGTGCCAGGTGTTGCAGGTACCTGGAAGGATCTTACAGATTCCGTGAACGCAATGGCAGGCAACTTGACGGCACAGGTTCGCAACATTGCTGAGGTAACCACGGCGGTGGCTCGAGGCGACTTATCGCGAAAGATTACCGTGGACGTAAAAGGCGAGATCCTGGAGTTGAAGAACACGATTAACACCATGGTGGACCAGCTCAACGCATTCGCTGCCGAGGTGACTCGCGTCGCCCGCGAAGTGGGCACGGCGGGTAAGTTGGGAGGCCAGGCTCAGGTACCGGGGGTTGCGGGTACTTGGAAGGATCTTACTGACAATGTCAACGTGATGGCAGCGAATCTTACTGAGCAGGTGCGCGGAATTGTCAAGGTAGTAACTGCGGTCGCCAATGGCGAACTTACAAAGAAACTCACTGTGAACGCCAAAGGCGAAGTGGCTGCCTTGGCCGAAACCATCAACAACATGACGAATACTCTGGCCACCTTTGCCGACCAGGTAACTACGGTAGCGCGCGAAGTGGGCGTGGAAGGTCGCCTTGGCGGGCAAGCTAATGTTCCTGGCGCCGCGGGCACTTGGAAGGATTTGACGGGAAACGTGAACCTGCTGGCAGACAACCTGACCAATCAGGTGCGCGCGATTGCGGAAGTCGCGACAGCCGTAACCAAGGGCGACTTGACTCGCTCCATTCAGGTGGAAGCAAGCGGGGAAGTCGCCGATCTGAAAGATAACATCAACACGATGATTGACAACCTGAGGCTCACAACAGACCGTAACACCGAGCAGGACTGGTTAAAGACCAACTTGGCAAGGTTTACCGCGATGCTTCAAGGTCAGCGCGAACTTTCTGCTGTTGGCAGGATGTTGCTCTCTGAGCTTGCCCCATTAGTGAATGCGCAACAGGGCGTTCTTTACCAAATGGAGTCGGAGGAGTCCAACAGCATGATTCTTCTGTCGGCCTATGCGAGTACAGACGATGGTCATCTGGAGTCGATCAAGGTTGGAGAGGGACTGATCGGACAATGTGCAGCCGAGAAGCGGCGGATGCTGATTGCGGATTTGCCTCGGCACAGTGCTCCCATAAGGTCGGGGCTCTTCGAGGCGATCCCAAGGAATGTCATTGTCTTGCCGGTGCTGTTTGAAGACCGAGTCAAAGCGGTGATCGAGTTGGCTACTTTGGGAACTTTCACTGCGTCTCACCTTTCGTTCCTTGAACAGCTGACATCCAGCATCGGCATCGTCTTGAATAGCATTGAAGCAACCATGCAAACAGAAGGTTTGCTCAAGCAGTCTCAACAGCTGGCAACTGAGTTGCAATCTCAGCAAAAGGAATTGCAGCAGAAAAACGAACAATTGGCGCAAAAGGCGCAGCAGCTTGCTGAGCAAAATGCCGAGGTGGAACGCAAGAACCAGGAAATCGAACAGGCACGCGGGGCGCTAGAAGAAAAGGCCAAGGAACTCGCTCTTACTTCGAAGTATAAATCCGAGTTCCTCGCAAATATGTCGCATGAATTGCGTACCCCGCTGAACAGCATCCTGGTTCTCGGTCAGCAGTTGGCGGAGAATCCTGACGGCAACCTGAGTGGCAAGCAGGTCGAGTTCGCTCGCACTATCCATGGTGCGGGGACGGATCTCTTGAATCTCATCAGCGATATTCTCGATCTCTCGAAGATTGAGTCGGGCACGGTATCCGTGGAAGCTGAAGAGGTATTTTTCAATAGCCTGATCGAAATGGTGGCGCGGCCATTCAAGCATGAAGCCGACAATCGGAGACTCGCATTTGAAATCATTAGCGACCCGCGACTGGCGCGGAGCCTTGTCACCGACTCGAAACGCTTGCAGCAAGTTCTTAAGAACCTGCTGTCCAATGCATTCAAGTTTACCGAACAAGGCAAGGTGCAGCTCTCTGTGTCAGTGGCCAGCGAAGGCTGGGCACACAACCATCCAATTCTGAGTGTGAGTGGGACGGTGGTCGCATTTAGAGTAACCGACACAGGGATTGGTATTCCCCTCGATAAGCAAAGAATTATCTTCGAGGCATTCCAACAGGCTGATGCGGGCACCAGTCGTAAGTACGGAGGCACGGGTCTAGGACTGGCAATTAGCCGCGAGTTAGCAAGCCTGCTGGGCGGAGAAATTCAGCTTTCGAGTACTCCAGGGCTGGGGAGTACGTTCACCTTGTACCTTCCGCAGACCTATGCCGGGCCCGCAACGGCATCGACAGTCATGCGCAGCGAGGTTTACTCCCGGCCGGTTTCCTTCCTCCCTGTTTCGAACGCAAACGTCGCCGAACATCATCCAGAACGGATTCAGGATGATCGCGCCGAGTTGCAGACAGGCGATGAGGTATTACTGATTGTTGAAGATGACGTGCATTATGCGCGTCTAATCTGCGACCTTTCGAGAGACAGGGGATTCAAGGTACTTCATGCGGCCACAGGCACCGAGGCTCTGGCGCTAGCCAAGGAGTTTCATCCATCTGCAATTTCGTTAGATGTGTTCTTGCCAGATATGCTTGGCTGGACAGTATTGAATCATCTAAAGCAGGATCCAACGACTCGTCACATTCCGGTTCAAATGCTCACATCGGACGAAGATTGGCACCACGGCTTATCGCGCGGAGCATTTGCCTTTGTGACTAAGCCAACGACAACAGAAGGGCTCAATGCGGCCATTACCCGTATCAAAGCCTACGCCAAACCACGCCGGAAGAAACTCCTGGTTGTTGAAGACGAAAGGGCACAGCAACTCAGCATCGAGGCGCTGCTTGGATACGATGACATCGATGTGGCCTTCGCCGATACCGGTACGGAAGCGCTGGTGGCGGTCACGCATGAAGCATACGACTGCCTCGTTCTTGACCTACGATTGCCAGACATGAGCGGCTTTGAAGTTCTGGAACGCTTGCGTGATACGCCTTCGCTGAGCGAGTTACCAGTTGTAGTTTTTACCGGGAAGGATCTTTCCCCGGAGGAGGACAGCAGGCTTCACTCGCTCGCGCGTAGCGTGATTGTCAAAGATGTCGAATCTCCAGAGAGGCTATTGGATGAAACTGCGCTTTTTCTACATCGTGTGATTGCCGATTTGCCTCTGGAAAAACAAAACATGTTGGACCGTCTACACCGGTCCGATGAGGCACTCGTTGGGAGGCAGGTCCTGATTGTCGATGACGATGTGCGCAACATCTTCGCGCTCAGCAGCGTTCTCGAGCGTCGTGGCATGACGGTGTTGGCAGCGGGGACAGGGCGTGAGGCTATTGAGACCATCGAAAAAACGCCAAATCTGGGTATTGTACTGATGGATATCATGATGCCCGAAATGGATGGTTACGAAACGATGCAGGTAATCCGGCAGAATCCCAGGTTCCAGCGGTTGCCCATCATCGCACTGACCGCGAAGGCCATGAAGGGCGATCGTGAGAAATGCCTCGAGGCGGGGGCATCCGAATACTTGGCAAAGCCGGTGAATACGGAGCAACTTCTGTCCGCATTGCGTATGTGGTTGCACAGGTGAGAGACACCCAATCGTTTTCCCGGAGTGCCGTTCACATTGCGACCGCGAAAGAGTGATAACTAGGGTGAATGAGTGAATGACACATACAAAGTAAATATTTTGATGGTCGACGACCAACCGGCTAAGCTTCTTAGCTACGAGGCGATTCTCGCCAATCTGGACGCGTATCTTATCAAGGCTCGTTCTGGCCGAGAGGGGCTGGAGTTACTCCTCAAGCATGACATCGCCGTAGTTCTTCTCGATGTGAGTATGCCTGAAATCAACGGATTTGAGATGGCGGACATCATGCGCCAGCATCCGCGCTTTCAGAAGACAGCGATTTTGTTCATTTCAGCTGTTCGCATGAGCGATCTGGATAGGATCAAAGGCTATCAGAGCGGGGCGGTGGACTACATCTCTGTACCCGTCGTGCCCGAAGTGCTGCGTGCTAAAGTTGCAGTCTTCGTTGAATTGCACCGCAAAAGCAAAGAGCTTGAAGACTTGAACCGGGAGTTGGAAAGCCGCGTCGAGCAAAGAACTCGGCAACTGCAAGAGAGCGAGAGCCTGCTGCGCGAGCGCGCTGATTTGTTGGAATTAGCGTCCGAAGCAATTCTGGTGAGAGATATTGCGGGAGCGCTTACTTATTGGAACGCGGGTGCCGAAGCACTGTATGGCTGGGCACGTGTCGAAGTTCTGGGCAATCAAGTTCACCAGGTTTTGGCGACCGAATTCCCAGGGGAGGCAGCGAGTTGCGAATCGACGCTGATTGAAGGAGGAAGATGGGATGGAAATCTCGTTCAGAAGGCGCGGGATGGACGGGAAGTCATTGTTGCAAGCCGCCAGGTATTCAAGAAAGATGTAGGATCAATTCTCGAAATCAACCGCGACATCACAGCACAAATTCGAGCAGAGGAGGCGTTGCGACAAACTGAGAGACTCGCGGCAATGGGCCGCGTTGCCGGCATCATTGCTCACGAGATCAATAATCCACTGGAAGCAATTACAAACGCGATTTATCTTCTGCGGAATCACCCTTCGCTGGATGACGAGGCGCGCTATTATGCTCGCCTGGGCGAACTGGAACTTGCGAGAGTAGGGCATATAACCAAACAGACGCTCAGCTTTTACCGTGAGTCGCAAGATCCAATCAACGTGCCAATTAAAGACATTCTCGATGATGTACTCGAACTGCAAGGCCGTCACTTACTGATGAATCGCATTGTGCTCGATAAGAAGTATTTCACCGAGGGAGAAGTCCGTGGTTTTCCAGTCGAGTTGAGGCAAGTGTTTTTGAATCTTATCAGCAATGCTATTCAGGCGATGCCCACTGGGGGAAAGCTGCGAATCCGGATGGGAACACGCTGGAACGAAGCAAGTGGGCGAACGGATTTGTGCATCTCAGTGTGTGACACTGGAACTGGAATCACACCTGAACACGCCAAGCATCTCTTCGAACCTTTCTTTACCACAAAATCCACAAAAGGCACAGGGCTAGGGCTTTGGATCAGCAAAGGAATTGTGCAGAAATATGATGGGAGCATTCGTTTTCGAAGTACGGCCTATAAAGGCAAGCAGGTAACATCGTTTTGTGTGATCTTTCCCGGAGTCAGGTCAGTGTTAAAAGGTTCTGAATCTATTTATCATGCAGTCGGAGACGACAACGCGAGAGTTCCCCTTGGATACGCATAATATTCACATCCTTTGCATCGACGACGAGGAGCTTGCACTCACCCTGCGCAAGTTGGTACTTGAAATGCAGGGGTACCAGGTGCTCACAGCCCGTTCGGCTACTGACGCGATGCAGGTTCTTGAAGTTCATGATGTTGACCTAGTCCTCGCCGATCAAGTGATGCCGGGAGGAACAGGAACGGAACTAACTCGCTCCATCAAAAAGAAATGGCCTGACTTGCCCGTGATTCTGATTTCCGGGATCAATGAAATCCCGCCCGATGCCATCTATGCCGATCTGTTTATCAGTAAAGTCGAGGGGCCGGAGGTGCTGTGCGCTAAGATTTCTTCAATTCTTTCAACACGGCGTTGTTCATCGAGCTAATTCGTGACATCCCCCACTATCAAAAAATAAAGATATAGCGGCTCGAGCGAACATAAAAAGTAAACTGTAACTTCTTCAATTCAGCTTGAATCAGACTAAAGCTCCCGTGCCCGTGGACGGAAAGCATAACATGAATCTGCTCGATTTTTGCACATTGATCTTGATCCCTCCGCGAAGTCCTCGATTTCAACATGCCCCGCGGCAGCGTGTTACAAAACCCTATAAAGCAACAAAAACCAAGTGATACGCATCTAGCTACTCGGTGACTGTTGGTGAACAGCGGTGCACTTGGGGTGTCCGCTGTGTTGTCTCAGAAGCAACTACGTCTTGATTACGCGCATCAAGTTCTTCAACGGCTCGGTATCACAATCAAGTGCAGTAAGACAACATGATGAGTTAGCGAGAAACAGGAGGAGAGTTATGGGAAAGGGAATTATGCTTGCGGCAGTGCTCGGTTTGACAGGCGTTTGCTGGGCGGCGACAACACGTGAGGCGACGGAAGACCGGCTGGAACACGCGGGCGCGGTGCTGCACGAAATTATGGCCACGCCAGACAAAGGCATTCCAGAGGAGGTTTTGGAACATGCCAAATGCATTGCCGTGGTGCCTCACCTTGTCAAGGGTGGCTTCGTGTTCGGGGCTGAGAACGGTAGAGGCGTTGCGACATGCAGAACTGAAACTGGATGGAGCGCTCCAGCGTTCTTTGCCATTACAGGCGGCAGTTGGGGATTGCAGATCGGTGTGGAGGGTATCGATCTGGTCATGGTCATCCAGGGCGACAAAGGAATGGAGCACTTGATCAGTAGCAAATTCGAGATTGGCGGCGACGCTTCAGCTGCTGCCGGACCCGTGGGTCGCCATGCATCCGCTGATACAGACTGGAAGCTAAATACTGAAGTTCTGACTTATTCACGCGCAAAAGGAGCCTTTGCAGGCGTGACTTTAAACGGTGCTGCTATTCGGCGCGACGATGACTCGACCGAAGCGATGTACGGATCAGAAATTCCAACGAGGCGGATTCTTTCAGGCCACGTTCCGCCCCCGCCACAGGCTCGGCCATTCCTGGATGCGGTAAGGAATGCGAGAGAGCAGGCGAGGGCTGCGGCCGCTGAAAAATAGTTTACTGCAACGGCTCGTGCGCGTGAAATTTGCATGTTCCTTTCACGCGCACACACGGCGAGCGAGGAGGATGATTTATGCTTTGGGCTATTTTTGCAATTGTCTTGATTTTTTGGCTTTTGGGATTCAGTTTACATATTGCGGGCAGCCTGATTCACTTGCTGCTTGTAGTGGCGCTGATCATTCTCATTGTTAACCTCTTGACGGGCCGACGGTCCGCCCCGTGAGTCTTGAAGTTGTGATCCGCAGATTTCTAATAGTGCTTCACAATCAATAATTCAAGCGGCGACAGGTTGCTTCACAGTAGTGGAGACGTTTCGAAGAAGCAGGCTAGCTTTTTAGGAGGAAGTTATAATGATGGGTGATTACCGAGAAAAGGCCACTGCCCCTGCCACTTTCCTTTCCAGCATTGGGCTAGGTCGAAGAGTGGTTGAACTGGATCCCGAAGATTCGTTTTTCACGCAGGGAGACCCAGCAGATTCTATCTTCTTTGTGCAACAAGGCCGCGCAAAGGTCAGCGTAGTTTCCGAAAAAGGGAAACAAGCTACCATCGCGCTTCTCTTCCCAGGCGACTTTTTCGGAGAGGAGTCCTTGGGGACTCCGCCCGGGCTGCGTATAGCAACAGTGACCGCCGTAAACAAATGCACGGTATTCAAGATGAAGCGAGAAGAAATGATTCAAGTTTTGCATCAGAAGCAGGACTTCAGCGATCATTTTCTGTCCTATTTGCTCGCTCGCGGGATGCGCACCCAGGCCGATCTTGTGGACCAGATTTTTAACTCGAGTGAGAAGCGGCTTGCTCGTGCACTGCTCTTAATGGCGGAAGCTGAAAGGCCGGAGGAACCGCAAGCGATGATACCTCCGATCACCCAGGAGACACTGGCGGAGATGGTCGGCACCACGCGGTCCCGCGTAAGTTTTTTTATGAACCGCTTCCGTGATCTCGGACTTATCAGTTACAAGGACCGGATTCGGGTGCATAGACCGCGGCTGCAAGCGGCCGTTCTGGATCAATTTGCCGGAGTATGAGCGCGCGGTCCGCAGCGAGTCTTCGAAAATGCCCAAATGCAATTCAAATTGTTTTTTGTCGACTAACGTTTATATGTCAGACTACTCCTCGATGTAGTTTTAGATTCGCATTATTAAGCGCGCTCGTTGCAGCGGCAGAAGTTGCGCAAGAGACTTATGCGCCGAACCCCCTCGTCTACATATCGCTTGCAACTGCATCGAGGATTCTCATTCGACGCTGCAATTAAAGTGGCTGACTATCTGCAAGCCCTGGGCGTCTCTCATATATATTGTTCACCGTATCTTCAGGCGGCTCCTGCCAGCATGCATGGCTATGATGTCGTGGATCATCAGAAGGTTAATGAAGAACTGGGCGGTGAAGACGGGCATAGGCGATTCTGTCAGCGGCTAAAGGAACTAGGGCTCGGTCAAGTACTGGATATTATTCCCAACCACATGGCGCTTAGCGAGCATAACCGCTATTGGTGGGATGTACTTGAAAATGGCCCATCGAGCCGGTACGCTATGTGGTTCGATATAGATTGGCGCTCAATAGAGACGAAGCTTCAACACAAGGTCCTGGTCCCGGTACTTGCGGATCAGTATGGCCGGGTGTTGACTGCGGGGCAAATTACGCTGGAACATGACAGGCAGCGCTTTCAGGTGCGCTACATGGATGGCCTATTTCCGGTAGCCCCAAGGTCGCTGTCGATTGTGTTATCGAAAGCTGCGAAATGCGCACATAACGATACCTTGGATTTCATTGCCGAAAGCTTTTCGCGATTACCATCGCCGGAGTCGACTGATTATAAGCTCGCAATGGCGAGGCATCGTGATAAGACCGTGATCAATGGGCTTCTCAAGCGTTTATGCGAAGAAAATGCGGAAGTGGTCGCGGCGATTTCCCGAGTTGTTGAAGAATTGAATGACGATTACGATGCGCTGGATCAAGTACTTGACCAGCAGTATTATCGTTTGGCATATTGGAGGACGGCAGACCACGAACTGGGTTATCGAAGATTCTTTGACATTAACACTCTTATCGGCCTGAGGATGGAGCGCGCGCAAGTATTCGAAGCTACGCACGAGAGAATCTTGGAATGGCTGTCGAATGGAATTCTCGATGGAGTGCGTGTGGATCATCCAGACGGTTTACGCGACCCCCAGCAGTATTTCGACAGGCTGCGGGACCAAACCACTGATGCTTGGATCATTGCCGAAAAGATTTTGGGGCCGGAAGAGTTTCTGCGCGAGAGCTGGCCAATTGAGGGAACCAGCGGATACGACTTTCTCAATTTATGCAATAGGCTGATGATGTGGAGTGATGGTTTAAAGGATCTAGAGAAAATCTGCCGTGAGTTTGATAGTGAGTGCATTGATTATGAAACATTGGCACACGAGGCGAAATTGAACGTGGAGTTGGACACGCTCGGCAGCGATGTAAACCGGTTGACAAATCTATTTGTCGAGATATGCGAGAACAACCGCGATCGACGCGACTACACAAGAGAGGAGATTCGCCGGGCGCTGCGAGAGGTGGCGTCTTGCTTTGCCATTTATAGAACCTATGTGGCCCCAGAGCGGGATCAGATTGTGAGTGAGGATCGCGCGCAGATTGATCAGGCAGTATCTCAAGCAAAAAAGAGGACCAACGTTCCAGATCCCGGTATTCTCGATTTTATGGGTGACGTTCTGGGAATGCGTTCGCGCGGAGGACTCGAGACCGAGTTTCTGCTGCGCTTTCAGCAATTCACTTCGCCGGTAATGGCCAAGGGCATCGAGGACACGGCCTTCTATCGCTATAACCGGATGATTGGACTGAACGAAGTGGGGGGAGCACCGGACTGCAATGGCCTTACAGTAGCGGAGTTTCATGACTATTGTATGAAAATGCAGGCGACTCACCCGCAAACGATGACGACGCTCTCCACACATGACACAAAGCGCGCGGACGACGTTCGGGCTCGACTGGCGGTGATTACCGAGATTCCTGACCGATGGAGATCTGCGGTGAAACGTTGGTCACGCGCGAATGCCCAGTTTCGAACCGGTGATTATCCTGACGCCAACACGGAGTATTTCCTCTATCAGACACTTGTCGGAGCTTGGCCCATTTCCCGAGACCGCCTGATTGCTTATATGGAGAAGGCGACGCGCGAAGCCGCAAGACAGACCAGTTGGACTCAACCGAATAGAAAATTCGACGAAGCTCTGAAAACTTTCATCGAGCGCGTTCTGGAGACACAGGGATTCGTATCGGAATTGGATAGATTTGTGAGTCGTATATTGGAACCCGGGCGCATCAACAGCCTGGCTCAGACTCTTCTGAAACATACTGCGTTCGGCGTGCCGGATACCTATCAGGGTAGCGAGTTATGGGACCTGAGTCTGGTGGACCCAGACAATCGCAGGGCGGTAGATTACGACCTGCGGCGGATGATGTTGAACGAACTTCAGGGTGGCGCGGATGCCGATGAGATCATGCGCGGAATGGATACTGGCATGCCGAAGCTATATGTCGTACATATGGCATTACTCTTACGGCGCGAGCATCCTGAGTGGTTTGGCGGGGAATCTGCGTATACGCCTATCTTCGCGGATGGATCCAAAAGCGATCATTTGATCGGATTCATGCGAGGTAAATCTGTGGCGGTGTTTGTGCCTCGATGGTCGTCGAGACTGGGCGGCAGTTGGGCGGCCACGACCGTTGAGTTGCCCCTGGGACGATGGAAAAACATCTTCACGCATGAAGCGATAACGGGAGGGCGGCTATGTGTTCAGTCGCTGTTTCGGAAGTTTCCTGTTACGCTGTTGATTCGTGAGAAGGAGTAGCCATGCATCGATTTGAAGTGTGGGCCCCATTGCCGAAACAAGTTTCAGTGCGAGTAAGTAATACCACGCTGCCGATGCAGGGGCCGGACGATCATGGTTGGTGGCGATTAGACATGGATGAAGCTGTATCGGGTATTGAGTACTGCTATTTGATTGATGATGACGAGACGTGCTATCCAGATCCTCGGTCGATGTGGCAACCCCGTGGCGTGCATGGAGTGTCGCGTATCTATGACCAGACTTGCTTTCAGTGGACTGATGCGAGATTTCAGGCGCCTCCGCTTGCGAGCGGTGTGATCTATGAACTGCATATCGGGACGTTCACGCAAGATGGCACGCTTGAAGCGGCAATTGAAAAATTGGATCACCTTGTAGAAATCGGCATAACTCATGTGGAACTGATGCCCGTCGCATCGTTTGCCGGGGAGAGAGGCTGGGGCTATGACGGCGTAGCTCTATTCGCTGTTTACCAGCCATATGGCGGGCCCGATGCGCTGAAGCGATTTGTGAACTCGGCGCATGAAAAGGGCCTCGCCGTGCTTCTCGATGTGGTGTACAACCACTTTGGTCCTTCAGGAAATTACACCGGAAAGTTCGGATCATATGTAGTGGAATCGCATCGGACTCCCTGGGGCGGAGCAGTCAATCTTGATGAAGCAGGTGCGTACGAGGTTCGCAATTTCTTCTGCGATAACGCGCGGATGTGGATGCGCGATTATCATATTGATGGCTTGCGGCTGGATGCCGTGCATGGCTTGGTTGACCGATCGGCCATTCACTTTCTTGAACAGCTTGTAGCCGAGATCGAAGTCCTAAGCGCGACCTTGGGGCGGCGGCTCGTGCTTATTGCAGAGAGCGATCTGAACGACCCGCGGGTTGTTGCTCCGCGTGAAGCTGGCGGGTTTGGAATCGATGCGCAGTGGAGCGATGATTTTCACCATGCATTGTTTGCAGCGCTAAGTCTCAAACCACTTAAAGGCTACTATTCTGACTTTGGCGAGTTAGGTCAATTGGCCAAGGCGTTGGAACGAACTTTTGTTTACGACGGAATCTATTCGAAATATCGCGATCGCGTGCATGGACGGCCGGTAGGGCACCTATCACAACATAGATTCCTGGGCTATATCCAGAATCATGATCAAGTGGGTAATCGAGCTATTGGGGATCGACTGCATGAGATCGTCGGCTTTGATCGAGCAATGATAGCAGCTGCGTTGGTGTTGATGGGGCCATTCGTCCCGTTGGTGTTCCAAGGTGAGGAATGGGCGGCCTCTTCGCCCTTTCAATACTTTGCTGCCCACGACGACAAGAAGATGGCCCAGTCTGTTTCAGAAGGACGAAAACGGGAGTTCGCCGCGTTTGGATGGGCACCAGAATCGATACCTGACCCGGAAAGCACCGACACGTTTGAGCAGTCGAGGCTCAAGTGGGATGAAATGAGCGTGGGAGAACATGCGCAGATGCTGTCATGGTATCACGATCTAACTCACCTGCGCCGAATCTCGTCATCTCTTAACAATGGCGAGCCAGGGCGTACGCGCGTGACTTATAGCGAACAAGACAGGTGGCTGTCGATGAATCGCGGAAATATAACCGTGAGCTGCAACCTGGGTGATTCTGAAAGACTGTTCCGGGTTCCGGAGGGCAGTCGTGTAATACTGTGCTCCCGCGGAGTTCCCGACGTGATAGACGGCGTAGTAAATCTTATGGGCAACACCGTGATGATCACGAGTAACGGCGGTCCGCCTTGATCTAAAGCTGTCTCAGCGGAGGCTGCGGCACCATACTTGGGCCTCTACTATTTGGACGGCTTGCGCTTGCCAGCAGCCCGCGTTTTATGAGATGCACCACCTGCAGAATTATTAATCGAGGAATTAATCGAAGAATCGTCGAATACCTGGATCGATCTGCCGCCTACTATTACGTTCTTCCCTACCTTTGCAGAGATGAAGGGATCTTCGATGTTCTCAGTATTCATGATTCGCCGCCAGGGGTTGCCATTCGGCGGGGGAGGCAGGGTAAACTGGACGCCTTCATGGTATGCATTTACCAGTAAGAGAAAGCTGTCGTCTCTGACAGGATCTCCTTGCGCATCGCTCATTTTCAATGTCTTGCCGTTAAGCATCAATCCAATGGATCGTGTCCACTCCGCACCCCACGCTTCTTCCGGCATTTCGTTGCCGTCTGCTCCGTACCATGCAATGTCACGCACAATCGAGTTGCGAATAACTCGATCCTGAAAAAACTTCCTACGATGAAGATTCGGATGTGAAGACCGCAGTCGCACCAGTGTTCGCGTGAATTCAATTAAGCGAGTTTGCGACGCATTCAGATTCCAGTCATACCATGTCGTCTCATTATCCTGACAGTAGGCATTGTTGTTGCCATGTTGTGTTCGAAAGGATTCGTCGCCGCCGCATATCATGGGCACTCCTTGACTCAGCAACAACGTTGCGAGTAAGTTGCGCACTTGTCTCTCTCTGGCTTTTTGAATCTCAGTATTGTCGGTTGGACCCTCTACGCCCATATTCCATGAGGCATTGTCGTTGGTTCCATCGCCATTGTCATCCTTATTGGCTTCATTGTGCTTTTCGTTGTAGCTCACCAGATCGGCGAGAGTGAATCCATCGTGTGCCGTGATGAAATTGATGCTGGCGTATGGTTTACGACCGTCATGCTGATATAGATCGCTGGAACCAGTCAACCTATAGGCAAAATCGGAGAGCTGCCCTGCGTCCCCCTTCCAGAACCTTCTCGCCGTGTCCCGATATTTTCCGTTCCATTCCGCCCACAACACCGGGAAGCTTCCCACCTGATAACCGCCTTCGCCCAAATCCCATGGTTCCGCAATCAGTTTCACGTCGGCAAGCGTAGGGTCTTGATGAATCGTATCGAAGAAGCCACTGAGTCGATCGACGTCATGTAACTCCCGGGCCAAGGTTGCGGCCAGATCAAAGCGGAATCCATCTACGTGCATTTCTGTCACCCAGTATCTGAGACTATCCATGAGAAGCTTCAGTACTTGCGGATTGCGGACATTCAATGTGTTTCCCGTTCCGGTGTAATCCATGTAATAGCGAGGGTTGTCGATCACCGTTCTGTAATAAGTCGTATTGCAGATTCCTTTCATACTGAACGTTGGGCCAAGATGGTTTCCTTCACAGGTGTGGTTATATACCACGTCAAGGATCACCTCGAGCCCCTCGGCATGAAAGGCCTTCACCATTTCCTTAAACTCGCGTACCTGACCGCCGGTGTCTGCACTTGCACTGTATCGGTTAGCCGGACTGAAGTATCCGAGCGTGTTATAGCCCCAGTAATTACTCAATCCTTTTTCCAGCAGGTGGCCATCGTCCACCATTTCGTGGATCGGCAGCAATTCGATGGCAGTGATTCCCAGCTGTTTAAGGTAGAGAATGCTGGCGGGATGAGCCAAGCCGGCATAGGTTCCGCGGAGTTCCTCAGGGATTTCTGGATTCAATTGCGAAAACCCCTTGACATGCACCTCATAAATTATTGAGTCCGAAAGAGGAGTCTCGGGCGGGCAATCGTTTCCCCAATCAAACCGGTGTTCTACTACGACAGACTTCGGTATGCCGGCAGCGCTATCTTTGTCACACTTCTCAAGGTCGTTACCAGAGTCCACGTTGTAAGAAAATACCGGAGCTTTCCAATCGACCTTGCCTGAAATCGCCTCTGCGTATGGGTCGACCAATAGCTTTGCCGCGTTGAATCGATGACCTGCTTCCGGATCCCAGGGCCCATTCACTCGATAACCATACAGTTGACCAGGCTTGATATCGACTACAAATCCATGCCAAACAAAAGCTGTTCGTTCTCTCAGTGCGACTCGATCTGTCTCTTTGCCAGACATATCAAAGAAGCATACCGATACGCCAGTTGCATATTCCGAATAGAGAGCGAAATTCGTTCCTTTTGAATTTGCTTTGGACCCAAGTGGGAGAGGACGTCCTGGCAATAGCGTGCGGGCCATCAAATGACTCCTGCGTCGGGATTTGATTGCTAGCGGTTACCTATCAAAAAGTTGTACTCTGACGCCGCAGCGGTAGTTCGTTCGACAGGTGGGCTATCGGTAATTATGATGTAGTCAAAAAGCATTACTACAACGTACAGAATCAGATGCACTTGCCGGACGCACAGATGCCCCGATCGAGGACGAGCGTGAGGGGCGATCTAGGAATTGTGAGAATGCAAGTGACTTCGCGCGTTCGACCAATTGCTGACGAAGAAGTTAGTTTCTCGAGTTACCCCAGGCGCTACGCCGTTCGGCCGTTACACCCGTAAGGCGAATGTCAGGGTTGAGATTGCAGAGAATTAGCCGCCGGCTCCATCAAGATGTCCTGTAACTTGAGATACACAGCATTCGTCCACCCGAAGCCGACGACATTGTCTGTGTAACCAGCGGTGACTTTCACGTTTGAGGAACTATCAATGACATCATATTTCTCGCGAATCGTTCCATCTCGCAGAAAGCTGTCGAGGACGGACCCGGAAAATTCTCGGGCAACCCGCGCGGCGTCTTCGCGGTAGCCATACTGGTCAAGCCCAAAGACGCTCAGCCAAGTGGTTGGCGCCCAGCCGAATGGAAGATCCCATTGCATGCCCGAGGCGTAGTCACTAGTCGCCAAACCGCCAAGGCGCTCGAAAAGCTCTAAATGAGCATCAACGGCGGCGGCTTGTCGTCGACTCGCAACCCCCGCCCAGAGCGGGTAGAAGGTCGTGATGAAATGGTAGGACGAGCGTTTGCGGGTCGTGAAGTTGTAGTCCAGGTAAAGGCCGCGTCTGGCATCCCATAAATAGCGGTTGATGGCGACCTTGCGGGTTATGGCACGCCGCTCCCATATATTTGCTTCCGAGGTGCGGCCTAGCAGCGAGGCGAAATGCGCCATGTCTTTCTCGTACTTATAGAGCAGGCTGTTAAGGCAGACGGGGGCATATAGATCAGTGGAACCAGAGAATGGGCCAAAACGAAAGCTGGTGTCGAATCCGGATTCGCGCATCGCGCGATCTCCACGATAAAAGGTGGCAGAGAGACGATGGCCCTCCACCACCGCCTGCCTGCAGACAAGGGAAGCCGCAATGTTACAGCTCGCTTTAGCGAGAGCCGCAGTCTGCAACGGCGTAGGTTTTTTGGGACTTTCCACGAGGTACTCTGGATGGTCGCCGCGATGCGCAAGCAGCCAGTGAATCACGTCCCTGTAGTAGCTTGAGTCGTCGGCCATTTCGGGCACCGGTCCTTCCGCACTATCACGATAACGCGCAAGGCCCGTTTTGCCGGCCCGATGGGCGGGCGACATCCATAGCGCGTAATCGCGTTGCGCATCGGAGTATGCGCCCGCCAGCCATTTGAGATCGAGTTGAGCGCTCGGAGCCGGGTGCTCGTAGACTTCTCTGATCATCGACGAAAGGAGCGGCGGCTGCGAGCGCGTGAGATAGTAGGTGCGGTTGGCGTTCAGGATCGCGCCATAGTTCTCGATCTCGAAAAATAAATTCTCGACCATACCGCGCGCCAGGTCAAACTGACTATCGTGGATGAGGCCAAGAATGATGAAATAGCTGTCCCATCCGTACATTTCATTGAATCGGCCGCCGGGGACAACGTAGCGGTTGGGCAAATAGAGAAGACCTTCGACGGGCAATTCTTCAGGACTAATGTCGCCGATGCGGTGAATCGCGCGAGGAAGACGGTCGATCTCGACATGACAACTGGCTTTCATGGCGATAAGCGCGGGCGGGGCCGGGAAATCGGTAGGGAGATATAGAATGCTCTCTGTCAGTATTTTCGGATCGGTAACAGATTTACAGTCAGACATCGAGCGCGAAAGTGTGTTCCACGTCTTGGCGATGTATGCCCGGATGCTTGCATCATTCGCCGAACGCGGCGACTGCGCCGCCGCAGCAAAGCAAGCGAGTGAAAGAATGACCGCGATCGCGCGATTTAGAGTAATGGTCAATGCATGCACGCAGAAGCCTTGACTTAGCACATACGGAGCCTGACGTCGACGGAGGAAGTTTTACCGGGACGGGACGGATGGTGAGCGCAACTTGAACTCTCTTTGCCTTCGATGCAATTCCGGAAGCTTTGGTTTACAGCTCCAGTAACAATACTGCCCCTGATGCCCGACCCAGATGACGCCTTATGTTCTATAACCGACAGACGCGAATCGTGCGGTGAAATGAAAATAGGGCTCTGATCGTATTCAAAGCGATTCGTAAGAGGGGACCGGCTTTGAGGGGTGTTTCGATGTCAACTGCATTGATACTGGCTGTCGGCCAAGATCCCATGATCTTGAATACCCGGATTTCAATTTTGCGCGGTGCCGGTTATGTTGTCGAATCATCTATTTTCGCGGGTGAAGCGATCAATGACATTCGTTCAGGAGACTTCGACCTCGTCATTCTTTGTCACACAATTCCATCTGAAGAGAGACGCAATTTGGCACGTCTCATTCGGAGATCCGGATTATCGATCCCTTTGCTCTACATCCAGCCTTTGGTTGAGCCCTCCATGGATGGATTGGCCGATGCAATTGTTGGCAGTCATCCAAATGAACTTTTGCGTGGTGTGGAGAACGCGCTTAACAAAGCGACTGTCTGTTCGAAACCAGGGGCTCAGGAATTTGCAGAAATCCTGGCAAGCAGTAAGAGGTAACATGCAGCCCGCAGATTGGGAAGCCTATTTGCGGCGCGAAATTCCAGTACTCAAGCGAGCGCTGGTAACGTTCAGGGTCTCAATCCCGGAGTTCCGCTTTTGACAAATGGCGATTGACTCACATTTCCCTACTGGTGAAAACGATCATGTCCCAGCCCACAAGACCCCGCATTCTAGTCGTCGACGATGAATTAGTTATTGCCGCTACTCTGGCTTCCATCCTGGATTCTCAGGGCTTCGACGCGAAGGCCTACACGGATGCGTTTGAAGCACTCAAGGCTGCGCGCGACAAAGCGCCTGACCTTTTGATTTGCGACGTCATGATGCCCTCCATGAGCGGCATTGAGTTGGCGATTGAAGTTCAGAAATTCTGTGATAACTGTAAAGTGCTTCTCTTTTCCGGACAGGCGGCGACAGTTGATTTGCTTCGTGTCGCCCGCGCTCAAGGGCACGATTTTGAGCTAATCCTAAAGCCGATACACCCCTGTGATCTGTTGAGAAGAATTCAGCAGGCATTCGATTCAGTTCCTCAACAAGCCTGAAGTTCACAAACGGATAAGTAATGGCTTCGCTGAAGAGACGGCGGTGTACTCCATAAGCTCTCAGGCGAGTTTGCGGCGCGAGCGGTTGAGGGAGGCTGCGAGTAGATCATCCTCGATTTGCACGGCACAGAGATCAGTCAGCATCGTGGACGCCCAGTGATACACATTATGCTCTCTTACCTGCTGCCTCATGCGCTGCATCCGCAGGCGGCGCTCCGCCGGGTCCATGCGCAGTCCGGTGTGAATGGCTTCGCTCATCTGTTCTATATCATAGGGGTTGATCAGCAGAGCATCTCTCAATTCCCGGGAGGCTCCGGTGAAGAGGCTTAGCACCAAAACTCCATCACCATCATTGCGTGCGGCCAGATATTCCTTGGCAACGAGATTCATGCCATCGTGGAGGGAAGTTACCAGGCAGAGATCGGCGGCACGATAAAATCGTTCCACCTCGTCGTGGCTGTACTGTCGCTCAATCAAAATGATTGGCTTCCAGCGGGATGTTTCGTAACGGCGGTTGATGCGCTCAACCGTTTCCTTCACCTGAAGGCGCAAATCAACATAGCTCGGGATGCGAGTGCGGCTTGGAGACGCTATCTGCACGAAAACAATTTGTTCAAGATACCATGGATGCTCTTGGAATAAGTGCTCAATCGCGAGCAATCGCTCTACGATTCCCTTGGTATAGTCCATGCGGTCCACGCCCAGCAAAAGTCGCTTGCCTTCGATCCCGAGTTCGCGATGCAAGGAGTACGCAGAACTTGCGAGTTTGCCGATTCGAGCCGAGCCGTCCCTATGTTCTTCGGCTGTTGAATTCTCTGTTGTTACCGGCAGCACCCTTTCCTCGTCGGCATCAACGACAATTGATTTGTCGCTGGGGTATAGTCGCGCTGCGGTCCTATGCTCGTCCCATGCCACGCTGATGGGGTACGGGCGAACCAGAGAATGATGCCCGCCTCGCCGAACGCTGAAGTGCTCCCAATCTGTTCTGGCCTCCAATACGCGGTCCACGGTTTGGAGAAAGTTATTGCAATGTGCTTGTAGCTGAAACCCGATGAGATCCGCGCCCAGCATACCATTCATCAACTCGGTCTGCCATGGGCAAATTCCGAAGGTCTCGGCATTGGGCCAGGGAATGTGCCAGAAGATGGCCACGCGCGCGTCCGGCCGGGCATGCTTGATAATTTGCGGCAACAGAGCGAAATGATAATCTTGCACGAAGACCACAGGGTGGTTCATCCCGCGCATTTCTTCAAGCAAAACTTCGCCGAATCTGGAATTCACACTTTTATAGTAGTTCCAATCGCTAGAGCGGAAGATAGGCCGGGTGTGCGCAATGTGACAGAGGGGCCACAGGCCTTCATTGCAGAAGCCTTCATAGTAGCCTGCTTCTTCTTCAGGGCTAAGCCATACCCGGCGCAGGGTATAGCGCCTTTCATCGGGAGGCACGCGCAGACGATCATGCTCGTCCACAAAGAGGGCATCCTCACTGCCACTTCCATGTGCGATCCAGGTTCCGTCGCAAGCCTGCAAAATGGGCTCAATGGCCGTCACAAGTCCGCTGGGGGGCACAATGCATTCGGTATCTCTTCCACGCCGCACGTGCATATAAGGCTCCCGGTTCGATACAACAAGCAGCCTGTCACCTCCCAGGCGTTCGCGCACATGCACAGCCAGACGTTCCGCGGTCCATACGTGTTCGGCTCGATCGCGAAGCCACGCTTCGGTTTCTGCCGCCAGACGCGCGTGGTTCAAGTTTTCGGCCAGCGTAGTAACCTCTTTGGCCAACGGAACCAAATAGCCAAATTCGCTTGCTCCCTCTTGCATGTCCGCTTCGCCATGCCGCAACTTGCGAAGCCACTCCGCCGCACGAACCACGGGCGTCTGCAGAAACCATCGCACCATGACCAGAGTCACCACGACGACCAAAACCACGATTGCCAAGATACGCAGAAAGCTTCTCCTCCAAGTATCAGTCCTTTCCGTGTGGATGTACTCCGCATCTGCAACTAGCAACAGAATTGCCACGGTCCGTGCTCCGTCCCTGAGCGGAATAGCATCTTCATACCATAGCCGGGGCGAAGAAGAGCCGTTGTTCCGGCGATAATTCGTTCCTCCGGCTTGAGCAGGGGCTTCAGGAAATCTGACGAAAGCGCTTCCGTCTTTGCCTGAATTCAAGGTGCGCACAAGAAGGCCTATTGAAAGATTTTGCCACGAAGGAGCGTCTTCACCTATCGAGGCAAGGAGCCTGCCATTCATGTCAAAGGCAGCCATGGCCGGCTGATCCGGGTTTACCCGCAAAGCCCGCAGCATCTCGAGCCAATCCACGTTGGCACCCGCCGTAAGCTTCTGTTCAATCTGTGGCTGCAAGCCCGCGGCTAACCATTGCGTCCTCCGCGCGAGGTCGCTGCGTAATCTGTGCTCATGCGCCAGCACGTCAAAGTACGTGGAGGCGATTGAGATCAGCGTGATACCTAATAACAGAGCGACGACCAGTCGAAGACGAAAGAGATGCATCCTATTCTCACCTATGTGAAGGCAGAAAAGTGCTATTAACCAGAAGATGCGTTTGTCACTCAAAAAGGTTGCGCCCAGCCGATGACTCTCGGATCTTTGCCTTCGGACGATCGATGGAATTAAAACCGGCGCGTCAGTCAAGCTATCTACTTAATAAATCAGTAAATATGACTTGGTTCGCTTAAGAACCATCTGAAAGACCTTCGGCAATTTGCCATAAATTTGTTGATCAAATCAAATGCAACTTCTCGGATACAATGGATGTGTATATGCGTTCGTTTAGTTAACTTAGTTCGACGCAGGTCACTTCATTCTATGATTTCGGGCATTCTATTTCTATATTGCGAAAATCAAGCAACTTTTTGATCGGACTTCGACGTCCAAACCATCGAACGCAAATGCGGGCATGGAGCGGGCTGACCTATAGCTGACCTGATCAATTTGTGAAAGGAATTTGTGTATTGAGATCTAAGTTCTCTCTATGCGTTGGCTTGATCGGAACGTTTTTAGCGGCGGCGGAGTGGCGTGGAGTTGCGCAGGAACAGGTTCAGATTGACGCGCAGGCACAGACAACGCCATTTCCTCACTTTTGGGAGGAAATGTTTGGTTCCGGGCGGGCAAGTCTCTCGTTGCGTGAAAGTTATCGCGACGATTTGCGCGCTGTGAAGCGGGTAGCCGATATTCGCTACGTTCGATTTCACGCAATACTTCACGATGAACTTGGCGTATATAACGAAGACGAGCACGGCGATCCTGTCTATAACTTCTCTTATGTTGACCAAGTGTACGATGGATTGCTGAAGAGTGGAGTGAAGCCGTTTGTCGAAATCAGCTTTATGCCGAGCAAGCTGGCCTTTAATCCTGATGCATTACATCCATTCTGGTACAAACCGAATGTTTCGCCGCCGAAAAGCATGGAGCGTTGGGACGACTTGGTTAAGCACTTTGGACAACATCTCGTAGACCGGTACGGCATTGATGAGGTGTCTACGTGGTATTTCGAAGTGTGGAATGAACCAAATATCGACTTCTGGAATGGTATCCCTCGGCAGACATCATATTTTGAGTTATACGCGCACACGGCGCAGGATTTAAAAAGCGTCAGTCCGCGACTGCGGGTCGGTGGGCCGGCCACAGCGGCTGCGGCGTGGGTCACCGATTTCCTCAGATTTACAACCAGCAATAGGATTCCAGTCGACTTTGTCTCGACGCATAGCTATGCTGACGATACGGTTGAGGACCTGTTCGGGACGAATGAAGATATTCCTATGGATAATCGTGTCTGCCGAGCTGCGCAAAAGGTCAAAAGTGAGATTAATGAGTCTGCAAGGCCCGACCTTCCACTCATCTGGTCGGAGTGGAATATACAGGGGATGATGGATGCACGTGATACGACCTTCGTTGGACCCGCGCTTGCAAACACTATTCGTCAATGCGATAGATTAGTTACTATTCTTTCATTCTGGACTTTTTCGGATGTATTCGAGGAAAGCGGGCCCATCGTAAAACCATTTGAAGGCATGTTTGGATTGCGCGCCAAAGGGGGTATCAACAAACCCAGCTATTATGCATATGGATTATTGCATCAACTGGGCGACAGACGGATAGCGAGTTCATCGAATGATATTATCGTTTCGAAACGCGCGAATGGGGGGCTGGTAATTGCGGCATGGAATCTTGTCGATCCGGGCCAGAGTGGAAGTACACGAACTTTGGACATGACTTTTGTCCATCTTCCTCCCGGATCGCGCGTGAATATTCAGCGAGTGGATGCAAACCACGGAAACGTATTGAAGCAATATGAGGCCATGGGAAAGCCGCTCGACCCAACACCAGGTCAGGTCGAAGAACTCAATCGAGAAACATCGCTTCCTGCTCCTGAAGAAAGGAACCTCCAGCAAGGAAGGCTGGAGCTAACCATGGCTCCCAACTCTCTCGCGCTTATAAGAATTGAACCGTGACTTCGAAAGTGTGATTCTAAACTACTCTTGCAGTCCTGCTCTCAGTACAGACTGTGCGACCGGCATTTCGTGGAGCAGAAGTTCAGTGGCTTGCACCCGAGGATTGGCGTGAAACCAACGTTGCACGATGTTGTCGTGGAGCAGATTGAGGATCGCAAGCAATGACATTCCTTGGTGATGCGCCATCCATTCACGGACGAGAACAGGATTGTTCGGCGAGGCCTCGTAGTCGGCAGCTTCATAGAAGCCGTAGGGTCCGACCCATCCAATAGAAGCCATGCGACGCAAATTATGGAGCACCGCAAGCGAGTCGACACTCAGGGCGAGAAATGCAGAATAAGGGGAGACGACCGGGCCAGCAGCAGCCTCACTCCAAAGGGCGGTTTGTGGCACGCCGTACGCCTGGTAATGGTAGTGGCCCGCGTCGTCTCTTTTCGAACCGCCGGACTCGGAGATTCCCCAGGGGATGTTGTTGAGCGATCCGGCAAAAGCGCGTTGCACCTGGACGCAGGCGACTAGAGTGCGCGAAATAAGAGTGTCAGGATAACTGCGCATCCAGAGTGCAGGCATCAGATATTCGAACATGGTCCCAGTCCACGAGAGAAGAAGGAATCTTCCGAAGGCTCGCGTGTGCTCCCGGCCCAGCTTGAACCAACTCTGTTGAGGGATCTCGTCTTGCGCGATTGCGAGGAATGTGGCGATGCGGGCTTCGGACGCGATCATGTCATAGCAGGCATCGTGGAGCTGGTGTGCGCGAACGTCATATCCGATAGAAAGAATCTGACGGTTGGGGTTGACCAGAAAGGCAAACTCCGTCTTCTCTGCGTATCGTTCCGCTTGCTGTGCGATGGAGCGAAGGTCGGCGACGAGCGCAAGCAAGTTTTGCGAAGCTGCGAGCAGAGCAACTCGGAGCTTCTCGGCGAGAGGAAACAGATGTTGGTTCTTGGCAAGCATCGGCCAACTGCCTTCCAAATGCGCGCTTAGCCGCTCGGAGACCTGAATCGCACCTTCGATAGAAGGACTGCGCTCTTCGTGCTTGAGATCGAATTCCGCTAACTCGCGGAGAGACGCGTATTCAGGAAGTTGCCAGGGCATGTAGTTGCGGAGCAATGTAAGGATGGCGTCAACGCGACACCGTGTCTCCTTCAGCCACCAGGAGTCGCCGCACAAGGCAGTTGGAGATGCAGAGGCTGACTTGAGTCTGTCGTCGGCGGCGCAAAGCCAAGCGATCCACTTCTCCAGATTCGCGGAAGAGTCAGGCAAGGATAAATTTCTAAACGGAGATTGCCGGCTGTTTTTACTCCGCATCAATTGCCAGTGCACGCTTAGCCCAGCAAAAAGTTGCTTGGAAAATAGGGGCTGGCGAATAAGTTCGAGCGCACCGGAGTGAAGTGTGTAGAGAGAAGCTACGAAATTGCCGCTATCAACCGAAGAGACAAAGGGCGAGTCACGGAGCGGTTCGAGGGTTTTCGTATCGTACCAATTGAAGAGATGGCCTCGATACTTCTCGAGTCGGTCAATCGTTGCAAGGCAGTGCTCAGTCAGAGCGGCAAACTCCGGTACGGTCAAGAAACCGAACTCGCAGGCAGCCTGACGGGCATTGAGCAAAAGGCCGAGATTTGTAGGTGAGACGCGCGCAGCTTCAAAGAACCCCTCTTCCTCGACGTTGTCGGGAATCAGGTAACGATGGCTCTCCCCTCCGAACTCATGGAAGTAGCGCCAGATGCGCAATGCATGGCCCAACAGAAACGCCTCGTCTCCCGAATGAAGACGCTTGCATTGCTCGCGCGGCGGCCTATTGAGCCAGGCAGTAACAGCAGGGGCAAAAGCCCAGAGCATCAGGATGGGCGCAGCCACTACCAAGGCATGATGGTGGTGAGGATTAAAGAGATAGACCAGGATAGCCACCGCAACAGAAACGAATGGCGTTAGGATGAGATAACGATCTATCGGAGTACGGGTGGAGGAGGGAAGTTCAGACTGCGCCGCAGTTTCCCATTCCAGCAAGCGCTCGCCCGTAATCAGTCGTCGGACAAGTGCGCGCACAATCGCATCAAGACAGAGCAGTGCCTGGTGCGGGAGGAAGATGAGATTGAGCAGCGCCATTAGAGCTGCCTTCCAAAGGCCTGAGAAAGCCTCGCCGGCACCGCCTTTAATCCCGCCCACAAGCGCGCGGCCAAGACCGAAACTGCATTGAACGACGGTCGGGAAGATAAGGAGCACAAGCGGGACAATCGTCCAGTAAAGGGGTCCACCGGCAAGGCCAAGCCAGCTCGCTACAAACACGATGAAGGTAAACGGTTCGACGAGCGAGCGCCGCAGATTATCGAATATCTTCCACCGGGAAACCTCAGAGATCGGATTTGGCACCCAACGCCCCGACTCATCAAGAACACGCGAAAACATCCACTGCGCGGTCTGCCAGTCGCCGCGGACCCAGCGGTGTTTGCGCCGATTGTAGGCATTCCAGTGCGAGGGGTAATCGTCAATGAGTTCTATATCGGAAGCAAGTCCGGCGCGTGCATAGGCGCCCTCAATCAGGTCGTGACTAAGGAGAGAGTTGCGCGGAAAACGACGGTCGAGAACAGCGTGAAGAGTGGCGACCTCGTAAATACCCTTACCGGTAAAAATCCCTTCCCCATAAAGATCCTGGTAAGCATCCGAGATAGCGCGGGTATAAATATCAAAGCCATTTTGTCCGGAGTAGATGGCAGCCAGTCGAGAGCGGGAGGCAGATCGAACGCTGACGCCTATGCGCGGCTGCAGAATGCCATAGCCCGCAACAACGATGCGCAGTTTTGGGTGGATGATAGCTTGGTGCAGGGGATGCGCAATTGCGCCGACCAGCCGTGCCGCCGCTCCGCGAGGCAGTTGTGTGTCAGAGTCGAGCGTAAGCACATAGCGGACTCGGCGGAGCGCGCCAATTCGACCCGCCTTGATGGGGAAGGCATCGAAGTCTCCGGCCAGAAGCTTATTGAGATCGAGGAGTTTTCCGCGCTTGCGCTCCCAGCCCATCCACACTCCCTGGCTCGCGTTAAAGATGCGGTGACGATGCAGGAGAATGAAGACGCCGTTTTTTGGCGAGTCATACTTTGCGTTGAGTTCGTCAATGAGTTGCACCGCGAGCTCGACGAGTGTGTGAGAGTCGTTCGCTCGGGGCTTGGTAACCGAATCCGGCAGATCGGTGAGCAGTGCGAAGTGCAAATTGGGATCGCGGTTGGCCAAGAAGCGGACTTCGAGATCGTTTATCAGACAGCGCACCTGATCTTCGTTCATCAGCAAGCAGGGCACGACAACCAATGTAGTGCACTCGGAGGCGATGCCCTTGCTGAAATCGAGTTTCGGCAACGGTTCGGGATTAAAGATAGCGGTCACAGAATTATTCTCCAGATCGACGGCGCATTGCGTCGCAGGAAGGGCAAGCAACAAAACCGCGATCAGGCAATCGAGCAAAGTGAAGTGAGGAAGTGGGAGGAAGATGAGTCCGGCAATAAAAAGGATGGTGTTGAGCCCGATTCCAGTGATATAGAAATCGTCCGCGTGACTGCGAATGAACTTGCGCGCCCGTTCGATGAACGGCGGATGAAACCCGGTACGTGAAGCGAGTTGGGAAAATCCTTTCTCGATGAGATAGTAGCCGATGTGCGTAAGGCGTTGCAGAGTTCTGGAGCCATTCGAGTGTCTCTCGGCGGCTTCCCGTGCGAGATCAAGAGCGCTCTGGGCAACCTCGGATTCACTGCACCTGGAATGACGGGATATGAAAGCGACGCGCTTGCGATAAAGTTCGCGACTATCGAAGTCCATCGACCCATAAGTCTGGGCGGGGTCCTTTCGAAGTGTTGCATCGAAGACAATGAGTGGTTCAATGAGAGACGACCAGTCGGTGTAACTGAGGGATCGGAGGCTCTTGAGGCGAAGGGAGACTTGGGAGACCGGAACGTCGCCTGAAGATCGAAGCAGAGCCCTAACATCGTTCAGCAACAATTCGACCAGGACAAACTTAAGGAACGACCCGATATTCCACAGTTCATCGAGAGTGAGGGGTTCATGGGCTTGCACCGCGCGGATGAAGGCTTGGAAGGTCGATGCCGAGTAATCTTCATCGACGGCACGAAGATAAAGTGTAGCGATGAGCGTCACGCGCGGCTCGTCGTGCCGCTTCGGGAAAATGACGCGCGGAAGGCGCTCCACAACTCGCGGCTGGTCCAACAACGCATTAATACCCGAACGCAGGAGACGGAAGTTTGCCCTCAACTCTAAAAGAACCGAGCAGCGGTCCTGCGTCGCACCGGACGCAGTTGCCGGAATCGAAAGGTTGTACTCCAGCCGCTTAAGGGCATGGCGAGCATCAACAATGCGCGCAAAAAATGTGCTGGGCGTGACAGGGCGGTGAACGACGTCCCACGATTCAATAGCACGCAACTGCTCAAGCATCTCGCCGTCGAACGATTGCCGAAAGTCCGGAATGGCTGCAGTATCGATCATAGATCCTCAGCGGTAACTGGCGGCCTGCATCTCAAACATGGCAGCATAACGGCCCCCGAGTGCGATTAGTTGTGAATGGCTACCCTCTTCCACGAGTTGACCGGCTTCCAGCACGACGATGCGATCAGCCATGCGAACGGTGGAAAACCGGTGTGAGATCAACAGAGCCATCCTTCCACGGGTTAACTCCGCGAAACGCTGGAAGACTTCGAATTCGCTGCGCGCGTCAAGTGCGGCGGTCGGTTCATCGAGGATGAGCAGTTGGGCATCTCGCAGATATGCGCGTGCCAGAGCGAGCCTCTGCCATTCGCCGCCTGACAGGTCGACGCCGCCGTCAAAGCGGCGGCCGAGCATCTGATCGTACCCTCCATGCAGTTTGGCAATTACATCGGACGCTAGGCTCTTTTGGGCGGCATACTGAATTGCATCGGCGGTGTGCGGAACTTCAACTCGGCCGACTTCAATGTTTTCGCGGGCAGTCATTTCATACCGCATGAAATCCTGGAAGATAACTCCAATCTCGGAGTGAAAATCTGCCAGATCATACTCGCGCAGATCGACACCGTCGAGCAGAATCTCGCCCTCGGTTGGATCGTAAAGACGAGTAATCAGTTTGACGATGGTTGTTTTTCCCTGGCCATTCTCACCGATAAGAGCGACGCGCTCCTCTGGAGTTAGAGTGAAATTGAAGTTACTGAGAGTCCGTCGGCTGGCGCCGGGATAGGTAAACGAAACATTGCGGAATTCAAGACCGCGCACGATAGGACGCGGCGCAGATAGGCCGTTGACCTTGGATACGACGTGGGGCTTCATTTCAAAAAAGGCGAGCAGATCGGTCAGAAAGAGCGCCTGGTCGGCCACGCCCGAGGCGGTTGAGAAGGCCAGTTGGATATTGCTCGTTGCCTGCATAATAGCGGTCGTAATCAGAGTAAGATCGCCAATGCTGTATTGGCCCTGTATCGTTCGGTAGATGCTATAGGCATATGCGCCGTAGTAGCCAAGCTGGCCGACAACAGCCAACAGGCCGCCCCAGAAAAGACGCCGCCGGCTAAGAGCAACGTTCTCTTTGTAGATGCCCTGCGAGAGGGCGGTGAAGCGTCCGGTCAAATAGCCGCTCAGATTAAAAAGCTTAAGTTCCTTGGCTGCTTCTTTGCTGCCCCCGACCTGGCGCAGGTAATCCATCTGGCGTTTCACAGGGGTCTGACGAAAGTTCTTTGCGTACGTGAGAAATGCAAAGTGGCTTTCACCCAGGAACGCAGGAAGGATGCCTGCTACAAGCAACAACAGCAGAAAGGGAGAGTAGCGTATCAGCACGGCAGAAAACGCAAGGGCCGTGACGGCTTGCTGGATCAACTGACCCATTTGCTGAATCATCGCCAACCGGTCGGTAGCCTGCACCCGGGCGCGCTCAAGACGATCGTAAAATACTGGATCCTCATACGCGGTTACGTCGAGCGACGCGGCCTTGCGCATCACTTCCACGCTGACGTGGTGGGTATAGCGGTCGGCAAGCAAGTGATCGAAATAGTCGACTGATCGCGAGAGAATTCCCGCAAGTATTGCAAGTGCCATCTCCGCGCCGACCAGCCACCAAAAGTGGTGGGGCAGCGGCTGGTGTACGCGAATTCGGTTGACCCCATCTATGATGAAGCGGCCGATGATGCCAATGCCGACAGGCAAAAAGGCGACAAGGACGCGAATGGCAATATCCCAGAAGACCACGGCGGGGCCGGATTCCCATACAAAGTGGAGCACGGAGGGAATGTTCTTGAGCGCGCTGATACGCTCACCCCAGGCGTTGCCGGGTTGCCGTGGCTGATCGGAATGACTCTTGCTGGGCTTGCCAGCGAGATCCACGTCTTGCTTCATTGAGAACATATATCCCGTTGACTCCGATCGAGTCAGGTTCGTTACATCCGCCTATTTAACAAAGGTCTCGCCCAAGGCATTGGCGAGGGCCTGCTCGCGCGTTACGTCTTGCCGTGGTATCTATTGCGATGCATAGATGCTTCGAACCGTTGTTTATCCTCTATGAAGGGTGGAGAGTTTTGCTTGCGTCAAAACGAACCAGCGATCAAATCCGCAGTTATCTTACTGCGACTGGTAGGGCTTGAAACCGGCGTTAATCATGCCTCGTTGGGCCTCAGGGTTTTTCATAAAGGTATCCCAGACAAATCCAGTTCGCGCGTTCTCGGCCATGAGCATCGTAATGCCCGTATCGATCCCAATTACATCCGTGTCGTACCAATCCGTCAATGGGTTGAAAGCATCTACAAATCCATATCGGCACCAGGCCTTGGGATAGTGATCATGAATCGTCCTGAGTACTCGCATGGTCGCGTCAGGCAAAAATGGCAACGAACCTCCAGTGGCAGCGGGCACGATGGTTCCGTCGATGGGGCCCATGGCTGGCGGACCTCCCCAAATCACGTATCCTCTCTCGGAATCCGACGCAGTAATGCCCCAGAGTGCGTCACTGTAATCAGAGAACTGTTCGTTCAATTCAACACAAAACCGGCGATGCACATCGGTAGCAATCACAGAATTTTCGAAATAGTCCGCATAGCGGTCCCGCTTGCCGCGAAAATTAAACCACGCTTGGGAATATTGGTGGACAAACAGTGGTGCAAATGAGCCGATATATCGCAGCCCATCGTATTCAAACACTGTTCGCTTCCATGCGAACCATGCCTCATGGTCGAGCGGATGTGAGGAAGAACCCATCCCCAGCAGATAGATCATCATCAGCTCACTGTAAAAATCCCACCTGGAGGGGATAAAGCCCGACTCTGGCGTCCAACCATGTGAGACCAGCGATGTATCTTCTGAGAGCCATGTCCAATCAACGCGATCGAAGATGGCGTGAGCCAGTTCTGAAATTGCACTGTCTTGAAAATGCTGGCGGCAAGTTAGAACGCCGCAGAGAAGCAAGGCTGTATCGGCAGAGGAGACTTCAGAATCCCAAATTCTCTCGCCCGTGTCGATATCGGCGAAGTGATAAAAGAATCCTCGATGTGTGGGCAGTTTGTGCCATAGAAATGACAACGTCGCCAAAATCCGCGAGCGCGCCTCGGAGCGACTCACGAACCCGCGCTCTTCTGCGATGCATATTGCAGTGAGGCCGAACCCCGTGGATGCAATACTGGCCGCCACACTTGTGTCCTTGTCCCGCACATTGCAACGGTCCTTGATCAATCCGGTCTGAGGATTGGCTTGCTCCCAGAAAAAAAGAAAACTGCTTTGTTCCAGGTCGTTTAGAAACTGGTCGTCTTCAGGAGAAACTGCAGCGGGCACAGGAGGAGCCGCAGGATAATTATGCGGGCGCGTGCCGTGGTCGCGTGTTGCGATTCCGATTAGGATCGGCATCGCGTTCGATGGAGCGAGAAGGCCCAAAGGCATGCTCGCCATCTGACACAAGAACCGGCGACGGGTGTTATTACCGATCTGCTGCTGTTTCATTTTTGACAAACTCAAACATGAATTTGACATAGCGCATGACCAATCACGCTGACATATCTTCGAGATGAAACCGGCTGTAACAAATCGTTTGATGCAGACCGCCGATCTTGAGATGCCGCAGCTCAGGCAGCAAATTTAGGGATAAATGCGTCCAATCACTGAACATGCAGGTGGGTTAAAGTGAAAAGGAATGCGGTCTTATGGATTGCCGCACTGCTGGCTGTCGCGATGGCGACTATCGTCGGAGTGCGCATCCAACGCTGGAGTGTGGGGGCAATAAGAATCAAAGGGGCGGTGATCCGCCGCGATGTCGATGCACGGAGAGAGCTACCGATCGCAGGGGTCGATGTGACGGTGTCGGACGGCATGAGAAGCGCAACCACCCAGTCGGAAGTGTCAGGATATTTTAATATTCCCTTTCAGGGAAGCGTGTGGCCGGGGCAATCGATGACATTGAGTTTTCGGCATCCTGCCTATCGGCCTCTCGATCTCAAGCTGCAAGGCGGTCTCCGGCGAGCAGCGGGCAAATTGTACATTGCTGCAATGGAGCCTGTTTCTTTGTCCGTCGACAGCATTTCGAACCGTGCGCCCTTGCTTGTATCAAACGTCCGGATTAGATATACGATTAACACCCAAAGGAAAGTCAACATCGGTAGCGCTGTCAAGACTTTTCAAGTCGTTAATGTCGGAAACCTTACCTGCGAGCCCGTATCTCCCTGTTCGCCCGACGGAAAATGGAAAGCAACTGTAGGTTCCGAAGTTATGGATGCCGGGGTTGATAACGAATTCAGTAATGTGAGAGCTTCGTGTATAGCCGGCCCCTGCCCATTTACGCGAATCGATTCGACTGGTTTTGTGAATGGCGGCAGAAAGATCAGCATTTCCGCCCTTGACTGGTCCGATACAACGACCTTCCTATTGGAAGCTGAGGTATTTCACACGACCAATGTTTCCGAAGTACGAGAGTCATATCCCGTCGTCTTTGGCCGCACGCTCAATTTCACACTCCCTCCTACCCAGGAAGGGGTAAGCATCGAGGCTGATATTGGTGGCGAAGCAATGGTATTTCCTCTTGGACCGAACCTCTACTTAAGCTGGGCTACATGTGCGGCCAGAACCAATTCAGACCCGGAAAAGACGACCGTGTATCGATGTGAGCTCAAGTCAGGCTATCGGTTCTAACCGATTCATGTTCATGGTCAAACTTGCGACTTCAGGATGGATTAAAATGCGACTGGAAGATTTAGGCTTGATCGGGAATTGTCAGTTTTCCGCGCTGGTACACAATAGTGGGGAGATTGCCTGGTGCTGCCTTCCCCGCTTCGACTCGGAACCCGTATGCTCAACCCTCTTGGATAAAGAAGAGGGCGGGCGCTTCCGCGTTGGCCCGGCGGACGGAGAATTCGGCGTCCAGCGTTACCTTCCAAACACCAATATTCTTGAAACCACTTTTCGAAATTCGACTGGGGCATTTCGGGTCATCGATTTTGCACCGAGGTTCCTGCGCTTTGACCGCGCATTTCGTCCGACGCAATTGATAAGAATCATCGAGCCAATCGAAGGAGCGCCGCGCATTGCCGTCGTCTGCGAGCCCAGGCTCGGGTGGTCAAAGAAAGCGCCCGAGCGCGTACAAGGTTCCCATCACGTGCGGTTTGAAGGATTCGCGACTGAGTTACGGCTCACAACCGATATTCCCCTCTCGTATTTGGGCGGACAGTCTTTTACCCTCACTGGGCGCCAACACCTGGTTCTCACCTGGGGCGCGCCAATTGAAGAGCCTCTGGCCAATTTATGCGAACGATTCCTGAACGAGACTTCCCGCTATTGGCAGCGATGGGTGAAGCAATGCGACATCCCCCCACTGTACCAGCGAGAGGTTATTCGGTCCGCGCTTACGCTGAAGTTGCATTGCTTTGAAGATACGGGTGCGATCATAGCGGCCATGACGACATCGATTCCGGAGTCACCTGGAAGCGGGCGCACATGGGACTATCGCTACTGTTGGCTGCGCGACTCCTATTACGTGCTGAATGCATTTGGCTCTCTCGGACAGACCGAAGAACGCGAGCAATTCGTGCAGTATTTGTTGAATGTGGCCGGCGGAGCTCCAGGCCTCAATCTCGCGCCACTCTACCGAGTCGACGGATCGCAGAATCTCGAAGAGTCGATACTTGAAGATTGGCCTGGGTTTAACGGGGAACAGCCGGTCCGCATCGGAAATGGCGCGGCCCTGCACTCTCAGAACGATATCTATGGCGAGATGGTTCTTGCACTGACTCCGATCTTCCTTGATGAGCGCTTGAGCGCAGAGCGATCACCAGCGGCGTTGCACTTGATTGAAGGCCTGGCGCGAAGAGCGATCTCCCTGGCCGGAGTTCCCGATGCCGGCATCTGGGAATATCGCACGGCAATGAAGCCGCAGACATTCTCAAGCCTGATGTGTTGGGCTGCGGCTGACCGTATGGCGTTGATCTCCGATCGCCACTCACCGGCCAATGCAGCCGAATTTCGCACCGCGGCCGAGCGAATTCGCGCCGAGGTAATTGCACAATCATGGAACGCGAACCGGAAAAGCTTTGTTGGTCATTATGGCGGAGATGATCTCGATGCATCGCTCCTCCAGATGGTTCGCCTGCGTTTTCTTCCCCTTGACGATCCGATGTTGAGCCAAACAGTCAATGCAATTCACAAAGACCTGGCGATGGGCGGCTGGTTGCAGCGCTATATCCTCGATGACGGTTTCGGCAAGCCTTCAGTCGCTTTTGTAATCTGCGCCTTTTGGTTGATTGAAGCCCTCGCCGCTTCGGGACGCCGGGATGAGGCGACTGTGATGTTTGCGCGGATTCGTGGAGCGCTCTCGCCCCTGGGACTTCTCTCGGAAGACTATGACCCCGTCGAGCCGCGTATGTGGGGAAATTTTCCGCAAACTTACTCGCACGTGGGACTGATCCATTCAGCCTTCGCCGCTTCGCCTCCATGGAGTGAGGTGCTATAAAGTCCCCCCAGACAGTCCGGCATTCATCTGGCGAAAACGGCATCCAATCTAAAGGGCGATGAATATGACTGTACGGAACGGAGGAATGCTATGCCAAGAAAATCGACCGTGGAAGCAGCCCGCGAAGACCTTCAGGAAGGTAAAGCGGCTTCGACAGCCGCTGGTGAATTCGTGCATGAGGAACTCAAACACGTGCGTGACGGCGAACATGGCGCACGATCTCCGCAACAGGCCATCGCGATTGGCCTAAGCAAGGCGCGGCGCGCCGGTGTGCCGCTCAAGCCTCCCGCTCGCGGCAAGACCAGCGACGCTGCCCGCGGAAAGGCTCAGCGCGATTACGCAAAAGGGCAAACGCAACCGGCAAGCGGCCAGGAAGGAGCAACAAAGCGCGGACGCGCTCGCTTGGCGGCCATGAAACGAGAACCGCACAACACGGCTTCCCATGATGCACTGTCCAGGCATGCCAAACGAGCAGCGGGTCAGCGAAGGCAAACGACTTAAGGTGCGAACCAACCGATTTTCAACGAACAAACTGGGTAATCCCTCTTTGAATAAACAACCAGTCGCCTATCGTGGAGCATCATAGGCTTTGTTGCGTCGGAGTAGGTGTTGAAAAATCGAGAGCGGAGGCTCTGGAAGGGAGGTAAGCGCCATGCTTTGGACAATTTTTGTAGTCCTTCTGGTTTTGTGGTTGGTGGGGGTCGTAAGCTCCTATACGCTGGGTGGATTCATCCACATATTGCTGGTGATTGCGCTCGTCGTGCTTCTCATTCAGTTGATTTCAGGCCGCCGGCCTATCGTGTGATTTCACTCCGATGATTGGTTCGTTTCAACTTCGAACGGAAGAATGGGCATAATTCCATGCCGAAGAGCAGTGAGGCATCAGAGATCCACGGAGGTGGAGAAATGGACAAGGACAGAGTGAAAGGCGCAATCGACGATTCGGCAGGGCGCATTAAACGTCAGGTGGGCGAATGGACTGGCGATGGCGAGGCCCAGATTGAGGGTGCAGTACAGCAGGTGAAAGGCAAAGCCGAGAAAGTGTTGGGCAAAATAAAAGATGCAGCGCGGGACTCCAAAAACAAAACAGAGCAACACGTTAATAGAACCTCGGAGCCCAAAGAGGAGCGCATCATAATTAGCCACAAATAAAATTGCGACGACCGAAAGATCGGCGGTGGTCGAACATTTGGGGTTCCCCGGCTCGTACCGAAGAGCTGGGGCTGTAAGCGGCTCGGCTCTGTCGACTTGTTCGTATTTGTCCGATGGTTCTCTCAAACTTACAGCGATCGAAGCGGCGGCAGAGGAAACGATGTCGCCGCTTCGACGTAAAGAGTCGAACAGATGAGTGGCAAGAAGGCCGATCTTCAGTACTCGATCTTCTTGACCGACGCCATCCACTCCGCAAAGCTGGCCTGCGCCTCGTCACTGAGCAGTTGCGTGGCAGGGAGCGTGCGCGCAGCCTGCTGCTTCTGCAGTTCCTCATAAAGCATCGTATCGTCAAAGTTGGCGCGGGCAGCATCCGCGGCGCTGGCGCCGAAATAAATGGCATCAATCCGCGCCCAGTAGGCTGCTGCAAGGCACATTGGGCAGGGCTCGCAACTGGTGTAAAGCTGGCAGCCGGTCAATGTGAATTTACCCAGCGCCTTGCAGGCCGCACGAATGGCGTTAACCTCGCCGTGCGCAGTAGGATCCAGCGAGGCGGTTACCGTATTTACGCCCTCGCCCACAACTCGTCCGTCGAGCACAATCGCTGCGCCAAACGGCCCGCCCGCGCCGCTGACTACGTTCTCAGTAGCCAGCGCAATCGCGCGGCGCAAAAACTCCAGATTGATTGTGGCCTGCAAGCTAGCTTGCTCCTCTATGCCTGGAATAACGAAAGCAAGCATAACATGTCACGGGCATTGGGCTCATGCCCATCCTGCGGTCGAATCACTTGGCCTGCTCTTGAATTGACTCCTTGGCATGTCAATCCTTCCAATGATAGATTCTTCGCATGACCGTAATTCGGCAGTGCAACCTGGCGGATTTTCCGCGAATTCTGGAGCTATTGCAACAGCTTTGGCCGGAAAAGACGTTGGATGCCGATGCGCTCCATCAAGTCTACAGCCGAGGAATCGACTCTGATTTCCAGCGCTTTCTATGCGCGGTGGAAGATGAACATGTGATCGGATTCTGTTCGCTGACCATCAGGAACAATCTGTGGCAAGCAGGGTATCTGGCACATATCGACGAACTCGTTGTTAGTCAACAGAAGCGTGGACTTGGTATCGGCAGCGCGCTGCTGGGGTCCACTATCGCCGTGGCAAAGGAAGCTGGGTGTTCGCGGGTTGAGCTTGACTCCGCATTTCACCGCTCAGAGGCGCACAAGTTTTACGAACGGCAAGGATTTGAAAATAGGGCGTACCTGTTTTCCAAGTCCATATAGTCTAACCGCAAACCTGGTCGATGACTACAATGCCCGAGTTATAAGTAACCCACAGACTTATCCTCTGCCCGGATATGCTCGATCCACGCTCACCAGCATCCCGGCGTAAACTGAAAGACGTGATGGACTCGTACTCGAAAAAAATCCTCAAGGAACTTCTTCCGGTGGAGATCGATGCTGCTCCGCCTGCGGCTACCGCGAAAGCTGGCAACCAGAACCCTGTCGCGCAGTTGGATCATTGGTCCCCAGCCGTATTGCTCGAGCGCGCCGCCTATCTGCGCAATCTGGCCGGGCACGGAGACGGCTCGGCCAGCGAGACCCTGCGAGAGTTTCCGCACCATTGCGCCATGCTCCTCTTTCGTAGTCGCGACGGCGCGGCCGAGGTGCATGAGAACTTCGCCGATCTTTTTTATGTTCTCGATGGCCGCGCAACATTGGTCACAGGCGGCACAGTAGCCGGAGCCGCTATCGTCGCGCCCGGAGAAATTCGGGGCTCTTCGGTCGAAGGCGGCAAGCGCCAGGAACTCAGAGCGGGCGATGTGGCGCATGTTCCCGCTGGGCTGCCTCATCAAATGCTGGTAGCCGAAGAAAAGACTGTCACTTGTATGGTGATGAAACTTCAGGAAAATATATAAAGCGCTTCAGCAACTACAGAGCTTGTGCAGCGGATGGGCGGCCAAGCGCGGTTGTGCCCATAGCTCTGGCAACTAACTCCTGGTCCTTGTACTGAAGCTGATAGAGCTTCCAGTAGAGGCCACGCTGGGCCAGTAACTCCTGGTGAGTACCCATCTCGCGCAATTGTCCCCTGTGCATCACCAGAATGGTTTCGGCTCGCTGCACTGTGCTGAGACGATGGGCGATCAGGACGCTCGTTCGACCCTCGACCATGCGTCCCAATGCTCCGCGGATGCGTAGCTCCGTATCGGTGTCCACGCTGGATGTGGCCTCATCGAGGATGAGGATGCGCGGGTTGTATGCCAGCGCGCGGGCAAAGTTGATCAGCTGTTTCTGGCCAGTCGACAGCGAATTTCCACGTTCCTGCACCGGCTCATTAAAGCCGCCGGGAAGGTTCTCAATAAAATCCAGCACGTTCACATCGCAAGCGGCCTGGTGGAGATCGGCTTCGGTAATAGCGTCGTTGCCGAAGCGAATATTCTCGGCAAGCGTGCCGGTGAACAAAAACGGATCTTGAAGAACGACGGCAAAGTGCTTCCGAAGGGCGGTCAAATCGTGCTGGCGCAGATCGATTCCATCCACAAGAATCTGCCCGGCGGTCACATCGTAGAAGCGCATCATCAAGCTGGTAAGCGTAGTTTTACCCGCGCCAGTGTGGCCCACAATCGCGACCGTCTGGCCGGGCTCAACGGTGAACGAGACGTCTTTCAAAATCCATTCGATGCCATCCAGTAATTGCATTGCGGCCGTGTCAGTTCCCGCTGCTTGAATCGCGGTCCGCTGCTCCTCCGTCAAATTCTGATAAGTGAACCATACGTGGCGGAATTCAATTCGATTGCTCCCATCGCCCGTCAGTGGCTGCGCAGGGCTCACAATTTCCGGCTCCGTATCCAGCAGCCTGAAAATGCGTTCGCTCGCGGCCATCGCCGATTGCAGGATGTTGTACTTGTCGCTCATATCCTGAATAGGCCGCCAGAACCGCAGCGAATACTGGATGAACATATTCAGTACGCCGACCGTCACTGCGCCTGTCAGTATGCCGAAGCCGCCTCGCCACACGACCAGCGTAATCGCCACCACACTGAGCAGATCAACCGCCGGATAAAAGAGCGCATAGGCAAAGATGGTGTCCTTGAACGCAATCATGTGCTGGCGGTTGACCACCTCGAAGTCATCGAAGGCGCGCTGCTCGCGGTTGAACAACTGCACCACGCTCATGCCGGAAATATGCTCCTGCACAAAGCTGTTAATGCGTCCAATCGCGGTGCGAACGCGGCGATAGCTCTCGCGCACGTGATCGCGGAACAGGCGCGTGACCACCAGGATCAGCGGCAGCACGGAGAAGGCCAATAGCGCCAGCCACCAATTGATGGTCAGCATCAAAATAGCCATCATCGTCAGATTGAGAAAGTCGTCCACAATAGCCAGCACGCCCGCTGTGAACATCTCGTTGATGGCATCCACGTCGGAAGTGATGCGCGTGACCAGCCGCCCCACAGAATGCGTGTCGAAGAATCCAATGTGCATCCTCTGCATGTGGCGGAAGATCTCGCGCCGCAGGTCGAACATCAGCTTCTGCCCGGTCCATTGCATTAAGTAGGTCTGGATGAACTGAAAGACGTAGGCGCAAATCAGCGCAGCCATATAAATGACGGCCAGCCAGGTGATGCCCACAGAAGGATCTGCCGGGAGCCGGTGCGTAAACCAGTTGTTTGTGCTCAAGCCCTTCGCTAAAAAATTCGTGGTCAGTGACGAATCATGGCCAGTAGGGAAGTAACGGTCAATGGCCACCATTACGAGATATGGCCCGGTCACGTCGCACAGAGACTTCAGCGTAACGGCGAGCGTCGAGATTGTCGCCTGAATCCAATAGGGCCGCAGATAATGGCCAAGCCTCCGCATCAGCCGGGAATCGTAGATCTTGCCGACCGGATCTTCATCGAGCTTTTGCGGTTTCTTTTTTTCAATATCTGCCATTGAGTTATGAACCAATCTGCACAGTGAGCATCGAGATGGAGCCCCCGTCGATCCCTTCGACAGGGAAGCTCGCGGCTTCCCCTTGGTGGCTGGCCGCAAGAACGTAGAGCAGCGGTAAATAATGATCCGGCGTCGGAATCGACAGCGTCGCGTCCTCTCCGAGCTTCTGATAATCGATGAGCGGCTCGAAATCGCCTGCCGCCACTAACTCCTTCGCCTCTTGTTCAAAGCGAACTGCCCAATCGAACGGTTCGGCTCCGTCCTGCCCCCAGGCGTACGCGTGAAGATTGTGGATCAGATTTCCGCTGCCGACAATGAGCACACCCTCATCCCGCAAGCACGCAATCCTCTTGCCGGTCTCGAAATGAAAACGCGCCGGCTTGGTTCTGTCGATGCTGAGTTGGACCACCGGCACATCGGCATCCGGATACGCGTGCCGCAGCACAGACCATGTTCCATGATCGAGCCCCCACGATTCGTCGAGCTTCACCGGCAAAGGCGCCAGAATCTCCTGCACGCGGCGTGCAAGAGCTGGATCGCCAGGGGCTGGGTACTGCACCTCATACAGCGCCTGTGGAAAGCCGCCGAAATCGTGAATGGTTTTGGGTGCGGTGGCCACCGTGACACCGGTCTCGGGAACAAACCAGTGGGCGGAGATTGACAGAATGGCTTTCGGCTTGGGCACAGCCAGCCCGATGCGCCGCCACGCCTGACTGTACGGGTTGTCCAAAACGGCATTCATGGGGCTGCCATGGCCGAAGAAAATTGTGGGGAGTCTCCCGGTCATCAGAGAATGCCTTTCCGCCATTCAAAAGCCTTCCTTTTCCATTGTACGGGGCAGCAAGCTGAAGGCCGTATCTGAGCTCGCAAATCGAAACTGGGACCTTTGCTCATTCCCACCATTTACACTGGTAGACGGAGATTCCTGTGTTTTTTGATAAGGCTTTAACAAAGGTTTTTGGCACGGCAAACGAGCGCCTGATCAAGCGGTTGATGCCCATGGTGGCACTGATCAACGCTCTGGAAGCAGACACGAAACAGCTCACCGACGACCAGTTGCGCGAGAAGACAGTCGAGTTTCGCGAGCGGATTGCAGCGCGCGTGGAAGGCATCAGCGACGCCGACGAGCGCAAGGCGGCCGAGCGCGAAGCGCTCGACGAGATTCTGCCTGAAGCCTTTGCGGTAGTGCGCGAGGCCGGTTGGCGTGCCGTCGAGATGCGCCACTTCGACGTGCAGTTGATCGGCGGCATGGTCCTCCACCAAGGCAAAATAGCCGAGATGAAGACCGGCGAAGGCAAAACGCTGGTGGCCACCCTGGCCTGCTATCTGAATGCTCTCGCTGGCCATGGCGTCCACGTGGTCACGGTCAACGACTACCTGGCCAAGCGCGACGCCGAGTGGATGGGCAAGATCTACGAGTTCCTCGGGCTCACCGTCGGCGTCATCGTTCACGACCTCGATGACAACGAGCGCCGCGCCGCCTACGCCGCCGACATTACCTACGGCACCAATAACGAATTTGGCTTCGACTACCTGCGCGACAACATGAAATTCGAAATCAAGGACTGTGTCCAGCGCGGGCATTACTACGCCATTGTCGATGAGGTCGATTCGATCCTGATTGACGAAGCGCGCACTCCGCTGATTATTTCCGGCCCCACCGACCAGACCACCGACAAGTACGCCCGCGCGCGCAAGATCGTCCCCGAACTCGAACTGGGCGAAGAGATCGAAGAGGGCGAGACCAAGCGCCTTACCGGCGACTATATCGTAGACGAAAAGCAGCGAACGATTGGTGTGACCGACGAAGGCTGGGTCACCATCGAAAAGCTGCTCGGAATCGGCAACATCGCCGATGCTGAAAACTGGGAGATGAAGCACTACGTTGAGACCGCCATCAAGGCGCACGCCCTCTATAAGCGCGACGTAGAGTACGTGGTCAAGGACGGCGAAGTCATCATCGTTGATACTTTTACGGGCCGTCTGATGCCAGGCCGTCGCTGGTCCGATGGGCTGCACCAATCCATCGAGGCCAAAGAGGGCGTCAGCATCCGCAAAGAAGACCAGACGCTGGCCACCATCACGTTCCAGAATTACTTTCGCCTTTATCGAAAACTCAGCGGCATGACCGGCACTGCAGAGACGGAAGCCGCGGAATTCGAGAAGATTTACAAGCTCGAGATCGTCGTCATTCCCACAAATAAAAAGATGCTACGCCTCGAGAATCCGGATGTGGTCTTCCGCACGGAGAAGGAAAAATACAAAGCGGCAGCCGACGATATCGCCATTCTCCACGAACGCAAACAGCCGGTGCTGGTAGGCACGGTTTCCATCGAAAAGTCCGAGCGCCTGTCGGCAATTCTGCAACGCAAGGGTGTGCGCCACGTGGTGCTCAACGCCAAGTTCCATGAGCGCGAAGCAGAGATCGTGGCGCAGGCCGGACGGCTCGGAATGGTCACCATCTCCACCAACATGGCCGGTCGCGGCACCGATATTCTGCTCGGTGGCAATCCAGATTTCATGGCCCGCCAGGAACTGGTTAAAAAGAGCAAAGCGCGAGCCATCAGCGTTGCCGAGGGAGCCATCAATCCCATGGCCCCTGCCGGATTTCTGCGCTTCTATTACCAGGGCCAGGAGTTCGAGATCGCCGAGCCGGAGTGGGAAGCGGTCTTCCAGGTTCATGCCGACACCGCGCGCCAGGATCACGAGCAGGTAGTCGCAGCGGGCGGCCTCTTCATTCTCGGCACCGAGCGCCACGAGTCGCGGCGCATCGATAATCAGCTTCGCGGTCGCGCCGGCCGTCAGGGCGATCCCGGCGAATCGCGCTTCTATCTCTCCCTCGAAGATGACCTGATGCGCATTTTCGCCAAGCAGTGGGTTAGCACGCTGCTTGAGCGCCTAGGCATGGAAGAAGGCGTGCCCATCGAGTCCAAGATGATCTCCAAGCGCATTGAAGGCGCGCAGAAAGCCGTCGAGGCGCAGAACTTCGAGAGCCGCAAGCATCTGCTCGAATACGACGACGTGATGAACAAGCAGCGCGAGGCGGTCTACGGATTGCGTCGTCAATTGCTCGAAGAAGCTGACCAGAAGGAACTGATTCTCGAGGACTATGTAGGCGGAATTCTAAGCAGCCTGTTGGACGAGTTTGCCGGCGAGAAGGTGCGTCCCGATCAATGGGATATGAAGGGGCTGGACGACAAACTCGTCGACCACTTCGGACTGAAACTGACTTCGTTGAATCTCGGTGCCAACGTAATCAATCCGCATGATCTCAGTCGCCATGAACTGGGCGAGGCAATCTTCGAGAAGCTCAAGCAGGATTACGAGGCGAAGGAAAAAATTCTAAGCGCGGCCACTATGCGCTATCACGAGCGGATGGTCATGCTGAACGTCATAGACGGTCTGTGGAAGGATCATCTGCTCTCGATGGACCATCTTAAGGAGGGCATCCATCTACGCGGCTATGCGCAAAAGGACCCGCTGGTGGAGTACAAGAGCGAGTCCTACGACATGTTCGAAGCCATGATGCTCAAGTTCCAGGAGGATACGGTTCGTTTCCTCTTCCGTATGCAGATTCTGGGTGCTGACGGTCAGCCGATCGATGCCGCTCCTCGACCGAATCGCACCATTCCCAAGGCGCCACCGGTAGCCAGTGCCCAGCAGCCTCTCTCGCTCGACGCAGGCGATTTATCTGCCCCCAGGGAAATTTCGATTTCCACCCGGGCACCCTCGGCAACCATCGAAGCGCTGGAGAAGGAATACCAGCGCAAGAAGCAGCGCGAGCTTGAAGCAGCCAGTCGGTCAGGTGGCGACTCGAGTCAACCCACGCAGCGCCGCACCGGTGAAAAGGTCGGCCGCAACGACCCGTGCCCCTGCGGCTCAGGCAAGAAATACAAGAAATGCTGCGGGGCAGGGAAATAAGTTGGTGGCTCGCGTAGATCCCCGGTCTCGAAAGCAAGAATTGGGGTACGCGGCAACTAAGGCAATGATCTGAATCCGACGCTGGAGAGACTGTGATGAATTCTTTACTCATTGCCCTCAGTGTTGTGTTTGCGCTAAGTAGTGTGAGCGCGCAAACGCTTGCCTGGCCACCTTCGCCGGAACATCCGCAGATACCGATTTGGCCGGGCGCGGCGCCTGATTCGCAGGTTGTCGCGGGGCCGGAGATCATCAAGTCATCGGGGAAGAACGATCTGATCGCCGGCAGGCAGGTGTTGGAAGTGGACAACGTCTCGCGGCCTACGATGACGGTCTATTCGCCCACCATCAAAAATACAGGCGCGGCTGTCGTGGTATTCCCCGGGGGCGGCTATCAAATTCTGGCCATCGATCTGGAAGGCACAGAGGTTTGCGATTGGCTGACTCTCAAAGGAGTCACTTGTGTGCTGTTGAAATACCGAGTGCCGGCCCCTCGGTCGTCACCTTACTGGGGCGCCTATCCCCAGTCGCCTATCGCATTGGAAGACGCGCAGAGAACGGTGGGATTGGTGCGATTTCATGCGGCGGAATGGCATATCGATCCGCATAAGATCGGGGTGCTCGGGTTCTCAGCCGGCGGACATTTGGTGGCGGCGATGAGCACGCACTTTGAGAAGCGACTGTATCCCGCTCAAGATGCGGCCGACAAAGAAAGTTGCCGCCCGGATTTTGCCGTGGCTCTTTATCCAGGACATTTGTGGATTGACCACAAAAAATTCGAGTTGAATCCAGATATTCTCACTCATATCACCCGCCAGACGCCGCCAACCTTCTTGCTGCAGAATGAGGATGACCACATAGACAATATCAACAACACGCTGGTTTACTACATTGCGCTGAAAAACGCTGGAATTCCCGTGGAAATGCATTCGTATGCGCAGGGCGGCCATGCATTTGGGCTGCGGCGCACGAAGTTTCCGGTGACGAGATGGCCTCAGCTGGTGGAGACTTGGCTCGGCTCGATTGGCATGATTTCGGAGTAAATTCTCTCGCCATATGGGCACGGAAGTAGCCGCTCAGGCAGCCATTCTTATCCCTCTCCAGACTCGGTAGCCTCACGCGCTGGCCTTGAAAATGACCGGAAAAGAGAGAAGCCCTTTTTCTTTTCCGGGCTGGCGGGCAGCCCGCATGCAGTTCTGGCCATCTGGCGAATCGCCCTGGATATGGGCGAGTCTTCCAATTCAATCGGCGTGGCCGTATTCCGCGTTCGACGCGCCGTGGCAAAGTCGTCGGGAATCTTCCAGAGCGCCGGCCTGGTGAGAGCCTTGGCAATCTGCTTTTCATCGAACAGAAGTGCATGAGGAGTGTAGCGGTTAATTACCACCTGGAGCTTGCGGCTGCGCGCCGAGAAGTACTGCGTGATCAGGCGATTGGCATTGCGCAGTTCTGATACGCCGACCTGCGTGATCAGGTACAGGCTAACAGATTCTTCAAAGAGAGCCGTACCCTTCAAGTCAACTCTGGAACCGGCATCGACGACTACGTAATCAAAGCTTTGTCGCGCCACCGTCAGTAGTTTATCAATGGCTTCGTGGGGGGCTTCTACAGGTGAAAATTCGTTCGGAGCAGGCAGTACGAACAGTCCCGAACTATGCTTGACCAGCAGCGAGCGTAGAAAATTGCCATCCATCCGGGCGGTGTCCTGAAAAGCATTCGCTGTCGAGAATTGGGTAACCATCCCCAGGTTGATTGCCACATCTCCGAGAGGAAGTCCAAAGTCGATTAGAAGAGTTTTTTGTCCAGACTCCTGCGCCAGTGCAACGGCGAAATTCGAGGCGATGGTGGTTACGCCGCAGCCGCCTTTCGTGCCCAGAAATGCAAAGAGCTTCCTTGATGTTTTTCTGCCGTGGGGAGTCGCTGTTCGGCGAATCGATACCCGCGCCAGTGCGCCGGCAATGTCGGCGCGAAGAAGTGGAAGAATAAGAAACTCTCGCGCCCCCGCGCGCATAAAGCGGATCGCTAGATCCAGCTGGGTTTGCGCCGAATAGACCATTACGCTCGAGTTGCCTTGAGCGCAGATGCTCTCCACCACATCGAAGGCATAATCCGGGTCGCTGTCCACACCGATGATGACGGCGTCGTAGCGCTGATCCAGCATTTGAGGAAGATCGTCCAGATCGGCGGGGAAGGAAGAAAACTCTTGCACCTTGGTACCCTGGAATCCCCCCAAAGCGTCGGCTACCCCTTCGCGGCACTGATCATCCGGGTCAATGAGAGCAACGCTCAATACGACAGAGCCTGCAGAGTCGGAGATCGGGGCAAGAATTGACATGGCATAGGTTGCTTCCGTTGGACCGCATCGCCTCCAGACCGCACATGAGACGAGAACGGACCAAGTGTCATTTCTGAGAAGATGATTCGCTCAGCCTCGCATCGAGTCTCAGAAAAGAATCGAACGCCGGATGGCCAGGCACCGAAGACAAGGCAACGGTCTCCCCGTCCTCACCTTGCACGGCCCTCCGGTTCTGGTTACTAGAACGCGAAATTGATCGACACTTGCATAGTGGCGCTTCCGGCGCCCTGCTGAAATTTCCATTGGCGCACCGCTTCCTCGGCCGCGACCGAGAGCATACGGTTTCCGCTAACTTCCTTGATATCGGTCACCTTACCGTCTGCGTCAACGGTAACGGAAAGCTTGACGTCGCCCTGAATCCTCATGCGCTTGGCAATCTCCGGATAGGCGGGCGCTACACGCACCTTCACCGCCCGATCTTCCGCGTTGGCGGGGATCGACAATGCCATTAAAAGGGCCAGTGTAGCCGCCTGAATCAGTCGCACTCCCCCGCGCCGCAATCTATCGGATCTGAGCGCATTGCAATCTTTATTCATTGATTCCTCCCTCGAACATTGATCTGTCCACTGATCTTATCGACCTTCGGAAAGCCATCATTAACGCATTTTTAGAATCTAATTACCCCAGGAATCAAGGCATTACACTGCTCACCCGGTGCACCCAGGTTCAGTATTTATGCCTGAAGTTTGGAAAATGCTTACTGGGCGGGCTCGGCTGAAGTGGCGGAGAAGGTCATATCCCGAGCATCCGAGTCGTGCTCGCTCCGCCACTGGTCGAAGAGTCGTCCATAGCTGAGCGTGATGTACTCAGATGGCTTGACGCCTAGCCCAGCGGCCGCGCGATCAATCCACTCTGCCGGGCCTTCCAGCTCGGCGTAGTTGCCGATGGGAGTTTCGTCCACCACGCAATGGCCCTCGCCGTCCCGCCACTCGGCGCGCCACTTCTCGTAGCGGAAGGCAGCCACGAGGCCGATCGAAAGAAAGACAGTAGCCAGCGCATCGCCGTCGGTTACTTCGGTTTCGGTTTCGATGCGGTGCTTGTGTCGATCCTCGGCAGGTCCGGCTTCGGGCGGCCTTTTGTGCGTGACGGTCCAGCGGCCGGCGTAGCCGCGAATGCGCAGAATCTCGGTGCGTGCACGCATCTGCCGGTCAGGCGTGTCGTAGAGCACGTTACTCTCGAAGGCACGCGGCGTCTGTAACTTAAAGCCAGCAGCCTCAAGCCGCCGGCTCAGGTCAGCAACGTCGGCCACGCGAAACTTGATTTCGGTCTCAATCGGCACGTCAGCAGTATACGGCAGCAGCCCGGGCAAATCGGTGTTCAGCCGTTCTTGGGAACGGCGCGCGGATTGCAAGTTACGTCTGCGACTTCACCGATCCACGATTCTGCCGATCCGTGCCACTAGACCTAGCCGCAGCGCACGGGGCATCCCCAGCGTGGTGGTTGGGGGCAGGCCCGGCGTGGTCGCTGGGGTTTTGGAGATCTCGATCTGACGGTTGAGGAGGTTTTCGCCGGCCGCAGAAAATTGGACGCGCTTGCCAAAGTCATGTGAAACAAAGGCGTCGAGGCGGAAGTAGCCATGCAGCAGGTAAGCATTGGCATCGTCGTCGAATTGACGGCCGCTCCAGCGCGCCTGGAGGTTGAGGTCTCCGAGCGCTCGACGCTGTGCGTGCAGATTTGTCGTCGCCAGGTTTCGTGCCACCTCGGGAATCCAGTTACCGAGATCCTGGCTGCCCTGGGTAACCGTTGCGCGAGCGTACTGATACCCGCCATCGATTGCCAGCCATCGGCAGGGCGTAACGCTCGAGTCGACGGAAACTCCGCGGCTTTCAATTTGACCGAGGTTTTCGCGCTTCAGCAGGATGGGCGAGGAGAGGCTATTGATTGTCACTGCGGTGATGGGCCGATTGACCTGTGTAAAAAAGTAGCTGGCGCGAACGCTTCCCCAGGCGTGCTCGCTTGTTACTCCAGTCTCACCGCCTGTGGCACGCTCACTGAGCAGGCTTCCGTTGGGAGTAGTGAGTGCGTTGCCCACCTGGGTCGAGCGGTAAAGCTCGTTGGGCGTGGGCTCGCGAAAAGCCCTGAAACCGGATGCCGAGAGCGACCAGTGCGTCAGGAATCTTTTCGATAGGCCCACTCTAGGATCAAAGAACCGCTGGTCGAATTGCGATGGCTGACTGGAAGAGGGCGTCCATTCCGTCCCGACCAAGAGGAGTTGCCGGCCGTCGTAGTTCTGGAACCAGTCCATGCGAGCACCCGCGGCGAAGATCCATCCCTTGCGCACCCACATTGTCTCGGCATATGCGGCGGAGTCTCTCTGATGGTCACGCAAGTTGGTGATGGATGCTTTGCTGCCAAAGCTTTGCTCGCCGTCCCACACGCGTATGTCGCGCACATCGGCCCCGGCAAGGAGTAACAGTCCTGCGCCAAGGGGCTGGCTCCAATGAGCTGCCGCGCCTAGCTCATTATTTGGTGTGAGCGAGAACTTTGTGGGAGTCTCACCGCAGCGAAACGAGCATGTGGGGTATAAAGATGTAGGCAGACTCGAGATGCTCGAAAATGTCTGACGGAAGTGTTCCGTTGAACCGTAAGCGCGCATCACCAGTGTGCCGCCATGCGGACCCTGCCAATCGTCGCCGGTTGCATAGCGCCAGATGCGTGTGCCGTTGGTCTGGTAGGGCGTACCGTTGCTGCGCGCTTCATTGAAGCCGCTGCCGCGCACAAATATCCGCGACGAGTTGAGAGTGCGCTCGACCAGAACCACACCATTCTGGCTGTGCACATTACTGGCAATATCCACCGGCCCGCGTTGGGCAGGGGCCTCCTGAATATATCCATCGGTGCCCAGCACTCCACCGGCAGTCAACAAGCCCCACCGGCCGCGCTTAGTTTGCAGCATGAGGCTATCGTCGAAGGTGCCCTCAGCGCCGTAACTCGACTTGAGTTCGGCTTGATCGGAGACAGGGCGCACCGGAAGCAGGCTAACTACGCCGCCAATCGCGCTCGATCCATAGAGATCGCTGCCGCCGCCGCGCATCACCTCAACGCTCTTGATCGTCAACTCCTGCGGCTCCAGCCAATGAATGGTCCCCGCGAAGGCGTCGTTCAAAGGCACATCGTCTTGCATAACCAAGGTTCGGCTTGCCGAAGTGGAGCCGAGCGCCCGTAGACTGATTCCCTGTGAAGACGGATTGGCGACAAGGGCGCTGGAGCGGCGGAAGAGTTCGAGTCCAGGCAGTTGCCGCAGCTCCCCATCCAAAGTCACAGAGGCCGCCGATTGAAGTTCGCTTTGCGAGAGCAGGCGCGTCACAACCGGGCTGTCCAGCAAGCCAAGCGGCGTGCGATACGCGGTCACAGTCAGTTCTTCAGCCTTGGCGGAAGCCTCCAGGCGGATGACCGTCGCGTCACGGAGTTCAATGGATTTGGCAACAAAATCCGGCGCGGTCACATGCACAGCGCAAGGGATGGCGCAGGGAATGCGGAGGATGCCGGATTGATCGCTATGTCCGAGGAGCGCGCCCGCGGAGTCAGTGACAGCGGCTCCTTGCAACGCTGCGCCAAGGCTATCTTCGACTGTAATGGTGACGAAAGTCTGCGCGTGAAGGCTTGCCGGTATCAGAGCCAACACGATTGCCGCCAAAGCGCTTGCGACTGTAGAACGCTGCATTCGCCTCCCCAATAGCCCGTTGGCGCGCTCTATAGGGCCATTGTGTCATAACCCTTTTGATGCCAGCATTCGATTTTTCGTTTTCGGCAGCTGAGGCGCGGCAGCGCAAGGGATGCAGGCTCAATCCGCACTATGGTCAGATGATCGAAATCGAGCTCGCGAAAAGTAAGGATATCGCTGGAAACGTCGGAAAGGCGCGTAAGAATGCCGACAGTTAGAGCCCCGGCCGCTAGAGCGATGACTGAATAAAAGTTGACGGAAAAGTAACTGTCGAGATGCCGGTGACTCGCCTGGAACCCAGTTTCACGGATTAGCCGAGACCCCACGTCGGGGATTCGGTGTTGTAAGATTCGGATTATGCGTCTCGCCCTCACGGTTAACGACCAAAGTCCAATCCGGGCCTCACTTAGATCCAACGGATATTTGAGCGCTCATCTTAACCTAAGGAAGGAGCCGGAGACAGAGGAAATAACTGGACGCGTCAGTCTCCACGCAATCGATATGTCTGAGGAGCCAAACTCGATCGGCTCTAATTGGGAGGCGGGTGCCCTGTCTGTAGGAGACAAGGTTGAAATCCACGTTCTGCCGGACGGAGATTCCGATCCGCCAACAAATATTAGGCGAAGCTCGGAGTCGCCTAAGAACCTTTGCTCCGGCACGGAACAAGCTCGAATGCTCTTGTCGGCGAGCAGTGCATGCGCCAAGGAACTCATGGGGATAATTGATCGGGCACGGGAGTCAGAGCCGCCAGAAGAATTTCAGAAGATTTGCCAGGCCGTCGGGGGAGTCCTGTGCGAGCTAGATCGCCAGTTGATCTCACCCACTCTACAGCGTCATCCGGAACTGTTCGTTGAAGCAAAGGAGATGAAGCTGGTCAAGTAGCCGTGCGGTTACTCCGACGTCTTTGCCGAGTTTCGCCTGGTTTTTCGCCAGCCCCGAAGTCACTCTATATTCTGCCCCTTGCCCAAAAAGTCGAACACTTCCCCAAAAAATTCTACGACCGCAGCCCTTTATTGCGCGCCCTGCTTGAGAATCTGGTCGGCAAAGTAGTTGTGAATCTTGGCGTCGTCGTGCAGCGACTCGAAGTAGGCGTTCTGCAGCAGTTGCTTGTGGTTCTCGCGAAGACCCTGGCGGATCACCTGCTGCACACGAGGATCGTTCAATTCACGCTGCCCAGCCGCTTCTCTCGAAATCAGCTTGTAGATGGCGTAACCCACCGTGTGGTGTCCACCGTCATAGACGGGAAGAACCTCGGTGATTTGTCCGGGCTTGAGCTTGCTGATGGCGCTATAGACCTCCGGGTCGGTTCGCAGCTGCGACTCGAGCACGAAGCCCATATCGCCTCCGTTGGGGGCCGTGTTCGGATTCTCAGAGAAGTTCATGGCCAGCCCGCCAAAGTCTTCGCCGTTGTCCAGTTTGGCGTGGAGGGCCTCAATCTTCTTCCGGGCGTCGGCGTCGCCCGAGGCCTTGTTGTTTTGCAGATTGCCGTTTTGCCCAGCGGGTGAGTCGGTGACCATGATCTGCGCCAGACCGAAACGCGGTTCAATCAGATTGAACTCCGACTTGTGCGCCGCGTAGAAGCCGCTGATCTCAGCATCAGTAATGTTGATCTTCGATTCGATCTCTTTGTTGAGCAGCTTGGTCCGGGTCAATTGGCGGCGCAGTTCGCGTTTGAGATCGTCCAGGGTGATGTTGCGCGCCTGCAGTTGCTTGTCAAACTCATCCTGCGTGTAAGGGGCCTTCATCTCCGTCAGCTTGGCGGTCACGTCCTCGTCGCTGGCCGCGAGGTTCAGCTTGGCCGCGCGCTGCCACAGAATCTCGTCGTCGATCATCTGCTTCAGAATATTGAGACGAACAATATCGGCCTGTTCGGAGGAGGGCTTCTGAGCATTGTCAGCAAGACTGGCCTTGTAGTATTTCTCCAGCTCCGTGCGCTGAATTTCCTTGCCGTTCACTGTTGCGGCAACATCCGCCGAAGGCGTGCGATGGCAACCGCTCAAAGCGGACAAAACGACTCCAACACAAAATATGACTACGGCAAAACGAAAAAACACACGGCATGATGCTTCGATTCGCAACTTGGTCTCTCCTGTGGGGAGGCAATGGCTCCCAGTCGTCCGCGATAGCCCCCCGGCAATCCGCGAATGCCCCCGGCAATCAAGCATAAATCCCAAAGCCGGGGTAGCGATAGGCAATTTACAACCAAAACCCATCCGGGCTGCCGCTCTGGCCATCCCTCTCGGGGCAGATTGCGGGGAGGTTCTATTTGCTTGCCGCCTCTGGCTGAGTTGTAGCTGGCGCGGCCGGCGGTTCAATTCCCGCAGCGCGCAAGGCGCGGTCGATCACCAGCCATACCTGGCTAGCGGGAACTGCGCCGCCGATGCGCTCGCCGTCAATAAAGATCGCCGGGGCTCCTTCCACGTTCAGAGCCTCCGCTTCTTTCATTGAAGCGCGTACCGGACCCTCGTCCTGTTTGGCTATACAGGCGTCCAGCTTTTCGCTGTCGAGCTTGGCCACCGTGGCTTCCTGGCGGGCAATGCGGTTGAGCGCATCTTTGCTCTTGCCCAAATCGCGATCCGGACCGTTGATCTCCTGGCCGTGGGAGTGCAGATAGTCCACATAGTTCCAATAAACCTCACCGCTCTGCGCGGCCAAGCAGTTCGCGTCCACAGCGGCCTGCATTGCCCAGGGATGCATTTCGGGCGGGAGCGGGTTGTCCTTGTAGATAAAGCGCACCAGATCTTTGTAACGCTCCTGGGTCGCCGGGAAAAAGGTGTGGTGCATCTGGGCGCAGTAAGGACACTCAAGATCGTCGAAGTTGATGATCGTTACTTTGGCCGCGGGATTGCCGCGGATAGGCCGCCCTGTCACGTTGATCGAGAGGGCCGGGTCGTTCGCCAGATCGAACTTTTGCATGTGCGCCAGCGTCTTGTTGTCAGAAGAAATCAGAAAGTCGATCACCTGGCTCTTGTGGGTGCTTGAGAGCGTCACGGGCAGCGTGTCATAGCCGGGAACCTGGCTTGCCTTGCGCGCGCCGATGCTCACGGCAATGTCCGGTGGAACATTGAACTGCGAGCGTACCAGAACCTCGATGTGGTGGTTGAGCGCCAGATCCTGCGACGGCGGAGCAGGTTGGGCCTTGCAGCCCACGGCCATGCCCAGCGCGAGCAGGCCAGCCAGAAAATGTATGCGGGTCAAAGGCAGTCCCTCTGTGAAAAGAATACTCTAGTAAGCCCAACTCGTAGCGGGGCGAGGCGATGGTTCCAGAGCAATCGCCAGAAGATTCTCAATCGCAAAATCGGAACAGCCTCTTGAGCGTCCGTGCCTAGGTGAGGTATTTCTTGATGGGGTCCCAGTAGTGATTGTGCCAACCCCAGTCGAGGTGGTCGTATTCGCCCTCTGGGAAGCCGGTGTGGTCGAAGATCAAGGTGCTTTCGGCGGCGCGAGGGGTGAATTCAAAGTGGACGATCGAATAGATTCCCGCATCCCAATGGGTGGGGCGCCAGGCTTGTACGATGCGTTGGTTGGGCACAAGTTCGATATTGCGGCCAACAATCTGACCGCCGAATTGCGAAAATGCTCCTCCGGGCGCAGGGTCAATAGTGGCAACCATCCCTGAAAAGGCCGCGAACTGCTTGGCGTCGAGGATCGCCTGATAGATGCGCTGCGGGCTGGATTTGAAGTCGATCTCGTAATGGATTGAGGTACGCGCCTGATTGGCGGATGGGGAGGCTTTCTGTTGCATGACCGGCGGCACGGCTTGCGACCGGGCGAGGGGGCGAGCGGCGAGGGAACCGAGTGCAACGGCAATCCCTTGGATGGCACGGCGGCGAGTGGGCTTGTTCAGATTAGAGTTCATTGGACGCTCCGGAGGGGAATTCTCAACATTTGTAGATGAAAATATCCTATTCAGAACCAGCCGTAAAGAACAAAGGCTGCCCGTAACTCCCAGGCATCCTGAAGAAATGTTGCGGTCAGCCAAGCCAGCGTCAGTAAGCCGGTGGCAGGGTGGGGTCGCGGAAGGCTGTGTTTGAGCGGCGCACGTCGCCCACCGATCCAAAGTTGGCCAGCGTAAAGCTGTAGAGATATTGGGTCTCGTTGCGCACCTGACCCAGCGCGAAACGTCGGTAACCGAAGGTGAGGCCGCAGCAATTCCAGTTATAGACGGCCTGTACTCCGGCGTATTGCAATGCCCCATGGGTAAAGTCGTAGCCCCCGTTTGCAGCCAGGTTGAAGCCCTTGCCGCTGGGCTTGCCGATGGCGAGAAATGGCTGCACCTGCTGGCTTTTGATCGTCGTGGGGGCGCTGCTATTCTCGTCCACCGCATTCAGCAGGGCATGACCGATACCGACAGTGGTACGGCCCCAGCTGTAGCCGGCAAACAGGTTGTCGGCTCCCAGCAGGCCGGCCTTGGGGTCATAGTCCATATCCCACTCAACGCGCAGATTGTCGATTGCCTCGAAGCGCAGCCGCGAAGTGATTGGCGCCAGATTGCGCGACCCGTTCAGGAAGGCTACTCCGCTCAAATCCAGTGTCGAGTCGAAGACATTGCGCCGCCCCGGAATCACCGCCCCGCCAAAGTTGGGGTCAATGAAAAACTTCTGCGCGATCTGCCAACTGGCCCACTCGCGCGGCACCGGCGGAGGGCAGTTCGCCGCTGCGGCTGGGTCGTCGGCGCAGGGCTTCTCTTTCGTGGGGCGCAGATAAAAGCGCTGTGTCAGCGAATAGCCCAATTCGTTGGTGTTGGTGGCAATGTCGGTGGTGTCGATCAGCAGCACATTCTGGGCCTGCGCGCCAATTCCGGCCACGTAACGATAAGTGATCTCCGGCTCAATGACATGGCGCAGTTGGCGGTTCCAGCGGGCAAGCGTGAAATCCCGCTCCAGAACAGGCGCGCGCAGGTCAACGGATGTTTCAAAATCGCTTCGGTTAAGCGGGTCGTGGCTGATCGTGGGAATGTCGCATATGTTATTGCCAGGATTCGTTGGATCAGGCACACAGTTATTTCCTGTGAGGTCGGGCGTCTGGCTGATCGTATAAGCGGTCTCGCGCACCGCGCCTTCGGCCAGCACGCTCCAGCCTCCGGCGGAAAGCGGTAGCGCCAGATGCGGATAAAAGTCGATGCGGCCGACATTGCGGGCATGGAAGCCGGGTTCGGAGCGATTCAAATAATCCATCGACGTTTCCCCGCCCCAGTAAAGTGACGATGCGCCCAGCGGCCGGTCCAGCACGTCGAATCTCACACTGGGCAGGTGCAGAATCCTGGCTTCATTGCCATTGATGGCGTCCGAGGTCTCGTTGCTGCCTGTGGTTCCCGCAAAGGTTTGAAAACGATCCAGTGAGACGGAAGGAACGAAACCATTATGCGCGTGGGTGAGCGAGATGTTGCTCAATACCTCGGAGCTGACCGCCTGCCAGTAATTGTCATTGAAGACCAGCCGGTACAGATAGCTCGACAGGTATTCCACATTGCCCGCCAGACGCGTTTCCGGGCCGATATCCTTGCGGCCCACAGCCTGAATATCGACGCCGCCTTGGTCGGTCAGCACTGTGGTGGTTGAACCGATAGCGATGGGCAGCTCAACCCCGCGATCCAGCAGAGCATTCCAGCGCACCGTTGCGTGATTGAACCCGGTCCCCTTGTAGCGAAAGTCGCCGTTGGGAGCCCAGCCGCGCTTGCTGTAGTATTCGGTGCCGACTGTGATGTCCGTGCTGCGGCTAATTGCCCAGTAGACCTGTTCGCCAAAGGTGTAGCCCCTGATCGACGATCCCGTACTCACAACGGGAATAAGGAATCCGCTGTCGCGGCCCGTATCGTCTACCTGATGGCGCAGGTACGGCAGATAAAAAAGCGGCACGCCGAGAAACTTGAAGTAAGCGCTATGGGTCGACGCCTTGCCGTCGTCCAGCTTGATGGCTCGCGCGATGATTTGCCAATCCGGCCTGGGCAAAAGGCAGTTGGTCATGGTGCCGTCGACGATTTTGTAATGGCCTTCGCCGGTCTGCAACAATACCCTGCCGGTAAAGAGAAAGGGATTCATCGTGGAAAATACCGACGTGCGGCCCAGCGTGCGAACTCCCTGCGATCCATGCACATTGAAGTAGCGCGCCGTATGCATATTCAGCCGCATGTCGCCGTGATCCGCATCGATCAGCACATCGTTGGGTCCACCCGCTACCTGCAAATTGCCTTCCGCATCCAGGTATGTGGTCGATTGATCGTAGACCACCTTGTCGGCGTGCAGAATGTAGTCGCGGTAGTGGACCACGACACCGCCGGTCAAGGTCCAGGTATTGCCCACGCGGCTCTGGCTCTGAGCCTCCCACTCCACCGGCACGCCCGTTGTCGGCTCCGACTCCGGCTGCGCCAAGGGAAGAATCTCCTGGCCGGGGTCCTCAGGCAGAGTGCTTGTTACTGCATCGCCGGCATCCTGAGCTGCAGGAGGTGCCCCATTGGTCAACCCCTGCCCCCGCATTTGCAGGTGACAGACAGCCAGCATCGTGATAAACAGAAGATTGCGAGGACGCATCCCGGGACCAAGGTCAGCATAGCAAAACTGGCTGACTTGGCATCGGATACGCGCCGAGCAGCTCTGGCAGCAGGCAAAACACGCTGGTTTTTCACCGCACTCGGCTCTCGCGAACCGAGGCACGCCTGTTGATCCCCGCGCAACCTTCCTTCTCTTTTGAATCCAACGTCCGAGAGCCCCATTCGCAGTGGGCTTCGAGGACCGGAACCGTCGCCCTGGGCCGTAGCATCGACCCGTAAGGCGCGTCAGAAGGGAATTGGGAGCCTTGAGCACAGCTATACTCCAGCCCAACTATGCACCTTCCTGGAAGCAGGAAGTGAGCCTGCGCCTCGCCGCGCACAAGAGCCGCAGAGGCTTTTCCGTAGTACCGCCGCCCACGCCCGTCCAGAGTTGGACAGACGCCAGCAGCCGCGCTGCGCAGGCCGCTGCTCGTGTGGCCGCGCGTTATGCTCAGGTCCCCAGCTTCAGCCAATTGGAGGCTGCGCAAGAACTCACGACGGCGAGTCGCGCGGCTTCCAGTTTCCACCAGAATCCAGCAAGATCCACGCGGCATATAGCCTCTGAAGATTGCTTTTCGGCCTTTTCTTCCAGCATTTCCGCGGCTGTTTCTGCCCCCGCTCCCGTCATCGTCCCTGTCATGGAACGAGCCGTCGAGGCTCCGTTCGCAGCGCCGCAACCTGCCACAGTTAGTGCGCGCCCGTGGGAACCGGAACTTCCGCTACTCGAAGTCGAGGCGTCCGTTCCAATAGCAACCATCGCGGTTCGCGAGCCAATGCCTACGCCCGCTCATCCCGCCCCGCCATACTCTCTTCCCACTTCGCTCGATGCATGGGAGTTTGAATACTCCCACACCCGCTGGGAGCCTGATCCCCGTATGCTCCCTCTCGATCCAATTCCAACTCCGCCCGCTGCCCGCAAGGCGCAACCGGCGGAGAGCTTTGCCGCTGCTCCGCGCGCCGCTGCCGCCCAGCAGGTGTGGGCGTCTCCGGCCCTGATCGAAGAAAATTGGAGCCATGAGGATATTCAGCCTGTTGAGCCGGATCTACCCATCCACGCTAACCTCATCGAGTTTCCACGCGAACTGATCGCTACCCGCAAAATGCGTCCGCGGCGCGCCGAAGGTCCATTCGCGGATGGACTCGATCGGCAGTTGAGCATCTTTGAAGTCGATCCGGGCGCAATCTCCATCGATCCTGTCGAGACCATCGCCGAGCCCCCCTCCATCTGGCATGAGCCCGAGTGGTCGGGCATTGAACTGGAGCCTGAGACTCTTGTCGAGCCCCAGTATCAGGATGAGCCTGTCCCGCTCTTGAATCTGGAACTCGCGCCCTTCAGTCACCGGCTCACGGCTGCCCTGGTCGATGGCGCGCTCGTCACCGCTGTCTTCGTGGGTGCGGCGTTGGTCACGGCGGTCAGCTTCAGCCACGCTCCGGCGCCAAAAATCGTGGTACTCAGCGCGGTCGCTGCCTACCTGTTCCTCGCCATGCTCTACCAGACGATTTTTCTCACTCTGGACGAGGCTACGCCCGGCATGTACTTCGCCGGCATCTCCCTATGCACCTTCGACAGTCAGATTCCCACCCAAGCACAGTTGCGCAGCCGGCTCGGCGCGCTGCTCCTCTCCGTGCTTCCGATGGGCTTGGGATTAGCTTGGGCGCTTTTCGACGAAGACCACCTCAGCTGGCACGACCGCCTCTCGCACACCTACCTGCGCAAGTGCTAAGAGTGTCATTGGAATATTTTCAAAGAGAGCGCAAGTATCTGGGTGCCCCATCCTCGCCGCGTTTTTGTTTTTGCGGCTAGGGTGGGATACCACGAACATCAAAGTGCGAAATCACACTGCCAGAAACCTAACTACGCTATTCCACCTGCCGCAGCACACTCACCACCCCTGCCGTGCAGCCCAACTCCCTGTCCACAATCGGTGAACTGCCAATCATCACGCGCACCTCGCGGCACTCACGGTCAAGCATGGTTGCCACACCCTGTGCGCGTTCATCGAGCCCTATGGTAAAGCCCGGATGAGCCTTGTCGTCGGAGACGCAGCTGAGCACCGGCAAAGCCTTTTCAACTTCCTTGCCAATCAACTCCGCCGCCTTCCAGCCAAACAGTTCTTCCGCCGCCGGGTTGACGGTGCGGATCAAGCCCAGAGAATCGGTCACAATTACCGCGTCGGTCAGCGCACCCAGCACACTCTCCAGCCACAAGCGGCCGCGCTCTGCCTCCTCATACGCGCGGTGCGCGTCGCTCACATCCACGCTCACCACGCGCATTCCTACCGGCTGCCCCTGACGATCGAGAATCAGATTGCGATGCAGCTCATACACCAGAAAATCGCCTGAGCTGGTATAAATCGAACGGCGCGCCACCGGCGGGTTCTGGCGCATCTCGAGGGCCATCATAAAGGCAGCGCAACTCAGCTCCTGCTCCTCGGTCGGCATCAGCTCCCAGGCCAGCTTGCCGATCAATTCGCCGGCATCGGCGGAGTGATGCAGCCGCGACAGGCGATTGGCGCGCGTGATCGCTCCATGGGCGTCCATCTCCACGTAGGACACGGGCAATTCATCGAGCGCATCGGACGGGCAATCACCCGCTGCCGCCGGCAGAGCACCAGAAATCTCGTTCATCTTTTCACCTTTTTTTAGCGCCTTGCAGTGAGAGTTTGTATAGATCGTCGGCAGTCTTGAAGCTTTCAATAGGGGTTAATTCAAACGTCAGTGGAATACGCAGCATGATAAAACGCCCGCCAATATTCACGTTGATGTCGCTGTTCTTCGAAGCAATCCGCCGCAACTCCGCTTCCAGAAGATGTTCGTTGCCCCTGCCCAGCAAAATCGCCACCAGCGACGAGTCGCTCCAGTGAAAGATGGCATCGTCGCTGTGCAGGCTGGCCGTCAGAAAGGCGGAGACAGCCATCAGGCAGTCCTCAACCGCCTCCGGCCCAAAACGCCGGCTCACCATCTCCAGGCAGCTGAGCTGGAAAATGGCTACAAAGCCGGTGGCCCCGCGCGCCATCACATTCCGCAATTGCTCTACCGCTGCGCCCCCACCCATCAGTCCGGCCGCATTCTCGTTTCCAGTCGACGTGTCGGCCACCTTCAAGGGCGAAATCTTGTTTGCCTCTTTGTCCGCGCTGCGAAGCTCCAGGAATCCGTTCAGCAACTCGCGATAGTCCTTGAGTTGCTCTGCGGTCGTGAGCTGATCGATTGCCTCGGTGAGTGGCAAGCCGATGGCCGCATCTTCTTTCACGCCCAGAGCCGTCAGTAACTCCCGCGCCAGCTTGGCCACCAGCGATCGCCAGTTCTTCTGCCGCTCTCGCAGCGCATTCTCCACGCCGATGCGATAGTTTTCAAACTCATGCAGAATCGCGTTGACGACCTTTAGCCTCTCAGAGTCCTCCATGCTGTCTGGAATCTGCAGCGCCATTCTCGCCGCTGTTCCGCGAAATGAGTTGTAGGTCGCGGCGTCAATGCGCGGCATGGATTCCGCCACACCCTCAACCAGCGCGGTCAGGCACGTGCCGATATTGTCGGCGCCAGCCCCTGCGCTGGCCGCGGGCTGGCCCTTGCCCCATCCGGTCATCTCGCGTAGGCCCATAGCAAACGCTCCCGGGTAAGTCATCGGCAGCATTGCCGCTTCCATGAGGCATTTTCCAAATCACAACAAAACTTCCAGCACTTCGACTCTGACCCAAGCTGATCCCAAATCTTCCGCAGCCCATTCATGATTGGGTGTCCCACCCTCGCCGCGTTCTTGTTTTTGCGGCTAGGGTGGGCAGAGGGCCGCACAATCTGAAGGGACACTCAAGAATGAGGGTACGGGCATCAGCCAATACAGCCTGCCCTGACTTCGACTAAAATGGTGGCGAGGGAAGGTACGATGCTCGAAACGCTCGCCGGAAAACTGAAGTGGGAGCGTACAGGCAACGGCATTAGAGTGGAACTGCCGGCCCAGCTCACCTGGCCCAATGTGAGCAGAAGAGTCGGAAGTTGGCTTTTCACTTGGGCTATTTATTTTGCACTCATAACACTGATGGACGGATTCCGCGGGCGCCCTGTGTCTTGGAGAGTCGCCCTAATAGGGGCACCGTTTTACGCTGCATGCGGGATTTGGGATGTTTTGAGACTCAGGACAGTTCTGACCCTGAATCCAGATGAAATGACCATCAATCAGGCGTTCTTCCAAAAGAATTGGACCAAACGTATCTACGCCACGCGGCGACTCGACAATCTTCGGTATTGCAAGTCTCGCCTTCAACGGACGGCGGAGCGCAGGGAAGTCAAGAACAGCCTGCTATGCGACGTTGAACACCAAACGATCGGTCTCTTCGATGGCGTTGACGAGGAAGAAGCAGACGCCCTCATCGCCAAAATGATGGAAGTCTTTCCGTTTCCAAAGTATCTGTCGATTGAGTCTGCTACTGGAGCGGAGGCTAATAACACTGTGCCCCAATCTTAGCGAGCTCGAATGGGCCCTGACCCAGGTGAACGACGTGCCAACAAAACTCTGAGGGAACGACGGTTTGTCCGAAGAACGCGGTCGAGCTTCCTTTGGCCAACAAACCACAACCCGAAACCAACCTCCCATAAGTTAAAATATTGACTGCTATGCAGAAAAAATATCCAATCGGCATCCTCGGCGCGACCGGTATGGTCGGCCAACGCTATATTCAGCTCATCGAGAACCACCCATGGTTCGAAATCGCCTGGCTCGCCGCCAGCGACCGCTCCAGCGGCAAACCCTACGGCGAAGCCGCCAAGTGGCGTCTTGATACCGCTCTGCCTGGGCGAATCGCCAACATGACCGTCGCCCCGGCTGATCCTGAAGGCGCGCCCAAGATTATCTTCGCCTCCGTCGATGCGTCCTTTGCCCGTGAACTCGAGCCCAAATTCGCCGCCGCCGGATGCGCCGTCGTCTCGAATTCCAGCGCCTTCCGCATGGCGCCCAACGTCCCCCTCGTGCTTCCTGAGGTCAACGCCGATCACCTCCACCTGATCGAAGAGCAAACCTCGCGCAAGCAGTCGGGCGGCTACATTGTCACCAACTCCAACTGCACGGTCATGGGTCCGGTGCTGGCACTCAAGCCCATTGAAGACCGCTTCGGCATTACGCAGATCTTCGCCACCTCCATGCAGGCCGTCAGCGGGGCGGGCTATCCCGGCGTGGCTTCGATGGACATTCTCGACAACGTCGTGCCCTATATAGCCAACGAAGAAGAGAAGATGGAAGAAGAGCTGCTCAAGCTGCTCGGCAAACTCGATGGCAGCGTGGTCAAGCCGCTCGCGGCGCGCATGAGCGCCAGTTGCAATCGCGTCCCAGTCGTCGACGGCCACACCGTCAGCGTCTCCATCAAGCTTGCCAAGCCCGCCACGCACGAGCAGATTCTCGCTGCATGGGCTGACTTCAAGCCGCTCGCCGGTCAGCACCTGCCCACCGCGCCCGATCAGCCTGTGCAATGGGCGCCGCAGCCCGACCGTCCTCAGCCCCGACTCGACCGCAATCGCGGCAACGGCATGGCTGTGACCGTTGGCCGTCTGCGTCCCTGTGGTTTATTGGATTGGAAGTTCACCGTCCTCTCCCACAACACCATTCGCGGAGCCGCCGGAGCCACCATCCTTAACGCCGAACTGCTCGCCAGCTTGGGAAAACTGCCGTAGCTGGGAGCTATTAGCTCTTAGCTTTTAGTCGGGGTCGGAGATTCGGCGGCTAAAAATCAAGTGCGAAACAAACCGCAGGATATGAGCTAATAGCTAACAGCTAAAAGCTAAAGGCTAATAGCTTTTCAGGAAGAAACAAATGAGCCTCGTAGTCATGAAGTTTGGCGGCACTTCGGTCGAAGATCCGGCTGCCATCACCCGTACCGCGGCCATCGTTGCCGGTCGCGTCGCTCTCGGCAAGCAGCCTGTCGTCGTAGTAAGCGCCATGGCCAAGGTCACTGACCAGCTTCTGCGCGCCGCCGCTGCCGCTTCTACCGGCGACCGCGCAGGCGCAATGGCTATCAGCTCCCGTCTCCGCGTACGCCACCGCGAAACCGCCTCAGCACTGGTCAAGAATCCCGCCGATGCCGTCGCCCTTGCCACACTGATCGACCAGAAGTTTGAATCCCTCGATGAAATCCTGCGCGGTCTGGCGGCCATCCTCGAACTCACACCGCGCATCTCCGACCTCATCGTCAGCTACGGCGAACGCATCTCGAGCACCATCGTCGCCGCCGCCTTCCGCGAACTCGCCATCAACGCCGTTCACTTCGACGCGCGCGACGTCATCATCACCGACTCGCAATTCCAAAAGGCCGTTCCCCAGTACTCACTCATCGATCAACGCGCCGCTGAAAAACTTCTCCCGCTCGTCAATCAGGGCCTCGTCCCGGTCATGGGCGGCTTCATCGCGTCGAATGAAGCAGGCATCACCACCACCCTTGGCCGAGGCGGTTCCGACTTCACCGGCGCGCTCATCGGCGGTGCGCTTGCCGCCGAGGCCATCGAAATCTGGACCGATGTGGACGGCATCATGACCGCCGATCCCCGCGTCTGCCCCGATGCGCTGCGCGTCAAAATCATCAGCTTTGAAGAAGCTGCCGAGTTGGCTTATTTCGGTGCGAAAGTTCTTCATCCGGCGACGATTCTGCCCGCCGTCAAAAAGAATATTCCGGTGCTGGTTCTTAACAGCCGCAACGCGGCCTGCGAAGGCACGCGCATCACCTCGCTCGCGCCTCCTTGCAACAGCCCGTTCAAATCCATCGCCGTAAAAAAGAAGCTCAGCATCATCGACGTTGTGGCCAGCCGCATGTTGATGACGCACGGCTACATGAGAGAAATCTTCACCGTCTTCGACAAGCACAAGTGCGCTGTGGACATGGTTTCTACCAGCGAAGTCAGCGTCTCGCTCACCGTGGACTCAAACGACAATCTGCCCGCTCTGGCCGCCGATTTAGGCCATCTCGCAGATGTGAAGTATGAAGGCAAGAAGGCCCTGATCTGCATGGTCGGCGATGACATCCGCGGCAAAAATGGCATGGCCGCGCAAGTCTTCAATGCCATCCGCCACATCAACGTCAGGATGATTTCGCAAGGCGCCAGCGAAATCAATATGAGTTTTATGATCGACGAAGAAGACGCCGACGAAGCCGTCCGCTCGCTGCACGCAGCCTTCTTCCAAAACCCCGACCCAGCCATCTTCGACGTAGACGCCCGCCGGTCCTAACGATGGCGGCAAATGCTCATCTTGCACCTCGCTAAGTTCTGAGTCGCAGCGCCCATCGCCGATCGCCGCAAGGCCGCAGCCCGGCGGCTTGCGGATAGGGCGGTTGTTCATTTCGGATCCACGGCAAAGTCGAAGACGCTATAACCTATGACGAATCCGTACTCGCCTGCATCTGGAGCCTTGACCACCAACCGCCACGACGACTCACCGTACTTGGATACGGCAAACGGCATCCAGAATTTCTTATTCTCTTTCACAACTCCGAACCCCCCTGTTTTAACGCTCGAAATGACCCCTTCGCGGTTGTTTCCTTGTTGTGTGAAAGGGAGCAGGAAAGCGGGAGGAATCTCGCATTTGATCACGAACTCCAGATCATTTCCGCCCTTGACATGAAAAGAGGATGCCGATCCGGGTATCTGAATCGCTGCTTTTACGCTGGTCGATCCAGAGTGGCTATCTACTTTGGAGGCTGTTTTTGCCGTTTCTTTTGGAAGCGGTTTCAAGGTCTGGTCAGACGAGTCCAGAAGATAAATCACGTCTTGCGCATCTGGCTCCGCAGGCTTGGCTTGCTGTGCCAACACCGGCGACAAAACAAGCAGGATGACAACGGGTACGAAACAGTGCCGGAATAACAACATTGAAAGTTCTCCTCCTCGGTTTGGTGAACATGCGATAAGGAACGGACGGGTAGATTTGCAGCCGTCTGGCGCATATCTGCCCGCCCCTGCCTGGTTGAGGGTTCTTCATTGTTCGCAGCAGTTAGAAATGGAAGACGATGCCGGAGCAGATTCTCGCGTTGTCGGCGAAATTGGGTGAATTGCTTCGGTTTCCACCGGAACCATGATTAATCAGTTTGCCCATGTCTGAATCGACATAGTCGATCCAATCAAATTGAGCGAGACGAATCGAGATGTTCTTCTTGACTTTGTAATCCGCGCCCCCGCCGAACATCACGGTGAAACCGTTTCCGGAAACGTAGGTATCCGGATTGGCGTATATCGAAGGAGTGGTAATGTGGGATTCCCCGAATAGCACATGAGCGAATGGGGTGAAGTTGCCAACGGACGCAAAAGAATAGACCGGACCACCGGCATAAGTGAGAATGTGAGAGTAATATGAGTAGCCGGCATACGTGCCGTTATGGTAATTGCCGCTGAAATCCCCTGACACTCCAAGACGTCTAGTTAATTTGAAAGTCGCTGAAGCGTCCCAGCCACTGTAAGGACTGCCCATTTGCCATCCGAGGTTGCCGCCAACGGTCTGGTATTCGTAACCTCCGAACACATCCAGCTTGTTAGTGTCTTGCGCAGCCAATGAAGCTGGCAGCGCAAACAACAGAACGATGAAACCGAAAACGATTCGCACAATGATTTCTCCTTTTTGGATTGTCTTACCCAACAACTTCGAGATGGAGGCGCCTTGAAAGCCGCCCCGATCCCTATTCCAAGCCGGCTTCATTTCGAAACTCGCATCCGAACTTCGCCGCGGACTGCCTGGAATGCTGTGAAAGTACCATCGAGAGAAAATTGGCATCAATGCACTGCGGGTAATCCGAGGTAAACTCTGAGTCAACTGGCGACCATCCAACCCGCTCAGAGAGCCGTTGACAGCGATGGGGTAAGATCTTATGCTCTTTATCGGTATCCACTCTTGGTTATTTCCGGGCGGCTCACTCCAACTGATGTGAGAGAGTATAGGTATCTAATGCCTATCGAATGAGTAGCTTATCATGCAAGATCTCACCATAAAGCCTCGCCAAGTACAGGTCGGCCCGTTCACCATCGACCTTGCCGCCCGGGAATTGCGCAAAGGGGACGGCAAAATCCGGCTCCAAAGCATACCGTTTCAAATTCTCGCTATGCTTGTGGACCGTCCGGGAGAGTGGGTCACGCGCGAAGAAATCCGGCAGCAGATTTGGCCGGCCGACACCTTTGTCGATTTCGACCACTGCATCAACACCGCGATCAGAAAGCTGCGGAAAGTGCTTGAGGATGACGCAGAGGAACCGCGCTACATCGAGACGCTCCCGCGGCATGGCTATCGGCTTATTGCCGTGCCTCAGGACACGCCGCCACTCCAAGCTGACAAAGCTAAGAAGAACCTTCGGCAGAAGATGATTCCACCAGTTGTTCTGTTGCTGGTCATCCTGATCGTCGTTTGGCTTTTACATCCCTGGCGTCAAGCCAAGGCTCTAACCGAAAAGGACACGATTGTTCTGGCCGATATCGTCAACAAGACCGGGGACGAGGTCTTCGACGATGCGCTCAAGCAAGCGCTAGCCGTCGAATTGGGACAATCTCCGTTTCTTAACGTACTCTCCGGCCAAAAGGTCAGTCAGACCTTGCAGATGATGGGCCGCCCCGCAGACATTCGCGTTACCCCGGATATTGGCCGGGAACTTTGCCAGCGCACCGGAAGCAAGGCTTTGCTGACCGGGTCAATCTCCCGGCTGGGCAGCCATTATGTGATCGGTCTGAATGCGGTGGCCTGCAGTACCGGCGAAACGTTGGCCCAGGAACAGGGCGAGGCGGCCACTAAGGAAGAGGTTCTGAAGACTCTGAGTCGAGCGACCTCCAGGCTACGCAATAAATTGGGAGAATCGCTTTCCTCGGTGGAGAAGTTTGACGTTCCGATTGAAGCCACGACATCCTCGCTGGAGGCCTTGAAATACTTCAACATAGGCCTGACCATGCGGCACAAGGAAGGCGACGCATCGGCTATCCCATTTTTGAGAAGGGCGATTGAACTCGATCCCAGCTTCGCCTCGGCTTATTCCGAGGTGGCGCTGTCCTACGACAATCTGCAGCAACCGTCGCGCGCGCTGGAATATGCCGACAAGGCCTACCAATTGCGCGATCGGGCCACCAAAATGGAGCAACTGAGTATCACAGCCTCGTATTTCAGCGCCACAGGAGAACTCGACAAGGAGATGCAGACCTACGAGTTGTGGGCAGCAAGCTACCCCCGTAATCCAGCGCCTCGCGCCAACTTGGGCGCCGATTACGCCATCATGGGACACTACGACAAGGCGCTTCCAGAACTCCAGGAGGCTCTGCGCCTTGCTCCGGATAAAGTCGATATCTACACCGGTTTGGTGTCAGTGTTCGTATACACGAACCGGCTGGATGAAGCCAAAGCCACGTTCGATCAGGCCCTCGCACGAAAATTGGACGACGGTGGACTACGCGAATTTATGTACTACATCGCCTTTCTGCGAGGCGACGCCGCGCAAATGGAAGAGCAGGTGGCCTGGGCCGCTGGCAAACCTGGAGATGAAGACTTCTTGTTGTCGACGCAGTCGGATACGGAGGCATTCTACGGACGGATGAACAGAGCGCGGGAGTTCTCTCGTCGCGCGGTGGACTCGGCCATCCGTGCCGACTCCAAAGAAACTGCGGCCGTCTGGCAAGTGGACGCGGCATCCCGCGAGGCGGAGTTGGGCAATACCGTCGCCGCCAGGCAAGGGGTGATGGCGGCTTTGGCGTTGTCTTCGGGGCGGGACGTGAAGGTGCAGGCAGCCATCACGCTGGCGCGCATCGGCGACATCGATCGAGCCAGGACTCTGTCCGAGGAGCTACAGAAAAGTTACCCGAACAACACCTTGATGAAAGTCTACTGGCTCCCGAGCATCAACGCAGCCATCGAACTCAACCAGGGGAATGCATCCCAAGCAGTTGCTTTATTAGAAACTGCCGCACCCTACGAATTGGGGGAAGGCATGTCTCTCTACCCTGTGTACCTGCGCGGCCAGGCCTACTTAATGGCACACAACGGAACGGCTGCAGCCGCAGAGTTCCAGAAGATGTTGAATCACAGCGGCATCGTGGTGAACACGATCACTGGATCATTGTCCCATCTGCAAATTGGCCGCGCGTATGCTATGGCAGGCGATACCGCCAAAGCGAAAGCTGCATACCAGGATTTCTTCTCCCTATGGAAAGACGCCGATCCCGGCATTTCCCTCTTAAAACAAGCCAAATCGGAGTATGCCAAGTTGCAATAACCAATCTTGCCTGGCGCTGATTTTGACCTTGCACTGCTCGCTGCTTCTTCCAAAACTTCGATTTAGCCATTTTTTGACACCAAAACGCGCAAGAAACAGGCTGATTCCTCCAAGTTTCTATGCGTTAGAGCCAAGCAATCGGTCGCTTGCGTTGGTTACCATGACCTTCGGGCGCGTTCCTGTTGGAGTAGGTAGTTATCTCAAAGCTATTGATTCATCATTAGTTATGCAGGTATGTTCGTATTTAGATGTTAACTAGAAAAGGTAAGAATATACTTGACTAACCAAACGAATTGATCCATACTTGCTCTATCAGGTGAACGATATGAGCGAACCATCCAAGACTTTAACCGAAGTAATCCGCCACTTTGAGAATCCGATGAACTGCGTTGCCGCCATGGTTGCGATGCGTTGGCCGGATGGTAATCCTGTTTGCCCGCATTGCGGAGATGTGCGCCAACATTGGCTTGCAACGCAGATGCGCTGGAAGTGCTATGGTTGCCGGAAGCAATTCAGCGTCAAAGTTGGAACAGTCATGGAAGATTCGCCTATCGCGCTTGACAAGTGGTTGGTTACGCTTTGGATGCTGGTCAACTGCAAGAACGGAATTAGTTCTTACGAGGTTATGCGCACGGTTGGCGTTACGCAGAAAAGCGCATGGTTCATGCTCCAGAGGTTGCGGTTGGCATTGCAGGAAGACAAGGACGGCAAGTTGGGCGGAACAGTTGAGATGGATGAGACGTTCGTCGGTGGCAAGCTGGCGAATATGCACAAGTCGAAGAAGCCAGTTGGAGCAACCAAAAGCCGTGGAGTGGTAGGAAAGGCCATCGTGGTTGGAATGTTGGAGCGCAACGGGCGCGTGAGAGCCGAGGTCGTAATGGAACGCACCCAAGAAACGCTTCATGATCTGGTTGCCAAGAATCTTGACAGTGACGCTACCCTGATGACAGACGAATGGGGCGGATACAAGGGAACAGACCTGGAGCATCAGGTTATCAACCATGCATACAGGTATGTGAGCGGATTGATTCACACTCAAGGAATCGAGAACTTCTGGTCCCTGTTGAAGCGTGGATTGAACGGAACGTACATCAGCGTAGAGCCGTTCCACCTGTTCCGCTACATTGATGAGCAAGCGTTTCGCTTTAACAATCGGAAGCACACTACAGACGAGGGAAGATTCATGAAAGCCTTATCGCAGATCGCGGGGAAGCGGTTGACCTATGCAGAACTCACCGGACAGGTGGCAGGGTCATTCTAGCCGGAAGCGCCGTCAGTTGCGCGGTTCGATGCGGAAGGGGTATCGGAACATTGTTTTCCGGTACGTTTGCGCTTTGCCGGGATACGAGCAAGTACTACCGCGCGGGGAACTGAAAGAACCTTGCGAAGCGCCTGAGTGAAGGCAATATTCTCGGATTCCGATGAAGAGGGATTAAGCGATTGCATGGGTTGTCTCCAAGGAAAACAATAAAGATCGCGCCAACTGGTTCATGGGTATGCTTCCGATTTCTGGTATCTCGATTGACTTTCCGCGCCGCAATCTCGCCATAGCATCAAAGATGATGGACCCAACAATTGTGCCATCGCTTTCTTTAATGCGCAATACATCCCCCTCCTCGTTTTCGATGTTTATGTATGGTGGAGGGTCCAACGAAAACCACACGTACAAAACATCTGCTTCTTTATCGTACGAGATTCTCATTTTTTCTCCTTTCTAGTAACCTCAGAAGTTGTGGAGGCACCCTTAACGTATATCGGCGTTCCAACTTGAGAGTTGAGACGAGGGTCCACAAGATATGACGTTAAGACGAATCCTTGCGTTGCCCCGGTCGTTTTCTTGGATGGATCATCGTATACGACCAAGACGCGGACGGTATCCATCTCTGTGTCAAGTTCAAAACCCAGCGTATTGTCAGCTTGGCGCTTCTTCTTAGACGGAACGATTCGATGCGGGTCTTGAATCGCCTTCTCTACGTCTTCTTTCCTTCCGGCTAGCTCAGGATGCGGGTTTCCAACGGCACGACCTAAAATGTGGTTTTCCCATCGCTCGACAGAACAAACTACGCGACTTCCGTAGTAGTCGTTAAGATCAATCGTGAAAGGAGGTTTCCTTACCCTATCTTTTTGGGTGGCCACGGAATCTCACCGAACGTGTTTGGGTATTGTTCAAGAGCGTTTGAGAGTGCTTCCACAAAAGCCTTGGCATGGGCCGGAGTCATTGTGACATTTGCCCGCAAGACTGATTCTACAGGCCTCCCCATCCCCTCCGATACGATTTCGTTGAACAAGAGACGGATGTCGAACTGACCGTTCATCACTGTTACCGTATTGGTATACACAGATTGAACGTTGTTCGGATTGACGGCAGGAGTCTCCTTAAGATCGATCAGTTGGGACAGAGCTGTAGGAGCAACTTGAACCGCTACCTTCGGTTTACTATTCTTCGCCATGATCCGCAATCCTAACCCAATTGTATACTCCCTGTCCATAAATTATCTGCAAACTATGCTCACACTGATCATGGTTAGCCATGTATATTTTCACCCTAGAAAATTAACTGCTAATTTTTGAAAATAAATATAGGGGGGTGGGGGGGTGCGTTCAGGGAACAGGGAACAGGGAACAGCGGACAGTTGTCAGTAACAGCCCGCGTCTATGGTTGTAGTTCATACTTTGATTGTGCGCTTTTGGGAGGTAATCTTCTGCATGAGTTGGCAGAAATAGCTTCGTGGATTCCCACCCTTGCCGCGATAAAACTGCGTCAAGGATGGGCACCCACATTCGTGGAAGATCGAGGGTGTGCCACCCGGCGCTTGCAGATCATGGAGTTCGGGTGCCGCATCCTTGACTCACAGAACGATTCAAGGGCGGTGGTTCCGCCTCGCGAACTTGTAGGCAATCCCCAGCGTCGCGAATTGCGTATTGGCTTTCTCTTGATAACCGAGGTTGGTGACGACGCCGTCGCCGGTGCCGTCGGTCAAAATCGATTGCACGTTGCCTGTTCCGAAACCGGCGTAACGATACTCTCCACGCAGAATCCAATGCTTCGCAAAGCTTGATTCAATGCCGACGCCGGCGGTCCAACCGGTTCGAGTTGCGTCGCTCGATACCGTTCCAAACGGAGCCCCCAGTGTACTCTCGCACAGCGGATCAGGGCCGCTGAATTGACAGGTCGCCGTCGACTTGATCTTCTGCCATGCAATTCCGCCCGTGCCATAGGTCAACAGGTGCGGTCTCAGAAGGTATCCGAGCCGCGCCCGCGCGCTCGAATCCCATCCCATCCTCACCGAGGAGGTATCAGCTACGGGCCCTGGATCGCCAAGGCACAAGATCGAACAACCGGGGATTCCCGCCTTCGTCGTAGTCTTGTTTGCATCGGCCCAATCGACTTCGATACCCGGAACCCAGGGCTTTGAAAGCTGGTGGTTATAGCCAAAATAGATGCCACCACCGAGACCCACGGGGTAGTAGTTTCGCGGTGAGGAAGCATCTGGAGAGACTGGTTCTCCATCATCCACGACGGATGTCGTGGTCCAGGTGGTCTGTGCCAACTTCGCACCCAGTTCGGCCCCGACATAGAAGCCGGACCAGTTAGAAACCGCCGCTGGCGCTACCGCAGGTGTTTCCTTTGCCTTATCGGCGGCAAACGCAGGTGCGCCACAAAATGCCGCGGCAACGGTGCCTGCAAACAGAAGCTTCATCAGGTGATCGCACCTGACGGAAAGAGCACGCGAAAAAATTCTCACAAAAAGCCACCTTAATATTGGCCGGGCGTTTTCAGGTTTTCGGTCCTCCGAATGTTTCAGAGTCCCAGAAACCAGAAATACGTCAGCCGATTGGAGTGTGTAGTACCGCGATCATAACATAGATTTAATGAGGGTTAGCTCTTCTTTAACGGAAGGCGATCTTCTTTCCGTCGATGGCCGCTAATAGATGTGGCGTCCTTCATCTCCCGCTCTACCGTTAAGCTCGATGTCCGTGTCGGTGTCAAACCAGAGCAAAGAATCTTTGCCGGATTGGTCCGTAACCAAGACTGTATCGTAGTAACGGCCGTCTATTTTCACACTGTGCTGCTGTTTGGATTGCACTTGTAGGACTCCCATGAAGACAAGTTCTTCTCGAATGCCGACGGCGAACCACGCTGTTTTGGCGCTTTTACCATCACCCGACCTGAGGATCGATTGGACCAACGCATGCAAGATGTTCCACTCTTTGTCTGTCTCGCGCTGCCTTCCGAGCTGCTTGAGACAGCTCCATGCTGCAAGATGGGCATCGATATCCGCGATATTGCGCTGTTCGGTTTCGCGCGCAATCTTGAGTGCCTCTTCATAGTCTCCCTTTTCAAAAGAGGCTTGAGTCCGCTTCGTCGCGTCGTAGGGGTCGTAATCGCCATAGACCTCTCCGACCCTTGCGTCCAGCCGCAAAGCCTGCCAATCGATCTTCAGGTCACCGCTGTTGACTTTCGCGGCAAGCTCTTCATACTTTGCGAGTGCCACTTTCGGATCATCCAGCGCGTAGACAGGCAATGCAGCAAATAAAATCGAAAAGACGAACAGGAAAACTTTTTCGGCTTGCATATTTGCATCCCTCATGGAACATACATCACTCTATTCGAAATTAGCCGGCTGCCCCAGGTCCGGACTTTTGGACCTGGGACGCTTGGAATCTCAACCCACCACGTTTATGGGGAACTGAACTTCTCGCCCACAAACTGACAACCTCACGATCTTTGATAGGCGTCATTCACGGTTTCTGCACGAAACGCTCTCCCTTTCGCCGCCCGCCAAAATCTTTCGTCAGCTTGCAGGATTCCAGTTTTCCGTTCTCGTAAAACTTGACTCCACCGCCGCGTCCATCGCCGAAAAACGCTCCATTCATGCAAGGAACCCCCTGCACATTCTGGTCTCCCGCCAGATAACACTGCTTGAACTTGCCGCTTGGATAGAAGGCCACCACCGAGCCTTCGCCAGGCCCCAGCCAACTGCCGCCCATGCAGTTCATGTCAAGAATCGGCGCGTCGTGGCTCATCTGAACAAAATCCGGCGTGCCGTCAGGATGGAGCGCGATATAGGATCCAGCCGGAATGCTCGCTTCGCCAAACGGAATCTCGCGCGTGACTATGCAGCGGTTCAAGCGGCCGTCGTCAAAGAACCACGCATCGCCTTTGTCGCAGGGATAGCCCTGAATCTCCGTTGGTTGGTCAAGTGTCTTCCGGTTGGTGTGAGGCGCCGGGCTGGCCCATCCGGGGCGGACGAGGTTGCACGCGAGCAGCGCGAGAAACGGGAAAATGATGCCAAGTCTTTTGTGCAATGAAAAGTGATCTCCGGATTTCATTCGCATCTTTCCTTTCACAAGGTTTTTGAATCTGCTTTTATCAGCACCCTAACATTTAGAACGGAGATCGATGGGCTTCTTGCAGCAAAAACTTGGCATCATTTCGCACAATCAATGCGCCAGGCAGTCGGGTAGGGGTGCCCAGGTCCGGAGTTTCGGAATCTGGGAATCCGCCTCTCAACCGGCCACATTCGTGAGGAACGGAAGTGGGCTCGCACGAACTCACAACCCTTACTCACCATTCGCAGTGTGCACAGGCAGCCGCGCCGCGGAGAGTATCTTCACGATCTGCGCGGCCATGGGCCCTGAGGCAACCACCCCGTCGAAGGCTCTAACTCGGCCCGAGGCGAGAACCACGCCTGTTGTCCTGTCCGTGAGGACGTAGGTGTGGATATGCGTGAAAATAACCCGATCGATCTGGAGTTGTAGCTCGGCGGGACGCGACTTGGTGGTGCGCGGATCGACGTAGCTCGGACCGTCTACGATCGCGAGGTTTAGCTTCTCCCAATCTTTCTGACCGAGCAGAGCGCGGGAGAGGGTAGCGGGGGATAGAAAGTCGGTCTCAGAGGAGATGAACATTGTGCGCGCGCTTTTGAGAATCTGGTTGCGGTCAAGGTCGGCGGCGGTGAGCTGATGCTCTTCTACCGGCTCTTCCGCGGCTTGAGTGAGCTTGAGAGTGCCAGTGATCTGGAGGGCCTGGGCGGGCTGCGGGGTGGCGGCGGTTGGGGCAACTTGCGCGGGCTGCTGCGCCACCAGCAGCGTGCAAAGGCTGAGAAAAAATACGGCTTGCAACACGAGACGGATCATCGGAATCTCCTTGTGTTTGGTCTACAAGGATCGATGTTAGGCAGGTTGCGCGTGTCTGTGCGGGCGATTAGGACACTATCGCAAGTGTCACAATGATCCGGCGAGAAAAGGGTGATATTGTTTCCCACCCATTCCCGCAAAAAACGCGGGAATACATGGGGCACACACGCGGTATTTATTGATTCGGCGCTCAAATAGTGCTATCGTCTCCCACCCATTCAGCAAAGAACGCTGAATGGATGGGGCACCCACACGGTATGATGGGGCACCCACGCGGTATGATGGGGCACCCACGCGGTATGATGGGGCACACACGGTATTTAGTTACCGGATCAATCATCACTCTGCGGAAACTGAGAATTGTTCTTCCTGCTGGCGCAGCCGGTCGAGAGTTTGCGCATCGAGCAGCGAGAACCGCAGTGGGAAGACTCCGGCAGGCAGCTCCAGCGCGGTGACCGCATCGCAGACCACTGCGGTGGCAGCATCGAGGCCGCGCTTCCAGTTTGGCATTGTCGCGTCTCTGACCAGCAAGCTCTCCGGCGCAAGCCCGGCGGCAATCAGCATCGTCTGCGCAATCCGCAGGAACTCCTTCCAGCGCGAGGCGATACCCACCAGCACGCCGGTCTTCGCCGGCATATAGCGCTGCAAATGCGCGAGCAGCTCCGCCGACACCGGATGCACCTGCAAGACGGTCAGCTCAGCTCCGGCAGGAAGCAGCGTGCGCACCATCGCGGCTTTGCTCGGCACCGTCACCAGCATTGAGCCATCCAGTCGGCCAGGTTCGGCGCACTCTTCAGGAGCGCATCCATCCACAGGCAGCGCCAGCGCCTGCCCCATCTCGTAGATCAGGATGCGGCGCAACTCGGCGTCGGGCTCAATGACCAGCCAGCGTGACGGTGGCGTCAGTGCGAGCCAGCGGCGCAGACGGTCCCGCACCAGCGACTCTGGCGCGCCCAGCTTGCGAGCCTTGGCCATCAGCTCGCCAATCAATTCGTCGAGCGCAAACTCGGTGGCCAGCTCTGGAGAGAGTGGCGCGGCGGGACGGCTGGCGCGCACATAAACGCCGCTGCCATGACGAAACTCAAGCCAGCCTTCCTGCTCCAATTGCTGGTAGGCGGCGCTGGCGGTGTTGGCATGAATGTCGAAGCGGCGCGCCAGTTCGCGCGTACTGGGCAATCGCTGGCCGGGAACAAGTTCCTGGCAGAGAATGCCCAGCGTCACCTGCGTCACCAGCTGCTCGCGTAATGAAACTTCGCCAGTCCGATTGAGCCACAGCCGCATGGGCTATCCCGCCGCCTCTTCAGCCGCAACCAGCGCGACAGGCTTCTTGCGCCCATAAATCGCCACAAGCGCTGCCAGCAGCAGCAGAATGACGCCGATCACAAGCAGGCTGCCCTCGGGACCATCCGTTCCGCCGCTCCAGAATGGGTTGCCCTGGGGAGTGGTGGTCAGGAAGTGGCCTTTGGCAACGAAGCCGCTGTCTGCGGTGCCGTAAAAGAATGTCTCCGACCAGTCCCAGGCCGCATGGCAGCCGATTGCCCACCACGCCGAGCCGGTCAAGCGCACGCTGACGCAAGCCATAAAGCCGAAGGCCGCTGCGGCAAAGATACCAATCCAGTTTTCGCCGCCGTTGCCGGTGTGGATAAGGCCGAAGAGCGTGGAAGTAACCCAGGCCGCCTGCCAGAAGCCTGCCCCCGGCTTTCGCTTGATCTCAAGCCACAGGCAGGGAAGAAGCCCTAGCAGCGCGACGGCATAGACACCCCTCAGGCCGTTGCCTTTGCTGAGAATGCCAAGCAGAAGACAGGCAGTGCC
>JBEKWJ010000018.1:0-80946 GCA_049513195.1 Occallatibacter sp.
GAATGAACATATGCCCTTCGGCCGCAAATCCGCCAAGCCCCGCCCCTTCCTCAACGAAGCCGGCCTCTACGACTATGCCGTGAGGGCTCTAGGCCGCCAGATGCGCACCGAGGCCGATCTATGCCGCCTGATGAAGGCTCGCGTCGAGCCCGGCGAACGCGGCGACGAGGTCATCGCAACTACGCTGGTCCGTCTGCGCGAGCATGGCTATCTTGACGATGCCGCCTTTGCCGAGGTCTACGCCCGCCTCCGCCAGCAGAATGAAAAACTAGGCGTCCGTCGCGTCCGTCAGGACCTCCAGCAAAAGGGCGTTGACGCCGATCTGATCACGCAGACCCTCGAAGCTCGCTACGGCCAGACCAACGAGGAGGCTCTGGCCCGCGAACACCTGGAACGCAAGCGCATCCACAAGCCGGAGAACGAAAAAGAGACCGCCCGCATCATGCGCCGCCTCGTGGCCGCCGGTTTCACCCCCGGCGTGATCTACAAGATTCTCCGCCAATGGGATGTGCCCGACGAAGCCCTCGCAGTCCTCGACAATCTGGAAGACCAGCCGCACGAAGAGTAGAGGCCGGCGGCAGCCCGCAGGGCAATCGCATCATCTTCCCCAGCACTTGCAGAAGATTACCTTCCCAACGCGCACAATCAAAGTATGAACCACAACCACAGGCGCGTGCTCTTACTGTTCCCTGTTCCCTATTCCCTGTTCCCTGACCGGATACCCCCCACCCCCCCTATATTTATTATCGAAAACTTGCAGGTAACTAAATGGTAAATAACTCCAAACCTCTCTAATCGCATAACTATCTGATTACCAAATACTTAAATTAAACACCTTTCGGTGCTTCTCTCGAGTCTCCTCGCCGAGGTAACCATCGCAGAAGCTGCAGCCAAAGAAATTCCAGCCAAATTACGCGCTCTTTGCGTCGTATGCGATGCGTCCTTCGCTGATCGTCCAGCGCACTTTGCCTTGCATCGTCCAGCCATCGAAGGGCGTGTTGCGAGACTTCGACTTGCCTTCGCGAGCGTTGTAAGTCCACTCTGCTTTGGGGTCGAAAACAACTACGTCGCCATAGCTGCCAACCGTGAGCGTTCCGCGGCCCTTCAATCCCAAAAGCGCGGCAGGCTGCGCGCTCAGCAGGTTCAGAACGCGGCCCAGCGGCAGATTCCACTCGTTGTGCAGCCAATGGAGCGAGAGTCCCAAAGCAGTTTCGAGGCCGATAATGCCATTCGGAGCGCGCTCAAACTCCACTTCTTTTTCGTGGACGGCATGCGGCGCGTGGTCGGTTGCGATGGCGTCCACAACGCCGTCGAGCAGAGCTTCAATCAGCGCGTCGCGGTCAGCGGCTGAGCGCAATGGCGGGCACATCTTGGCGTTCGTGTCGTAAAGGCCGACGTGCTCGTCAGTGAGCAGAAAGTGGTGCGGAGCCACCTCGCAGGTCACGCGCAGGCCGTTGCGGCGAGCCTGGCGAACGGCCACCAGCGCAGCGGCCGTCGAGATGTGCGCCACGTGCAGGTGAGGGCGACCTTCGCGCAGTTCGCTGACCAGGCGAATGTCGCGCTCGACGATGCCGGATTCAGCGCTATTCGGCCAGCCGCGCAAGCCGAGTTTGAAAGCCGTCGGTCCGGCGTTCATGCTGGCGGTCCAGTTAGGGGTCTGAGTGAGCCGCGTGTCCTCGGCGTGCTGGATGACGGTCAGTCCCACGCGGGCCGCAGAGGCCAGCGCCTCGCGCATGATGTTGTCTTTCAGAATCGGCAGTCCGTCGTCTGAGACGGCCACGGCTCCGGCGGCCTTGAGCGCTGCGTAGTCGTTGATCGCCTCGCCCTTAGAGCCTCGCGTGGCGGCGGCAATGGGGAAGACGCGCACGACACCTCCGCGCTCCGCAGCCTGCATCCAACGCGTGGTCTCCGGCGAGTCGTTCACCGGCGTGGTGTTGGGCATGGCGGCCACGGCGGTAAAGCCGCCCGCTGCAGCAGCAGACGTGCCAGTCGCGATGGTCTCCTTGTAGCCTTGGCCTGGCTCGCGCAGATGCACGTGCATATCGATCAGCCCCGGAGCGACAGTGAGTCCAGCCGCATCAAGTACCTCAGCTCCGTCAGCCGCCTTGAGCTTGCCCGGCGAAGCGATCTCGGCCACGCGCCCGTCCTTGAGCAGAATGTCCTTGAGTCCGTCGACGCCCGCCGCCGGGTCGATCAGATGGCCGCCACGAATGATAAGTGCCGTCACGCGCGGCCTCCTTGGTCTATTAAAGCAATCGATAGGAGATTAGGCATCACCAGTAGTCCTTTGCCAGTTACGAATGTGAAACATAGCTCGCCACAAAAACCAGAGTGAAGGAAGCGTAACGAGGACCATCCACAATGCGGATGCGTTCCGCACCCGCATCCACATCACTAAGATGGCGTAAGCAAAGAACAAAATGGCTTCTCGGATGATGGAACTGTGGCGTGGACGGACCAGTTTGAATAGTATTGTTGCCGCAATGAAAATGGAGACCCCGACGGACGCCAACGCATCGGCCCTGTCACCACGCGCCCAAACGTTTAGCGCGATCCCGCTTCCCCCGATTGCTGAAGCTCCAGCAATGGTTGCGATGATGATGTCGAAACCGGGAACACCTCGCTGTCGGAGAGAATTAAACCACAGAGGCAGTGCAATAATGAAAATTCCCTGGAGAGAAAAGACGGCAAACTGGGCAAATCCTCGCTGCCCGTAGAAATAATGCAAACCAACAGCTTCACAGGCGGCAAGCGCCAGCAGGATCAGGATGCGGATCTTGGCGATGGGCGGCAGCTTCATTTCTCTCAGCCCTCCGACGCGGATTTAGCACGTGCCATCAGCGCGCGCTCAACCACCGCCATGCGGATGGCGACGCCGTTGCAGACCTGTTCGAGAATCGCCGATTGCGGTCCGTCCGCGACGCCAGCGGTAATCTCCATGCCGCGAATGATCGGTCCCGGATGCAGCACCACGGCAGTAGGCGCGAGCCGAGCCAGCCGCGGCCCGGTGAGCTGGTAGCCCGCCTTGTACTCTTCCAGGTCGAGTTGCAATCCAGCCAGCCGCTCAGCCTGAATGCGCAGCATCATCACTACCTGCGATTGGCGCAGCACAGCTTCGAAGTCTCGTTCGATGGTGATGCCGGGACCGGCAGTGGCGGCTAGCTCCGGCAGAAGCTCTTTGGGGCCGCAGAGCAGTACGCGCGCGCCTAGACGCGGCAGCAGCAGCATATTGGAGCGGGCGACGCGGCTGTGCAGAATGTCGCCGGTGATGGCGACCGTCACGCCAGCCAGGGTCTCGGCGGTGATGGTCTCGATACCCGGCCGCAAGTGAGTCAGAATCGTTCGCAGGTCGAGCAGCGCCTGGGTTGGGTGTTCGTGCATTCCGTCGCCGGCGTTGAGCACCGGCAGGTGGGTCTCGGCTTCGAGCAGCCAGGGCGCACCGCTCGAGTTGCTGCGCAGGATGATGGCCTCAGCTCCCAGGGCACGCAGCGTCAGGCCGGTGTCTTTGAGCGACTCACCCTTTTCAATGCTCGAGGAGAGGCTTGAAACCAGCGTGGTGTCAGCGCCGAGGCCTTTCGCGGCCAACTCGAAGCTGGTGCGTGTGCGCGTGGAGGATTCATAAAAGAGCAGCGCGATGCGGCGCTTGGCCAAAATGCGTGTGCGGGTGAGTGGGTCCTGATTCTCCAGAGCCGTGGCGCGGGCCAGCAGATGGCTCAGAGCCTCCAGAGTCAACTCCTGAGCCGAGAGCAGCGAGCCGGGGTTGTAAGGAAACGGCGATGCGGCAACGGGCGGAGTGTGAAGCGTTCGGCGGGCTTGGGTTGCGGTCGGGCTCATGAAAAACAGTTCTCGGTTGTCAGTTCTCAGTTGTCAGTTGCCGGTTCTTGGTTCACAGTTGTCAGTTCTTGGTTCACAGTTTTTAACTGACAACTGAGAACTGACAACTGAGAACTTGCCTTTCAGTCCATGCGCTCGACAAGCAAAACCTGCTCGTCGTTGTCGACCTCATGGAATTTGACCTCGATAATCTCGCGGCTGCTGGTGGGCACGCGCCTGCCGATATACGTCGCCTCAATGGGAAGTTCGCGATGGCCGCGGTCGATGAGCACAGCCAGTTGCACGCGGCGCGGGCGGCCGTGATCGAAGAGCGCGTCCAGTGCGGCCCTGATCGTCCGGCCGGTGTAGAGCACGTCGTCGCACAGCACCACGTCGCGACCATTAATGTCGATACCGATTGCCCCCGGAGTGACCACCGGGCGCACGCCGGTTGTGGACAAATCGTCGCGGTAAAACTGGATGTCGAGCACACCGGTATCGACCCGGCGCTTCTCAATGGCGGAGATCAGCTTGCCCAGCCGTTCGGCCAGCGGAACGCCGCGACGCCGGATGCCGACCAGCGTCAGATCGTCGCTGCCATTGCTCTTTTCAACAATTTCGTGGGCCAGGCGCACCAACGTTCGCTCAATCTCCGAGGCGGACATCAGCCTTCCCTTGGCGCGAAGTTCGGTTTTGCTTTTGGTTTCGCTCATGAAGGTTTTCGCGGCCTTTCTCTCGCAGCCATCTCGAAGGATGATACGAGGCTTTCGTACCTGTAAGCAAGCTGTGGAGAATCGGGACTGAATGAAGTGGAGCTGAAAGGAAGAGCGACTCCGTCCTTGGGAAGAACTGATTCGCAGACGTAAACGCGCTGTCTAGACCTCCGGCCTGCGGGAGTGGGCCAACATCCGCGCTCCCAAAGCGCCGCCGACCACGGCAAACAAAAGCAGGAATGCGGCGTTAAAGATCATCCCAAACGTCACAAAGCTGGCTTGACCCCACGGTGAGAGCATCAAGGCCTTTTGGGCTTGCATTTGCGCTGCGTCGCCTATACCCATTTGTGCCACCATTTGCTGATTGGCCTCGACGCTTGCCTTCCACTCAGCATCGATCAGTCCCGATTGGTGGAAAACAAATCGGTGAATCAAAAGAGCGCCGCCGCTAACGCCAAACGCCAGCCAGCCGCCCAGCAAACCGGTCACCAGGCCAATGCGCGCGCCGGCCCCTGTGGTGATCCACGCCGGCCGTTGGCTGCGCATATAGAGCACCACAACCCAAGCTGCTGCCGCGGCCATCCAAATCAATCCAAGGCGCCCCGTCGGTGTAGCTTCGCTCGACAGGATTCCAGCCGGAATCGCCATCATCAATGCCGTACGCAAGGCCGGCTTCCAGTCGACGCTGCTGGCATCCCGCGTGGCCTCGTTCCACGACTCTGCCGTGGCTTGCCCTGGGGGGCCGTCAACCGCGTACATCAGTTGCGGCAGGCCGCAGACGGCGCAGTAGCAATTCTCGGCCTGGACAGTTTGATGGCAGCGGGTGCAGGTGATTTCCATACATCTATGAGCCTATCGTATTTTGCCGCGCCATGCGAAGTAACTGACTTCCCCGAAGAAGCGAACTTCTCCATGCTTCTTCTCTTCTGGATTGCAGACCCATAGGCTTCCTGCAATACCCGGGGCCAAGTCAGCGAGCCTGCGCGATCGTCGACCGGGCATGAAACTACATCGTGCCCCTACGCTCCCGGTTATGCTCTCGGTGTCGCGCCCTGCGCGCACTTCGCAGTTTGAGGATTTGCCACAGGGGGGCATAGCTCCGTTCGTCGCAATTCAAGCAGCGCACCGGCAGACGCAGGAGCAATACGCGCGACAGGTCAAGCACTTGAAAACGAAAACGCGAGGTGCGGAATTTCGACAGGCCGCAAAAACAGCAGTAAAGTGCCATACATCCCTCCTGCTTACGAGCAGACCAAGGGCAAGTATTACAAATGAAGAGAGTCCATTCGCTCCGCGGCGCTAATTCCTCTACTTGTCTATTGAGACAATTAAATACTGCCGGGGAAAGCACTTCTCCCTGATAATGCCTTGAAATCGCAAGGAAGTCAATCGAAAGAAAAATCCAGAAATTGACTACGACAACCCGCCTGAGCTACTCTTAGCCGCAACTTATCCTCTTGGCAAATCGAAGGAGATCGCACCGTGAAAATCGTGGCGTCTGTTGCGGTATTAATGTTCGCATCGGTATTGGCTTATGCCGAAGGGCCAAAGACGTGTGATGCGCTGAAATCTGAGATCGCAAAAAAGTTGGAAGCGAACGGCGTGAAAGTGTATACGCTCGAGATCGTAGCGAAGGACAAAGACGCGGAAGGTAAAGTGGTCGGCAGTTGCGAGAACGGGAGCAAGAAAATCATGTACACCAAGTCCAGCGCTCCCGCGAAGACTCCCGCGCCTGAAACAAAGAAGCAGTAATTCTCAAGCGCTTCGGCAACGCCGCGCCTGCATGCGGTGTGAACTCAGGAGTTCCTTGTCTCAGAATCGGCGAGTTTGGCAGCCACGATGGCCTCGGCGGCGGCTACTACCTCTTCCAGCGTCATATGGGTGGAATCCAGCATGATCGCGTCCGGGGCAGGTCTAAGCGGCGAATCGGCGCGGTTGCGATCACGCTCATCGCGGGCACGCAAGTCGCGGATCACTTCTTCGGGCTGCACAGCTGGCTTGGGACCCAATTGATCGTAACGGCGCAGGCCTCGCACCTCGGGGGCGGCATCCAGAAAAATCTTGACTTCGGCCTGGGGAAAGACGACGGTGCCAATGTCGCGGCCCTCCATGACCACTCCGCCTTCAGCGCCCATTTGCTGTTGCAGGCGAACCATCCATGCGCGGATCGCGGGCCACACGCTCACACGGGAAGCAGCGTCGGTCACCGTCTGATTGCGGATCAGGCCGGTTACATCCTCGCCGTCGAGGAGCACGCGATTCTCCTCGGCGCCCGGTTGCAGGCACACTGCCGTTTCAGCGGCGAGTTTCTCCAGGTCTGCGCTCTCGTCCAGAGAAAGCCCCACGCGCTGCGCCTTCAGGGCGAAGGCCCGATACATCGCCCCAGTCTCCAGGTTCAGCAGCCCAAAATGCTGGGCCAGATGGCGTGCGATGGTGCTCTTTCCCGCCCCGGCGGGGCCGTCAATGGCGACGATGATCTTCCGAGCCAGGTTGTTCGAAGTGAAACAGCTTTCGTTCGCGCTCATCCGCGTTTCTTCGTTCCCTGCTTGGTCCGGGCCGCAAATCCAAACCGTTTGCCGCTTCCAGACTTCGCGCTGACGGCAAGAGCCGGCTTTCGGCTGCTGCTGCGTGTTGCGCTGGTGCTACGAGGAGTTGCGCCAGGCTTGCCTAAGGTCTTCGCGCCATTTGAGCGGCCGCTGATCGGACGCACCGCGGGCCTGCCTTTTCCTTTGGAGCCGTTCAATTTGCTCCCGTTGCCGTTGCCTGAAGCTGCGCCTGCGTGGGAGCCGTTGCCGTTGTGTTTCCCCTTTGTGTCGGCCGCCTTGGGGCTCCAGCGAGCGGCAGATGCGGGGCGTGCGGCCGTACGCGATCCGGCGGGACGGGGCTCAGCGGTGCCAGAGCGCCGAACCGGATGGCTACTGGAAGACGACTGCAATGGCTTGCGATCACGGGAATGTGTGGAGGGACGACTGAAGTGGGGACGAGCCACCGAGGATTTCCCGCTCGCCGCCGGTTTGCGCACAGCAGCAGTACGAGGCGCATGGGACTCCGCGGGTTTATGCGGGGCGGCCGGCGCCGGTGCATTCTGCTTCGCCGCAGGCTCAGGAAGCTCTTCTTCGTGCTCGCTGGCACGCATGAAGTATTCGGAGACCGGCATCGAAATGCTGGCGTAAATCGTGGGAGCAACCGTGAACTCCGGTAGCGTGCCGGCGACATAAAAGTGAGGTGCATGCCCCATCGAAAGCGTATGGACCTGGCGTGTGGCGACCAAGCCTCGCAGTACCTCACGAACCTTGCTGCGAGCTGTGAGCGGAGACAGGAACAGCTCGACCTCTTCCATGCTGGCGGCAATCACCGCCTGGAGATAAATCGAGGCAAGCACCGAAATGGCCGTTACCTGCGAGGTGGAAGCGCCTTCGGCAATCGCTTTCTGGAATCGCGTGCGCAGCAATTGCCATTGGGCAATCTGCCCCGGTGCGGATACGACCGGAATGATGCGGAGTTGCTGCCATAGCTCGGTGATGGCGCGCAGAACGGCGGCTTCAGTTACCTCGCGGCCCAGTGCGCGGGTCAGCTTGGGAATCGTTGTTTCTCCCGCCTCCAGCAGCTTGTATGCCTCGACGGCCAGTTGCGAGACCTGTCGCGAACCCGTCAGTTGCGGGGTCCGGCGCCAGTCGCGGTCGCCGCGCAAGGCATAGACGTAGGGTAGGACCCAGCTCGCGACCACAAAATCGGGTGCCTCACCGGGTAGACCCAGCAAATTCAGACGCACTGCTACGCCGTCTGTCTCCAGGCGTACCAGCAACTCTTCGGCTAGGGCAATGTGTTTGGGATCTGGGGTGGCGTCGCGCTTGCCGGCTACTGCCTCAACAAACGACGGTGCAATCGAAGTGGTGAACTGCCGCTTGGGCAGGAAGAGACATAAGCCGGTCTCCTCAATCCACGTCCGGGCGTCCTCAAACGTGAGTGCCCCATGTCCGTCCAAGCGCATCCTCTCGGCGCGCGATGCTTCCAATTGTTCCGATGTCAAAGAAGAACCTCACTTCCAGGCTGGCGATGGCGCCGGACAACCCCGTCCCCTAAGGGGAGGGCTGCCACCCTCCATCCAATTCAAATTCGATGGAAGGCCCGCTGGATCTCCTTCCAAGAATACAGCAAAGCTATTGGACGTCCATGTGGGCAACTTGTTGGGTGGCTTGTTTTTGCCAGTTCCATTAGTAACCACTCCATTCGAGCCGGATCGAGCGGGGTGTTGACCTTGATTGCCGCATGACAGGCGATCGAGGCGGCAATCCGCGCTCGAAGCGCTGTAAGATCATGATTTTGCGTTGTTTCCGCCGAATCGGCGCTGGATTGCTCGATGACCTCGGCCAACATCCGTTCCAGAGCCGCCCCTTCCAGCCCAACTGGGGCTGCTTTCACAGCAAGTTGTTGAGGACCAAAGGGTTCCACTTCAAACCCGTTCCGTTCAAGCTCTTCGGCAATGCCTGCAAAGACCACCATCTGTGATGCCTTTAGTTCCACCAGAAGAGGCATTAGTAACCTCTGGCGCTGAACCTTCTCCACCTGTCGATCCCTTAAAATTTTTTCAAAAAGTATCCTCTCATGTGCCACATGCTGGTCAATAATCCACAATCCATCCTCGCCGGTGGCCAAAATGAACGACTCTCGCAATTGCCCCAGGGGGCGAAGCGAGCCCAGATGGTTGAGGTTAGCGGCGGCCTGCTCGGCCTCCACCAGAGCCGTTTCCATCGCCGGATTCGTGCCGGTCGCGTCCCCGTGGTGTGGGGAGCAGTCGCCCGCTGGCGGCAGGCTAGCCGGCTGGAAGAGGGCAGCGGCAGCCTCACCCCAGGCCTTCCCATCCTCCCAGCCGCCAGGATGATAGCTCTGAGCCGCAAAGGGCAGCGAGCCGGGAACCGGCGTGATCAGGCGCGGCGTCAGTTCAAAAGACTCCGCGTCCGTTCTGGCGGTCTGAAATGCGGCCGGTTCGGAGTCGGGCTGCAAATAAGGCTCCGAGTCTGGCGCGCCCGGCAAGGGCGATGCGGAGGGCGGCAGGAGCGACGAACTCGCGGCGGGTGCGGAGTCAAGCGCAGCCAAAAAACCGGCGGCGGGCCTGGCTTTGACTAGGGCCGTCCTCAAGCTGTCGCGGACGAAGTCGTGAACCATACTCTGCTGGCGAAAGCGCACCTCGGTCTTTGCCGGGTGCACGTTGACGTCGACTTCTTCTGGCGGCATCTCCAGAAACAGCAGCACCACCGGAAAGCTGGTGGGCGGAATCACATTGCGATAGGCCTCGGTGATGGCGTGTATCAACAGCCGGTCACGAATCAGGCGCTTGTTGATGAAAATGTAAATCGAGTTCCGATTGAGCTTTTGCAGTTCCGGCTTGGAGTAAAAGCCGGTGAGCCGCAGTGCGCCCGGCGAGCGGACCGGCGCGTCCGGGTCTTTCTTCCACGGCGGTGGCTCGGGCAAACCAGCATGGGCGAGAGGGATTTCAGCAGCCACCGGCAGCAGAGCGGCCAGCGTCTCCTTGCCAAAGATCTGATAAATGCGCTCGGCGGTTCGTGCCACTGGCGGGGCGGAAACGATGGTATGCGAGGCCGAAAGCAGCTCAAAATGCATCTCCGGGTGCACCAGCGCGTAGTGCGTCACGAGCGCCGTTACGTGAGCCAGTTCAGTCGATTCCGCGCGGAGAAACTTGCGGCGGGCCGGTGTATTGAAGAAAAGATCGGCGACGGCTAGCGTCGTACCGCGAGGCAACGCCGCATCATCCACGTGGAGAATCTTTCCGCCGGCGATCTCGACGCGGGTTCCGGCGCCTTCTTCGCCCGTCGCCGTCTCGAGCGTCACCCGCGCCACCGAAGCAATCGAGGGCAATGCCTCGCCGCGAAAACCCAGCGTCGCAATCGAAAGCAGGTCGTCGGCGGTGCGCAACTTTGAGGTCGCGTGCCTTTCAAAGGCAAGCAGCGCGTCGTCGCGATTCATTCCGCAGCCGTCGTCGGCGATGCGAATCAGTCGCCGTCCACCCGCCTCGACCTCGACGCGAATGCGCGTGGCCCCGGCGTCCAAGGCATTCTCCAGCAACTCTTTGACCACCGAGGCAGGCCGGTCAACCACCTCGCCGGCGGCGATCTGGTTGGCAACCTGGTCAGCAAGTACGCGGATACGGCCCATAGCTTCTTAGGGTAACGCAGCGGGCGGGGAGCGGAGGACAGGGAAAAGTAGAGTTCGTGGTGCTGGAGATGCATGGCTTGACTGCGGAATGGTGTCGCCCGGTTGATGTGTGGGCTTGAAAGTACATCGGTTTCGAGGTAAGTTGGGTACGGTAGAATCGTCCAATACGCGCTGGTTTATTCCGAAACCATGATCAAACTTCCAGAGTTTTCCGCTGCCAAAGCTCGTATTACGCGGGTTCTTCACCCCAGCACCAAGTGGGGGCGCGTCGCTTTGTGGTCTGGCGGATTGAGCGTTCTTCTCGATGTCCTCCATTGGATTACGCGCTCTTCGTCAGATTCCGCTCTTGCTGACTGGGCGAACTTCTTTACCCTCATCTTCGCGTTCTGCGCCTGCTGGCTTACTTTTCGCTGGCTCCGTCGGCGTGTGTTGTGGCGCCTGCGGCATCGGCTGATGGTCACTTACGTCTTCATAGGCGTTATCCCAATCATGCTGCTGTTCTTGATTGCCGGCGTGGCGGCGTATCTGTTTGGCGGCCAGTTTGCCAACTATGTCGTGTACGCGAATTTGCAGTCAGAGTTGCAGCAGTTGGCTGCAACCAACGATTCGCTGGCAACGCAGTTGAGCGATTTGTATCGCACCGGGCAAATGGGCAAGCAGATCGCCGGGGAGGTTTCCCCTCATTCTCCAGAGCGTTTTCCGCAGCGCACTGTGACCGTCTGGGAAGGGGATCAAGGTTTCGTGCTCTCCCCCGGAGGCGCGCTCGTCAAGGCTCATCCCGCCAAAGTTCCGGAAGCAATCAAAGGAGATTTCGCCGGTTTGGTTCTGGATGGGGATAGCATGCATCTGCGCGCTGTCAAGCGCTTTGCCGAAGGGGGCAAACAGTTCATCGTAATCTCCAATGTCCCTATCACGGCAGAATTGCTACAGCCGGCAACCTCGAACATTGGCTCGGCAACTTTGATTCTTCCCCCTCGTGGGGGCGGCCTTCAAATTCCGTATCCGACAACACCCGGTTCAACGGCGCGGAAGCGCGTGGAGACTGCGCCCCTTCAGCCGTCTTCAAGCCGGTTCGATCGGACATTTCGCACTTTCACTGTCTTTGATGTTCTCGATTGGGAGACCGGAAAATCGGAGAACTGCGCGCTCGGTGTGGCCACAAAGCCGTCGATGCTCTATAGCACATTGTTCGCTACGCTTGGTGACCGCGCAAAGTACCTGTGGTACGCGTTGATCGGCATCGCGGTTCTTCTCGGCCTGGTCGAGTTAGTCGCACTCTTCATCGGCATACGCCTCTCGCGCAGCATCACCCGGGCCGTCGCGGAGCTCTATGGCGCCACCGAGCATGTCAATCGCGGCGATCTCACGCATCGCATCCAGATTCGCGGCTACGATCAACTGGCCCGACTGCAGCAGTCATTCAATGCCATGACCGATTCGCTGGTCAAGCTGGTAGCCGAGCAAAAGCAGATGCAGCGCATGGAGAGCGAGCTTGCCATTGCGTTTGAAGTGCAGGATCTCCTCTTTCCCCACCAAATTCCGCGACTCTCCTCGTTGGATGTCTATGGCGTGTGTCATCCCGCGCGCTCGGTCAGCGGAGACTACTACGATTTCATTCCGCTGGGCACTAACAGAATCGTACTGGCGGTGGGCGATATCAGTGGTAAGGGAATCTCGGCCGCGTTGTTGATGGCCACGGCTCATGCTTTTGTTCGCGCCTACTCGCAAGAGCCGGATATGGCTGCGATAGCTGCTGATGATGACGCAACATCAAACACGAATCGTGGCATGTACTTTCGTGGAAACGGTTCCGACCACTCGCGACTATCAACAGGCATGTTGATGACGACCTTGAACTATCAGCTTTTTCGCTGCACCCCGCCCGAGAAGTACGCAACCATGTTTCTGGGCTGCTATGACGCGACCCTGCGAGAGATGACTTACTGCAACGCGGGACACCTGCCGCCGATGATCTTCAGCGCAACTGGGGATGTCTCGCGTCTCGACACTTCCGGCACCGTGGTTGGACTCTTCGATCACGCAACCTACGGCGAATCCACAATCAAGATGGAACCAGGCGATCTCTTTGTCGCGTTTAGCGACGGCGTAACTGAGTCAGAAAACGGTTTCGGTGAATTCGGCGAGGAACGGCTGATTGCGCTGATTCAGGAGCATCGCCACAAACCGCTCTCGAGCATTGGCGATGTCATTGCTGGCTCGGCCGCTGACTGGATCGGCAATTCGGAGCAGGCAGACGACCTGACTGTGGTTCTGGCCCGCGCGCATTGATGCGCGATTCACGCGCGTCGGCACCCGATTCGTCAAACCCTGCAAATGCAAATGCCGGTAGCGTCCTAGTTTGTGGTATCCCTCCCATTTCACGCAGAACGTGAAACGGATGGGGCGCGGAGCTTTCTTACTCTATCGATGAAAACGTTTTAGATGCCCAGCCCGAACTCGTCTGACTGTTGCTCGCCGCAGGCGTGTTCAAAGAAATCGTAGGGAGTGCGACGCTTGAATTTGTAGCGGCTGCGCAACTCGCGGCCCACGAAGATGCCGAGCGCGGCAACAGCAAGCCCCAGCGAGAGCCAGCCGATCACGCGCAGCGGGCTCGATTCCTCGCACTCTTCCGGGCACTCTTCCGCGACTGTCGTGGCTTCGTCTTCAGTAGACATGGGCTATCTTTCTCCTGGCTACCATGATATCGCAATTTTGCATGGATTGGCCGGTGGCTGCGCAGTGCAGAGGCGAGTGCCTACTTCGTCGAGTCGATGCGGAAGAGCCATTCGGTTTTCTCGACCACGGGAAGAAAGCTCGCGTTGATAGAGTTGGCGGCCAGTTGGCGGAGCTCGTCGCGCGTAAATCCTTGAACGGTGTGGGCCAGCAGGAATTCGTTGACCAGGTCAGAGCCGAAGAAGGCGGGGTCGTCGGAATTGAGCGTGACCAGCAAACCCTGATCGAAGTAGCGGCGTAGCGGATGGGCTGCAAACGAAGAGCAGACACCGGTGCGCACGTTGGAGGTGGGATTCAGCTCGAGCGGTATTGCGCGCTCCTTCAATTCCTGGAGTAGATAAAAATCATGAATCGCGGAGAGAGCGTGGCCGATGCGCTCGGAACCAATGGCCAGCGCCTCGCGGATCGCCTCGGGGCCGGTCGTCTCGCCGGCGTGATTGGTGAGCCTCAGACCAGCCTTCGCCGCTTGTTGATACAAGGCATGGAATGCCTCAGAACCGGCGCGACGCTCGTCTCCGCCCAATCCAATTCCGACAATCGAGGGATGAGTGGGCATGAGTTCAGCGGCCTTCAGGAAGACGCGCTCCGCCTCCGCAACGGTGAAGTGGCGCACAGCATCGAAGATCCAATAGATGGAGAGACCCAACTCGCGCATGCCGCGCTCGCGGGCGCGTTCCAGCCCAGCGAAAATCGGTTCGAAGGCGGCGAGATCGTGGTTGCGCGCCATGTAGATGACGCCGACCGCAATAAAAACTTCAGCATGGACTACGCCTTGCTCGGCGAGGTGCTCCATCATGCGCCAAGCGGCGAGCTCGTAGTCTTCAGGGCTGGTGAGCAGACGGCAGACAGCGCGAAAGGCATCAAGGAAGCCGGTGAAGTCCGAGAAGCGGTAGAGAGCTTCTGCTTCTGCCAGCGTGAGGGGTTGTGTATCGTGGCGGGCGCTGAGTTCGACGAGGGTCGAAGGCAGAATGGTGCCTTCGAGATGCAAATGCAGCTCGGCCTTGGGCAGGCGGCGGATGAAATCTTCGATCTTCGGCATCATGGGAGCTGTCGCGGTTCCGCAAATTCAGACCGGTGGCGGCTGTAGAGGAAGTAAATCACCAAGCCAATGACCAGCCAGATGAGAAAACGATACCAGGTGATGATGGGTAGCCCGGCCATCAGCAGGAAGCAGGAGAGGACGCTGAGCGACGGAATGATGGGTCCACCAGGAACGCGGAAGCCGCGGCGCCGCTCCGGCTCGCGGATGCGCAGGACAATGACGCCGATCGAAACGAGGACGAACGCGAAGAGGGTGCCGATGTTAGAGAGATCAGCGAGGGTGCCGATGTCGAAGAGGCCTGAAGGGATGGCAACGACGATTCCCGCAACCCACGTGGAAAACGCAGGTGTCCGAAAGACGGGATGAACATTACTGAAGACTTTTGGGAGCAGGCCATCGCGGGACATGGAGAACCAGACGCGCGACTGGCCAAGTTGATAGACGAGGATCGACGACAACATGCCCATGATTGCGCCGAATAGAACGACAAGGCGAATCCAGTGGAGTGAATGAGCGCCGGGGAGCAGCGAGAGTTTTTTAAGCGCGTTGACGACGGGCGCGCCGTCATCGACCATCGATTGCCAGGGAACGAGGCCGGTGAGGCAGATGGCGACTGCGATGTAAAGCACTGTGCAGACCACGAGCGTGGCGATAATGCCGATCGGCAGATCGCGCTGCGGATTGCGGCACTCCTCAGCGGCGGTCGAGACGGAGTCGAATCCGATGTAGGTGAAGAAGATGATCGACCCGCCGGTCAGTACGCCTCCCCAGCCGTTGGGCATGAAGGGATGCCAGTTGGAGGGATGGATGAAGCCGATGACCGCGAAGACGAAGATAAGAATCGCGACCAGCTTGATGCCGACCATCATGTTGTTGGTGGAGGCCGACTCGCGAATGCCGCGAACGAGGACGACCGTGAGGATGAGTACGATGAGGAAGGCCGGAATGTTGAAGCCGAAGTGCCAGCCGGGATGATAGAGCCAGTTGCCGGCGAGGTCCTGCAGGCCGCCGGGAAGATAGGCGGGCGATATCCAGCGCGCGGTTGGATGCAGGCCGAACCAATCGAGCAGGTCGACAATGTGGGCGGCAAAGCCCACGCTGACAGTCATGTTGGAGCCGGCGTATTCGAGAATCAAATCCCAGCCAATGATCCATGCGATCAGCTCGCCCAGAGTGGCGTAGGTGTAAGTGTAGGCCGAGCCTGCGATGGGAATCATGGAGGCGAGTTCGGCGTAACACAATCCAGTAAGCGCGCAGACGATCGCGACCAGGAAGAGCGAGACGGCGATAGCGGGGCCAGCGCCTGGGCGTCCGGCGAGAGCCGTGTGGGTGAGGATGTAGTGAATCAGCGGTGTGTTAGGAATGTTGGGCGTATCGAATTTTTCGCCGGAGATGGCGGTGCCGATAACAGTAAATATGCCCGAACCGATGACGGCGCCTATACCGAGCGCGGTCAGCGACCAGGGACCAAGAGTCTTACGGAGCGCGCGCTCAGGGTGCTCTGAGTCGCTGATCAGCTTATCGATCGATTTGCGCGCGCCAAGTTGCCTGAGCAGAGCGGTTCTCCTCATGAACGGGGACGATTGAGGGTCGTGGTATCACACCCCACCCGCCAAAGAATAGAGCACAGCCACATGGACTCCGCTGCGCTTCGATCTTTGGGGACGGGGTGGGTACCCAGCACTTTATACGGGGCACTTGGCCCCATTCATCAGGAGCGGGCGTTTAACGCTTGGAGATGCCGCGCGCCAGCTTTTTGACCTTCTTCTTCTTCTCACCGCGGGGTCCGGTCCGCTTCGCTTTGGGAGCGGCCTTCTTACGGGCGGCGCGCTTCAGTTTTTTCCGTTCCTGGGTATCTTCAATCTTGGTGGTATCTGCCACTTATAACCTCTTTCGCTGCAATCTCTTCAGGGTTTCCCGCACTTCGCGTGGGTATGGACTTTAGAATAACAGGCTTTGCACTGCTGCGAAAGCGCACAGAGACACTTCTGGACGGCTATGCTGCAAGGTATTTGTCTGTGCTGGGTTTGTGTTACAGGACTTCGGCTAGCATGGGGTAGCGGCCCGCGTGGCTGGATTCATAGAGAGCCAGCAGGCGCTGGCGCATCAAGTAGTAGGCGGAAGAAGCTTCTTGCGCGTAGAGGGGGAGAGTGAGACGGTAATGCAGCATCAATCTGGAAGGAACCATGCCCAGTTCCACTCGGCGGATCGCGCGTCGCAATGTGATCGCATCAAGCCTCATCCGCTCGGTTACAATCACGGCCTCTTCGAAGTTCCATTGCTGCGCATAGGCGGCCAGTTCAAGCATGATGTCCGCGTTTTCACGCATCTTTCGCAGACCTTGGTAGCCCCCCAGAAAATCCCAAATCTCTTGGGGCTCCATATCGATCTGATTGCGGCGCGGAGTCAGATAGTCTGTCGCCACCGCGGATAACTGAACCACATTCAGCTTATACAGATCGGCCACAAGAATGTGCCAGTCCCGCTGCCTCTGGCGTCGCAACTGCAACAGCAGTAACCCCATGGCAACGAGCAGAACACAACTTCCTGCTACAACCGAAAATGTCTGCATAAAAGTCATCAGCGCGATGTTACCGTTGTACCTTCACTTTGTCAAGATCATTTTTAGTGCGATTGTGCAAAGCAAGGATGTAATTCCGCAGCTCCGGCGAAATTTCCCGTCTCGGTGGCTCATCCAACCAGAACTGAACCGTCCAGTAAACCAAAGCTGCAAGGTAGGCTAACTTCCTGGCGTTATTCAATGCTTCAAAGTAAAGGTGAGTGCCAAAGTAACCATGCAGCAGATCAACCACCATTGCCGTCATGACCCAAGCCGACCAGCCAAGGACCAGCGCAAAGACGTGGTTGCGAAAGCCCAACCCCAGCCGCTTTGCGGTCAATAGCATCACTACAAACAGTTCGCAAACCACCAGGCTCGTGAATAAGTCAGACCGCACCCTCAGACGTTCCAGCAGAGTTGAGGCTGGCGGCGAAAGCATCCAGGAGAGCGCTGCAGCAAAAAGCAGGCCTGCCGCGCCTCCGAGAATGAATTGCTTTTTGGCGTCCCGGACCCAGCTTCCGGTCGGCCTCATCACGATGCGCGCAGCTCCCCACACCATCCCGAGTTCCAGAATAAAATCGAGGAGATAGCCGAAGTAGAATACCCGCGCATACCACAGGCGCGAGCTATACGCATAGATCAGATAGAGCCCAACGCTCTTTACAGCCAAAAAGCCTATGAGGGTGGTGAAGACAAAAAACTCCCTGCTCCTGCGCCGGTAGATGAGAATGGAGAATAGGGCGGCTTCACCGAGAAAACCTGCTACCCAAAACAACCAATCCATCGCCGACAGCTTCATTCACCCTCACGCGTCCCATTCTCTCTGATTTTAGAGACCGAGAACAGCGAGAACTGTCGAAACAATGATACTGATCGACGAAACTGACATACCTATAGGATCAGGATCAGTCCCAACCGGAGCATCGTTAGCAAACGACGGGATGGGCGCGACGAGTAAAAGTACGGCGGCGGCGACGGCAATGCGCAGGGTCTTTCTCATTGGGAGGGCTCCTTTGTCTTTCATGCGCGAATGTGTTCAAGCTAAACAATGTGCGCAAGATGAGGCTAGACTCATTTATAGCATTTAGAAAAGAGGGAATGTAAGGCGAAACCGATAAATTTGCATAATTTGAAGGGCAATCGGCGCAAAAATTTCACTTTGATGTGATAGAAAGCACTTTATCCTCGCGAAATCAGCTCCTTGATCGCCCTCAACGAGGGTTTCACATTCGGAAAGTCCGTACTTTTCGGAATGGGCATCGTGCTCTGCTCTGCACCTGTGAAATCCGGCGTGCAGACTGGTTCCGGGGTACAATGAAAATAGAGCTGAATCATCTAAGCCACGACTGAATTAAACAAGCCTGCTCGGCTGTTGCCGCCCTTCCGCTCCTGACGAGCTCCGCACTGCACGCAACAATCACCTGTTGACCGGAGTGAAGTCATGCGTTCCGACAAGATTCACCGCGCCCTCGCGCAGGGTATGAACCGCTTTGAAGTCTGCCAATTGGTCGCCAAAGGGGTTAAAGCCACCCACAAAACCGGCGCGCGCTTTGAAGATTCAATCAACGATGTGCTGCAATACCTCGGCACTCACGTCACGGCCATGGATAGCCTTCACCCAGCCATTCCGCAGGTCAGCGTCAAAAGCCTCAAACCGGCGGCGTAACGACAGTGATCGGTTGCCGGCGATGAGCACCAAAAAACCTCAATGGTCGGCATTGACCGGCAAGCGGACTTCATCGAAATAACATCTTATGCTCCAGACGCAAGAAGAGGGACGGCATGCTGCCGTCCCTCTCTGTCTGTGTCCGAACTGGTTGGAAGGGGGTAACCCTTAGACAACCTGAACGTTCTCTGCCTGCCAGCCCTTGGGGCCCTTGGTTACATTGAACTGAACGCGCTGGCCTTCTTGCAGTGAACGGAATCCGTTCGACTGGATGGCGGTATGATGAACGAATACATCTTCGCCGTTTTCGCGGCTCAAAAATCCAAAACCCTTGGCGTCGTTAAACCACTTGACTGTGCCTGTTTCCATTGTGTGTGCTGCTCCTCTTTACTGATTTTACCGCGAACGCAATGTGGAAGTTTGCGAGTAGGCGGTAACCAGAACAGGCAAGAACTTCAGATCGAATTCTACGATTGAACAGAGTATAACACGGATCGGTCAAGCGGTAAGGGAAATTTTTGTCCGGACCGCCGATTGCCCAGACGGAGTAACACGTTGATGCCTGATTCCCTCGCGCTTCCCTCTGAGCCTGGTCGCAGAACTCGGCACGGAGCTGGATGAAGATCAACCGGAAACTCCAACCCTTACCGTGGCACCGATGCTACCTCCTCATAACCGCCAGTTCCCGCCAAGCCCTTTCCTTCCAGCCCAGCGGAACCAATCGCACTTTTTCTCCGTACTAATGCAATATGCAATGCGTGGGTACATTAAGCTGGAACGAGGTGGGGCTGGCGATGCCGGCCAGGCTATTACGGCGCGACCTGGAAGCCCAAACTCCGGCATCCAGCGCTTCCCGGCAGCCCGCTCGAGGCCCCGCTCCGAACGTCACGCCCGTTTCCCGCCCGGCGCGCGGGGAGGTAAGTACCCTGGAGACCGTCAGTTCCCAAGACTGGACCCAAATCGTGCGGCGCTGCATGGACGGAGATTCCGGCGCGTGGGTTGAGCTGGTTCGCGCGCAGCATCGGCGTGTCTACGGCCTCTGTTATCGATTTACTGGTAACCCGACCGACGCCGAGGACCTGACGCAAGACGTCTTTTTGAAGATCTACTCGAACCTGGGAAGCTTTGACACAGAGCGCGGCTCCCTGCAGGTATGGATCACCACCATGACCCGCAATCTGCTGGTGGACCACTATCGCAGGACCAAAAATCAGCGCGTAACCTCTTCTCTGGACGACGGCTGGGAGTCGGCTGAGGAACTGAAGCCCGTAGACCGGCTCACCACTCGTGAACTTTCGCCGCATGAATCAGCGGCCAAAAAGGAACTGGCAAAGATGGTGCAGGAGGCTCTGGCGCGCGTCTCCGTCGAACTGCGCGAAGCCGTCATTTTGAGAGACCTCCAGGATATGGATTACAAGGAGATTGCCTGCGTGCTGGGCATTCCCGAAGGGACTGTCAAGTCCCGCATCAGCAGAGGCCGCGCGGAACTCGCGAGACTGCTGGAACGTACTAAACGAGAGGTGATGTAAATGGCAGAGCGCAATCTCATTCCGAACTCCCCGGCCTGCGGGCAATGGGAGATACTTTTAGCGGACGCGCTCGACGGGCTGCTGAAACCCGAAGACGAAGCGGGCTTTACCGCCCACATGGCCGTTTGCCCAGACTGCGCCGCGCTCTTTGAAGAAGCGCGCAGGGGCTGCGAATGGCTGGAGTTCCTCGCCCAGGAGCCGGAGGTGCCTTCCGGACTGCTCGACAGAATACTTGCACAGACCGGTCCCGGACACGCGATTGGCTACGGCCTGGCAGCTGGCAACGGTTATGTATTGCCGATGCCCGCCGTTCTGATTCCGGCCTGGCAGCGTCCCGGTCTGGTAAGCCAGGTCCGGCGCTACGCCGCGCCCCGCCTGATGATGACGGCGGCAATGGCCTTCTTTTCTATCGCCATGACGCTCAACATGACTGGCGTCCGGCTGAGCAGCCTGCGAATCAGTGACCTGCGGCCTAGCGCGATCCGTTCACTCATGGAGCGCCGGCTGACCATGGCCTCGACCCCGATCATCCGCTACTACGACCACTCGCGGCTGGTCTACGAGGTGCGGACGACCGTGCGAGAGCTGCGCCGAACCACACAAGGCGAGGTTCAGGGTGAAGGCGAAGACAACCGGCAGAAGACGCAAGACCTCACGCCGGGCGAGTCCAAACAGCCGCCGGTCCATGAGGACGCCATTCCGCGAATTGATCCTATGCGGCAGGCGGGTAGCCCTGTCATTGACGATTTTGATGAGTTGGAATCCTTCCTGATTTTTCAGCAAAGGCCCGCGCGCTCCGGCAGCTCCCAGACGGAAACACGGGAAAGGAGCACAGTATGGACTGCGTAAATCACAGTGGTACCACCGCGACTGCCTATTGCCAAAACTGCGGCAAGGCCCTCTGCGCCGCCTGCGTGCGCAACGCTGCCGGAGGCCAACTCTTTTGCGAACCCTGCTCGATGGCATGGCAGAGTTATCAACAGCCATTTGTCGCGCCTCCCTCGAGCGGACCCAACCCCGCGGCGGCCGCTGCGCTCGGAGTGATTCCAGGCGTGGGAGCCATGTATAACGGCCAGTTCCTCAAAGGGTTCATCCACGTGGTCATCTTCGCTGTGCTCATCAGCATCAGCGAATACTACCCGCTCTTCGGTATCTTTATTGCGGCTTGGGTCATTTATCAGTCGTTTGAGGCCTTCCACACCGCCAAGGCGCTGCGTGAGGGCCAGCCGGTGCCCGATCCCTTTGGTCTGAATGAGGTTGGCAACTGGCTGAATGTGGGCACGCGGCTGCGGGGTCCGAACCAGCCCAACCCATGGCAGCCTCCAGCGGGACCTGTCGTGGGCGACTATCAGCAGCCTCCGTATGACGGACAGCCACAGCCGCCCAATCAAGCTTCTTATCAGCAGCCTCCTCCTTATCAGGCGCCATACCAGACGCCGTATCAGGCTCCATTCACGCCGCCACCCCCAGTCTTCTGGGGTCGCAAGGAGCCTGTCGGCGCCATCGTGCTCATTGCCCTGGGAATGATGTTCTTGCTGGGACAGTTGGATATCTTCCATGGACGTTTCATGGAGTTTGCCTTCCCGCTGATTTTGATCGGGTTAGGTGTTTGGCTGGTTGTTCGCCGCATCAATGATGCGCAAGGAGGTTCAAAGTGAACCATTACATGATGATTCGCGGCCTGCGCCGCCCAGCAATTTTGCTTCTCATCGGTGGCGTTTGGCTGCTCCACTCAATAGGTATAATTAGCCACCCATGGCATTGGTTTGTGCCGTTGCTGCTGATTATGCTTGGGACGATGATGCTGGCCGAGCGTGCCGCCATGGCCGCTGGCGGACCTTTCCCACCGTATTCCGGCACACCTCAACCGGGCGCGCCCAATTACCAGCCACCATCGAACATTCCATCGTACCCTGGACAGCCGACGGCCTACGTTCCACCGCAACATCAGGATCCCGAAAAGGACTCTGAGGGAGGAAATCAATGAGCAGCACACCTCCAATTCCGCCATACGATCTAAAGACCCAGTGGCGAATCCAACGGCAGCAGCAAAAGGCTGCCTGGCGCGCCCAACGCGATGCCATCAAGGCCAGCTACAACAGCGCCTACGGTCCCCGCGTTCCTTCGCTTGTCGGCCCCGTCATTCTCATTGCCATCGGCCTGGTCGCTCTGATGATGGCCACCGGTCACCTCAATGCCGTTGACTTCTGGAGCTGGTATGGCCATTGGTGGCCACTGTTGTTGATCGGCGCCGGCTTGGCCATGCTGGGCGAGTGGGCGCTGGACCTGCGCCGTGAAGTTCCCGTTCGCCGCAGCGGCAGCTTTGTCGGCATCCTCGTTTTGCTGGGCATTCTGGGATGCATGGCCGCCGGGTGGAATCACGCAAGGCCGTGGTTTTCTCAGTGGGGCGACCACGACAACGACTTCTTCAACGTCTTCGGCCTGCCGGAACACGACTTCGATCAGCCGACGCAATCCAGGCAGATCCCCTCGAACGCCGCGATTGACATCGAGAATCCCCGCGGAGACGTAAGCGTCACGACAGGCGACGGCTCCAACGTCGAGGTGCTGGCTCACGAAGTGGCCTTCGCCAATTCAGACTCGGATGCAAAGAAAATCTTCGACACCGAAGCGCCGCATCTGACAGTCAGTGGCAGTTCCGTGCTGATCAAATCCGAAAGCAACAGTAGCGGTCGCATCAACATCGCAGTCACTGTACCCAAGTCCGCGCGAGTCACCGTTAACACCGGCAAGGGCGACGTCACCGCTGCTGGCTTGGGCGCAGGTATCAACGTTACAGCCCGCGGCGACGTTCACCTAAGCGAGATTGCCGGCTCCGTAGTTGCGCATTTCTCTGAAGGAAAGCACGACTTTTCCGCCCATGATCTCCAGGGCGATCTGACGGTCGACGGCAACTCCAATGACATTACCTTCTCCGGCATCAAGGGCAAGGTCACACAGAACGGCGAAATCCTGGGCGATGTGCATATGGAGAACATCTCTGGTGCCATTCACCTCCACACCTCGGTGACCGACCTCCAAGTGGCGGACTTGCCCGGCGACCTGACCCTCAACTCCGATAACCTGCGCGTCGACGAAGCCAAGGGCCAGGTGCGCGTGGTAACGCACTCCAAGGACATCGACCTCAGCCAGATCAGCGGCGACAGCTACGTGGAAGACCGCGACGGCCGCATCTCGGTCGAGCCGGCCGGTGTCTACGCGGTGGATGCCAAAAACAGCAAGGGCGATGTCGAGGTGACATTGCCCCCCAACGCCTCGGCAACCATCGATGGCCGCACCCGCAACGGCGATATCATGACCGACTATGATCTGCACGTCAGCGGCGAAGAGAGCAAATCGATCAGTGGAAAGATCGGCGCCGGCGCGGCCAAGATTACCGTCAGCACCGATGTCGGCGACGTGCGCATCAAAAAGGGCTCAGGCTTCACGCCCAAAACGCCTTCACCGGAAGAATCTTCCGATCCCAAAATGCTCAACGTTCCGCCCCATCACCAGGTCCCGGACATTTCCAAAGCACCCAAGCTGAAGACCTCCAGCGAGTTGCCGGCACAGCCAGTCACGCAGTAAAGCGCCGGGCAACCAGGTGCAACAGAGCAGGCGCGGGAACTCTCCCCTCCCGCGCCTGCTCTGTTTTTAGTGGACATCAAAGATCGATCGGCAATCGCTTCACCAGACAAGCGGAATCAGCCGGTAGCGCGTTCGCAGGCAATATTCTCGATAGCCGGGCAACTCCTCGCGCAGCACCTTCTCTTCGTTGAGCAGGCGGATGGCATAGAAGGGAAGCAGCAGCGCAAAGGCAGGCAGTGAGACGCGCGACCCCAGCGCCAGCGGAGTGAAAAGCCATAAGACCCCGCTGCCCATATACAACGGATGGCGAACGATGCGGTAAGGGCCGCTCGAGATCACCGTCTGCCCGGCTTCAACGCGGATGGTGCGCGCGGCAAAGCGATTGACGCTCACGACCCAGACCACGAAAAGAAAAGCGCCGAGAACCATCGTTTCAGAAAAGAGCGTAAGCCAAAGCGGCTCATCGCCCATCCAGCCGCGCGACCAGCCGAAGCGCTCATCAAAACCCGGCAGAAGAAAGACAGCAATGAAGAGTGGCGCGCTGCATCGAATCAGCAGCTTCTGTTCGCTGACCTCTTCCTTGTTCTGCATCCGGCGCTCAAGCATTTCCGGGTCGCGCTTCCAGAAGTAGCCATAAACCCAAACCCCAGGGATGAAAAGGATGGCGATGTAGGCCCAACCCTGCCAGAATTTCAATGTTCCCGCGGGAAGAAACAGAAACGCGCTGGCAACGATCAGGCCCAGCGAAAAGCGGAGAACAATTCTTGTTCCGAGACTGATCTTCTTACCGGACGGGCTGGCGCCGCTTTCGACTTCAGCGGCGCTCCTAAATTGCGATGGTGGCATCGGCATGGTTCACACCTCGATTCCATCCGCATTGAATCCCCAACCAGCATAACCCATGCGATCGCTCAGACCGCAACGCGCCGCACCCGCGCTCCGATCCGCGTAAAAATCTCCCACGGAATTGTTCCGGCAACCGCCGCATGGTCAAAGACGGTGATAGTCTCGTTCCCTTGCGCGCCCAGAATCACCACTTCGTCGCCAGCTTCAACGCCAGGGATTTCAGTCACGTCGAGCACTGCCTGATCCATGCTGATGCGGCCTACAAGCGGCGCGCGCGCCCCGCGAACCAGCAAGCTGAAGTGGTTGCCGAGTCGCCGATCCAGTCCATCCGCGTAGCCCGCAGCCACCAATGCCAGCCGCATCGGCTCCGTGGCAACAAAAGTCCCGTTGTAGCCCACCACCGCGCCAGCAAGAACGGAGCGCACACTCACCACGCGCGTCTTCCATTCGAGCACCGGTCGCAACCGCGCGCGCGCAGCAGTCAACGACTCAGGCTCCGGAGTTTCCGTCGCCCCAAAGCCAGGGTCGAAGTGCGGAATCAAACCATAGAGCGCCAGTCCCGGCCGCAGCAGCGCTTTCATTCCGTGGCGAGCAGCCAGGGCGGCTACCTCTCCCGCCCGGCCCGCCAGCAGCGCGGCGGAGTTGCCCACATTCAGCCATTCCGGATAAATTCCGACGGCCTCAATCTTCTCGAGCGCCTCATCCAGCCGCGTCAACTGCTCCTCGGTCACCCGGCCATCGGCTTCGTCGGCAGCAAACAGGTGGGTCATCACGCCCTCCAGCCGCAGCGGCGATCCGGGAGCGAAGCGCGTCAGCACATGGGCGAGCGCATCAGGGCCAACCCCCTGACGGCTCATTCCCGTGTCGATCTCCAGATGAACGGGCAGCGATCCAGCCACAGCCCCCGACCTATGCGCATTGCACAATTCGTCCAACTGTGCCGGCTCCCATGCCACGGCCGTCAATCCCTGTCGGACCATAGCCTCACCCTGGCCGGCAAAAACACCGCCAATCACCAGGACTCGCGCCTCGGGGCAAAGCATACGGGCCGCCACACCCTCTTCAACGCAGGTTACGCCCAGCCATTGAGCTCCGGCACGCACCACGGCTGGCGCGCAAATGCCCAGTGAATGGCCGTAAGCGTCTGCCTTGACGATCGCCAGCAACTCCGCATCGGGCGCGGCTAGCGAAGAAAGAAATCGGTAGTTGTCTTCAAGAATGCGGGTGTGAATTTCAACCCAGCAGGGGCGCATTGGCATCTGGCTGTCCAAGCCTTAGTTTAACTCGCAGTTTCGCCGCGCCTACCACGTGTGCCCCACCCTGGGGTGCCCCACCCTGGGTGCCCCATCCTGGGTGCCCCATCCTTCGCTTCTTTCTAGCGAAGGGTGGGCCTTCACAAAACTCGACCTTCGGATCGAGTATAGAATCCAATTCTCTCCACAAAAGTGGGTGCCCCACCCTGGGTTCCCCATCCTTCGCTTCTTTCCAGCGAAGGGTGGGCCATCACAAAACTCGACCTTCGGATCGAGTATAGAATCCAATTCTCTCCACAAAAGTGGGTGCCCCACCCTCGCCGCTGTCACTCTAAGCGAAGCCGAAGAACCTGCTTCTTGCAACTTTTGCGGCTTCGGGGTCCGCAACGACAGGTCTTCGTCGTTGGGGTGATCTACGGCGCGAATCCACGAATCTCAACCCGTCGCTTACGCCAGCAGCGCGAACGCCACCACGGTCTCGTCCCTCGTCGGAATCTCTTCCAGAAGCTCTGCTTCAAGATCGTAAGGAACAGACATCTCGCAAGCCGCCACTTCTTCCGTGCTTGCGCCCACAAAGCACAACTCGCAGTGAGCCAGCGACTGGCCGTCTCCCATGCGAACCGGCGGACCAAAGACACGACAGGTCATCGGTCTCCATGCATACACGTCGCAGCGGCCAGTGGTGGGGTCAAGCGCCGGACAAGCCGCCTCATTGGCGAAATTCTCAAACCGCTCCCGGTCCTCATCGGAGTTGCCCAACAGCCCTTTCTCCACATCGCCCGGGAAGCTTCCCCCATGCTCCACAACCCACATCCCGGCGCGGTGCGTGATCTCCGCCGCGAGATCCGGCGCTGTCGCCCGCAGGCTGTCCATGCCCGCACTCAGGCGCAACGCATCCAGCGGACTCACGACAAAGGCTCCATGGCAACACTGCGTACAGCCCTGCTTGCAAGCCAGCCGCTCGCCCGCGCGAACCACGGCATCGGCCAGCGCCGAATCAAAAATTTGAACTAGTAAAGAATCCCCCGTTGGCAAACGCATACTCGCAAGACTACTGGATTTGCCATTGGTTCGTCGCCAGAATAATTTGTTTTCTGAACATCTTTAGTCATAGGACAGCTCGCTCCGTTGTACCGCACCAAGACGAAAAGGTAATACAATCGCCCGCCGTCCTGCCAGGGCCAAGAAACTTCTTGTTTTCAAGCAATTTCCATGGATTGCGAAACAGGTTTGCGCTCGCCTGGCCGCGGAGGTTTCCCCCATGCCTCGATCCAACGGCGCCATCAAGTAGCTCAGCCGGCAGTCAGCAGTGACATTTTGAGAACTGAGATTAGCACCAGGCTTTTGCGAGCGATCAGCGAGCAGTTGGCCCAACCGCAGGCGGATTGGCCGCCGCAGCTGGCGCAGTTGGTTGCAGATTATTTGTTTCCGTTGGCGCATGATAAAGAGATCGAGATTGAGAGGGAAGTCTTCACGGAAAGAAAAATGGCACCCCCCCACCCCCCCTTTTATATTTATTTTTCCACAGGAAATCTTGCAGGTAATTAATTGGTAAATAGCGGAGCCAAAAGAAAAATTCAAAGAGGAATGCAGCAAAGTGCGTTTTGTGCAGAAAAGACGCGGGTTTTCCGCGCCTATTGCTGAGCCGTTTCCGCGGCTCGGACTCCACGCTTCACAAAGGCACAGGGGAGACAAGGAGCACGATTCTGGCGAGTCTCAGGCTTTTTCGTCCCGAATAAGGGTCACTTTTCGGCATCCGCGCACTGAATTGCAGAGATAAACAGCGTTTGCGCATGCCAAATCTTCCAGTTTCAGTCTTCGTTCTGCTGCCGATGGATTGGTTTCCAGCAGATGTCGCCGATAAATTCCCGGCAAAACTCCGCAAACAATCGGCGGTGTCAGCCATTGTCCGTCCTTCTCAATGAAGACGTTGCTGATCGCGCCCTCGGTCACCTCGCCGCGTTCATTCAGGAATAAAACTTCTTCATAACCTGCTCGCAGCGCCTCTTCGTATTGCTGCTCGTACAATGCGCGGCGGGTTGTCTTGTGCCGCAAAAATCGGTCGCCTGAGAACACGCGGATCGCCGATATCAAAACTCTTCCGATTTCCGCCGGTTCAGCAGCCTTGACATGCGTCACTTTTACCGCGCCTCCGCGCTCAAGCTGAACCCGAACCTTGATGCGCAGTCCGCGTTCAAAGTGTCTTTCCAGCTTTTCAAGCGCCGCTGTCACGGTCTCGCGTTCAAACTTGAATTCAAAATACTCTGCCGATGATTGCATTCGCTCCAGGTGCTGCGGCAGCAAAATGTAACCGTCGTTCCAGAGAATGCTCTCCAGCAGATCAAACGGCTCTTCCCTGCGGGTCAGAAACTTTGCCTTCAGCATGCATTCGCGGAACTCCTCTTCCGCTTGTGAATCGATGACGATGCCGCTGCCAACACCCATCGTGCCGTAGCTATTCTCCAGAACCACCGTGCGAATCGGCACACTGAACACGGCTTCCCGCGCCGGCGAGAAGAATCCGATTGCGCCGGCATACACGCCGCGTGGTCTGCGCTCCAACTCTCGAATGATCTCCATGGTTCTATGCTTGGGAGCTCCCGTTACGGAACCGCAGGGAAAGAGGCTGGCGAAGATGTCGGCATAGCGAGTTCCCGCACGCAGCACTCCGGAGATTTCCGATGTCATCTGAAAGAGCGTTTCGTATTTCTCCACCGCGAATAGCCGCTTCGCGCGCACGCTGCCATACTCGCAAATACGGCCCAGGTCGTTACGCAACAGATCCACGATCATCACGTTCTCGCTGCGATTTTTCGCGTCGTTTTGCAGCCACTGAACGAGTGAGTTGTCTTCGGCCTGGTCCATTCCGCGCCGCACAGTGCCCTTCATAGGTCGCGTCATAATCGCGCGGTCTTTCACGCGGAAGAACAGTTCCGGCGAAAGAGACAGAATCTGCCAACTTCCTCCATTGATGAATGCGCCATACTTCCCTTGCTGGCTTTCGATGAGGGCTGCAAACATTGCGTGCGGCGCTCCGCTCAATTCGAATCTCAACTCGTCGGTGAAGTTCACCTGATACGTATCGCCCGCGCGGATGTATTCCTTAATCTGCGATATCTTTTCGGCATAATTCCCTTGAGTGATCCCAAATTGTAGATTCCTCACTTCAAAATCGGGATCGCAGCTGAAGGCGTCTTCGGCAAGTTCATCCGGCGAATCGCCTTCAAACTTACCCGTCCTGTGGTCGAAGACGAAGGCTCGGGGATAAACGCCGAACCACGCTGCTGGCACGCTTGTCTTCACCCGTTCGCTGACGCCCAGCGCACTCAAGCCTTCACTGCATTCATAGCCCAAAAACCCCGCGACATAGGAGCCGGCCGCCAGCGCCTCCTCTATTTCGTCGAAGAGGGCGCTGCTGGCCGCAAGTGTTCTTTCTGGGCGGAGAAAGAGAAAGCTGCGATGATTCTCTGCATCGTATCGCGAAGTCTGCAGCAGCACACCCTCGGCACTCGATGCAACCAGCGAGTGATACCGCGCTGGAAATTTCGTGAAAGTATTCAATACTGTTTCCCGCTGAAAACTGCAAGCTGTCGGTAGTATATATATCCGCAATTGGCGGGCACTGCTTCATTGGGTGCGAGCCGGCCACCCGGCCAAGGGGCGCAGCCGTTGAGCAGCGGCACCTCATGAACTATTTGCGAGCCGTTATTGAACGGATGCGACCTCTCCGCAACGGGAGATGAAGGACGCTTTGCACCCCTTAGTCGGGCAGTACCCAGCGAAAACCGCCTCAAATAACTGTTTTCAGAATCCACTTGCAATATATCGCGGATTGCGATATTGTTATTACATATTGCGATTCCAGGGCAGCATTTCCATCGCAACCAAGACCATGAAACTGGGCGAGAAAATCCGTTATTTGCGTGAGGTTGAGGGCAGCTTGCGCGGCCTGGACCGGGCCATGAGTCAACAGGAAATGGTGCGCGAGCTCGCGACCGAGACCGGACAGAAGCTAAGCCAGAGCTACGTATCGCAAATTGAGAGCGGAGCGCGGCCTCACATGACCAACACTACGCGGCAGATTCTGGCCCGCTTCTTTAAGGTACATCCGGGGTACCTGGTGGACGACCCGGAGGGCTATTCGCCGGAATTGCAAAGCGAACTGCGGCCTCTGGAAGACAAGCTGGATTTGTGGCTGGTGGCAGGCGCCGAGCGCTTTCGTCGCGATCCGGAGCTGATGCAGGCGCTGCTGACTTTGGCCCGCCACGAACATTCGCGGGAGTGCCTGCTGCTGTTGGAATCGATTTTGGAGACGCCAGGATTGATGCCGCGGCTGACCGACGTGCTTCGGCCTAAACTTGAACCGCACGCAAGACCACCCAAAGCGCAAGAACGAGGAGCGCACAAATGAATTGGGAATCCTTTTACTTCGTTTGCTTTCTCATCGGATTGTTCCTGAGCTTATTTTCGTTGCTCGGCGGCATGGGGCACTTCGGCGGACACTTTCATGTGCCCCACCTGCCGCACGGGGCCCATCTGCCGAGCGCGTCGCATGTGCCTCAGGCATTGCATCTGCCGCAGGGAGGCCAGCATGCTGGTCAGGGCGCGGGGCGGGGAACGGCGAGCGTCCCTTGGTGGAACACGTTTTCATTGATGATCTTTTTCTGCTGGTTTGGCGCTGCGGGGTATCTACTGACGCGCTTCGGTGGGTTTGTGGCTGGGGCAGTGGTGGCGATGGCAGCGGTCTGCGGCGTGGCCGGAGGAGCGATTGTGTTCTTCTTTTTGGCTAAAGTGATGCTGCCCCACGAACACGAGCTGACTGCGGAGGAGACTGAAGTGGTTGGAGTTGTGGGCCGGGTTTCGGCTGCAATTCGAGCCGAGGGCATTGGAGAAATTGTCTACGAACAACTGGGCGCATGCCACTCTGCTCCGGCGCGCTCGGAGGACGGCGTGCCGATTGAAAGACAGGAAGAGGTCTTTGTCGCCCGCTATGAAAAAGGAATTGCATACGTTCGCCGATGGGACGAAGTGCTGGGGACTAAGGAGTAGGGAACAGGAGACGGAACGATGAGCACTACCGTGCTGACGATCGACATGGCCATCCTGGTGGGAATATTCCTGGTGGGATTTTTGGCCAAGAGAAATCGCAAAAACGGCGGCAACACCGGATCGAAACATTGAGAAACAGTGGTCAGTGATCACTGTTCATTGAAAGTCAACCATCAACCACTTACCTCCCGGATGAAAGGGCCGGGATCGCAATGAACGATTTGATGAATGGAATGAACGGAGCGGTTGTCATAATTGTGGGTCTCGGCATATTGGCGCTGATCTTCATCCTGGGCGTAATCACCTCAATGTATCGCAAGGCTGGACCCAACGAGGCGTTGATCGTTTACGGATTTGGCGGCACACGCGTCGTCAAGGGTCACGGCACGGTCATCTTTCCCATGGTGCAGAGCTGCCGGCAGTTGAGCCTGGAACTGATGAGTTTTGACGTGGCTCCCAAGCAGGATCTCTATACGAAGCAGGGCGTCGCGGTGACCGTCGAGGCGGTGGCGCAGATTAAAGTACGCAGCGATCAGGCCTCGATTCTGACCGCGGCAGAGCAGTTTCTCACCAAGAATCCGGACGAGCGCGAAGGGCTGATCCGGCTGGTGATGGAAGGCCATCTGCGCGGCATCATCGGACAGTTGACGGTGGAGCAGATCGTGAAGGAGCCGGAGATGGTGGGCGAGCGGATGCGTGGCACCTGCGCGGGCGACATGACCAAGATGGGGCTTGAAGTGATTTCATTCACCATCAAGGAAGTTCGCGACAAGAATGAATACATCGCGAATATGGGCAGGCCGGACGTGGCGCGGATCAAGCGCGATGCCGATGTGGCTACCGCTGAGGCCGAACGCGACACTGCCATCCTGCGCGCCAACGCTATGCGCGATTCTTCGGTGAACAAGGCCAAGGCTGACCAGGAACGGGTGATTGCCGAGACCGCTTCCGCCACGCGCCAGGCCGAAGCGCAACGCGATTTGGACATTAAGAAAGCCGAGTATAGCGAGCAGAGCCGCCGTCAGCAAGCATCGGCCGACAAGGCTTATGAACTGCAAACCAATGTGATGCTGCAGCAGGTGACCGCCGAGCAGGTCAAAGTGCAGCAGGTCGAGCGCGAAGGGCAGATCAAAGTGCAGGAGGCGGAAATTCTGCGCAATGAAAAGCAGCTCATCGCCACGGTACTCAAGGGCGCCGAGATCGAGCGTCAGCGCATCGAGAATATGGCTGCGGCGGAAAAGAATCGTCTGACTACTGAGGCCGAAGGCCGCGCAGCCGCGATCCGCGCGCAGGGCGAGGCTGAGGCCAGCATCATCTTCCAGAAAGGCGAGGCAGAAGCCAAGGCGATGAGCGTAAAGGCCGAGGCTTATCAAGAGTGGAACCAGGCCGCGGTTGTGGACAAGCTGCTGACCAACATGGCCGATGTGGTGCGCGCCATGGCTGAGCCGCTCAGCAAGGTGGACAAGATCACGATCGTTTCAACGGGCAACGACGATGCTGCCGGAGTGCACAAGATCACCGGCGACATGACTCGCATAGCGGCGCAGGTTCCGGCGTTGTTTGAAGCGCTCAGCGGTATGGATATCAAGCAACTGATGTCTAACGTGAAGGCGATCAAGACGAAACCGGAAGAGAAAGAAAAGTAGCTTCTGATACTGGAAAGGAGGAAATCATGAATCGGAAATTATCCATCGCACTTTTGGCATTGCTGGTGTGTTCGACTGTGTTTGCACAGGACAACACAGCGAAGCGTGAGGCCGCGAAACAGTCAGCGCAATCGTGGCTGGCGTTAGTGGATCGTGGCGACTATGGCATGAGCTGGCAGGAGACTTCGTCTTTCTTCCAATCGAAGGTATCGAAGCCCGACTTGGAGACGGCATTGAAGCAAGTGCGCGCGCCTCTTGGAGTCGCCGGCAATCGAACGCTGGTGGGGGCGGTGTTTCAAACCGACCTTCCCGATGCGCCGAAGGGAGAGTACGTCGTCATTCAGTACAAGACCGAGTTTGCGGGCAACGGAACGATTCTGGAGACGGTCATACCAATGCTCGACAAGGACGGGAAGTGGCGCGTGTCGGGGTATTTTGTTAAGCCTGCGCTATAGCGCTTTGTGGCGCCGAGGGTGCGTGAAGATGTGCGTAGCTTCTGGCCTCTAGCTCCTGGTTGGGTAAGTGGGAGCTGGAGGCAGAGGCGAGAGAGTTATGAGCTAGAAGAACACAAGGTTGCGATTGCTAAGGCAAAAAACTAGGTGCTAGAAGCTGAGCGAAACTGAACAAGGAGGACGTCATGGCACTGCTGGAAAGAGTAAGCACATTGCTCCGCGCCAATCTCAACGAGTTGATCGAGAAGGCTGAAGATCCGGAGCGGATGTTGAAACAGATCGTACTGGACATGGAGAACCAGCTGATGCAAGTGAAGACGCAGGTAGCTATCGCCATCGCCGACGAACATTTGCTGGAAAAGAAACGCGCCGAGCAAACCGAGCAGGCAGCGGATTGGCGGCGCAAGGCGGAACTGGCGGTGCAGAAAGGCCACGACGATCTGGCCCGCGCGGCTCTTGAGCGAGCGCTGAGCCACGACCAGTTGGTGGCTGGTTTCACCACGCAGGCCGAGGATCAGAAGCACGAGGCCGACAACCTGCGTCAGGCGCTGCGCAAGCTTGAGCAGAAGCTGGGCGAGACGCGCGCTCATTGCGAGATGCTGGTCGCGGAGCATCGCCGCGCCAAGGTAGTGGGCCGGGCAACCGAAGCTCGCCAGGTCGTCGGCATCGATCAGGAGCACGCGATGGGCCGGATGAAAACCCGCGTCCATCTGAAGGCTGCTCAGAACGCAGCGGCCAGCGAGGTGATGATTCCCGAATCGCTCGAAGACCGCTTTCATGCCTTGGAGAGCGAAGACAAAATCGAAGTGCTGCTGCAGGAGATCAAGAGCCGGCAGACGGTTCAATAGATCTCTTTCTTTCACCGAGAAGACAGGAAGCGTCACCATCGCAGTCAAGTCCAGGTGAACGGCTTCTGCATAGCTCTGAGAGCCAGCTGCAAAAATGCTCTCGCGGAAATTGCGAATCACAAGTGACAATTACCGCGGGAGCACGGCTTATTTCAAAGAACTCACGGCGCGACCAGAGTCCTGGCCTGGCGCTTTTTGACTCCTGTTTGAATTTGCCAGTAGCTCTGTTATTTACCAATTAATTAACTGCACGCCTTGTGAAATAAAAAAGGGGGGGTGGGGGGGTACCCCTCTTTTGGTGAAAAACTTCCTGCCCACCTCGATCTTTTTATTATGCCGCAACGGAGACAAATCATCTGCAACCACCTGCGATGGGGCCAAAACTGACTAATTGCCGGCAGAGCGTTTTGTCGCGAAATCTCACTGTTTACTCATTGTTGTCCACTAGTTGCAAACTTGCTCTTATGGAATTGCGAAGCAAGAGGGACAATGGCCGCAGGCGCTAGAGTCTCGCCGATTCCATTTGGATTTATGTTGGGGATCAATCTTCGACCTGCCGCGCGAGTACGTTTTTTCGCAACCAATAGAGCTATATTCTGACGCTTTTTGCCCTTTTTCGCCCCAATCCCGAATCTGAATTCCTCGAAAAATGGGAATTTTCACACGACAATTTGCAGAGTTCGTGCGAATTTTGGTTGAGCGGTGGCCGTAACCGGCCTAGCGTCCAGATGAGGGTGTTTCGTCGGTCGTACTCGGATGAGCCAAAGCGATTCCCGAAGCACAGGACGATGCAGAAAACCGAATCCAGTTTTCCGAAAGAGCTGTCCGGTCACTTGACGGAGGTTGCGCTCAGCTACCAGCGCATGTTGGAGGAGAATCCATGTCATCCGCAGGCGCTGGTGGGCATGACCCTGGTGGCGCTGGCTAGCGGCCAATCTGCGGCAGCGGTCAAGATGGCTGAGGCTGCCGTGACCGCCGCGCCGGAGATGGGCGCTGCATGGATCGCGCTGGGTCAGGCGCTGAAGGCCGCAGGCCAGAACGATCCGGCTGCACGCGCCTACCGGGAGGCCCTTGGGCACGGCACGGAGGCGATGGCGCGCATGGGTTTGGGCGAGCTGATGCTCGCCGAAGGTCGCCCGAAAGAAGCAATTCTGGAGTTCGAGCTTGCTCTCCGCGTCAACCACACGCTAGTCGCCGCTCACCTGGGCCTGGGCAATGCGCAGGCCATGATGGGAAGCAATGAAGAGGCTCTCGCCCAATATGAGCGCACGCTCGAACTGCGACCGCACCTGCCCGAGGCAGAGTTTGCGGCGGGATTTGTTCTGGCGCACATGGGCAAGCTAAAAGAAGCTGAAACCCGCTATCGCCGGGCTCTGGTTCAGCGTCCGGACTTTGCCGCCGCATGGATGAATCTGGGCAGCTTGTTGCGCGAGCAGGGCCGCGAAGTCTATGCCGAAGCCGCCCTGATGCGGGCCGTCGAGCTGAGGCCGGACCTGGTTTCGGGCTGGGTGAACCTGGCAATTCTGGAGCGTGAGCGCTGCCGCCCCACCGAGGCCGAGGCACATTTGCGCAAAGCCTTTGCCCTCAATCCGGAGCAAGTGGAAACGCTGGTAGCCTGGTGTCAATTTCGCTCGGCGCAGAACGACGCGGCTGGTGCGTGGCAATGGCTGCGCTGGGCGTTGGCACGCGACCCTTCGCACGCTGAAGCCGTGAATATGCATGGCATTCTGCTGCACAAGGAACGCCGCTTCGACGAGGCAGTCAAGGTCTTTGAGCAAGCTGAGGTACTGGGCCACTGTGCCGCCGCTTCCAATCGGGGGAACTCCCTGCTTGACTTGGGACGGGCAGACGAGGCTTTGCAAGCGCAGGAGCGGGCCGTCGAGCGCGATCCTTCGAGTCCTGGAGCCCGCTATAATCTCTCGCTGACGCGCTTGCGGCTGGGTCATTGGGAGCAAGGCTGGCCAGGCTACGAGTCGCGCTGGCACTTTCGCGAGGTTCATCGCGGTCCGCGAATCTTTTCCCAGCCCCGTTGGCAGGGCGAAGCTCTCGACGGACGGCGGATTCTGCTTCATGCCGAGCAGGGGCTGGGCGATACTATCCAATTTTGCCGCTACGTCACCCTGATTGAGGCCAGGGGCGGTACTGCCATTTTGCAAGTTCAGGAACCCGCACTCCGCTTGATGCAATCGCTCGCCGCAGTGCGCGCCGGCCTTGCGGAGGTGATGCTGCTGGGAGCCATGCCGTCGGACTTCGATTTGGAGTGCCCGCTGCTAAGCCTGCCGGCTGTCTTTGGAACCACGGTCGAGACGGTTCCGTGGCCCGGCGCTTACCTGGGAGCCGATCCCGAGTTCGCGCATGAGAAGCGCGCACAGTTTGCTGACGGCGGCGGGGAATTCCGCCCGCTGCGGGTGGGTTTGGCGTGGGCGGGCAATCCCCGCTACAAGGCGGACGGCCAGCGATCTGTCGAGTTGACCACGCTGCTGCCGTTGTTGCGCAACTCGCCGCGCACGCCCGGCGTTGCCTGGATTTCGTTGCAAAAAGGGCTGGCAGCCGAGCAGTTGGCGATGCTGCCAGACGATGTCTTTGTTCGGGACGGGTGCAGCCGCGACCGGGATTTGGCCGAGACGGCCTCATTGGTGGCCACGCTCGATCTGGTCATTACCACCGATACCTGCATTGCTCACCTAGCTGGAGCTATGGCCAAGCCGGTCTGGATTTTGCTGCCCCATCTGAGTGATTGGCGGTGGATGCAGCAGACGGAGGTTACTCCGTGGTATCCGACGGCCCGGCTCTTCCGCCAGAGCGCTCCGGGGGATTGGGCCGGACTGATCGAGCGCGTGACAGGCGAGTTGAGCGGTCTTTGCGCAGCGCGGTCTGGGTCAATGCAACTGTGGCTGACGGGCAGGTCCTCGAAACATGATTTGCAGCAGTCTCATTCCACCAAGGCATCATCCACAAAATAAATTCAAAAAGACCGCAAATAGTTGTTGACATGACTAACTCTATTACGTAGAGTACTCCTTAACGGGGAACGCTCTGGAGACCGGCAGAGCCTTTGAGGAGAATCGACATGACCTTGAACGATGACGAGTTGGGACTGAAAGACAGGCTGAGCCTGATCGAGAACATGATTGCCGAAGGACGCCGCGCCACCGGAAGCTGGGGTTGGACATTTGTTTTCTGGGGCGTAGCCTACTACGTCGCCATTGTCTGGACCGCTTTAACCCATTGGCCGTGGGCCTGGCTGGTCACTATGGTCGGGGCCTGGGTGCCTTGCTGGTTCATTATTCGGAGCCAGCAGAGGAATCAGTCAAAGCGAAGGCCGTCGACCACGATCAGCCGGGCCGTCTTCTCCATTTGGGTTGCGATGGGAGTATCGATGTGTTTGCTGTTTCCAGCTTTGGGATTCAGCGGCCGGTTCAACCAGCACATTTTTGTGGCGATCATAGGCGCCATGATGGGCGTCTCGAACGGGGCCTCCGGCATGATTATCCGGTGGAAGGCGCAGGTTGCTGCCGCGATGGTGTGGTGGGTGACTTCGGTTATTGCCTGCTTCGGCTCCGACGACCAATGCACGGTTGTATTTTTGGTGGCAATCTTCCTCTGCCAGATCGTCTTCGGCGGTTATGCAATGTTGTGTGAAGCCCGTCAGCGCAGGCTGGAGGCCAATCATGCCTGAGTTGCCGGAGCTGAATCCTGTGATTCACGGGAAGCTGCGCCTGGCTTTGCTTTCGCTGCTCACTGGCGTTGAAGAGGCGGAGTTTACCTGGCTGCGCTCGAAGACCGGCTCGACGGACGGCAACCTGGGCGCGCAATTGCTAAAGCTTGAGGAAGCGGGTTACGTGGCCGTCGAAAAGAAGTTTGTTTTGCGCAAGCCCCAGACGCTTTACCGCATGACCGAAGCAGGCCGTGAGGCGCTTGCCGAATACGTGCACGCCTTGAAACAACTGCTTGGGGGAGCTATCGGGGATTAGAGCAAGAGCCTTCAGGCCTCGGGTTGAAGGCTCTTGCTCACACGCTCCATTATCCCCAAATAGTAGGCCAGATTGTGGATGGTGTTCAGCGTCGCCGAAAGCGCTTCTCCCGAGTGCATCAGGTGGCGCAAATAGGCTCGCGAATAGCGCTGACAGACCATGCACGGGCAGGCTGGATCGGGAGGGCCCTGGTCTTCGGAATAGCGTTTGCCTTTGATGTTGAGTCGTCCCTCGCTGGTGAACAAGAGGCCGTGGCGCGCGGCGCGGGTGGGCAGCACGCAATCCATCATGTCCACGCCCATGCGCGCATAGGCTTCGATCTCATCCGGATAGCCCACGCCCATTACGTAGCGCGGCTTGTCGGCGGGCAGCAGGGGCAGCACCTCGGCGATCATCTCCATGGTCAGCTCGCGCGGTTCGCCCACACTGAGGCCACCTATGGCGTAGCCGTGGAAGTCCATTTCCACCAACCGCTCGGCGCTCTCGCGTCGAAGGTCGCGGTACATGCCGCCTTGGACAATGCCGAAGAGGGACTGTGTGCGCCCCCTCAGTTCCTCGCGCCAGGGAACTTCGTGCTGATGCGCGCGAAAGTGATCGAGCGACCGCCTGGCCCAAGCCATCGTCAGCCTCAGACTCTCTTCTGCGCGGCTGCGTTCTGCGGGATACTCGGTGCACTCGTCGAAGGCCATGCAGATGTCCGCGCCGAGTGCAATCTGCACATCCATGGAATGTTCTGGAGTAAAGAAATGGCTGCTGCCGTCCAGATGCGAGCGAAAGCGCACACCCTCGTCACTGACTTTGCGCAACTGGCTCAAGCTGAAAACCTGAAAGCCGCCCGAATCGGTCAGCATGGCTCGCGGCCAACTGATGAACCGGTGCAGGCCGCCCATGCGCTGGATTGCGTCGTGACCTGGCCGCAGATACAAGTGATAAGTGTTGCCGAGAATAATCTCCGCGCCCAGCGCCTCAAGCACGTCCTGCGGGACGGCCTTCACCGTTCCCGCCGTACCCACGGGCATGAAGACCGGCGTCTCTACCGTGCGGTGTGGCAAATGCATCCGCCCCCGCCGTCCGCCGAGTTCGGTTGTTGCCAGCACGTTGAATGTAAGGCTCACCCAACGATTCTATCGGGGAGCGCTGGCCGTCCGCCGTTTACCATCAAAGCATGGCGCTGGTCGAGGTGAATGCGATTTCGAAGAGCTATCCGAGACGGATGGGGCTGCGGACCGAGCAGCACGCTGTCGTCGAGAATGTGTCGCTCGAGATTGAGGCAGGTGAAACGCTGGGGCTGGTGGGCGAATCGGGCTCAGGCAAGACGACGCTGGCAAGGATGATTCTGGGGCTGGTCGAGCCTACGGAGGGCAGTATTCTCGTAGACGGCACGGACGTGGCTCGCGCGTCGCGCGCGGAGATGCACCGCATCCGCCGCCAGATGCAGCCCGTCTTTCAGGACCCCTATGCCGCTCTCAATCCGCGGATGAAAGTGCTGGAGATTGTTACCGAGCCGCTGGTGATCCATCGGCGCGAGGCGGGCATCAAGACGGATCGCGCCGCGCTGCGCGCCAAGGCGGTTGAGCTATTGAATGAGGTCGGCCTCGACGCATCGGCGCTGAACCGTTATCCGCACGAATTCAGTGGCGGGCAGCGGCAGCGCATCAACATAGCCCGCGCGCTGGCGCTTCGGCCCAAGCTGCTGATTCTGGATGAGCCCGTTTCAGCTCTGGATGTGAGTGTGGGAGCGCAGATCGTGAATCTGCTGCGCGGCTTGCAGCGCGAGCATGGCCTGACTTACCTGTTCATCTCGCATTCCATGCCGCTGGTGCGCTATCTGAGTACGCGGATTGCGGTGATGGAACGCGGCCGGCTGGTCGAGACGGGTGAGGCAGTGGCTTTGTGCGACCATCCGCAAGAGGCCTATACCCGCCAATTGATACAGGCCACGCCGGAGTTACCTGCCGGCGTGGCCTGATTGATTCACGATCTCCTTCGTATTCCATTGTTTCCGCCCAAAAATGCGAACGAAAAGGATGGTGCACCCAGAGAATCAACGCTACTTCGTTTGTGGCGCGGCAGGCGGTGTTGGCACCGCTGGAGGCGCTGGAATCGCGGGAACTGACGAACCGGGCGCCGGGACTGGAGGAGCGGCTGGTTTGGGTGCCGCTGGCGGAGTTGCGGGTGCTGTCGCGTTCGGCGCAGCGCCTGGAGCGGGCGGAGTTGGAGGCATGCCGGTCATTGGATGCGCTCCCGGCATTGGGCCTCCTGGGCCTCTTCCCGGCATTGGCCGCTGGGGTGGCTGCGGAGCGTCTGTCATTTCTGCCAGTTCGACATCCAGGATGAGATCGGACTTGGCGGGAACCGCTGGATGGGTGGCGTCGCGCGCGGGAATCTCACTCGCGCCGAATCCCAACTGCCAGGGAACGTAAATGCGGCGCTTGCCGCCAACCTTCATGCCCTCAACTCCCATATCCCATCCGGGTAGCGGACGGCCCTTTCCCATGACCATTGGAGCCGGTGCTGGATCGCCAAGCTTGGGTTTTCCGTCGTCTCCCAGTACCGGCTTGCCGTCTTTGTCCTTAAGCGGAGGACCGGGATGATCGACGGTGGAATCGAATTTGACACCGCTATCTGCCAACCACAAGGTGAAGTTGAACTTGAGGAGCTTGCCGGGCTCGGCTACAGCGCCGGTGCCGACCTGAATCTCTTTGTAACGCAGGGCAGTCGTGAAGAGGGTCTTCTGGGGTCCACTCACCACCGGAATATTGTCTGGAGTCTTGATCAGCGGCGCGGCTGTCGATGAGGCAGACGTAGCTGCTTTTGCCGCGGCGCCAGCCGGTTTGGCAGTCGATGCGGGTTTAGTTGCGGTAGCTGTTGTTTTGGTGGCCGCAGCCGATGGAGGTGCCGGCTGCGCGGGGGTTTGGGCACTTGCGGCCACGGTACAGGCCGCTAACAACAAGATGAGGGTTGTGTATTTCATGACGTATTTAGACTCCGGGTGGTGCTTCAGGCAGTGTATCAAATCGATACAGCACTGTCGCGACTCGCCAGCAAGCCCGCCAACAGGGCCGTTCTGGGGGCAAGGTGTTCTACCAAGATAGATTCGTGGAGCGCGTGGGCGCCCTCGCCGACCGCGCCCATGCCGTCCAGAGTAGGAATGCCGAGGGCGGAGGTAAAGTTTCCATCGGATGCGCCGCCGGTCGAGGTTTCGGCCAGCGAAAAGCCTAGTTCCGAGGCCAGCGCCCTCGCTTGCCGGTAGAGCCGCAGAGTTCCGCGGGTGCGCTCCATCGGCGGTCGGTTGATGCCACCGGAAACAGTCAGGGTACACCTCTTGTCCTCCGGCTTGAGGGTGTCAAATTTGCGCTCCATGCGCGGGCCGTCGGCCTTGCGAACAATCCGCGCGTCGACCTCTGCCCAAGCCTCGGCGGCAATCACATTCCCTTTGGTTCCGCCGCCAACCACACCGACGTTCACCGTAATTCCGCGCTTAAGATCGTTCCAGCCGCTTACCGTCTCCACCATGCGGGCCAATTCCCGGATGGCGCTTGCGCCCTTGGCAAAGTCCAGGCCAGCATGAGCGGCCACCCCGCTTATTTGAACCCGCCAGTTGCCAACTCCTTTGCGCGCCGTTTTGTACGCCAAACCCTGCGCCGGCTCAAGAACATAAACGGCCGCAGACTCCTCCGCCAGCCGTTCGGTTATGGGCCGTGATGCGGGACTGCCCACTTCCTCGTCGCTATTCAAGAGCAGGATGATTTCGTGATTCAGCAGGCCGGCTTCGCTGAGAATCTCGATGGCGGTGAATGCCATGGCCACGCCTGCCTTCATGTCCAGCGTGCCCGGCCCCCAGAGCCGGCCTTCGCCGAGACGGCAAGGCATGGTCTTCAGCGTGCCGACCGGCCAAACCGTGTCGAGGTGGCCAAGCAGCAGCGTTCGGCGGGCGGCACCGGTCTTGGACTTGGGCCCGAAGTGCGCCTCCAGTAGATCGCCAAAGACCTTCTGCCGATGCAGTTTGACGCGGCCGCCCAGAGCCTTGGCTTGCGCGGCGGCGAGGGATGTGCACGCGTCGACCGCTGACTTGTTGTCAGAGGGCGACTCTGCCCGCACCAATTGCTGGATCAGATCTAGCAGGCCAGACTCTTTTCGGCGGGCTCCGGCCAGTAGCGCACGCATGGGAAAATGTTGATCGGCGGTTGCGGTCATTTTCTTTAGCCCTTCGTGATCATTTCCGAAAAAATCTGCGACTTACTGATTCTACGACAGTTAATGGATGGAGAAAATGTGATTACGATTGAAGAGAACGGTCTAAATAGGGCAGAGTGTGGCAAAATCGCCACAAGACGAAGATAAGTCGATGGGTCTAAGGTAGTTCTTACCCTTGGTTTGCACGACTGACAGACTGTAGGAGATGAAGTATTTGGCAAATCCAGATCACCAGAATCCTGCGCATTTAGAACAGACGATTGTCGCACCGCTGGAGTTCACAGGCGTGGGGCTGCATTCTGGAGCGCCAGTGACCATGCGCCTGTTGCCTGCGCCGGCAGGTTCGGGCATTGTCTTTCGCCGCACCGACCTTGAGAACTTTGAGATCCCCGCCATTGGCCGCTATGTGGCCAAAGTGAGTTACGCCACCAGTTTGATGCGGCAAGGCGTGTTGATTCAGACCACCGAGCATCTGCTTTCGGCATTGATCGGTATGGGTGTGGACAACGTGATTGCCGAACTCGATAACTTGGAACTGCCCATTCTCGACGGCAGCGCCCTGCCCTATGTCGAGGCCTTTCTGAGCGTGGGTATTCGCACCCAGCGGAGGCGACGCGAGACGGTCCGCGTGCTCAGCCCGGTTGAGGTGCGTGAGGGCAATAAATTCATTGGCGTCTATCCGGGTTCCGGTTACAGCATCCAGTACGCTATCGACTTTCCCTCACCTGTGGGCTACCAGAGCGCCAGCATTGATCTGGCTGCCGACTCCTATGGCACATACATCGCTCCGGGGCGCACATTCGGCTACCAGACCGACGAAAAGAAGCTACGCGATATGGGCCTGATCCGCGGCGCGGGGCCGGAGAACATCATTATTCTGGGACCCAAGGGGCCGGTGAACGGCCCGCTGCGCTTTAGCGACGAGTATGTGCGGCATAAGATTCTTGACTTGATCGGCGACCTGGCGCTTGCCGGGCGGCGGATCGAAGGTCACGTAGTGGCCGAACGCGCCGGACATGCCATGCACACGGCCTTGGTTTCGCGGCTGCTCAAGGATCGTTCCGCCTGGGAGCTTGCCCATGTTCCGGTAGCTCCCGAGCCAGCTGAAAGATCTCTCCCAGTTCGACCGAAAGCCGACTTCGGCAGCACGGTTCTGATGAATGCATGATGCAGTGAGCTGCGCGGTTCGGCTGACGAATTTGCTGACATGATAACTCGCGAATCGTGCGAGCCGCCGATAAGCCACTACTCATAAGAGAATCGCTGACGGAATCCTGCAAAGATCGAGCTCGTGAAACTGGCGGTCCAGGTCACAGCGCTATCATCAATTTGTGCAATCAGTGCAACCAACCTACCATCTGGGCGACATCCTCGCCAATGCCATCACGCATGGGATCGGCGCGGTGGTGGCCATTATCGGAACGGTTTATCTGGTTGCCGCATCGACGCGCGGCACGGCGTGGCATGTGGTGAGCTGCTCCGTGTTTTGCGCGACGCTGGTGCTGGTTTACGTTTGCTCGACGCTCTACCACTCGCTGGTGCGAACCAGGGCGCGGCATGTCTTTCACATTCTGGACCACTCGTCGATTTACCTGCTCATCGCCGGCACTTACACGCCCTTCACGCTAGTGACGCTACGCGGGCCATTGGGTTGGACTTTATTTGGCGTCGTGTGGGGGCTGGCAGTTGCCGGAGTCATCTTCAAAAGTTTCGCTGTTGACCGCTTCGAGTTGGCATCGGCGCTGGTGTATCTGGGGCAAGGCTGGTTTGTGGTGGTCGCGGTGGTGCCGCTGGTCCACGCGCTCGGCTGGCATGGGGTGATGTGGCTCGGTGCGGGCGGCGTGGCCTACACGCTGGGCATCGTCTTCTTCGCCCTCGATCGGCTGCGTTACTTCCACGCTTTGTGGCACCTGTTTGTGCTCGCCGGCAGCATTGCTCATTACTTTGCCATTCTTTTTTACGTGGTCCCGGCGCGGCCCTGATCGAGTCCAGCTTGGATAGTGATCCGACCAAGGTAATGCGTCGATCTTGCACCGAGACAGGTGCAGATTGACCTGAGCACATAAAAGCCGGTACACTACTCTAGTTTGGCGATTCCTGCCTGTGGCCGTCGAGATCGACGTTCGCCCTCGGATTTTGGAAGTTGAGGGGCTTGAGCGTACTCCAACGGTTCGGAAGTTTCCGCCCGAGCTATTTTTCTTTAGGCGCGCATCGGCCGAGCCGGACTTGCGCTGGAGGGTTTATGTACGCGGTTATTCGCACCGGTGGTAAGCAGTATCGAGTCGCGCCAGGCGACGTAGTGAAGATTGAGAGTGTAGTTTCAGGCGAAGACCAGACCGTCGAATTCAGTGACGTGCTGGCCGTTAGTGGCGAGCCGGGAACGGTGGCCAAGCCCGGAGCAGCCAAGGTGATCGCCGAAGTGCTGGGCGAGGGCCGGGGAGACAAGATTCTAGTCTTCCACCTGAAGCGGAAGAAGCAGTATAAAAAGCTGCAAGGGCATCGGCAGAACTTTACCGAGGTGCGCATCAAGGCGATCGAAGCCGACGGTGTGACCTACACGGCCGCAAGCTAGACTAAGTAGACTAGGCGCGTCGGACAAGAGACGGCAAGATGGGAAAAGAAGGAAGGGGATTCGGCAATGGCACATAAGAAGGGTGGAGGCAGCTCCACAAACGGACGGGAGTCCAATGCACAGCGGCTAGGCGTAAAGGCATTTGCCGGCGAGCTGATTAGCGGCGGGTCGATCATCATGCGCCAGCGGGGAACGCGCATCAAGCCGGGCGTTAACGTAGGTATCGGCTCAGACGATACGCTCTTCGCCAAGGTTACCGGACGGGTGAAGTTTGTTGACCGCGGCAACCACGGGCGTTTTGCGTCCATCGAACCCGTAACAGCCGAGTAAATTCGGCACAGATTCGCAGAAAGGCCACGGCATGCCGTGGCCTTTCTGCGCTATTCCTTATTGCACAAGCGTTCTCTACTCTACATCTCCGATTGCGGCTCTTCAGTTTTTGGGAAGCGCCTTTGCGACTGCGCTCTCCACATCGGTCAGGAAGAAGCCGCCCGCCGGTTGCACAGCGACCTGCGTTCCGGTGTGGCCGAGAGCGGAGGCGATCTCATTCCAGCGGAAAATAATGGAATTGACCGGAATCATGACGGGCTGGCGAACCTTTTCCGGCATGGCGCAGTAGGTGATCCACATTCCAATCGCCACCAGAATCACCGACTCGGCGACGAATTGGAAGGGGTCCGTCAGCGAGGTATGGCGCGAGATAAATGTTGCGAAGATGAAGTCGCTTGAGGACATCACGCCAAATCCCAAAGCGATGCCGAAGGCCTTGTCTCGGACGGAAAGGCCCAATGCATTCATACTTAGGCAAAGGAAGGCCAGCAGACAAAGTTCAATCATGCTGACCGAACGCATCAACCCAAGGGCAATGGCGGAAACGAGGAGGGTGCCGCTGTGTTCGAAGGAGAGCGTTGACATGCTTACGATGACTGAGACTAGGATAGCCCATCGAAAGGCCACGATTCCCAACCTCTGAAGCCCGGAGAAAGCCCAGAGCGCGGAGCGAAACACCTCTGTGCAGACGAAGTAGAGCATCACAGCGCTGACGATGTATACCGTCCAATAAGTGAAGAAATAAAGCCTGAAGGCATGGTGGTTGAGCCAATGCTGCGAATGGCTATAGAAGAAAAAGACTAGCGCCGGCATCGAAGCCACACGCAACGCCAGATAGGCTCCCATTGCCGGGAAGCGGCGTTGCAATTTCTTAGTCCAGAAAAGGAATCCGAGCACGGCCCAAAGAATAAGCTCGACCACGCTCATCAAAGTCATTGCTGTCTGTGGAGACATAGGGAACCTCTCACCATTCTAAGAACGCTCTTAGAATAGCGCTAAATCTCCTGCTACTCAATAAAAAAGTAGCGGATTCGCCCTGGCTTTGATGCAATCGCCGACTTTATTTCCCTAATTTCCTATGTTTTAATTGTCGCCGTCGGGACCGTCGGAGGTGCAGCCGCCGTCTCCGCACAACGGTACGGGCACATGAGCGGTCGCTGATTGATGGCTCTGGATGGCGGGCGCAGTCTTGGGGGTAACGGCGGCGGCAGTGACACCGGCGATTACAAGGGAGAGAGCAAAGATGCGAATGGCGAGTTTCATCGATGGTAACCTCATTTTCGATCTTGAAGGCAAAACGAAGCACCTTCTGTCATAAAAATATAAACAATAATTTTAGGTAAGTCAAGTGATTTCATGTGGATAAACTGGTTCTAATCAGCGTATTACCAACGTACCGTCTTTCAGTGGAAATTTGGCAAGTTTAGTCGCAAGTAATCCGTCATGTTTCGAGGCGATTTCTTACCTTTTCACGTGGTAAAATAGAGTCAGGCAACCTAGCTCGAAAGCCTCTGTCTTTCAATTGGTTAGACCATCAAATCACGGCCTGGAACAACATCGTCCGGGCACCATGCCCCTTGCGGAGCTGGAAGCGAAAGTCTTGCGAACGGAATCCTATGGCGACTGATCCTGTGAACCCCGCACCTCTCCCCGGCGACAACGGCGACAACGGCAGTTATACCGGCGAAAACATCAAGATTCTCGAAGGCCTGGAGGCGGTGCGGCTGCGGCCCGCCATGTACATTGGCTCAACCGGCGAGATGGGGCTCCATCACCTGGTCTACGAGGTGGTTGATAATTCCGTCGACGAGGCGCTGGCCGGCTACTGCAAAAAAATCGACGTCCTCATCCACGTCGATAACTCGATCACCGTGGTCGATGACGGCCGCGGCATTCCGGTGGACATGATGCCGCTCTCGAACGGCAAGATGATGCCGGCGGTGCAGGTGGTACTGACCAAGCTTCACGCCGGTGGTAAATTCGACGCCTCCACCTACAAGGTCTCGGGTGGATTGCATGGAGTGGGCGTTAGTTGCGTCAACGCGCTCTCGCAGGAGTTCAACATCGAAATCTGGCGCGACGGCCACACCTGGGAGATGGACTTCAGTTGTGGCGAGCCCACAAGCGAATTGCGGCAGGCAGGCATCAGCAAGCGGCGCGGCACCAAGGTCCACTTCCTACCTGACAAGACCATCTTCTCGACTACTGAGTACAACTACGACACGCTGGCGCAACGGCTGCGCGAGATGGCCTTTCTCAACAAAGGGCTCACGATCTCACTCACGGACGAACGCACCGCCGATGCCAAAACCGGCGAAGCCCGCCATACCGAGTTTCATTATGCAGGCGGTATTGCCGAGTTTGTGAAGTATCTCAATCGCGGCAAGCAAGTTCTGCACGAAAAGCCGATCATGATGGAGGCGACGCGCGATAATGTCGAGATCGAAATCGCGTTGCAATACAACGACAGTTATTCGGAGACGGTCTTCAGTTTCGCCAACAACATCAACACCGTTGACGGAGGGTCGCACCTTTCCGGCTTCCGGACTTCTCTGACTCGTACGATCAACGCCATCGGCCAGTCGCTCGGCCTCTTCAAGGATTTGAAGGAAAACCTGAGTGGGGACGATGTGCGCGAAGGCCTGGTGGCCGTGGTCAGCGTCAAGCTTTCGCAACCGCAGTTCGAAGGCCAGACCAAGGGAAAGCTCAACTCCGACATCGCCGGCACGGTCCAGGCTTTTGTGAATGAACGGCTAGGCATGTTTCTCGAGCAGAATCCGCCCATCGCCAAGCGTATCATCAACAAGGCTATCGAGGCCGCGCGTGCCCGCGAGGCCGCACGCAAGGCTCGTGACCTGACCCGCCGTAAAGGCGCCATGGACGGCGGCGGATTGCCCGGCAAGCTGGCCGATTGCAGCGAGCGTAATCCGGAACGCTGCGAATTGTATCTGGTCGAGGGCGAGAGCGCGGGCGGTACCGCCAAGCAGGGCCGCGACCGGCGCTTCCAGGCTATTCTGCCGCTCAAGGGTAAGATCCTCAATGTAGAAAAGGCGCGCTACGACAAGATGCTGGGCCATGAGGAAATCCGCGCGATGATTACCGCGCTCGGTTGCGGCATCGGCAAAGATGACTTCGACGCAGCCAAGATTCGCTACGGCAAAATCATCCTCATGACGGACGCCGACGTCGACGGCTCACACATTCGTACGCTGCTTCTCACGTTTTTCTTCCGTCACATGACCGAGCTGATCAAGCGCGACAACATCTACATTGCTCAGCCGCCTCTTTTCAAAATCAAGAAGGGCCGCTTCGAGCAATACATTAAGGATGAGCGCGAGTTTGTGAAGGTGATGGTCAACCGCGCATCAGAAGGAATGATTGTTCGCCACGGCGAGGAGGCTCGCCATATCGAGGGCGCTGATCTGACGCGCTTCATGGCCACACTCAGCGAGTACCTGGACTTTGTCGAAAAGGTGGACAAGCGCGTCCGCAACGAGAAGCTGACCGAGTTGCTGGCCCGCGCCGAACTGGTTCACCGCGCAGATTTCGCATCCAAATCCGAGAGCGATGTTCCGCCCAAGCTAGCCCAGCTTCACGCTGTTCTGGCCGAGCGCGCCGATGATTTCCAATTCAAAGCTCTGGGCGATCCGGTCGAAGACGAAGAGCACCACACATGGTCCATCATCTTTACCGATGCGCAGGGCGCTGAGCGGCGCATCGATTGGGTTCTGGCATCGAGCCCCGAGTTCCGCCAGATGATGTCCAAGTATAGCGTCATTAAGGAGTTTCTCGAGCCGCCCTTCCTCATCGACTACGCTGCCAAGGCCGTCGCGGAAGTTGCCTCCGAAGCTGAGTCCGACGAAACCGAAAGCACCGAAGCTGCTCCTGAGAACGCGGAAGTTCAGGCCGAAGCGAAGCAAGTCCGGCGTTCCGCTCGTATCCTGCGTGAGCCAGTCGAAAAGCAGACGGCCCGCGAGCTTTTTGCCTATATCGTTGAACAGGGCAAGAAGGACTACTCGGTCCAGCGTTACAAGGGCTTGGGCGAGATGAGTTCAACGCAGCTTTGGGAAACCACCATGGACCCCGAGCGCCGCACGCTTCTCTCCGTGAAGCTGGAAGACTACGTGGAAGCAGAGGAGATTTTCGCAACCTTAATGGGAGAAGACGTAGAGAAGCGCCGCAAGTTTATCGAGGATAATGCGCTGGACGTCAAGAACCTGGACATTTAGAGGCTGGTATGTTGTGTAGGTTGGCGGAGAAACTGTCCATATTTGCGGAAAAAATGTCCTTTTTTGCCGAAGTGCTATCCCTTAATGGGTTGGCAGAATGTGTTACATCCCCAGAGGATCGAGTTCGTTTTTCAGAACTCGTTAGATTGTGTTATTTAGGATCAATAAGATAATAAAGTAGACACAGTAGGGCGCTGTATTAGCGCGGCCAGAACACCTAAGATTCTCCGGAGCTTCCTTTCTCGTTCCACCAGGTGACTGTGCTCATGCGCAGACTAGGTGCGGGTGCCAGATTCATTGCGGAGCGGTTCAAGATTTGGACTTGGTCTAGCATGCTGGCATTCCATCACTGGCATGCCCGAGCAACTCCTTTATATACTGAAGTTCCATTCTTCGAGCTGAAGGTAAAGGCTGCGATGGCGGGTGCTTTTTCGAGTACACGCCTGTACATAGCCCCAGGTTCCGTCCAGGATGCCAACATGCACATCCGGTCCTTCAAGTGCGACGCATGAGCCAAAGGAACAAACGGATGAGTGGCATCCAGAAAGAAAATTTTCCGAAGCTGTTATCCAGCGCTTAGGCCTTAGCGAAGATGACTCTCCCATTGTCAGTGAAATGTTATCGCACGGCGTTGCGCAGAAGCGGCAGTCATAATGGCTGATCTTTTCGCGAACACACACTGGTAATGAAAAAAGTCCGGTTCAGTCGACCAAATCCCGATCTCGATGGGCGAGCACAGGCCGATGCGCTCATTGGGCTGCGGTATTGATCGGTTCGTTCTAAATACCCGCAAGACTCTGCGGGAAAACCTGGATGAGAAAAAGAAGGGCAAGAAGAGATCGATCACTCCTAGAACGGCGCGATACGGACGCTCAAGCCTATGGAGAATGCAGGCTGATAGCTCCAGCGAATGGGCGCTGTGGTCCCGGTGAAAGTGCTGGGGACCGTACCCAAGCTGAAACCGCCACCAAGGCTTTCTTGCCTTCCGAAATGAGCGCCGGCATGGATGAAGACTCTGCTGAAGCTGACGGCATCTCCGACAAAGAACTCAACCTGGCTGGTGCCTGTATTTGGGTTTATTCCGATCCCAGTGGAGATGTGATTTGCGATAACCAGCTCGTTGAACGGCTCTCCCCACCACGTCCTCAGCGCCGGGCGTCCGGTCCGGAAGTTTACAAAGGCCATGGGGAACACGGAAGCTCTCGCCGAGTTTGTTACGGCGAAAACGGTGCTGGTGGAGGGTGGGGTCGTGGCGTTATTTACCTGTTGTGTCACGCCATAGACTTTCATCTGCAGGAAAGTAGTAAGCAGTCCGGCCGTGACGCTCAGCGCTGGTACGTTCTGGAACAGGATGCTGTAGTTCAGTGTATCGGTCGTTGCTACGGCGGGCGTGGTGTCGGTAGCGCAGCTGATAGTCCCGGTATCCGTCGCACCGTAGTCCGAAGGAAGAGTCATCTGCTGGACGATTACATTCTTGTCGATTGCGATGGTATGAGCTGTGTCTCTGCGGAAGATAAAGTCGGCATATATTTTGTCCAGCGCAGCTACGCTGCTGGTCACCGCAGTTTGAGCGGCCTGAAGAATTTTGAAATTATCCTGAAGGATAGAGAGGATTGCGGAGGCTTCGTCAGCTGATGCCGTCAATGCAGAAGCAGCGTCATTGTTGCAAGCAGCTGCTCCGGCAATATCGGTGGCGCTGCTACAACGCGCAGTAAACCGGGACTGAATCATTTTGATAACGTCCACGTCGGCCTGGATCTGGGCGTAGTCAAGTTCACTGGGAGGCTCATTCATGTTGATCTTCTTGAGATCTGCCGGGATCTTTGGATCGGTAACTGCGGCCTGGGCGTGAATCGATGCGAGGCCAGTCTTCGGATTGAAGTTCTGCCAGTTAGTGCCGCGATAGTCGGTCAGACTGTAGTTCGTGATCGTTGTGAGGTCTTCCTGGTAAGACTGTTGCCATTTGGTCTGTTTCGCGGCGGCATCATTGGCCAATTTTTGTATCTCTGTCGATAGAGTTCCCACTCGTGTCTCAGCGTCGGACCAGTCAGGAGGCGGGGCAGACAAGGTCTTTAACGAATCGGTCTTGATCTTCAGATTCGCGATCTCGGCGCGCATTAACGGTGTGGCTCCAGCAAGCGCAAACCCTTTGAGGCCTGTCACAGTGTTGATGATTGTTTCCAGAGGACTCGCCACAGTGGTAGCCGTAGGTGCCTTCGAGGCAACGGTGCAGACCTCGACGGGACTTAGATTCCGCAATACCAGTTTAACCGTTGACCTGTCGTTGACTCGTATCCTCAGCGGCTGGCAGGAAGGCTCAAAGCTCTTATTGCCGCTCTGAAGGTCTATCTGGATAGTGGTCTTACCGGGCTTGAATCTACAGGAATCTTGGGCGAAACAACGAGCGGTAGCTGCAAGAAGCAAGAACGCGACAATCCAGAACTTTCTCTGCATTGACTAGACCCCCTGTCGATTGAGTTGTGAATTTGGCCCGAAGTCGCAATAAGAATGAGGCACAAAACGGGTCATTGCAATCATTTAATGGGCAGGTGTCACTGAATAGGCAACATGAGAGGGCGCTGTGTGTGCGAAGTGCCGATGAATCTCTCTTGCAAAGTCATGAGCAATCGACAAAGTAATTCCACTGACTCGTCACAACGGTGTCTTCTTTAAGCCGTAAGCGTTTGAAGTTCCCGTCTTGACCGGGTGACAGTGTCTAAGGCGGAAGTGCCCACCTGTTTCTAAGTGGACTCAGTGATCGAGTCCCTCTTTCGTCACTAATAACTGAAAAAAAGTACTTATGGATAGTTTGTCTACCCAACGTGCTATTTTGCGCATTACTCAGCTTGGCGCAAACGACTTCTTCGTCGGCCCAGACTCCGATCCCCAATCGCATCGATGGCTTGCGAGATCTCTTCACCGTTTCATCTAATTCAATTACTGCGCCCGCCGGGAGCAGGACGCTAACGCGCGAAGCGATTGACTGAACAACCTTAATCGCTGCCAACTTCGCTCCAAAATGAGTGAGCTCGATACTTAACGCCGGGTTTGCAGGCTGCCAAATAATTTGACCCTCCCGCAGCCGATTGATAGACTGTAGATGCGGGGTGGAGCAGCCCGGTAGCTCGTTGGGCTCATAACCCAAAGGTCGCTGGTTCAAATCCAGCCCCCGCAACCAAGAAAATACAGATTCTAAACGGCTTCCTTGAGTTCCTCGGAGGCCGTTTTCGCGTTTGGAACAAACTTAGGCAAATCTTGGGCAAAGAATTCCTTGTCCAAAAGTGCTCCAAGTTCTCTGGCTAGCCACGACCTCGCCCGCCGTCAGCCGGGCAATCGAGCCCACCCAGGCCGCAAACCCTTCTCCAGTTGCTCGGCATCAAGAGCGGCAAAGACGCGGTTGAAGGCGTCGTGCGAAGGAATCCCGCCCGGCAGACGCAGAAAACTGGCAAGCCAGGAGCGCTTCGCCTTGCCGTAGTTTTCGATCTCGTTCCAGCCGTTGGCTCCGCTCAAAATCGCCGCGATGGCAATCAGAAGAATCTCTTCCAGCAAGTGTTCCCGTGTCCGTTCTACGCGCGGGTCCTTCAACTCAGCGAAATACTTCAGGGGATTTTCCATATCCCCATCTCATCCGCCGCCGCCACACTTGCATATAGCAATTAAGATGCGTTTGCCCTGCATAGCACTGGTTGTGATAGGTGTTGGCCGAGGAGATAGTATATGTCCGCGAATTTACCGCGACAGTTCGAAAATGAAACCGAACCACAGGAATGTCAATTGTCTAGTGGGCTCTACAGAACCGCTTGAGAAGTGGGCAAACGGTGGCATCATTCTGTTGTGACCTCGGGAGTCGTGCATCGCATGTTCTACGATTAAAAAAAGCGGATTACAGAATTGCAACTGCCCGACCTACTCTTAAGTGTCTGATATGGAAGTAGCAAATACCTCTCTCCCTCAAAGCAAAATGTTTGCTACTGCGCCGTGAGAGAGTCGCGGTGAGATCGTAGTTGATGAAAACGCTTTATTGAAGGTTTGCGTAGTCCTCGCGCATCGGCGTGAAGATGTCCAGGACTTCAGAGTCTTCTAACGCCGACGCCTGATGCTGAACACTACCAGGAACAATAAAGCTCTCGCCGGATGTCACCTGGAATTTTCCTCCGGGATGCTCGAAAGTGAGCTTGCCGCGCACCACATAGACCATCTGCTCATGCGGATGGCTATGTAGCGCGCCCGACCAGCCTTTGGTCATTGTGTGTCGCACCAGCATCATGTTTTTGCTATAGGACATTACCTGGCGGCGAAGACCAGGCTCTGGTATGGTCATTTTCTCTTCACTGGAAGAGAGGACAGTGATTGCATCTGGAGACATTGGCCCTCCTGCGGACGTTTTTTGAGAATTAGAACTGCACTCGATTATTCATCAGTGTAATCTCCGGCAGCGTACCGGTGATTTCAACGCTTACACTTCCACCCTTCCAGTCTGCACCAGACGGCAGAGTCAATGAGACCACTTCCGTCTTGGGGAGCAGGTCCACCGGCGCCTTGAGAGGAGCAGCGCTCGCTGTCGCAAGTACTCTGCCTGAGTTGTCGCGCAGCACCACCTTCGAAGCTGGAGCATCGACCGAGCCGAGGCTATGGACCGTCACCTTCATTTGGCTACCTTCAACAGTTACGTCGTCCGCGCCGATCCCCAGGTCGGGACGCGACCAATAAGGAACTCCCTTTTCGACCAGCTTGAGTTCCAACACGGTCGTTGTGTGCGGGGCAAACGTAAAGTCGAGACTCGTACTGCGTTCAAAGTTCTCAGATCGCGTGCTGATATTTACGACCGGATCAGTCTCCACATCGCCGCGCGTGCCCTGGGTGATCTCCCACTTGCCGGGATCGATCTCCCATCCAATCATTTGCGCCTTTACAGGAACAGTCTCGAGATTGTAGACGATGATCTTCAGATGATCCGGCGTAGCTTCAGGAACGAGGATTCCGACGCTGCTTGGCGTGGCGGGCGCGACGAATTTCCAACCGACTGAGTTACCGGGGTAAATGTGATTGCGAACCAGCGCAATGCCGCCGAAGCGCGCACGCTGCAGCTCGGTGTTGACGAACATGGGACCTGCTGAATCAGTCACGCGATCAATCCAGAGACTGCCTTCTGTATTGATCCATTCCCGATTCGACTCCGCCTGCAACTGCGCAGTGTAAAGCCGGTCGAGATATTTCGTATCGCCGGTGACTTGCCATGCAAAAGTCTCAGCGGAGCCGCTAGTGGACTGCGCTCTGGTTTGCGCCACACCGCTGGTTGCATCTGTTGGCCCTGCCACCGCCACAACCTGCTTGCCCCATGTTTCGCGCAGCTTCAGCATGTCGAGTGCGTCGGAACTAATTTGCGCGAGCGCCCACGGGCCCGCGTCCATGAATGGCAGCAGATACTTCTGGTCGCCGGTCCAACGATAGGCGGCCCAGAACATGAAATCGGGCGTCGAGTCACCCCAGGGCAAATCTTCGTCGGTTTTGAAGTTGATCTCCGTCCGCGTGACGAACCGGCCGTCTGCCTCCTGCTTGCGGTGCGCTAACATGCCATCGACCGTCTCCAGCACCATCTTGCGTGTCTCGGGCGCCCCGTTGAAAAGCACCAGATTGAGCGCCGGATGAAAAACCATATAGGAACGACCCTTGGTCCATCCCCACACGCCGCCTTCAGCCATCTTCGTGCCGCTGAAATAGGAAGAGCGGATATGCCGATGTCCAGCGGCGTTGACGCCTGTCAGCCACTCCAATCTGCGCGCCGTTGCCATGGCGCGTTCCAGATCTTTTGGATTGCCGAAGTCCATCATCAACGACTGGCCGAGAACATTCAGTCCATCCTCGTAGCTGTGCAGTTCGTCAAACTGACCTGTTGCCAGTCCATTGGTCCACATCTTGTTTTCGTACATCGCCTCCAGTTCTCGGGAGAGAGACTTCTTCAACTTATCCGGTTCCGTACCCATTAGAGCCAACGAAGGAAAGAGGTTGGTAAAGTCGCTGTCGTCGCCTAGACCGCCGCCGAATTCACCGTCCCAAGCCTGGCGTTTATCGACATAAAAGTCAGCGATTCGCTGGAAGTAGTCCACGTCCTTCGCCTGGAGATAGGCCCACGAGGGCACGTCCGCGGGCACCGTAGGGGGAGTGTAATCAGGGGGCGCTGTCTCTGGGTTCCATTCGTGCCAGTACTTGCGGCCAAGATCGTTCGTCGGATCCACACGCAGCAGATCGCTTATGTCGGCGTAGAACCGGTTGTAGGTATTCAATCGCCTGCTGTTCACGTGCTCTTCGGTCATGTTGGAAAAATTGTCGCGCACCTGGGTCAGCCGATCGGCAACGTGTTCTTTCAAAGCATCCTTGTATGGTTTGAAAATGAGCCGCACCTCAACACCCTCCAATGCGGCGACATTGAACTCCGCGCTGGCTGAGGCAATGGTGATCAGAAGGCTCTTGTCGTTGGGCAGAATGCGGTCGCGCGTATCGAGCCACAAAGTGTGCGCCTCGCCCGGCTTCACAGAAAAAGTGAAGTTGAGCATGTCGCGCATCGGCCAAAGAGGATCCCTCACCTCAATGTTCATCGGCACATAATCGCCGTGCGTCGGCTTCACTTTCAGCGCAGGCAGATCGATAGCAATGCCATCGAGACCCGCATACATATCGTCCCAGGTGTACGAGGGAATGTGCGTAGTATCCGCAGGCAAACCTCGCAAATCGGCAGGAATGAGGATGTGGACAATCGGCAGGCTGGGTTCGCTTTCCTGACTCATGGCTACTCGCCGCGTGCCAAAACGCCCGCGGCCGCCGGCGAATCCACCTGGCGCACCGCTGTATCCGCCCGGCACACCGCTAATGACTGCTCGCTCATCCGCAGGATAGCGGTCGTGAATGAAGTTGACCAGTGGCAGCAGGGTCGGATTATCGGCCGGCGAATTGTGTGTAGTTAGTCTGTACTTGAGCTGAACAGTTCCCTCCGGCGGATCGCCCGCGTGGACGTAGTAAGCAGAAAACTCACCGATGGGGGTCTCCTGCTCCACATTGGTGAAACGTAGTTTGCCGCCCGTGACTGGCTCAGAGATATCGTGGAATGTCGTTTCCTGCCCACTGGGCCGTTCGAAGAGCGTCTTCCCCGGCAGCATCTTTCCGTCGAGCCCGGCCCGGCGAACTGCCTCTTCGGAGACATCGGGCGTAAGCAAAGTCATGTTGCCGAAGGCACCGCCGTTAAACTCCAGATGATTCCACGGTTCGTCCGGCAGAATAAATGTGACGGTTTTGCCTGAGATCGCGTAGCAATCCCAATCTGGTAGTTGGAAATAGTCGAAACGGCCCGTCAGGCGCGAACGATTGTAGACGCCCGGCCACGTAGTTTCGCGGATGCCGTCATTCGCTCTCCACCACCAGCGCCCTATGTCATACGCGTCGTTGATCTGCACCTTGCGCACAGTAGTGTTGGTGGCGGGTAATGGAGCGGGAAGTTCGCCGGGACGGTTCCAGCCGTAATGGAACCACCACTCCTTCCGCGTCTCCTCGTTCGCCAGGCTGCGCGTGACAGCCGGAATATTCCGGGGGGTCTCGCCTTTGGCGAGCGAAGCTACATTGTCATCGCTCAGCGCGCGGTCATAGATACGCAACTCGTCAAGATCTCCGCCGCGGTCATAGCTATAACTGCTTTCCACGCCGGTGGGCCCGATGATACGGGAGTGTGGCCCAAACTGATCCAATCCCGCGTCGAACATGCCCGTGGCAGCCTTTTCGGCCACCATTTTGCCATTCACATAAAAGCGGATACCGGTAGTCTCATCCCATGTCAGTGTCAGGTTTACCCATTGGTCCGGCTTGGGAAAACTTGGCAAGTCATAGGAGATGCGAGTACGGCCCAGATTCACATCGGTGACAAAAGCGTCGAAGCCATGGCCGTTGTAATCGATACGCAGCCACACCTGGTCCCAGCTCGAATGGTCTGCATAACCGACACGGAATATCGGAAACGCAGTTTCATCCACCGGATCGTGCGGGCGCCAATAGAAGGAGAGCGTCCCTCGCTGAGAGTAAATATTTCCGGGCGCCCAGTAGGAAAGCAACTGATTATTTCCGCACTGCAGATAGGAGCCTTTGGCGCCGCCAGGAAGAATCTTGATGTCGGAGTTGAAATTCGGCGCCGCGTTGCCGCCAGCGGCGTAATCGGCATTGAAGCCGTGGTCGCCCGAAAGATAGAAGAGAAGTCCAGGCTCTTTGGAAGTTGCTTCCATTGATAGAGAAGTTGAGGAACAACAAGTTGAATCAGGATTCTGTCCCTTTGCAGCCAACCCCGCGCCCATGACACAAACCAGCAAAAACGCACCAACAGACTTACTTTTCAACTGAATGCTCCTCGTCACGAAACAAACCCATCACTGGCGCGAGATACTCGCAAATGACGATCTAAGCAATGGACGAAACAGCGGAGACTATGGACGCATACAGATGGGGCGCCCCAAGCGTATTTTTGTGTCTGACTTTCTGACAGGGCTACTTCCGACATCCGTAGGGAACTCGCTGTATGGGAAGGTCGCGAATGTACAGAACCTATCGTGTCAAACGTCTTCTCCAAGGCCTCGAGAGATCGGCACCCTGCAAGTTGAGCAGGCCTCTTGCCGCGGCGAATCAAAGAAATACCCCCGGGGCGTGAACCGATCATCTGACGATTGGCTCAATGACCTTCAAGCCCGAGGACACCGGCTGGAATTGAAGTGGCTTTAGCCATCGACTTGGGATGGAGGCCAGACTATGGGTAGAATGTCTGCAGAGCGTCGATCCGGGGCAGAAGCTCGCGACGAACTGGTTGGCGCTGGGCAGGACTGAAACTCGCGCCTTAAAGAAAACGAAGCTATCGCAGGTGTCTCCGGATGGTGGCCTGTTATCGCAATTTGCATGTTCAAGAGAATTGCATTATCCCGTCGGGAGATAAAAAGGAGTTAGATAATGGAACCTACCAAACCCAAATTGCCGAGCGAAGCCGTAGAACTTTACAACAAGTTTATTCATGGCGGCATGAGTCGCCGTGCCTTTATAAACGATGTGCAGCGACTTGCGATAGGCGGCCTGGCGGCCTCGACTATTATCGAGGCGTTGATGCCGAATTACGCTCTCGGCCAACAGGTATCTCGCACCGATGACCGTATCAAGGCTATTTACGAGACCGTTCCTTCCCCACGGGGCAACGGAGCGATCAAAGGGTATTTTGTGAGGCCTGTCAGCGCCGACACACGGGAAGCGAAGGTTTCAAAATTGCCAGGCATCATTGTCGTCCATGAGAATCGAGGTCTGAATCCTCATATTGAGGACATCGCGCGGCGGCTCGCCTTGGCCAACTTCATGGCATTTGCGCCCGACGGACTCACCTCTGTTGGCGGCTTTCCCGGCGACGACTATAAAGGCGGCCAGTTGTTTGCCAAGATCGACCATCAAAAGATGTTCGAAGATATGGTGGCCGCAGCCAAATGGCTAAAACTGCGTTCTGACTGCGCGGGCAAGATCGGGATTACGGGCTTCTGTTACGGGGGCGGCGTTTCCAATTCGATGGCGGTCCGGCTGGGAGCAGACTTATCGGCGGCGGTACCGTTCTATGGGGGTGTGCCGCCTGAGGACGACATCTCCAAGATTAAGGCGGCGATCCTGGTCCATCATGGGGAACTCGACACGCGGCTGGCGGCGACATGGCCGGCCTACGACAAGGCCCTGACGGCAATCAACGTTCCGCATGAAGGCTATATCTACCCTGGCGCGGTTCACGGCTTCAATTGCGATGCGACGCCGGAACGCTACAACAAAGCCGCAGCCGATCTGGCGTGGCAGCGCACGATTGACTGGTTCAATAAATACGTGCGTGGGTGATTCCGTCTCTTCCGACAGCATCAGTCGATGCGGCAATTCAGAATCGGAGACAGTCCTTCCCTCCTGAGCCCGCGGAGATCGTCTACCACCAAGGCTTCAGAGTTAGAGGAACTATCGACCGTGGGCCTGTCGAACTTGACCTCAAATGTTTAGCTCCTCGTCGGAGGATTTATCCACGTTTGGCAAATAGGTCCGGCAACTTGGCTACAGATTTGCAGACCCTCAACTTTGCGCCGATAGAAATTCCTCTAGCCGTAAACTCGTACACTTCTCCATAGAGAACAGATACGATTGGAAGGGGAAAGATGCGAGTGGAGCCGTCTGGAGGGAAATCGAAGGAAGAATCATCGTCCTACACCAATGCGACATACTTGGACAATTAGGAGATGATCGAAGTGTTCCAAATCCAGGAAATGAGCGATTCCCCGCGATCGTGCAGAAAGCAGCTGACGGCATCGAGGAACTTCCGAACGCGGGTTGGTCGATCGGCATGAGCGACATTCACAAAACGGACATTCACAAAACGATTGAGGCCGTCTGGAAGATCGAGTCCACGCGACTCATCGCTGGGATTGCCCGCATTATCCGCGACATCGGGGTTGCGGAGGAACTTGCTCAGGATGCCCTGGTTGCGGCCCTCGAAGCGTGGCCGGAAGAAGGCATTCCGAAGAAGCCTGCGGCCTGGCTGATGACAGCCGCAAAGCGGCGCGCAATCGACTCTCTACGCCGCAGCCGGATGCTTGAACTGAAGCATGGAGAGATTGCGCGAGAGCTTGAATTTCAACAGCAGCGGCTTTCTGAAGCACTGGACCAATCCCTGGACCAGGTCATTGATGATGACGTCCTCCGCCTGATCTATACCGCTTGCCATCCGATCCTCGCAGTTGAAGGGCGCATCGCACTTACGCTGCGTTTAATTGGCGGCCTCACGACCGCTGAAATTGCGCGGGCGTTCGTTGTACCGGAAAAGACCATGGCTCAGCGAATCTTTCGAGCCAAAAGGACACTTGCTGAAGCCCATGTCACCTTCGAGATCCCGCGAGGAGATGAGTTACGCAGCAGGCTTGAGTCCGTACTCTCGGTGATCTACCTGATCTTCAACGAAGGATACACCGCAACTTCTGGAGATAAGTGGATGCGGGAAGAACTTTGTAACGACGCTCTGCGCTTGGGGCGCATCCTCGTGGGACTTCTTCCCGATGAACCGGAGGTCCACGGTCTCCTTGCGCTTATGGAGTTGCAAGCGTCGCGCACTGCCGCACGCAGGGGGCCAAACGGAAGGGCTGTTTTGTTGCTGGAACAAAGTAGAACTCTGTGGGACTACGCTCAGATACAGCGAGGACTGGCCGCGCTTCATTTTGCGCAGAAGCTGGGTGGCGGGGCGGGCAACTACACGTTGCAGGCGGCAATTATCGCCTGTCATGCCCGAGCGAGCACATCAGCGGATACTGATTGGAAGCAGATTGTCCTTCTCTATGATGCTCTTCTTCAGATCAACCCATCTCCCATCGTTGGGTTGAATCGAGCTGTGGCAGTCGGAATGGCGCAAGGCCCTGACGCCGGGCTTGTTTCGCTAGACGCTCTCGATCCTGACTCTACCCTGAAGGGCTACCACCTGCTGCCCAGCGTTCGAGGAGACTTTCTTATAAAGCTTGGCAGATTCACTGAAGCTCGCGAAGAGATTCGGCGCGCAATCGCAATGACGAAAAACAAGCCGGAGCAAGAATTGCTGACAGAAAAACTCAAGCAGATTCCGATCATCAAGCAAGACACTTGAGCGCGCGTAGAACTGAAATGGTCCTACGACGGGGAAGATAGGGATTGATTTTCTTTCCAGTATCGTAAAGGCTATGGGTATCGACCATTGGAATCTATAGCTATGTCGATCAACCTATCGAACGCAGAGACTTGCGCCATTCTGTGACAGCAGGAAGAACACTTCAGTACGAAGCGTTGAAACGGCCATGTGCTTATACTGTGGTCTGTGATCGCATGCTCGCACAACCAGCTTGTCTGCGGCCCGAAATCGATATACCGGCTTAATTTTGCGGCTCGCGAATGGGCACTTGCCGGTCGATAGAAAACTGAACCTGCAAGGATGCGCGGGCGGTTTCGAGGCAAACGAAGAGCTTCTTGGTTGGTCCGCTGAATCCGTATTGCACATGGGCTACGCCGTTCGGATCGATCTTGGTAACGACCGGCGGGTCAGGATTCACGTCCCGAAGGTGCACGGCATCGATCAAGGAGGCAGAGGCCGCAATCACTCTTTCGTGCATTGCGCTATCCAGGGCAATCGGGACCTGTAAATCGAGATTCGTATTGCTTCTACCACAGCCGGCTTCGAGGCCAGCGATTACGTTGTCGCGGGTGACCACCTGTTCTTCGAGGATCGGATTGTCGCGATACACATGATAGAAAAAATCATAGGCACTTGACGTCCGGTTCAGAGGCTGCACCATGTGCACGTGATCGGCATGAATCTCTTGCGGCGGCGTAGTCACGTCACATCCATAGGTCGCGCTGAAGTAGCCTACTACGCGCGCATGGGCCCTCAGATAGTGGACGATTCCGTCTTGGGGCCTTGTATCTTCGGTTTCATACGCGCAGAACCGATGAATGCCATTTACCGAATCGTGTCCGCGCCAGTTATGTTCGAGTTGGGTCAGGAAAGCATTGTCGCTGACGTCGCTTAGATCGTTGAGAAGCGGGTCCTTGTCGTAGATCGAAGCGATGCGGGCGATCGATGAGCCCTCGTGCGGGGTACCATACGAGACAATGAATTTGACTCTGGCCGCCTCCGCTGGATGTTTGAGCAGCATCTCCTCGACGAGGATTCCGCCCAGGCTATGTGCGATGAAAACCACTTCGCGATGCTCCCAGACGTGGTCCTGTCTGAGGTGATTCCAGAGGATATCGGCCAACTGCACACTCGACATTTTCCCATTCGAGGCGGGCGTGGGATATTCCGCAACTTCAACGTCGGAATAGGCGAAGCGCGGGTCTGTCCGTATTAAATCCGGCCAGTAGGCGCCATTCGACGCCCGCCAGGATTCGCGGCTGCCATGTATGCCATGCACAAAAACAATAACTCTTGCGCGCTCTGCCGGCTGCGAAGGAACCGGCTGCGTAACGTCTTGTCGCGGACTGGCCTGGGGAAATGAAGTGGAAGCGCGGGAGAGGAAACAAAGTGCGACAAGAATCAGCTTGATCTTCATATTCATCCAACCGTCTCCGCTCATCTGGAACCTTAAATCCAGCATATCGGTTGGGGGTGCGAACCGGTAGTCCGATCTTTCAGCCAACGCTCACGGTGGTGCGGGACCGGGGTTCCCAAATAGCGGTTTGACTACCCGGGGAGAGCGGCCTGCTCCCGGCGCGGATGTTCAGGAGCAGGCACGTTTAAATTGAATCAGAGAGCGATGGTGACGGCCTTGGTTTCGAGATAATTGTTCAGGACTTCTTCGCCCATTTCGCGGCCCCAGCCGGACTGCTTATATCCGCCGAAAGGCAGCGAAGCGTCGAAGACGTTATGACAATTCACCCAAACGGTGCCGGCACGCAATCCGCGGGAGACCTTATGCGCGAGGCTCAGATTCTGAGTCCACACGCTGGCGGCGAGACCGTAGATAGTATCGTTGGCTCTCTTGATAATTGCATCGAGGTCTTTGTCAGAGAAGGGCACGGCGCAGACAACAGGCCCGAAGATCTCTTCCTGCGCAACCTTCATCCGTGGAGTGGTGTTGGTGAGCACGGTGGGACGCACAAACCAGCCGCGCTCGACGCCAGAGACAGCGCCCCCGGCTGCGACCTTGGCACCTTCCGCAATGCCGGACTCGATGTATCCAACAACCTTGTGATATTGCTCGTCGGAAACGAGCGGGCCCATCTGGCACGAAGGATCGAGGCCAGGCGCGAGCTTGATGTCGTTGGCTACATTGCTGACGCCCTCTACCACCTGGTCAAAAACTTTCTCATGCACATAGAGGCGCGAACCGGCGCAGCAGCATTGGCCCTGGTTGAAGAAGATGGCGCTGGCGGTGCCTTGGATTGCCTGATCGATCGCCGCGTCGGGGAAGACGATGGCGGGCGATTTGCCGCCCAACTCGAGCGAAACCTTCTTCAGATTTCCCGTTGCGGCTTTCACGATGAGCTTGCCCACTTCAGTTGATCCAGTGAAGGCGACCTTATCGACCAGGTCGTGCGCGGCCAGCGGTGCGCCGGCGCCTTCGCCATAACCAGTGAGTACATTGACTACGCCTGCCGGTAGGCCGGCCTGATCGAAAATTTGCGCCAGACGCAGGCCGGTCAAGGGCGTCTGTTCGGCCAGCTTCAGAACGATCGTGCAACCGCAGGCAAGCGCAGGCGCCAGCTTCCATGCAGCCATCAGGAGCGGGAAATTCCAAGGGATGATCTGCGCGACGACGCCGATGGGTTCGCGCAGAGTGTAGGAATGGAAGTTATTCCCGGCCGACAGCGGCAGCGTCTTGCCAGAAATTTTAGTAGCCCAACCGCCCATGTAACGGAACATGTCGACTGTCAGCGGCACGTCGGCGACACGAGCGACCGAGTAGGGCTTGCCGTTATCGAGCGATTCAAGTTCAGCGAATTCTTCCAGGTTTTCTTCCACCAATTCTGCAACCCTCCATAGCAACCGGCTTCGCTCCGAGGGCGACATGCGAGGCCAGGGACCTTCGTCGAACGCGCGGCGCGCTGCAAGTACCGCGCGGTTTACGTCTTCGGCCTCGCCTTCGGGAACGTTTGTAATCACATCGCCGGTTGCAGGGTTATAGACAGGAAATGTTTTGCCGGATGCTGACTTTACGAAGCGGCCATCGATGAGCATCCGAAGATCGCTGCTGACGAAACCAGCGGTACGACTGCTGACACGTGGATCGATTGATAGAGTGGCCATAGAGAAACCTCCTGCGCCACTAGCGTCAGTTCAGTGTTGGGAGGTCGGCGACGACGGGAAGGAACCGGCCCCGAACTGCGCCGGATTTGGCACACAGGAACAATAACACCGCAGACGGCGAATTTCAAACAGGCAAATAATGAATATTTTGGTCAATTGAACTCAATTTATCGTCCTGCGAACAGCTCTACGAACAGCTTGCATCCGGCGGCAGGCGGCGAGATGGGACGGGCCAGCGCGCATTCGCGAAATCCGGTGCGGAGCGCTCGGTCAGCACATTGATGAGCGGTCATTCGAGCCATCGAACGAAAGAGTCGATTCAGGGGCGCATGTGTATCCTCCCCGCTCGTTGATGTCCATTGTCCCAAACCGGGGCATAACTTCCTGAATACATTACTTTCGTCCATAGCAATCCTGAGTACTTTGTCGTAGAGTTACGCCATGTTCCTCGATTACCACGACGTTTGCAGAGCCTTTGGCGAAGATGAGTTCTTCCCTTTTTATCAGCCGCTGGTGGAATTGAGGACCAGGCAACTCACCGGTTTTGAAGCCCTGGCGCGGTGGAACCATTCTTTGCTCGGAGCCATCTCACCGGACGCATTTATTCCCATCGTTCAGAAGAGCGGACTTATCAATACACTGACCCGAAAGTTATTGGAGAAGACATTCTCTGCCGCTCCAGCGCTGCCCGCTTTGTTGCGTTTATCTATTAATCTATCTCCCGTTCAACTGGCAGATGAGACGTTACCCAGCCAGCTTGCCGCAGTGGCTCAACGCGGCGGATTTTCTCTTGATCGGTTGACCGTCGAGATGACTCAAAGCGCGCTGTTGGAAGATCTTCCCAATGCGCAAGCCGCGACTGCCGAATTGAAAACGATGAATTGCAGATTGGCGCTGGATAACTTCGGTACCGGCCACTCCAGCCTCTTTCACTTACAAGCATTGCCCTTCGATGAACTCAAGATCGATAGAAGCTTTGTGCATGCAATTACGCAAAACCGGGATAGCCGGAAGATTGTCGCCGCGCTCCTCGGCCTGGCAAAGAGTATGGACCTGATCACCGTGGCCGAGGGAGTGGAGACCGAAGAGCAAGCCAGCGTGATGAACGATCTGGGGTGCGACCTGGCTCAGGGCTGGCTCTTCGGCAGGCCGGCTTCCGCTGAAGAGATTCCGCGGATGGTCTCTGATGCATCCGGCATCTGCGCGGCGTTCTCACCGGTTCACGAGGTAACTCGCTCACGTGCTATTGCAGCGATTTGAGAGCTAACTTGCCGCAGGGAAAAAAGCGGACGAATAGAGACCGTCTCGTCCATCAGGAGACTTGGGGTTTCGCGTCGAGATAACTCGTCTTTTCCTTGTTACCCATCCGCGCCACGCTGAACTGTGCACCGGCAAAAAGAATCAAGCCGGAAACATAAGCCCAAAACAACAGTCCGACCGAAATAAAGAACGGCCCATAAAGCGCCTTCAGGTCCAGGTGCGGCAGTACCAAGACAAAGATAGCTCTCGCCACCAACCAGACGATTCCGGTGTAGATAGATGAGCGTAACACCGACCGCCAGGGAACCTTGCGGTTAGGCAGCAGCCAGTAGATAGAAAAGAAGAACAAAATCGATGCTACGCCGGTGGTTGCGGTTAGCACGACAAACTTGGTTCCGGCAAAGGTAAAGCTGAGGACAAAATCAATGACCTTAATATTGGTCTGGTGATTAAACAAGAGTCCCAGTACCCCGCGCACTGCCGCGTTGAGCAGAATGCTGCCCATGCCCAGAACGACCATGATGATCGCGAGACCAAATGCCACCACCTGATTGGCCAGGTAGTTGCGACTCTTGGTCACGCCCCAAGCCTGATTCAGGGCTACCTCCAGGGGAAGAAATATACCTGTGCAAGCAATCAGAATCATCAGCAGTGAGAAGAAAGTCACGCCCTGACCGGCTGCCGTGACCCAGAGGTTGTCTGCAATCCAGTTCTTGCTGGCAACCGAGGGAAGAAAGTAATTGACCATATCGTCAACCACACTGCGCATTGCCTCCGAATGGAAGACTGAATTGGAGAGCTTGTAGAGCAAAACAGTGAAGGGAACAAACGACAGAATCGCGTTAGCTGCCACACTGAATGCGAAGGTATGCACCTCGCTGTCCAGGAGATAATGTACCAGCGCCGTGCCGTCCTTGCGCCAGTGGTACCACTTGGACCGGGTTGCCGGTTCGACTATATCGGCGGCTCTGGGCGCCTCGCTTACTGCATCGTTCGGTGCGTCGGAAACCAAAACATCAGCCACTTGCTTGCTCCTCTTCGCTTGCGTTGCGAACTCTCGAAAGGTTCTTTCTATCAGGATATCCTCTCTGGGCTAGGAGTTGTTGATTTTGGCGAGTGCCCAGCGCGCCGCCGTACGCAAGCCTTCGTCCGCGGCCTCTGCCCACTCTTCGAGCCGAGGAATGAACCGGCATAATCTACTATTTCCCAATGAGATAGCCACATTGCGCTGGATCCCAAAGAAGCCTGTCCGGCGCAGTGGCGAGCCGTTGAACTGGCGCTCGAACTCAGTTTCGTCCATCGCCGCCAGCCAGTCCAGAGCCGGATTTACCAACTCAGGGCGCGCCTCCAACTCCGAATCTGCGCCGACAATGGCTTTGCTGTTCCATGGGCACACGTCCTGGCAGATGTCGCAGCCGAAGACGTTGCGTCCCATGCCTTCCATCAATTCCGGCGCGATGGGGCCGCGGTGCTCGATGGTCAGATACGCGATACAGCGAGCCGCGTCCATCTGGTAAGGAGCGACCAAAGCGCCGGTCGGGCAGGCATCCAAACAGCGCCGGCAGGTGCCACAACGGTCGGGCTGCGTTAAGAACTGCATCCTCGGCGATCCGGCTTGCTCGCATGCTTCAAGCGAAGTCACAAGCACCGCGAGGAACCCAAACGACCCTAACTTGGGATGGATCAGGCAGGTATTTTTGCCGGTCCATCCGAGGCCAGCTGCCTCTGCCAGCGAGCGCTCGACCACCGGCCCAGTGTCTACGAAAGCTCGCGCCTCGAAGGCGCCGAATTGCTCGTGCAGCCGCGCCTCTATGGCCTTCATCCGCTTGAGCAGCACCTTGTGATAATCGCTCGGCTTCCGTATGCCGCTTTTCTCCATGCGGCCGCTCCAGGCGTAGCGGGCAATCCATCCTGCATCCTCGGCAGCTGCGTGAGTCGAACGTGGCAGAGGGCTGTTGTAGTTGGCCCAGCAGACCAGCACCGAACGCGCCCAGGGAAACGGAATCCCCACGCGCGAGCGGAGCAGACGGCCGTCCTCGGCACTTCGTTCCAGGTAGCGCATGGAGCCTGAGCGACCCGTTTGCAGCCACGTCTCAAAGCGTGTTGCGTCGCGCTCCTGGTTGGCGTGGGGAAGCGCAACCAGCCCGGCTTCGATGAATCCAGCTTCAAGCGCAAGCGCGCGCGCCTGCTCCCTGGCCAGGCCGGGAGATGGGTTCGGGTTCGCTTCGGATTGGGATGGCGAGTGATCCACATCTCAATTCTCCATCACACGACCGGTTGACAGCGGTCGCCCGCAGTTTGTCCGCACCAAATTGCGGGCGCTTCAGCTGGAAATCTGATCACGTTTGTGTGCGACTCTCCCGTTGCCGACCTGCTTGTCATTAAAAATTCATGTAAGAGATTTTCCGGGCCACCCGATTTTTATATTTACAATGTCGGACAGAAAAAGTTATAGTATCGGCACTGCGGCGACACGCAAGGGGCGAATCGGCAGTCGATTTTCCGCATAATTCCGTGCGAACCAACCAAATGATTGAAAGGGTCCCCCAATGAGAAACCATTCTCTTGCAACCGGCGTCGTGCTCTGTGCACTCACGGCTTTGAGCCTTTCCCTCTCGAACAGCGCGGCGACCGCATCTCGTGTCCAGGCACTCGGACCGGCAGATCAGGACGCGGTTACCCATTTCAGCGTTTACTTGCCTTTGACACATCAGGACGTTCTTGAACAACTGTTGCGCGACCAAACCGATTCGACATCACCCAGTTATCATCAATGGCTAACACCCGCTCAGTTCAAAGTACGGTTCGGACCCAGCGCCTCCGATGTGGCCAAGGTGAGGTCGGCATTGCTGGCCGCGGGATTTACGATAGTCGGCGAACAAACGCAGAACCTTGAAGTCGAGGGTCCGGTGAGGGCCGTCGAGGAGATGTTTGCGACGCGTCTGCAACGAGTTCAAACCCCACAAGGGCGCATCAAATTTGCCGCCGCCGAGCGCCATCTGACGCTGCCCGATACGCTAGCTTCCGTGGGCGCGGTGATCCCGGAGTTCACCACACATCTGATGGCGCATGTGCATTCTGCAAGGATGGGCCAGTCCCTCTTGGCAGCCGATCCGCTCTTCCGGCTCAGCAGCAGCGATAGCTTCTTCTATCCCAACGATCTCAACGAAGCGTACCAACTGCCCTCGTTCCGGACTGAAATTGCGCCGTTCGGCACGCGGCGTCCGGCACAGATCGCCGGTGTCGGTTCGCACATCGGCATCGTGATTTCGTCTGTGATCAACCCCAGCGATCTGGATGATACATTCAACTCCACACTGGATCTTGGCGGGGGGAACCTTCTCATCCAAGCCTATTCGGCGAACTCCAATCTGCCGGTTCCCTCCGTGACGATTCGCGCGGTGAATGGCGGGAGCGGCGCATTCGATCCTACCAGCGATGATGGAGCGGAAGCCTCTCTCGATACGCAAATATCTTTGGGCACGGCTCCCGGCGCCAAGGAAACGCTCTATGACATTCCCGAACTCAGCGACGATTCCATCACGGCGGGCTATACAGCAGTTGACGAGGATAATGCCGTGGATGTCGTAAGTTCATCGTTCGGCGAATGTGAATTGGACTTTACTCCGGCTTATAACGGGGGCGTCGATTTCACCAGCATTCTCCGGACATTCCACGCTTTGTTCCAGCAGGGCAATGCCCAGGGAATCACTTTTGTGGCAAGCTCGGGCGACAACGGTGGTGTACCGTGCGTGTCGGCGGCCTTTTCCAACAATCCTACGGACGGCACTTCATTCGTTGCGGGCGTGGAGAATCCGGCATCCGACCCGAATGTCACGGGAGTGGGTGGCACCAACCTCTCCACCACGGCGACGCCGGGCGTGGACGACGCAACTTATGCGACGGAGAACGCCAACTTCGATCCGCGCGTGCCCGCGGAATTTCAGATCAGCGCCACGACTACTGTGACCGTGAATAACAACACGTGGGGCTCAGGCGGCGGATTCAGCACGATATTCTCCAAGCCGTTTTACCAATTTCTCGTCAATACCGGGAGCAATCGCCAGCGCTCAGTTCCCGATGTTTCATTGATGATGGGCGGGTGCCCCGGAGACGCAGATCTCACCGCACAGAATTGCCTTCTGCTTCCGCGCAGCGCTGCAATCGTTTGGATTGGCGGTGAGCCAGACCTGGTCATCGGCACCAGTTCCTCATCCCCTGAAATTGCAGGAGTGCTGGCGCTGGCCGTCGAATTGAATGGTGGTCGCTTGGGGAATGTCAACCCGCTGATCTATACGTTGTCGGCGGTGCAGACCCTGGCTGGTGGCACCAAAGCGCCGAAGGCACTCCAGTATTTTCATCGGGAGATCACGGGGAACAATAACTTCTTCACGGTGAATCCGGGGCAGGCGTACAGCGAGGTGCTGGGCAACAGCACGCTAGACGTGAAGAACTTTTTGGGCTTGCCGTTCGTAGCGCCCGCCGGCACGCCGAATACACCAAGCAATCCGTAAGGTGAAGTGTGGGTTGGTGGATATGTGCAAAAGAGGCAAATGGGCTGTCCGAACTGTATTGTTTTCGGACAGCCCATTACCTTTGAATCGTTACGCGTAATCTAGCGCTTCAAATGGTTGATCATTAATATCGGCACAGGTTGAAAATACTTTAGCCCTTCTGAGAAAAATTCTTTCAGGGCAAATGAATTTCACCTTGAGGAGCCAGCCATGATGACCAACTGCGCAGTCAGCGAAGTTTTTGAGATCAGTCCCCGGTTTCGCCGCACCGTCGAAGAGCGCGTAGCGCGATTAGAAAGGGATGCGGAGTTTGACGAAGCGCAGGTAGCCTTCCTGGTAGATGGCGACCATATCCGCAGGCAGATGCGGCTGGTGGCCATCGAGCGGGCTGAGGCTCTGCGCATGAGGCTTTTTCTGGATCGCGCAAACACGCGCTTGCCCCGGCCGATGATCGCGCTTTAAAGCGCCGGTGCTGAATTGAAGCTAAATAGAACGGCGAGGGCCGCACCTCTGATCGAGAGGCGCGGCCCTCGTTGATTCGTTTGCGGCTGACCTCAGGCTAGGGAACCACTCAGGGCGCAGAGATCAGTCTCGGAGACAGATTGGGTGGGCGTCAAAGGGGGTTCGTCTTCAGAAGTGTCCAGGCAGGCGTCGAAGAGGACGGAATAGAGGGTCTGCCGTCCAGCCAGCTTCTTATTGCGCGCGCGGAGAAAATCGAATCGGAAGGCGCAACACGGTTCCAGCTCAGCTAGGAATGCACGAGAAAAGAATGGCTGGGCGTCGGCCACGGCCATCAGGATCAGTAAACGCCAACTCATGCGCAGCAGGTTCTTCAGGCTCGGTGTGCCGTTTGGCAGGTGGTCCATGCGGTTTGCGACGAACTGGCTAAAGTGGAGCAGTTGCAAAACGAGATCGTCCAGTGGTGTGCCCTCTGCGGCAGCGCGTGTGAAGAGGGTCGACGAGCCGCGCGCTAGATCTTCGCGCACATCTTGTAAATCGTCTCCCAATTGCAGCAGCACGCCCCACTCGAAGGAGAACTTACTCTCTTCCGGAGTCAGCCAGGGATGTGCGAGGCAAGCGTCGGCCAGGACAGAGGTTCCCCCTTTGGCACAACTGATGAGCAGTAACCCAGAGTGATCGAAACGGCCCGTGTTGTTGAGTTGCGCGATACTCTGCTCCTGCGCTTGATGGATGGCCAGAAGGCAATCATAGACCTGCGGGTAGAGTGGCCGGGCATATTGTTCTTCAATCCATTGAACCATGGTCCACACGGCTGCTTCGCGAGAGTTGCGGGCGGGGAGTCGCTGGCCGCGCAAGCGTTGACGAAAACGCTCGCTGAAGAGAAGTTTCTCCGCGCTGGATAACTCGGGCTGGTCGAGGTAGTTGTCACTGTATGGGTAGAGCAGGCTATAGGCCAGGATCGACGGCGTCAGTTCCACGGGCAGGCCGAGAAGGGCTTGCAATCCGCAAGCGATCCAGGCATTGCGGCAGGCCTGAATGGTGTCGGCGATGCTGAGGGTTGCGTCGAAGTTTCGCGCTCGGCGCGCAAGCTGCGTACCTACGGGCCAAAAAGTGCCTGTGAGCAGTTCAACTGCTTCATCTTCGAGCCCGAGCGCGCTGGCCGCAAAGAGAGAAAATATGCCGATCATGCGCTGTTGCGCTTGCAGGCGTTGGGCCGGGTTGCAAGACGCGCTGCGGGCCTCGCGCTCAACCGCGCGCAAACCTTGGTCGTAGGCTTTCTCGTGTCTGCGCTGTTCTTTCTGGATATAGCGCGGAAGCGCTGGCAGGGAGTGATCAGCGCAGAGCTTCCACGCCTCGACGCTCTCTGCAACCTGCGCCTCGACCCATGCCCAACTGTAGTGATCGTTCATCTACTGGAGAGTACGAAAGGCCGAGCCAAAGGGTTCCATCCCGGCTCCGGTACTCTGGAAATCTGCAAGTAAAAAACCAAATCCAATGAGCGTTTCCGATTCGAATTGCTTGATAATATCGCTATGCCAGTGTCGTCAGGAGCTGCTTCCATGGAACTGGATTATTTCGTTGTCGATGTTTTTACTGATACGCCGTTGGCGGGCAATCCGCTGGCCGTGGTGATGAATGACTGTGGTCTAACGACAGAGCGCATGCAGTCGATTGCGCGTGAATTCAATTTATCGGAAACCACATTCGTCGAGCGCAGGCCGGCCGCGGTCGAGCAGACCGAGGGCGTGAGGGTGCGCATCTTTACCACCCAGGAAGAGCTGCACTTTGCCGGCCACCCCACGCTGGGCACGGCTGGCGTGCTCAAGGTTCATGCGCCAGATGTGGTGCAAGGCGACACCGTTACGCTCAGGCTCAATGCGGGTGCTGTGCCCGTGCGTTATGCCGCGCTGCCGGGGGAATCTGCGGGACTTTTCGGCGAGATGACGCAGCCTGATCCAGAGTTTGGCGCCGAGTTGGATGCTCGCGAAGTAGCCCGGTTCATCGGGTTGGCCCTTGAAGACCTTGACCCTGGTTTGCCGCCTCAGATTGTCTCTACAGGCACGGCCTTCGCAATTGTGGCGCTGCGCTCTGTCGAGGCACTCGCGCGGCTCAGGGTGAGCGATCCAGAGGCCTCGACGTGGCTACGTGCGCGTGGTGCGCGCTGGTTTTATCTGGTCGCGCCAACGTTTGACCAAAGAGAAGGTGGCGCGCCCCGCTACCGCGCCCGCATGCAATTCAACGGTAGCGAAGACCCCGCCACTGGTTCTGCCGCTGGTTGCGCCATCAGCTACCTTGTGCGACGCAGCGCCGTGAGTGTGGGCGAGCGCATTCATCTGCGCCAAGGCGTGGAGATGGGCCGGCCGAGCGATCTCTTCTTGTCTGCACACATTCAGAGTGGAACAGCGAAGACCCAAAGTGGGGCTTTCGAACCTAAATTGGCGAGGGTCACGGATGTGCGCGTGGCGGGCAGCACTGTTTTTGTGGCATCAGGACGGCTTTTCCTGCCGTAATGCACAAACTTTCAACAGCCTTTAATCGTTGCAAGTCACGATGTGTGTTAATCCTACCTAGTTTACCCTCATAGCTTTCGGATATTTAGAAGAGGTTTTCGCCTTGTTTTCCCTCTTTTCAGCAAGCTCTATCCCCCGTACGCTTGGCTTTCATTGAAGGAATTTAACCGACACCTTTGCCGGTATTGCCCTTAGGCTTCATTCACAACCTTTGATCGTGAACGAAACAGCCACCTGTGCATCGAATGACGGTTGCTGCGTTGCGTACTGACCTTGCCCACCTGGGCTGTTCCCACAGTACACAATGCAGTCCGGCGCAAGATCTACCAGGATTAGCTGACTCGTTCGCGGTGCGCCTTGGAAACGAATTACGCCAACCTGCCACAAGTGCGGGTACTGGTGAGTTGTTGTCAAAACGAAGTTAACCAAAACTGCATTGAGGAGTTCATTCCCAGACCATGCGACCCAAGAAGATCATTCTCTGCGTAGACGACAACGAACAAGAGCTTTCTGTGCTCAAGTTCATGCTGGCCACCAACGGTTACCGGGTGGTATCGGCCAGCAACGGACAGGAGGCCATCGGCATTTTTGCCGAGACACCTGTAGATTTAGTGCTGGCTGACTCTGGGTTACCCCAGATGAGCGGCAGCCAGTTGGTGGAGCGATTGAAGCAGATCGCCTCCCATGTGCCCATGATTTTGCTGGGCGATCCGCAGAGAATGGCGGGGGAAATGCACGCCGCCGATGCGCTGCTGGCCAAGAAGAACTGCTCGCCTCAAGAACTGCTGGAGCGCATCAAGGTGATGAGCGCCCGCAAGCGAGGTCCTCGCAAGGGTTCGCAGAGGCTGGCTCCGGTGATGGAGATGGAGCTGGCAGTGGCGTCGTAAATGCAGGGAATAGGGAATTGGGGACAGGGGCTAGAAGACTGGTCGACCGGCTGTGACTGAACTGGTAGACTGTGATGCCTCCAGGCGGAGAACTGCCTGGCGGAGACACTTCAAAGAGCGCTCCGCGAGCTGTTCCCTATTTCCTGATTCCTGATCCTTCTTTCCTTGCATACTTGACGAGGGCGCAGCCGGGTGGGATACTCGCCAACAATGCCCGGTGTGTCGGATTCCATTGTCCGCCAGCCGGGGGGCGGGTTCGCTTTATATGGACTTGATTGTGCTTCGTCTTCTTTTTGTGGCTCTTCTTGCGGGAGTTTGTTTTTTCCTTCATCCATTCGGAATGACAGGGTGGGCAAGTGCGGGCTTGGGCGCCGGGGCGGCCGGCGCGGTCATTATTTTCGAATTCAGAGTGCGGGCGCTCAGCCTGAAGCGGCTGATCGGCTCGGTTGTTGGTAGCGTGCTGGGTATCATTGGCGCGGCTTTGTTTTGTGTGGTGCTGCGCGGTGCACTGGCCCCAGGCGCTACCTCGTCGGTAATTCAGATCTTCGACCTATTGTTGATGACCTACGTCGGGCTGCTGGTCGGCGCGAGCAAGGGCGACCTGCTGAGCGCGTCGGCGTTGGGCACCGTTTTCACGGGCGACCGTCCCGCACGCCGCAACTCCAAGGTTCTGGATACGAGCGTCATCATCGACGGCCGCATCGCTGACATTGCCGAAGCGGGTTTCATCGACGGCATGATGGTGGTGCCGGAGTTCGTACTGCGCGAGTTGCAGACGGTGGCGGACTCGACGGACGGATCGAAGCGGCAGCGCGGACGCCGCGGCTTGGACATGCTCCAGAGGATGCAGTCGAACGACAAGATTCAGGTTCAAATTGTCGCCGACGACTTTCCCTCCATACGCGAAGTTGACCTGAAGTTGCTGGAGTTGGCCAAGAAGTGGGAGGCCAAGGTGGTGACGAACGATTTCAACCTGAACAAAGTCGCCCACCTGCACCATGTCGAAGTGCTGAACATCAACGATCTGGCCAATGCTCTGAGGCCGGTGGTGCTGCCCGGCGAGAAGATGCAAGTGTTCATTCTCAAGGAGGGCAAGGAGTTCAATCAGGGGGTAGGCTACCTGGACGACGGCACCATGGTGGTGGTCGATCATGCCCGCAAGCTGATTGGCAAGTCGGTAGAGGTTTCTGTCACCAGTGTGCTGCAAACCGCGAGCGGCAAGATGATCTTCGGCAAGATTGAGGAGAACGGCAAAAGCGGCGAATCATCGAGCATCCTGCCGGGTGGCGCGCTAACTCGCTGAACGGAGTCAACGCTACTTTTTTCTGCAAACCAACTCTCCATTACCAATGGGGACAATCAAGGCGTCGACTCTGTCGTCTGAGAGCGCTCGATCGAGCATGGGTTGCAGGGTCGCCCGATGATCGATGGCATTGTCTGCGACGAGAAGGCCGCCCACAACCATTCGCGGCACCACCGCTTCATAACAACGATCATAGATTTCTTTCTCGGCGTCGAGGAAGCAGAAGGCAATGCTCTTCGACTCCGGCAACTGATCAAGAGCATCCGCGTGAACAAAGTCGACAACATCCCAAACTCCCGTTGCATCGAAGGTCTGTCGCGCTAGTTCGGCTTTGTCCTCCCGTATCTCGTAAGTCGTGATTTTCCTGTTGGTGGCCCGGCAAGCCAGAGCAAGCCAAAGAGTGGAGTATCCCGCGCTGGTGCCAATCTCGATGCAGCGACCGGAGGGCGCCGACGCCGCCAGGATGGCGATGAATCTGCCAACCTCCGGCGGGATCTGACGAAGCCGCTCCAGGCGAGGTGTTCCGTCCGTACGGTCACGGGAATCAATCCGCTCCAACTCGCGCATGCGGGACAAAATCGTCTCCGGAAGCTCGTGGAACATGTTCTTCTCCTCAATACTTTGGAACCTTGGGGTCGACCTCCTCGCTCCAGGCGTTGATGCCGCCGGCGAGGTTGGTTACGCGGGCATAGCCCGATTGTTTGAGGAACTCGGCAATGCGTTGCGAGCGGACGCCGTGGTGGCAATGGACAATGATTTCGCGGTCGCGGTCGATCTCGGCCAACCGTTGCGGGACCTCGTTCTGCGGAATGAGCTTTCCGCCAATCTGCGCGATCTTGTGCTCCCAGGGTTCACGCACGTCAAGAATGTAGACATCTTCGCCGGCATCGATGCGCCGCTTCAATTCTTTCACAGCAAGTTGGGGGATTCCGTTCATCAGCGATTTTCTCCTCTGGAATTTTTGGCGCAATGCTGAGAAAATGCACGCCTTCATGCTTCAATATAGGCTAACAAACGCACGCGGTTTGAAAGGATTCCGCTCATCGGCAATTGCGGTTGGCGCTCCGTGTGTGCGAGATTGAAAGTGCGAGGTTGCAGTTCGAAGAGGATTCTGCCGATACAATGAATGTCCTCGCAGACTGGAAGGCTTTGTGAACCGAAAGTTTCGTAATCCTAAATTCAGTCAGACTTTGGCAAACCTAAGCACTCATTGTTTCGAAGTGACGCCTTCCATCGAAGTTGCGGGAGGCGTGCTGGTGACGAAGTACGGTGCCGGAGCGATTCTGGTGCCAACGGCCGACAAAGAGACGCCGGTTGAGTTCGCCATCCCGCCCGGCGCGCTGATTGGGGGCCGCGTGGCGCGTCTGCTGGACCGTGGCTACCAAAAATTCATGAAAACTCCCCAATTTGAGCTTCCGGCATCGGCCACCCAGTTGCAGGCGATTCACTTGTTCACCGAAGAGTTGAAGCAATTGATCGGCGCCATCGATCTGTACAACGAGGCGTTGGGGACCACCAGCGATCTGTATGTGTATGACCGATTGAAAGGTCGTGAGGCGACGCAGCCCTCGCCTCTAAGCACGCGGAAACTCGATGGAGGAGACTGATTTTCGCTGAATGCAGGCGGTGACGGCAATGGAATCGGCGGAGAATGCGGAAGAGCTTGCGGCTGATCGACAGAGCCGCCGAGCTGTCGCACGCTTCGGCGTGGACGAGGATGCCCAACTGGTCCTGGTCAGCCACGGCTCCACTGCTGCCTGCCGCATTGTTGACCTCAGTTTGAGTGGTTGCCGCGTGCGCACAAAGGAGCGATTTCCGGGCTCAGCGAAGCTTCGTGTCGAGGTCAGCTTCAAAGTACGCGGCTTTGCCTTCCGCTTTGGCGGCATCATCCAATGGACCGACGGCCGGAATCTGGCTGGCATTCGTTTTGTGGATATCCCGGCACGGCGCAAACAGGATTTGGAGGATGTGCTCTCAGAGGTTGAGGCAGAGGTTGTGGCCAAGGCTGCAAGCGAAACTGCGGCCAAACAGATTGCGGAACGGCAGGCCGCGGCGAAAAGGTTTGTTCCGCAGGCAGGCAGAGTTTTAGTCGCTGAACCGCGCGCAGAAGAGACGCCTCAGCAATCTCGAAATCCGGTTGCACTTCCGGCACGGCCACCGGAGGTTGAAGCAGGAGCCCAGGCAAGCCTCAAGCTCATCGGGCGTGATCGCCGCGTGGCGATCAGGGAAGCGGTCAACACATCAGCCACGATTCATCTCATCAATATTGGTTCCCGGCTGCCGGGACGCATTCTCGACCTGAGTTTGGATGGTTGCCGCATCTGCACCGACGACTGCTTTCCGGTGGGCATCTACACGCGAATTGAAGTCGAGTTTCAACTGGAAGGATTGCCATTCCGGCTTGGCGGCGTGATTCAGGCCATACACGATCGGGAGCGCCGCAGTATCGGCATTCGTTTTGTGGACATGAGCGACCGCAGACGGAAGCAGGTCGAGCAGTTGATCGAAGAGATTCAGCAAGAGAGGGAACAGGAAACAGAGACTCGGGATTAGGGAACGACGACTCACCGGCGGCGCCCACGCTCCCGTTGTAGTTCGCGATAAACCTCACTTTTCGACTGGCCCAGTTCGCGCGCGATGCGCTTCAGGGCCTCCTTTTCGTCCACTCCATTCTCGGCCTGGAGGCGGGCGACACGATCAGCAATTTTCAAGGGCGCGCCGAGTGTTTCTTCTTCGCCGCGAGACCGCGGGCACGCTTCGACCAGCAGCGTAATCTCACCGCGAATGCGGTCACGACTGGCCAGTTCGCGGTGCGTCTCTGCTACCGTTCCGCGCAGAAACTCTTCGTGAATCTTGGTCAGCTCGCGCGCCAGCACTACGTGCAGGGCGGGACCAAATACGGCTTCTAGATCCGACAGTGTTTCCAGAATCCGGTGCGGCGCCTCATAAAAAACCAAAGTACGCGCGGCCTCGGCCCTTTGAACTTCAGCGGCCAGCGCTTCAAGCTTGGTGCGGCGCGCGCCGGCTTTCTCCGGCAAAAAGCCGATGAAGTGAAACTCGCACGTGGGCAGCCCGGAGGCGACCAGCGCACTGAGCGCCGCATTGGCCCCGGGTATAGGGATGACTGCGACTCCGGCGGCAATGGCCTGGGCGGTGAGTTGGCTCCCGGGATCACTGATGCCCGGCAGTCCGGCATCGGAAACCACAGCGATGCGGCCGCCAGCCTGGAGCGCCTCGATCAGTTCGGCCGCGCGCTGATGTTCGTTATGCTGATGGCAACTGACGGTGGGCGTCGAGATCTGAAAATGGTTGAGCAGCTTCTGTGTCTGGCGAGTGTCTTCGCAGGCGATGCGGTCAACGCGGCGGAGAACGTCGAGCGCGCGCAGTGTGATGTCGCCCAGGTTGCCAATAGGTGTGGCCACCAGGTAGAGGCCGGGAGCGAGGGCATTGTCTAAGACAGGCAGCGGTGCATCGGGGTCGGCGTCTATCGACACGGTCATTCTCCGGCCTGCTAGTTGGCCTGCTCCTGGGCTTCTTCGCGCTCCAGACGGCGCTGCTCGGCCAAGAGTGACATGGCGCCCATCAGGTTCTGCACGCTCACAATGCCGACCACGCGCCCGCTGTCGGTAACCGGAATCAGCGAGAGTCCGCGGCCGGTCTGAATGCGGCGGATAGTGGTTCCCAGTGTATCTTCGGGCCGCGCCACCTGGAAGGCTTTGGACATGGCTGCCTGCACGTAGCCATTGCCTTCGCTGCGCAGAGCGTCCACAATGCGTTGGCGGCTGATAATGCCCACCAGCTGTGGACCGCGCACCACGGGAAAATCCTCCTGCAGAGAGTGAACGCAGCGCACTAGAGCGTCGGCCAGGGTATCTGAAGGTGAGAGGGTGGCAAAATCGGTGAGCATCACCTCGCGCATGTGTACTGTATCGACCACCGACTGGAAGAAGACGCCCTGGTCCTCGATCTGCGCGCCGATCATGATGAAGAAGCCAGCGATTACCAGCCAGTAATCGTGCAGAAACATACCGCCTGCCATGGCTCCTAGCGCCAGCACCTGACCCAGCGCGGATGCCATGCGGCTGGCGGGCGCCAAGCCGTGCTTGCGGGCAAAGCTGCCCCGGAGCAGCCGCCCGCCATCCAAGGGATAGGCCGGCAGGAGGTGCAAGAGGCCGAGGCCAACTTCCATCCACACCGTGCTGCGCACCAGCCATGCGGCGGAAATCCATGGCCGCTCAAAGAGTTTTACGTCCCCGCTTGCGCCCATGAAAGCCGCAGCGAGCACCAGGGCCGTGGCCAGGTTCGCCAAGGGGCCGGCCAGTGCGAGGGCAAACTGCCCACCACCCTGGTTACTGTTCTCCTGGCTCTCGGGGTCGGCATAGGCAAAGAGGCCGCCAATGGGCAATAACAGAATGGCGCGCAGGCGCAATCCCAGCCATGCGGCGACCAGCAGTCGGGCCGTTTCCCGCACAGTCACTGCCGCTACCAGCGTCAGAAACAATCCCAGACCGCGCAAGAGTGCGAAGGGACCACCTTCGGAGTTGCCTAGCCCCAGGCAAACGACCATCAATAGCGGAAAAAAGAGATGAACGCGCAACTCGACGCCCATCCAACGGCCCAGCGGAATTGACCATCCACGCATACAAGATAATTGTAGCCGTCTGAGCCCTTGCATCGTTTCCGACGCTGGTCGGTTATGCTGGTCAGCAATGCGTATCATCGCTGGATCGCTTCGTTCCCGTACGCTTGAGGCTCCGCGCGGCATGGCCACACGGCCCACCAGCGACCGTCTGCGGGAGACACTTTTCAACGTGCTGGCGCCACGGATCGACGGCGCGGCCTTTCTGGATTTGTATGCAGGATCGGGCGCAGTGGGCATTGAGGCGCTCAGTCGCGGAGCGTCGCGCGTGGAGTTTGTCGAGAAGGCTGCGTCTGCGCTCACGGTTCTGCGCGGCAACCTTGAAAAGCTCGGACTGACGGCTTCAGGGAACGCTGCGGGATTCAAGATTCACGCTTGCGCTGTCGGAGCGTTTCTGCGCCGCACTGCCAACGCAGGTCCAAAGCAGGAAGGCCGCGAAGCAGGTATCGGAGAACAGTATGACGTGCTCTTTCTCGATCCGCCCTGGGATGCCGCTCCAGAATATGCGGCGACGCTGGGCCTGCTCGGCGGGACGGCTTTGGGGATTCTTTCAGATGGCGCTGTGGTGATCGCCGAACACCGCCGCAAAGAGCGGCTTGAGGATGGCTATGGCTCGCTCGAACGCACTCGCGTGCTCGAACAAGGCGATGCGGCACTGAGCTTCTATGTGGTTGCGCCTCGGTTGCTCTGAGAGGAATACGCCGCGGCCCGGAAGCACCGATTTCTTCCATGAGATTCATTGCTTCGGGTATTGCGAGATATGGAAGACGTCGGTAACCACTGAAGGTGAGAAGTGTATATCACGGCAATCGGAAATCATCTGCGATGGCTCATTTTGCGGACTGATGTGATTTTGCGCGTACGCCTGGTTTCGCGCCTTGTAAAACCGGGCCTTTTTGCCGTCAAAATGCCGATATTATTGATGAAAACGGCCCTTTATCAGGCGAAATTCGCTTGCTCTTGGCAGGCCGATTCTCACGTAGCGGTACAAAGCGTGCGTTTTCGCGCACATTGAAGATTTTGTCTGAAACTAAGTTTCATTCAGTAATGACGCGGGTATTCTTCACTTTCTTGGCCTCGTTTTCTTCTCCGGCTACGCTATAATCTGCAAGGAAATCGGCCGAAAATAAATATTTATAGGGGGGGTGGGGGGGGTCTTTTCAGGGAACAGGGATCAGGGATCAGGGAACAGGAACGGCCCGCGGCTTTGGTCGTTATTCATATTTTGATTGTGCGCGTTGGGAGGGAATTATTCTGCAAGGACTTGCAAAAACAGAGAACAGGGATCGGTAAAGCCTGAGGTCTATGACGTTCCGCCCGGTTGGGCCACACGGGCTTCAGGGAGTTAATGACTGGG
>JBEKWJ010000019.1:0-72420 GCA_049513195.1 Occallatibacter sp.
GCCGACCAGCGAGATAATGACCGCTTCGGCCATAAATTGGAGCCTGATTTCGCGATAGGTGGCGCCCAGAGCTTTGCGGATGCCGATCTCGCGGGTGCGTGCGCGGACAGTGGCCAGCATGATGTTCATGATGCCCACTCCGCCCACCGCCAAGGTAACGGTGGAGACCGCCACCAGTACCAATGTGAGATAGGTCATGATTTTATCGGCCATGACCAGGAGTTCTTTAAGTGTTTGCGCCTGGTAAACCGAGTTGGGCCGATGGCGCGAATGAATGATGTGGACAATTTCTTTCGCGGCGTCGGGAACCTCATCCATGCTGCGCATGGAAAAATAAATCTGGTTCACATCTTCCGTTCCAGTGAAGTAGCGAGCCACGGAAAAGGGAATCAGGATCGTCTGATTCTCGATCTCAGATGCGCCAAAATCATCCACGCTCTCTTTGAAAACGCCGACAATGGTGAAAGGAATCCCGCTGATATCGAATTCCTGGCCGACAGCAGCGTCGGCACTGCCGAAGCGCTCCCGCGCGAAGATTTCGGTGACCACGGCGCACTTGATATGAGCCTCGTCGTCGGTCTCGTCGAGAAATCTGCCATCGACCACAACCAGGTTGCGAATGTTTTGGTATTGCGGACTGACGCCCAGCACCAGCGTATCTTTGGTGATTCCCGAGCCAAGGCTGATGCGGTCGTGCATGGAGAGGATTGGCGACGAGTATTGCACTCCGGGCAACTGCGCCAGCACGGCCTTTTCATCGTCGCGGGTGAGCGGGTCGTTGTTGATTGCGCGCTCGGCGGCTGTCGCCCCGCCGCCAGAGTACTCCACCTCGACCGAATTGGTTTCGACCTTCTGGATCTCCGCCATGATGAACTGTCTGCCGGTCAGCCCGATTGTCACCACCCAGATGACTGAGGCGGTACCGATGACCATGCCGAGAGCGGTCAGCGCAAAGCGCAGCTTGCTCGAGCGAAAGCTATCCATCGCCAGCTTTAGAATCTCGCTGAGCAGCATGGTGCGGCGGGCGCTCAGAAGGGTTTCTTGAAAGGCGTGATGGCGGACCTGGTCGGTTGGAGTCATCGGTTTCTCTTACAGCTTACAGTGAGGAGCTTACAGCGGACAGCGATCGGAGAACTGAAAGGAATAGATCCTGCGGTAGTGGCCATTTTCCCAGGATTTGCAAGCGGACCACAGATTACCGCAAAACACAACCCCCGGCTAGAGAGCCAGGGGTTGTGTTTGAAAAAGGATGTAAGCGGTTTAGGCCTTGGCCACGACGCGGCCTACTTCTTTCAAGCGGGCAGCCTTGCCGCGCAGTTCGCGGAGGTAGAAGAGCTTGGCGCGGCGCACCTTGTAGCTGCGAACCTTCTCGATCTTGTCGATGACCTTGGAGTTGAATGGAAAGATGCGCTCAACGCCCTGGCCAAAGCTCATTTTGCGCACGGTAAAGGTTCCCTGGGGACCTTTGTTGATGGCGATGACCAAGCCTTCGAAGGCCTGCAAGCGTTCCTTGTCGCCTTCCTTGATCTTGACTTGGACGCGAACCTGGTCGCCAGGCACGAACTCGGGGAGGTCTGTGCGCTTGAGCTTGTCAGCCAAGCGCTGCATTACGGGATGAATGGACATTGTGGTTTCCTGCTTTTGGACTCAGAACTTCAAGTTTACTACACAAGAGAGGGTTTGCGCTCGACCCTGTCCTCAGATCCACTTGCAAATTGCTCTTACGGAACTGCGAAGCACCAGAGACGACGACCGCGGGAGCTAACGTCCGCTCGTATAAAAGCACTTACGGCACAACTAAAAGCCCTTACCATTCACCTCTGTTCGTCCATTGATCGCTACAGTTGAATCTTTACGGGCCAGGTCTTCCAGATTTCTGCACAGTAGTCGCGGATTGAGCGGTCTGAGGAGAATTTGCCGATGCGCGCCACATTCAGAATCGACATGCGCGTCCACTCTTCCTGGTTTTTATACGCCAGGCTGACGCGGTCCTGACAATCGATATACGACTGGTAATCGGCCAACAACATATATTCGTCGCTGGTCAGCAAGGAATTGATCAGCGGCTCGAAGAGCGTGCGGTCACCGCGCGAGAATTCGCCGCTCGACAGCGAGACCAGAACCTCGTGGAGCATTGGGTTGGATTCGAAGATAGCACGCGGATTGTAGCCTTCCTTTTTGCTCTTTTCGACTTCAGGTGTGGTCAGGCCGAAGAGGAAAAAGTTCTCCGCGCCTACTTCCTGGCGAATTTCGACGTTGGCGCCGTCCAGCGTGCCGATGGTCACCGCGCCGTTCATGGCAAACTTCATGTTGCCGGTTCCCGAGGCTTCTTTACCGGCCAGCGAAATCTGCTCGGACAAATCCGCGGCAGGATAGACCCTTTGCCCCAGCTTCACGCTGTAATCGGGCAGAAAGACGACCTTCAGTCGGCTACGCACCAGAGGGTCGGAGTTGATGGCTTCGCCGACAGAATGAATCAGCTTGATAATCAGCTTGGCCATGCGGTAGCCGGGCGCGGCTTTGCCGCCGAAGATAAAGGTACGCGGCACAACCTCTGCATCCGGATCGCGCTGGATGCGCTTGTAGAGGGTGAGAATGTGCAGTATTTGCAGGTGCTGCCGCTTGTATTCATGCAGCCGCTTTACCAGCACATCAAAGATCGATTCCGGATCGGTGGTCATGCGCAACTGGCTCTCAATGTAAGCCGATAGGTTCTGCTTGTTCTGCTGTTTGATGGCTCTCCACTCTTCAGAGAACTCCGGGTCGCCGACCAGCGGCTCAAGCTTGCGCAGTTTTTCTAGATCGCGCGCCCAGCCGGAGCCTAGTCGCGCAGTCAACAATCTCGCCAGGCGCGGATTGCTTAAGACCATCCAGCGCCGGGGCGTCACACCGTTGGTCTTGTTGGAGAATTTCTCAGGCGTCAGCGCGTAGAAATCGCCGAGTACGTTGGTCTTGAGCAATTCCGTATGCAGCGCGGCCACACCGTTGATGGAATGACTGCCGAGCGAGGCCAGGTGAGCCATGCGCACGAATTTCTCGCCGTCTTCATTGATTAGCGAAAGCCTCTGCACGCGCCCCTCATCGCCGGGAAACTTCAAGCGCACATTTTCCAGATGCCGGCGGTTGATGTCGTCGATGATTTCGAGGTGCCTGGGCAGCAACGAGCCGAAGAGGCCCTGCGGCCACTGCTCAAGCGCCTCCGGCAGAAGTGTGTGATTGGTATATGACATTGCATTCTGCGTCACATGCCAGGCTGCGTCCCACTCCATCTCGTGCTCGTCGATCAGCAGACGCATCAACTCCGCCACCGCGATTGCGGGATGCGTGTCGTTCATCTGGATGGCGAAGTTGCGGTGCAACTCGGCCAGCGGACGGTGCTGTGTGGCCTGAATTTTCAAAATATGCTGCAGGCTGCACGAGACAAAAAAGAACTGCTGCGCCAGCCGCAACTGCTTGCCCTGCACGCCTTCGTCGTTGGGATAAAGAATCTTCGAGATGTTTTCGCTGGACACTTTGTCGGCCACCGCGCCGAAAAAATCTCCGTGGTTGAAGGTCTCGAAGTCGAAGCTCTCGACGGCCTGAGCGGCCCAGAGGCGCATGGTGTTGGCGGTATTGGTCCGGTAGCCCAGAATCGGCGTATCGTGCGGAACCCCGCGGACCAGCTTTTGCGGAATCCAGGTGACGTGCTCCTTGCCCTTGACGTCGGTATGCCTTTCGGTTCGCCCGCCCATTTTTACTTCAAAGGCATCCTCGGGCCGCTCAAGTGCCCAAGGATTGCCGAGGCGCAGCCATTTGTCAGTCGACTCGACCTGCCAGCCGTCGCGAATCTGCTGATCGAAGATTCCATACTCATAGCGGATGCCGTAGCCGATGGCAGGAATGTCTAGTGTGGCCAGCGAATCCATGAAGCAGGCGGCTAGACGGCCTAATCCACCGTTGCCTAAGCCCGGCTCTTCTTCCTGCTCGATCAGCACGTTCAGATCGAGTCCCAACTGCTTCATGGCCTGCTCGGCCTCGTCGTAGATGCCCAGGTTGATGAGGTTGTTGGCCAGATGCGGTCCGGTCAGGAACTCGGCCGAGAGGTAGCAAACCACACGCACATCCTGCGCCTGATAGTTTTTAACCGTTTGAATCCATCGCTCGACCAGCCGGTCGCGCACAGTGTGGGCAAGCGCCATGTAGAGGTCGTTTACCGTCGCCCGCTCGGTGGCGCGGCCCTGGACGAAGAGCAGGTTATCGAGGAACGACTGGGCCAGCGCTTCAACACCTGGCGCGGTTCTGAGGCCTTTGTGCGATCCGGCTTGCGGAAGCACGATGGTTGCAATCTCGGTCATGGTCTTCCTCGTCCTCGATCGGTTGAGTATTCCCTCAAATTGGGAGCAATTTATCTAACATAAGGCCGGAATCGCGGCGCAGCGATGAATAATCGGACAAAGACCGGACGCGATCTTTTCGCCGGTCCGAATTGAATACAGCGATGCCGTTTTGGTCAGGTTTTCCCGGTTTCCGCTCAACAGCTGCGCAGAAGCGGCATCTTTGTGTTTGGAGTTGATGGAGTTTGAGGATTTTAAGATTCCTGCGCGCAGATATCTTGGTCGGCCTAGAGTTTGGCACTTGGACGCTTCTTGCGCGGTGGTTACCAAGGCGCGAAGGCACGAAACCAGCGCCAACATTCTTTAGATTTAAGTGGATGATAATGAAATAGTTATCGAGTTGCGAAGGTTTTGAGCTGTTTACTATTTAATTACATACGGATTTTCGAAAATAAATATAGGGGGGTGGGGGGGCTCATTTCAGTTGACAGTTGACAGTTTTCAGTTGTCAGTAACGGCCCGCGGCTCTGGTTCTTGTTCATGCTTTGATTATGCGCTTGAGGAAGGCAATGATCTGCAAAACCCTGCGGCGGGGTTTGCGCGCTCAAAGTTTTGTGACCCTCCCACCCATTCGCAAAGTGCGCGAATGGATGGGGCACAGCTCGTGCGGGTTACATTGAATTTGTGGTATCCCACCCATTCGCCAAGTGCGCGAATGGATGGGGCACAGCTCGTGCGGGTTACATTGAATTTGTGGTCTCCCACCCATTCGCCGAGTGCGCGAATGGATGGGGCACAGCGCGTGCGGGTTACCGCAGCTATTGAACTACATGCCGCCTTTGCCTAGCATTACGCCTATGCCGTAGGTGACTGCGCCTTCTAGCGCGCCTACTACGGTCATCTCAAGGCCTGAGGACCACCAGGAGCGGACGGTGATGAGCGACTTGGCCGCGCCTACGGCGAAGTGGGCCGCTAGCGAAATAATGGCGGCTGCGATGACCGCGTTCATTCCATTGAGGAAAAAGAAGGGAATGACGGGAATGGCCGCACCGATGGCGGTTGAGAGCGCGCCTGAGCCGGCCGAGACGAGCGGATTGGAGAGCGCATCTTCGCTGGTGCCGAGCCGCTCGCTGGCCAGCGCGCGCAGCAGTTGCTCGGGGTCGTTGGCGATGTGGTTGACCATGTTCTGGGCGTCCTCTTCAGGCAGGCCCTTGACTTGGTAGTAGAGCGAGAGGAGTTCGCGGGCTTCGGGACCGTTCATCTTGATGGCCTCGCGCTCGCGGGCGACCTCGGCCATGTAGATTTCGCGCTCACTTTTGGCGGCGAGATACGCTCCCGAACCCATGCTGAGGGCAGAAGCGATCAGCCCGGAGATGCCGGCCAATAGCACGTAATGGCTGGTTTGGGCGGGGTCACCGAGGGTTGCGCCGCTGACGCCCGAGACAATGCCGAAGATGGCGCCGAGGCCGTCGTTGACGCCGTAAATGGCATCGCCGATCCAACTGCCGGGCTGCTTGCGGCCCTGGGCGCGCTTGGCCAGCATCTCATCGAGCACGGCCTGGGCGTCGATTTTGTGCGAGCCGGCGGGCGCGGGATAGTGGCCGCGCAGAAGCGAGCCGAGCTCCTTGTAGTGGTCTTTCTCATCTTCGATGACGTGTTCGAGGATGGCGATGGATTCTTCGTCGCCCAAGCTTTTGAGTTGCTCGCCATAGCCGGCGATGGCGCGGCTCTCCTCGATTTCCAAACGGCGCAGGGCCATGCGGATGCCGCCGGCGCGATTGGCCAGCGCATGGGCCTCACCGCCTGGTTTGCCGCTGTAGGTCGGCTCGGTTCCGCCCAGTTCCGCAATGCGGCCATGCCAAAGCTGGGCGTGCTCCCACTCGGCACCGGCCAGGTGGCGCAGCACCTGCGAACGCACAGGGTCTGTATCCCGGTCGGCCAGCGCGAGATAGGTGTGGTAACCCTCCATCTCGGCTGCCCAGTTGCCTTCCAAGGCCGTCAGAACTTTTTTTAACTTGGCGGGGCTCAACGTTCCATTGGCCATCGTTTATTCCTCGCTTTGTATTGATAATAAGGCATTTGAGGTTGATTTGATAGGTTGGGTTGGCTGCGGGGGTTTGTTGGGGAATTTGCGAATGTGGCGCTGGGAATTGACGCATAACTATCCCGGGATTGTTGTGAAATGTTAATGTCGCTCACAGAAGCCATGAGGATAGCCACGATGCGCGGACGGTTAAACGGCGGATGGCTGGCAACTCTCGTGTGTTGCGTTGGCGTTGTGGCTACGGGGTTGTCGTTGGAAAGCTCTATTTTTGGTGTTTCAATCGCAGCCGCATTGTGCATTGGCTTGTTGTCCTATGGATTGTCAGTGTGCGGTTCGCGTATTAAGACGACTAGGCTCATCCTCTTTAATTCCGCTCTGTTTACGGTGGTCTTCGTGCTTCTCCATGTAGGGCTAGCCATATTTTGGCGGCATTTTCCTCCTGAGTATTGGCCGTGGTTGCATCGTATTTATCGAGTATGGTGGTTGTCAGAATGTTCGGCTATCATCCTTGCGCTCATCGTCGTAAATCTTCTGGCAATTGAGGCCGTCGGTAGCATCGGCGGCGTTTCGACGCGAAGGAGATTCCAGTGGAGCGTCATCGCATCGGCGTCTGTTCTTGGTCTCGCTAACATCGCAAATCTTCTACGAACCGTTGATTGCGCCGACTGTTTCTTCCCGTACGGCGTGCCCTTCGCGTTTTTCACCGAAGGCGGGTATGCGGGGGGGGAGGATTTGTCTGGTTAGGAATCGTCACCGACGCTGCGCTAATACTCGTAATCGCCGCTCTGTGGACACTACTTTGGAACCAGATCGCTCGGAAACTGGGTAATATCTCCAAAACACTTCTTTAAGCCATTTTGGGTGGGTTCCGGTCGCGTGACCGGCAATCCGGAATCTTCTCTGAATTGTCTGTAAAGTTCCGCTTCGAGCAACTTCAGTGCGGCAGGGTGAATTCGCCGTGGGTGTTCCTCCGGGGGCTGAAGAGGCGGCGGAAAAAGGGCAGCGCTTCGGGTGAAAAGCTCGAAAAGCATACCTCAGGGGCTAAAGCCCCGCTTATCTTTTTGGCTTAATGCCGGGGATAAATCCCCGGCCTACCGCCCGCCCGCGTTTTTCCGCAGCCGTAAAGCCCGATTGATTCAATTGGCTTTATGCGGGGGTTAAAACCCTGGCCTACCTCCGCATCGCGTTTTTCCGCAGCCTGTAAAGCGCCGATTGATTCAATTGGCTTTATGCGGGGGTTAAAACCCTGGCCTACCTCCGCATTGCGTTTTTCCGTAGCCTGTAAAGCCCCGCTTATCTTTTTGGCTTTATGCCGGGGATGAATCCCCGGCCTACCCTCCGCCCGCGTTTTTCCGCAGCCTGTAAAGCCCCGATTGATTCCATTGGCTTTATGCGGGGTTGTAACCCCCGCCTACCGTCCAAACGGGTCTTTCCGCAGGGGCTAAAGCCCCGATCATTTTACGGCAGTTACGGCACGACTAAAGTCGTGCCCTGACGCTTCTTGTTTCCCTTTTGAGTTTGCAAGTGGCTCCATCCAGAGCGAATTCTTCAGCGATATGGGGCTTTTTGCGCTGTTTTCCACGACTTCATTTATCTTCACAAGCTCTGACTGCGCGCCTTCGGCCTAGACTCAACTGATATGGCTACGCTTCCCAACCTGGCTTTCGACTCTGGATTGCCGGCTAACGTCGATGCCGAGAAAACCATTCTTGGCGCGATTTTGCTGGACAATGCTGCGCACGCCGAGGCTGCCGAAAAGCTGGAGTCTGACGACTTTTCGCTTGATTCGCATCGCCGCATTTTTCTGCGCATGACCGAGCTGATGAACAACCAGCGGGCGGTAGACATTGTGACACTGGCTGCCGAGCTGGACCGCTATAAGGAGCGGGACTCGATTGGCGGTGTGGCTTATCTGGCGTCGCTGACGGAGGGTTTGCCGCGACGGCCGGTGATCGAAGAGTACATACGCATCGTCAAGGACAAGAGCCTGCTGCGCAAGCTGATGCTGATTTGCTCGTCGGCTATTGCACGGGCCGCGGACCAGGGCGAAACCGCTCTGGAAGTGCTGGGCGCGGCCGAGGCGCAATTGATGCAGGTGAGCGAAAAGGGGCTTACCGGCGGGTTTCAGTCGCTTGACCAGATTGTGCAGAGCTCGTTCGGCAGTATCGACAATTTATACAAGCAGAGCCGCGAGGTTACGGGGCTGGCGACCGATTTCACGGAATTTGACCGCATGACCAGCGGGCTGCAAAAGGGCGAGCTGATCATTATTGCGGCGCGGCCTTCGATGGGCAAAACCGCCTGGGCCATCAATATCGCCCAGAACGCGGCGATCAAGAGTCAGGCGATTGTGGCGGTTTTTAGCCTGGAAATGAGCAAGGAGTCGCTGTTGCGGCGCATGTTGGCGTCGCAGGCCTGGGTGGACCAGCAGAAGCTGCAGAAGGGCTTTCTGGGGCGCGAGGACCAGGAGAAGCTGCAGAATGCATTGAATCAACTGGTTGAGACGCGGCTGTTTATCGACGACACGGCAGGCATTTCGCTGGCTGAGATGCGCGCCAAGGCTCGGCGGCTGAAGCAGAACGCGGGGGGGCTGGACCTGGTGGTGGTGGACTACCTGCAACTGATGACGGCGACGCTGGGCACGAACAGCAAGAAGGGGTATGAGAACCGTACACAGGAGGTTTCGGCGATTTCGCGCGGCCTGAAGGCGTTGGCCAAGGAACTGAACGTGCCGGTGGTGGCGCTTTCGCAGCTTTCGCGCGCCGGAGTGCAGCGGAAGGACGACCATCGCCCGATGCTGAGCGACCTGCGCGAGTCGGGTTCGATTGAGCAGGACGCCGATGTTGTGGCGTTTATCCACCGCGAGTCGTACTACAACCGCAATGAGGAGATGAGCGAAGCCGACAAGGCCAAGTCGGAGATCATCATTGAGAAGCAGCGCAACGGACCTACTGGCGTTGTCCACTTGAACTTTATCGCGCGGTTCACGCGGTTTGATAATCCTGACTCGGAGCACGAGGTTTGAGCTGCGAGTTCACGGCTCGTTGATAATGAGCGCGATGCGGCCGGTGATGAGTTCGCTGGGAGGCTCGCCGGGGTTCAGTTCGATCAGGTCTACGGGGAAGGCAATGTTATGCGGCCTGAGCACGAGCCTGTTCGCGACGAAGTCCAGATAGCGCAGAGTGAGGTGGGCGCCATGCCGCACTGCATAGAGATTGGGCCGGTTGGGCCGGTAAGGCATGAGCGAGTTGTAGTGGCGGTCGATGAGCGCGAGGGCGTCGGGCATTACCAGGGGCTCCATCGCCAGAGCGTCTGGGCCTGCGATGCGGACGGCCAGAAATCGCTGCCATGCACGGCGCGGATTGGAAGCTCGGGCGCGGATCGACTGTAGCAACCCGTCGGGCAGGTGAAGCACACTCTGGGTCGCCGAGGCGCGGATGAAGGGCTCAAAGAGCGCGACGGCATGGGAGACGATGGGAACCATGCTGCCTTCGCCATCCGCCGGCAGGTCTCCTCTTTGGTAGGAGGCGGGCAATAGATCGCTGGCGCCGATTTGCTGCGCGGCGAGGATACGGTCGAGGGCCTCAAGCGAGAGCTGCCTGCGGTTATGCAGGAAATTGGAGAGATGGGACTGCCCAAAGCCAGTTTGACGGGCGAGCAGCGAGACACTGACAGTTCCCCGCTGAATCCTCCGCATCAGCTCGAGGCGGAGGCGTTCGTGCATTTGGGTGAAATTCATCTCAGGAAAATCCGCCACCAGCAATAGGAAGACCGAGTCCTATATTTCCATCTGCAAACCTGGAATGGTTGATTGGCCTTCATTGTCGTCGCTTGTCCACGAATTGGAAAGGGAAGAAGCAGAAAGCTGGCAGAGGAGATTGACGTAAGAGAACCTTCTTTCTAGATTAGTTTTACTCAATCTCGGGGTGGCCTGTGGAAATTTTTTGGGAAACGCTTGATTGCCGTGGAGATGAATCCGACCGATGGACATCGGTTTTGCGGCTTAACAGCAGTGATCGGAAGATGAAGAGCTTTTCCGGTTTTCTTTTCTCTACCCCAAAACGCCCATCAGAGGCGTTCAAGGACGGCCGACCGGGAATATTCCAGCATCTGCGCGCCAGAATCCAGACAAAAAACGAGAGAATTCGGGTGGCCCTCCCCCAGTCAGGGCACAAGAATCCTGAGTTGCCATATCCGCTTCTGTCTACCCCGCGGCAACAAGAAGTTAAAGCAAAGCTGTCGGGAAGTAATCGGAATACGGAGATACGTCATGGAATTGCGCGTACAACTGAAAATTTGCGAGGGGTGCGGCTGTCTTTGGTATCGCGCCGAATCTCAAGGCACTGCTTATTGCCATGGTTGCGAAGAGAAGCTCAAGGCATTTCCGACACCGGAAAGCCGAAAGCGGCGGGGGCGCCCATCCCATAAGACGCTAGTCAGAGTCTGGGCGGTAGCAGAAGCAACAGGAGGTGCGCTATGAGTGCAGCCTTACAGTTGCCGATGTTATGGGAAGCACGTAGTTCACTCAGGTCAGGTCAAGATGCAAGGAGGAATGGGGAAGCAGGGCCGGTAAGAACAGAAGCGGCAAAAGTTGCCGCGAAAGCCTCTGTTGCCGAACCGGTGGTAAGTTTGGGCTTTTACCGGAGACATACCGAGAGCATGTTGCGGCGCTATCTTTACGCATCGATGCAGGTAGGGAGGGCGCCGAACATTCTGGGCGACCCAATTGCTAGGGGATGGTGCTCCAGCCGCCCCGTTCGCACCTTCGAGGACGCAGTGATCTTCGTTCTAGATGTGGAGAAGTGTCTGAATGAGCTCGATTCGCTTGATCGCATGTTATTGAGCCGGATCGTGCTCCAGGAATACACTCAGGTTGAAGCAGCGTCGTTGCTGGGAATGGCCGTACGCACTATTTCCTACAAATTGCCCGCTGCGCTCGATCACCTGACAGAAAAGCTGCTGAAGGCGGGCCTGCTGGTTTTGCCGCACTAGGGCAGTAAAATACCGATCGGAAAAGGGGAGCGCGCATTGGAGCGCTCCCCTTCGCTGAATACATAGATACATTATTTGTCCCGGCACGAAAAGAGTGACAATCGCTCCCCTGCAGGATTGAGTTGCCGGATTATTTCCATTTTCGGCGTTCCCTGAATCCCAAACTTGTTTCGCAAGGATGGCAGGGGCAGGCTGAGCTGAATCGATGCACCGGTAAATTTTTTCGGCGCGTGGGCGGGTGGTGCGTATACTCTTTATCTCATTGCGCATGAACTCAAAATGCGCCCCCATTTCGCTTCGAGGAGAGAGATAAGATGCCCAAGAAAAAGAAAGCAGTGAAGGCCGCCGTGCCCGAAAACGCAAAAGCCGCCAAGCCCAAAGCGAAAAAGTCCGCCAAATCGAAGGCGAAAAAGGCCACAAAGCCCAAGGCTGCCAAAGCCTTGAAGCCCAAAGCGAAGAAGGCTGCCAAGGCAAAGAAGGAAACGAAGTTGAAGGGGGCTCCCAAGGGTATTGAGCCCTCGGTGGAGGAGAAGGCTGAGATTCTCAGCTCTGAGGTGATCTTTGAAGGACCGCTCTTCCGCGTGTTGCGCGACCGGCTGGTGGAGCCGGGGGGGAATGAGAATGTTCGCGACGTCATTCGCCATAACGGCAGCGTGGTGATTCTGGCCATCGACAATACGAAAAGCAAGAAAGATCCGTGGATCGTGATCGAGCGTCAATATCGCCATGCCGCGGGCCGATATCTCTGGGAGCTTCCGGCCGGCAAGCTGGACGCGGGCGAGGAAGCCCTGGCGGGCGCGCAGCGAGAGCTGGAAGAAGAGACCGGCTACCACGCCAAGAAATGGAAGCCGCTGGTTGAGTATTATGCCAGCCCCGGCTTTCTGGGCGAATCAATGATGGTTTTTGTGGCCGAGGGCCTGGTGGCGGGCGATGCTCATCCTGAGGGCGACGAGCAGATCGAGTTCCGCCTGGTCAAGTTGTCAGAGGTGTTGAAGCTCATTGAGAAGGGCGCAATTCTCGACGGCAAGACACTGACCAGCGTACTTTTGTATGCGCGCAAAAACGCGGGCAAGCACGGCAAGTAAGCAGCGAAATCAATCCGATTCTGCTCAAGTCATTCATTGCAAAAAGAGAGCCAGCAGTTTCTTGCGTGCTCTCTTTTTTTGCGCGTGAACCACGGAAAAGATTTGGAACCTTTTTGGATAATTTCGCGTCAATATCAGTATTGGCGCGCGTCCGCGAGTGAATGCGCATCACACTTCACAGGAACAGGAAAGGCAGGAACCTGTGGCTCAGTACAAAGGCAAAGTTAAGTGGTTCAACAACGCCAAAGGCTACGGCTTCATTGGACGAGAAGACGGGCCGGATGTGTTTGTCCATTATTCATCGATCCAGTTGGACGGATACAAAACGTTGAAAGAGGGCGATGACGTGGAGTTCGACATCGTTCAGGGTCAGAAGGGCGCGCAGGCCGATGCGGTGATCCGGTTGCGCGACCTGGCACAGAGCAACACAGCGTAAGGCGTCGATGACCAAGCGTGAAAGTCAGACCGCCGCGGGGTGGTGATGGGTGGTGTGCCCGTTTTTATCCGGCTTATCACATGGCTTGCTGCTGCTTTGAAGTGTTTTGTTCTCTATAGGTTCTGTTGGCGATGCGGTTTGGGAGTTCTGGACCCAAGATAGTGTCGGCGTTGATTTGAGGGTTCCCGGCCTGCCCCCAAAATTATTGATTAAGTGATTCGTTGTCTTCCAATTCCCCTCAATCGATGCGGTCTGGATGGATCATTCTGGAGATAAATTCCGGAGTGCATCCAGAAAAATGCGGGAATAGATGGCCGACCTAGCGTCAGTCGAGATAAGATAAGGGCGCTATGAGCTTACTCCATCAGGATTCCCCACAAGAGATTGACGGTGCTGCCCGCGGTGAAGAATTTACCAAGGGAAGCAGCCACGTGGTGTTGGCCGCCTTTATTGCCGCTTTGCTGGTCACGGTAGTTGTTGTGGCCTTCGTTCTGGCGAGTCGAAAGCCGCCCGTGGCCACCGGAGAGATTGTGCAGGTTTGGGCACATCCGACCCACGGCGAGACCCCGGGAGTGGACGCTAACGGCGAAGCGATGGCCAAGGAGACCTTTAACCAGGTGCTGATTTTTGCTCACGTGAAGCTGCAGAACCAGAGCAAGAATCCGATTGCATTGGAGAATTTGCTGATCAATGCAATCCCGGGAGACGGTATCCCCCTTTCCGTCTCCGCGGGAAGCAAAGCACAATACGAAGAGGCCTTTCTCGCGTATCCCGAGTTGGCCGCGCTGCACACCGACGCTTTTGTGACTCACAAGATCATAGCCCCAGGAGAGAGCGTGGACGGGACCGCTTTCTGGGTCTTGCGGCTCAGCAAAGAGGAGTGGGACGCTCGCAAAGACTGGCAGCCGAATCCGGAGCATGGTGACCCAGGCTCGAAATTCGGCCTGAATTTTACCTTTTCTATCCAGTACCAGCCCAATATAGTGCTTGCGCCCCAAACCGAGGTTATTGAACAGTAGGCGGAACGGGCGCACCCTTGGGCGATGTGAGATAGCCAGAAACCTGGCCATTCTTTGCGCCCACCGAGTTGACCACGACTTCAAAGAGTTGAGGATCCTTGCCGCTATAGAATTGGAGCGGCTCATTCAGGTTCCGATCCTTCTTCTCGTACTCCTTGTCGTCGGAATAGACCTCGAGAGTGAACTTGCTGTGCTTTGCGTCGGCCTTTTTCAACTCGAGGCTGACCGTGCCAACCGGCTTTCTCTGGCCTTTGTTGAGGGTGAACTCATAGTAGTTCCGGTCGCCCTTGTGCTTGAGCAGTTCCAACTCCGAAGCATTGCGGGCGATCAGGCTACTGTGCCCGTTCAAATCACCCTTCATCGATGTCAACTGGTCGATGGTGGTGGCCAGCTGGGTTTGCGTCTTACCCAGATCGGTCTTCACGCCGCCCACGTCGGTCTTTACGTTGGTCACATCGTTGGATACTGCAGTCACGGCCTGGGCTGTCTGTTTCTCGGCGCTTTCGAGCCGCCGGCTGTCAGCCTGCTCGCGCTGCATAATCTGCTGGGCGCGAGCGTCCATCTGCTTCTGGGTTAGCCCGAGGGAATTGCCCAGCTCCTCTGTGGCCACCTTGAGGCGGGCATCGGTTTCGCGCAATTGGGCGGCCAGCTTCACGTTCTGCTGTTTGGAATCGGCCATTGCGGCTTCCGCGGCACTCAGGCGGCTGTTCAGGGTCCAGGTCCAGATCAAGCCGCCAATGCCGGCCAGCAGCGCTGCGGCAACCACCGCCAACAACGCGCCAGAGTAACTACGGGGGGTATCGTCAAGTACACTCATGTTTTGCCTCTCCTTAGCGGCCTACCTTGCAGACCGCATCTCGTGGTGGGCGTCTGCCTGTCCAGTTCGACGCCATTCGAAATGGGATTCTCTCTCGAAATCCCCATCATTCTGCCCGGATTCCGCCCAGAATTCCGGTTTACGAAGCTCTCGCTTTGTGCTCCGTCTGGACGAATCTACAGAATATAGAAAATATGCGGCTTTGTGCAGAAAAAGCTGGCTTTCTTTCAACAACGCACGGCTGAGAGGTAGCCTCTGCACGGTTTTCGCGCCCGGTTGTCCCATACTTCGTGACAAGCAGCGAATCACTGCGATATAAACATCTATACTGCACATTCCGGCGCCGGGCATTTGCTTCAAGCCGGGACAGCCGCCGCAACCGTCTGGAAATCATGGCAAGGGAGAGCCGAGAGCTATGTCGACTGCTGTCGCTGGAAAGGGTCTAGAAGGAATTGTCGCGGCGAACTCCGGGATCTGCTGGATTGACGGAGATGCGGGCGTACTGTCGTACCGGGGAATCGATATCCACGAGTTGGCGGTGCATTCGACCTTCGAGGAGACCACGTATCTTCTCTGGAACGGCATTCTGCCGAATCAACTGGCGCTGCGTGAGTTTCAGACTCGGCTGGCGCTGGCGCGTTCGGTGGATAAGCGCATCATCAAGATGCTGCGGACCTTCCCGACCTCGGCGACTCCGATGGAGGTGCTGCGTACCACGGTGTCGGCCCTCAGCTTCTACGACGCTGACGAGAAAGATAACTCGCACGACGCCAACGTCCGCAAGAGTTATAACCTGACGGCGCAGATGGCCATGATTGTCGCCATCTACGACCGCATCCGCAAAGGCCTGGAAGTCGTGCCTCCGGATCGCACCGTCAGCCATGCGGCCAACTTCCTCTGGATGCTCAACGGAGTCAAGCCGTCTGAGACCGCCGTCCGCACCATGGATATGGCGCTGGTGCTGCATGCCGAGCATGAGCTGAACGCCTCCACCTTCGCTGCCCGGGTTATCGCCGCGACGCTGGCGGATGTGCACTCGGCGGTTACGGGAGCCATCGGCGCGCTCAAGGGGCCGCTCCACGGCGGCGCCAACGAGGGCGTGATGCGGTTGCTGCTGACTATCGACAAGGCAGGCGCCGACCCGGTGGAATACGTGAGGAATATGCTGGCGGCGAAGCAGAAGATCTCCGGCTTTGGGCATCGGGTTTATAAAACCGAAGACCCGCGCGCCACCCACCTGCGCAAGATGAGCGAAAAGCTGGGTAAGGATGCAGGGGTGCCGAAGTGGTACGAGATGTCTCGCGCCATTGAGCTGCACATCAACTCGGACAAGAAGCTCAATGCGAACGTGGATTTCTATTCCGCGTCGACATATGCGACCCTGGGCATCGACATTGACCTTTATACGCCCATCTTCGCCATTAGCCGCATCGCCGGCTGGACCGCGCATATCATCGAGCAGTTGGACGACAACCGCCTGATCCGTCCTCGCGCCGAATACATCGGCCCGCTGTATCCCGCTCCCTATATCCCTATGGAGGAGCGGGGATAGATTCACGAGGAGTGAGGGATTTTCATGCTTCGTCGCGATCTGCTCAAGTCTTCACTGGCGGCCGGAGTAGCAACTGCGTTATCCGGCAGGGCCGCAGCCTCGAGCACGCGCGTTCCAGAGTTATCAAGCGGTCGCTCCTTCTGGCTCGACCAGATGCAACGTGTGGCGCATCCTGTGCTGAGCGCTCTCAGTGAACGCCGACTGCGCGCCACCATGCCGGTTGAGATGCATCCCAAGGGCGATGAAGGCCATCGCCTCACTACTTATCTGGAGGCTTTCGCACGAACCTTGGCAGGGATAGCGCCATGGCTTGAGTTGGGCGGGACCGCGGGCAGAGAAGGTGAAATCCAGGCGGATTTTCTTGCCATGACCCGGCACGCGCTGCACGCCGGAGTGGACCCTCGTTCTCCGGATTATCTACGCTTTGGCTCCTCATATCAGACCCTTGTAGACGCCGGGTTTCTCGCGCTCGCTGTGCTTCGCGCCCCGCGAGAGTTAAACGCCAAGCTCGACTCCACTGTGCGCGCGCAGTTGGCCGATGGACTGCGCGCCACTCGGCCCTTGCAGCCGCCGGTCACGAACTGGCTGCTTTTCTCGGCAGCCGTTGAAGCGGCTCTGTTTGCGCTGGGGGAGCAGTGGGACCGCAAGCCGGTCGATTACGCTTTGCGCGAACATATGCAGTGGTACGTGGGCGATGGCGCTTATGGCGATGGCCCCAGCTTTCATTGGGATTACTACAACTCGTTTGTCATCCATCCGTTTTTGCTGGCCATTCTCGATGCTGTGGGCACGCAGGAGGATGCCTGGGCGGCGTTGATTCCCAAGGTCACGGCGCGCGCCGGCCGCTATGCGCAGGTACTCGAACGCCTGGTTGCGCCCGATGGCACGTTTCCGGTTTTGGGCCGGTCAATCAGTTATCGCGGTGGCGCGTTTCATCTGCTCGGCGACATGGCGCTCCGACACGCGCTGCCGGAGGGTGTTTCGCCTGAACAGGTGCGCTGCGCTCTCTCTGCCGTTCTTGATCGAACGCTTAGCCCGGCGGGCACGTGCGACAAAGATGGCTGGTTGCGGATCGGCCTGGCTGGCCATCAGCCTGCGCTTGGAGAGAGTTATATCTCGACTGGCAGTCTCTATCTTTGCGCCACGGCTTTTCTGCCGCTTGGCCTCCCGCACGACGATCGATTCTGGTCAGCCCCCGATGCGCCATGGTCCTCACAGAAGCTATGGCGCGGCGACGGGATGGCTGCCGATCACGCGATTGACGATTAATCACGGCATTCCGCTTTTGCAGATCATTTTCCATATTCTGCTAACCCAAAGCCTGAGCCTGCTCCGCGCGGCAACAATCCCCTTGCTCCGTGCTGCGGTGCGCAGAGTGACCTTTCCCCGGCGCGCAACAGCAATCTCTGAAAAATCATGGTCAATAATCGAAGGTCATGTTAATCTATCGGGACTGAAGGGCAAACGAGAGCTCGACTCAAGGATCGAAGCCCTGCTGGTCTCAGCCGCAAGCTAACCAAAATCTCAAATAAAACTCCGCTCGGACGCACTCTGCTCTCCCTGCTGGATGCTCCGTGCTCCGCGGCGTGGTTTCAATTTCCCGCTACACGAAAGGAGAACTCTATGATCTTTGGTTTAAGCCTCACAACATTCACGCTTCTGCATGTAGTTCTTAGCCTAGTCGGAATCGTCGCCGGATTGATCGCCATCTTCGGATTGATCAGTGGAAAACTGCTGCCAGGCTGGACGGCAATCTATCTGCTCACAACAATCCTCACCAGCTTGACCGGATTCCTCTTTCCTTTCAAGGGTGTTACCCCCGGGATCGTGCTCGGAATTCTTTCCATCTTTGCCCTGCTGCCGGCGATTATCGCGCTTTATGGCCGAAGACTCTCAGGCCGCTGGCGCGGAACCTTTGTCATTACCGCCTGTCTGGCTCTCTACTTCAATGTGTTCGTGCTCTTTGCACAGCTCTTCGCTAAAGTTCCTGAACTCAAAGCCATCGCGCCCACGCCAGCCTCCCCGGCCTTCGGAATCACGCAATCGATTGTCACGGCCGTCTTCGCGGTGCTGACTTTTCTTGCCTTTAGGCGCTTCCGGGGTCTGCAGCAAGCAAGAGCCTAACGCAAGGATCTATATTCGCGGAATCACTAGCCCGCAAATGCGGGCTGGTTATCTATGGTCACGTTTGCCCTTGAGAATGCTTTACAACCGGAAACGAATACACTCATTCAATGCTCGCCGGCCTCTACCATAAAGTTCCGCAACAGATGTTTGCGAAAGCTCCCGATTTACAGAGATGATTTCCATAGCTGGTCGAACGCCCAACCCTCAAAAGACACCTTCTTGCGGACATGCAACCACGGCGGAACAGCCATTTCCGTGAAACCACCGTGCCGGCGAACCCAGCTTAACCATCAATATGTGATCCCAGTCACACAAAACCAGCCTTCATCGATGAAACCATAGCCTCGTTGGCAATCTGAGACTCTCTTCCCCATGGTTTCCCAGCTTTGATCGATTGAGGTCCATCTATGAAGCTAGACCCATCTGCATTTGTCGCCGCCCCGGAGTTGATCGAAGCGCTCGAAAAGCGTTCCACCGCAATCACCTGTGGCGAAGATCGGGTGCTGTTCAACCAGGGAGAAATCCCTCAAGGCCTCTACATTCTCAAACAGGGCGAAACCACTTTGACGATGACCTCGCCCAAAGACAAGCAGGTCATGAAGATTGAGGCGTCCGCGGGCTCTTTGCTGGGCCTGCCGGGGCTGATTGGCAATGAGCCCTACACGCTCTCGGCCACCGCTCGCACCGGCGCACAGCTCAGCTTTGTCACGCGCGATGAGTTCACCAGTCTGATGCAAACCAATCCGCGGCTCTCGCTCAAGATTCTTGAAGTGCTGGCCGCTGAGGTCCGCTCGGCCCGCCAAGCGCTTTCCAACGTTTGAGCAGAAGGTGGTACCTGCTAAACTCTCATTCGTCATGGTCCTCGCAAGTTTGCTTATCGTGATCGCCGCTTACCTGCTGGGGTCCATCCCCACAGGCTTCCTGCTGATGCGCCTTTTTCGCCATGAGGACATCCGCCAGGCCGGCAGCGGCAATATCGGTGCAACCAATGTCCTGCGTTCCGGAGGCAAATTTCTGGGGGCGGCCACCTTTCTGCTCGATATGCTCAAGGGCTGCTCGGCGGTGTGGCTCGGCGCATTTCTCGGCGGCCTGCTGCTGCACAACGGCTCGCCGGACGCGCTATACAACGCCATGGCGCTGGCCGCGCTGGTTGCCGTTCTCGGCCATGTCTTTCCTGTCTGGCTCGACTTTCACGGCGGCAAGGGCGTAGCGACCGGCTTCGGCGTTTTTCTGGCGGCGACGCCTCTGGCCGCGCTGGCCGCCATCTCCGTCTTCTTTCTGGTACTCGCGCTCAGCCGCTACGTTTCGCTGGCGTCGATTCTCGGCGCTGCGAGCTTTCCGGCCTTTGCCTGCTTCCTGGTTCACGGTCAGCGCCCGCCGTTCTTCATCGCCGTCGAGATCGCTGTCTCGCTCATCATCATCGTCAAACACCATCAGAACGTCCGGCGCCTGCTTGCCGGCACGGAATCCCGATTTGGAGCAAAAAGGACCGCATGAGCCGCATCATCATCTTAGGATCAGGGGCCTGGGGAACGGCCATCGCTCTCTCACTGCATCGTCGCGGCGGCCATCAGCTCTCGCTCTGGGCTCACAGTCCTGAATTCGCACAGGAGATCATCGCCGCTGGTGAGAACACGCTCTTTCTTCCCGGTTTCCCGATCCCAACAGCGGTCGCCATTACCGGTGACAACGCCGCCGTTCGCGATGCCGACATCGTTGTCTCGGTCGTTCCTTCGGAGTTTCTCCGTTCCACACTCGACCGCATCCGTCCTCATCTGCACCACGGCCAGATCGTCGTGAGCGCCACCAAGGGCGTCGAGGACCGCACCTATTTGCGCATGACCCAGGTCATCGCATCAAGCCTGGCAGAAATCAATCTCACTCTGCCCATCGGCGCATTCTCCGGCCCCAGCTTTGCTCAGGAAGTTGCGCAGGGCCAGCCTACTGCCCTCACCGTCGCATTCGAAGACCCAGCCATCGCCGCCCGCATTCAAGCCGACTTCTCCTCTGAGACACTTCGCCTCTATACGTCGACAGATTTGATCGGCGTGGAACTGGGCGGCGCGCTTAAGAACGTGATCGCCATTGCTGCCGGAGTGGCTGCCGGGGTGGGCTTGGGTTATAACTCGGCCGCTGCGCTCATTACTCGTGGCATGGCCGAGATTACGCGCCTTGCCGAAGCTTGCGGCGGCCATCGCGAAACCCTTGCAGGCCTCTCCGGGGTCGGCGATCTGGTGCTCACCTGCACGGGTTCTCTCAGCCGCAACCGGACCGTCGGCCAGGAGTTGGGCCGGGGCCGCAAACTGCCTGAAATTCTTGCCAGCCTCGACGGGAAAGTGGCTGAAGGCGTTCTCACCACACGCGCCGCACTTGGCCTGGCTCGCCAACACGGCATCGAAATGCCCATTGCCGAGCAGATGGAGTTGATCTTGAACGAAGGCAAAGATCCTCGCGAAGCCATCAGGAATCTCATGCTTCGCCCTGGCAAGGACGAACTTTAGCGCATGTGCCTTGAAGGGTGAGGATCAGCCGGCTTCAGAAATTCCATCCTTGTTCTCGATTCGCTGACTCCGATCTTCGATGAACGACTGCAGGATCAGCGTTGCGGCTACCTGATCCACCACGCGGCGATGCTGCTGGCGAGCGTGGCCTGCCTCATACAAAATCTGATGGGCCTCGCGCGTGGTCAGCCGCTCATCCCACAGGTGAATGGGCAAGCCGGTCAACTCGCCCAATTCGGCGGCAAAGGTCTGGGCTTTCGCGGCCTGCGGGCTCAGGTCGCCGGAGAGGTGCAGGGGATTGCCGACCACGATGCCGACCACGCCAAACCGCCGCGCCAGACGCGCCAACGAGCGCAGGTCTTCGCGCCGATTGTGCTTTCGCTCGAGAGTCAGCACAGGCTGCGCGGTAAGGCCGAGCTCGTCCGACACGGCCACGCCGATACGGCGATTGCCGACGTCGAGGCCGAGATAGCGCGGATTAGAAATGGCTTCCTGCTTTCTTGCTCTTAGCTTTTAGCTTCTAGCTTCTAGCTCCTAGCTCCTAGCTCCTAGCTTCTAGCTTCTAGCTCCTAGCTTCTAGCTCCTAGCTCCTAGCTTCTAGCTCCTAGCTTCTAGCTCCTAGCTCCTAGCTTCTAGCTCCTAGCTTAAGGCTTGCATTTGTTGAGGTTTCAAAAAGCTCGAAAACTGGGCTTTTTCGTCTCAAAACTGGCGTTTTTGGGCTAAAAAGTGGGCAAAATTTGGGGTTTTCTGCGACTGATTCGTCAATAGTAAAAAACTTAAGTTGTTGATTTTGTGAAAGTTATAGGCAATGGAAGGGTCGAAAAGTGGCCTCCACAGGGTAGGGGGGGTGGGGGGTGTCATTTCAGGGAACAGGGAACAGGGATCAGGGATCAGGGATCAGGGATCAGGGAACAGGAATGGCCCGCGGCTTTGGTCATGGTTCATTCTTCCATTGTGCATACCGGGACGGATATTATCTGCAAGCAGTTGCGGTTGGGCCAAACGCTCGCTATGTTCTCATTTGAGTTTCGGGGTATCCCAGGTCCCAAATGCTAGGGACCTGGGCATCGAGTCTATGGATGTGGACCTGCGCTACCCGTCAACCTACTTTTTGAAGCGGTCTGCCACTGAGGCTGCCAGGATCGTGGCTTGAATCCAACCACCAACAATCAGAGCCCAGCGGGTGAAGACCAGAATTCCATAGGTGCTTATGAAATAGAGCCAAGGCTTGCGCGGAAACCATGGTCTGCAAAAATCAGGGCTGGGATCGGGCGTCCACTTGTCATCCATGCCGAGTTTGACCAGCGGCACAGCGTTTTCAAGCGTGTAGACGAAAGGTTGATACTTCGGGTAATGCGGCGAAACAGGCTTGACTTCGCCATTCTCCTTGATTGCGTTCGGCTGGTAGCGTACGGTTTCGATCATCGCGTGTTGCCATCCGCCCCACGTGAAGATGCTTGTACCGATCAATAACGTGAGCGCGATGGACCAGCCGATGCGCAGTGGGTTTTCTTCTATCCAAGCGTAGAGTTTTCTGCACGAGCGCCAGGGAATCCAGCTTTTCTGCGCCTGCAGGCAGCGGAAGCGGAAGAGTACGTACTTGGCTCCTTTGCGGTCACTCTTTCTCTCCAGCAAATCGCGAAGCTGCATCCACGGCTGCGGCTCGGTGCGGCACTCACGCGACTGGAGCATGATCCAATCGATCCGCTCTTTGGCAATCAAGGGAAGCTCGTCTGTATACGTTTGGTACTTGATATCCTCATCGGATAACGGACCGTGAAGGGTTAGATCCTCATAAACCAGCCCATCCAGGTCAAGCATTTCCTTTTCTGGCCAACTTCTTCGGTCGTCGCGCAGGTTCCTCACCTTCGCTCCAACCAGATTCAATCTTGTGGACTCAGACTTCTCGATCCTCTGCCAAATCAGGTCGCCGTTAACGACCGTATTCTGGCAGACAACCCCTGCAACCTTGGCGCCTTTGAACGATAAATCCTTGGCAATTTCCGCGCCAGGCAAGCGAATAGTGCCTTGGGACTCGAAGCTATTCTTTAGGAAGACCGCGCCCCCGATCTTGGCGCCGTCCGCGCTTAGCGCATCACCTTCGGCTTTCAGCTTCGCGCCGAAGCAGTCCAGATTGCACTCAATCCGCGCGTTAAGCAGGCAAATCTCGCCACCGGATTCGATACGCCGGAGATAGAGCGGGCCGTGAACAATGACACGGTCTGCACGAATGCCTTCAGCCAGCGTGGAATCAAGGAAGAAGAGGCCTCGCATCTCCGCAGATCGGAGGTTGATTCGACGCTGAAAATCGCAGTTGCGAAAGACGAGCGTCAGATCAATATGACATTCCTGGAGGTCGAGTTCGCCGGGAATAATCGCGGAATGGACACGCAGGCCTTTGGGATCGATCTGAGAGACTGCATCCGGGTCGGTGGCGAGCCAGCGAAGGAATTCCGCTCGAACTTCTGGACGCGGGGCCTTCTCATCGGGCTTGGGAATATCTTCGGAACTGGCCGAGTCATGCAAAACTTTGAACTCGGCTGGCGTCAAGTCAGGGCGGAAGTGGGACATTGCCAAACGGATCAGTCTTTCCTCACGGATCTTGTCGAGAAGAAGCATTGCGGTAGCGACCTTTCTAACGAGGGCTTTGACCGTTACTTTACACCTTTGGCGGGCAACTTACCCGGTTGGGTCTTGGGCAGGAATCTCGGAAGGTATACACAATGAGAACAAAGGGGCGTGGGACGACTGGATAGAGGCCGTCGAAAGGCTGCGTGAGGGAGATGATTGCCTTCTTCTCGTCTAGTGATCCAAATCACTCTATACGCCGCGCGCAACTCAGCATAATGTAGAGGTATGTGCTTAGCGATTCCGGGAAAAGTGGAAGAAATTCTTAGCGAAGGCGATCTCCGCATTGGGTGGGTGAACTTTGGCGGCATTCGCAAGAAGGTCTGCCTGGATTACGTGCCCGACGTTGTGGTGGGCGACTATACCATCGTTCATGTTGGGTTTGCGCTCTCAAAGATCGATGAGGAGACAGCGCTGCAGACGCTCGACGACTTCCGCGCGATGGGCATGCTGGACGAGGAGCTGGCCAGCGAGGATGAGGCCTTTGCGCGAGCGGCTTTGAGGCCGCAATCGGCTTGCCCCGATGGGAGTTGCTCGGTCGAAGTTCGAAAAGCCGTTCATTGAGATTGGTGGTTTCCCATCCTTGCGCCAGAAAAGAGGCGCAAGGATGGGGCACCCAATGTTTTTTCCTTACAGGAGTTTCGCAATTCAGTGAAGTACCTGGTTCAAAAAGTCGTTCGTTGAGATTTGTGATTTCCCACCCTAGCCGCAACAACAAGAACGCGTCGAGGGTGGGGCACCCGTGCTGTTGTCGATACAGGAGTTCTCCAGGCAAATGAAGTACCTGACCGAGTTTCGGAATGGCGAGATTGCGCAGCGTATGGCGCGGGAGATTCATGCTGTCGCGACGCGGCCTTGGAAGATCATGGAGGTTTGCGGCGGGCAGACGCACTCGATCATAAGAAATGGCATCGACCAGATGCTGCCGGCAGGGATCGAGATGATTCACGGGCCGGGCTGTCCGGTTTGTGTGACGCCGCTGGAGTTGATTGACAAGGCGTTGGCCATTGCTGCCGAGCCGGGCGTGATTTTCTGCTCTTTTGGGGATATGCTGCGGGTTCCCGGCACCGAGGGCGATTTGTTTCAGGTCAAGGGCGCGGGCGGAGATGTGCGCGTGGTCTATTCGCCGCTGGATGCGGTCGAACTGGCCGTCAAGAATCCTGACAAGCAGGTGGTGTTTTTTGGCGTGGGCTTTGAGACGACCGCGCCGGCCAACGCGATGAGTGTTCACCTGGCCAAGCGGCGCGGGCTGAAGAATTTTTCGCTGCTGGTTTCGCATGTGCTGGTGCCGCCGGCGATTTCGGCGATTCTGGAGTCGCAGGGGAATTTGGTACAAGGCTTTTTGTTGGCCGGTCACGTTTGCAGCGTGATGGGCTATTGGGAGTATCCTCCGCTGGCGGCCAAGTATAAAGTGCCGCTGGTGGTTACAGGCTTTGAGCCGCTGGATTTGCTGGATGGGATTCGCCGGACCGTGATTCAGCTTGAGGCTGGGCGGCACGAGGTCGAGAACGCCTACGAGCGCATTGTGACCTTCGACGGCAACCGGGCCGCGCAGAAGTTGCTGGCCGAGGTCTTCGAGGTGACTGACCGTGCCTGGCGCGGGATTGGCGTGATTCCCAAGAGCGGCTGGCGGCTGAGCGAGGCTTATCGCGCCTTTGATGCCGAGGAGCGCTTTCACATTAGCGGCATTCATACCGAGGAGTCGCCGCTTTGCCGGGCGGGGGACGTGCTGCGCGGGGCGATCAAGCCTGCTGAGTGCTCGGCATTTGGGAAGGAATGTACGCCGCGTCATCCGCTAGGGGCGACCATGGTTTCGAGCGAAGGCGCCTGTGCGGCATACTACAACTATGGGCGGTTCTTGTCGGCGGAGGAGCTAGCCGGCGCTGGGACAGGGCTGACGAGGGTTGCGAATGTCTGAAGCGTCGCAAGAAAATGCAAGCGCCTTAGCGTATCTGAAAAAGCGCCTTGATCGTAGCCCCGCACTATTAAATGAAATTCCCTCAATAAGCATTCACAGCGGGAAGAGTTTGTTTACCCATCATGAAGTCCTTGAGAGAATTTGGGGGCAGCTAGGGACACCACTTCCTCGAGATTGTCGCGCTATCGTGCATGGAACTCCTGTTTTACAACATCCAGATACTGGATTGATCTTTGTAATTGGAATGGGTACTTTTTATTGGTTGAGAATCCCTGTTGAAATGCTGATTGAGTTACAAGCCAACGAGCATAATTTCGTTCAGAAGATGTGGAACGGAGAGGTGATCGATGTACGACGGGAGTTAGGTGTTGGCTGGGCCTATGGGGGATGGCGTGAAGCTGAATTGGAATGGTGTATAGAATTCTATAAACAAGCGAACGAGAATAAAGAACTCGGAGTTAGGAATGTCTGAGGAGATAAAGGGCACTCCGGATTTTGCTGGCTGGTCGTGTCCGTTGCCACTGGCCGACTATCCGACTATCGTGATGGGCCATGGCGGCGGCGGCAAGCTCGGCAATGAACTGGTCGAGCATCTGTTTCTGCCGGCCTTCCGTAATCCAGAGCTGGAGAATCTGGGCGACGCTGCGGTGCTTGATTTGGGCAGTGGCAGGCTGGCCATGAGCACCGATTCATTCGTTGTTCAGCCGCTCTTCTTTCCCGGCGGCTCGATCGGCGAACTGGCAGTGAACGGAACAGTCAACGATCTGGCGGTTTCAGGAGCAGAGCCGCGCTTTCTTAGCGCCAGCTTCATCCTGGAAGAGGGCTTTCCGCTGAGCCAGTTGGCGGCGATTGTCGATTCCATGGCAAAGGCTGCTGCTACGGCGGGCGTGAAGATCGTTACCGGCGACACCAAAGTCGTCGAGCGCGGCCACGGCGACGGCTGCTACATTAATACAGCTGGAATTGGCCTGCTGCGGCAGGGGATTCAGGTCGGGCCGCAACGAGCCAAGGCGGGCGACGCGATTCTGGTTTCGGGAACCATCGGCGATCACGGCATGGCCATTATGAGCGTGCGCGAGGGATTGGAGTTCGAGAGCCAGATTCGCTCCGATTGCGCGGCGCTGAATGGGCTGATTGCTGAAGTGCTGGCAGCAGCGGGCGCGTCGGTTCACACCATGCGTGACCCTACGCGCGGCGGCCTGGCTTCAACGCTCAATGAGATTGCGCAGGCTTCTGGCGTGGGCATCGAGATCGATGAGCCCAGCCTGCCGGTGCGGCCCGAAGTGCAGTCGGCTTGCGAGTTGCTCGGCTTCGATCCTGTCTATGTGGCCAACGAAGGCAAGGTGGTTTTCTTCGTTGCGCCGGAGGCTGCCGATGAGATTCTCAAAATCCTGCGGGCCGATCCGCTGGGCCGGGAGGCCGCTCGCATTGGCCGGGTAACCGCCGAGCACAAGCGTATGCTGGTGGCGCGAACCGCCATGGGCGCCAATCGCGTCATTCCCATCCAGATTGGCGAGCAGTTGCCGCGGATCTGCTGAGCGATCGCTTCTTCAGGAATCCTTTTTGTTGGTCCATGTGTCCAATTGCTCAGCGTCTTCTCTTTTCGAGGAGAAGACTGAGAATGGGTGAAAGGAGACGCGAGATGGGACTGATCATTCTGATTATTGTTCTGGTGCTGATCTTCGGCGGCGGCGGGGGATATTACGGCTATAGCCGTTGGGGCTACGCAGGCGGCGGAGGCATCGGAATTGGCGGCATTCTGCTGATCTTGCTGGTCCTTTATTTGCTGGGGGTCTTCCACTAAAGCGCCTGCAAAGATGTTGTAACGAGTGTCGTGGCATCCCACCCATGCGACAAAAGTGCAAGAGCAGGTCCTTCGACTTCGCTCAGGATGACAGCATGGGTGGGGTACGAAGCTTTGGGGGCGCGGCTACTATCGAACAGGCGTCGACGCCAATTCGGGCTAGAAGAGAGTCGGCCGGCTTCCTGACCCAAGCAGGGCATCGCTAATGGTAGAGGTCGTGTGGTGACCTTCATTGCCACCCCAGGCGAAGAGTAAATAAATCATCGGCAAGCCACCCGCATGGACGGTGAGGCCTGCCGAGTAGCTGTGTCGCATGTGACTGAAGCTTATGTCATCGCGGTTGAATCCCACCTTGGCCTCGTCGACCCCGAAAAAAAGACCGATAGGAATTTTGCCAAGGCTTTGCTCGTATGCGCCGCGAATCAGAAGCACATTGGGGGCGCGAAAGCGATAGTCTGGATAACTGGCAAGGATTGAATCACCGTTGATGTCGGAACCGCCGATGGTGGGATCGAAGTAGAACGGAACCGTATGTCCTGCGTCGGCGATGGATTCCTGAATAAAGAGTCGCGCGGAGATTGAGCCGCTAACATCACGCGTCTGCGATATGGGAGGAATGGTGCGCACGGGCTCTCCAGGCAGAGGAGGCCGAGGCGCGGAGGCAGGCTTGCCGACATCCTTTTTGTAAAGAGTGAGACTGTGATCCAGATCGGTGGTGAGGCGTCGAAAACTGTACTGAGAATCACCGGGCGGAAAGAATTGCTGGAAGTTGACCAGGTAGTTGAGGCTCAGGTGGGCAGCCTGGGGCAACGAGGGAATGATTCGCACACCCTCACCGGCTTGGACGAACGCCGGCTGAGTGGCGAGGCCCGGCGCGGTGATTTCCGTGTACATGGTCTCGATTGAGGGGCTGGTGTCGCCATAGCTGACGCGCACAGATGGAAAGCGGCCGTTGAATTCACCAAGCAGGGACAGACCGAGGGGCGCAATCCATGCGGATGCGAGCGGAATGGTCGCGCTGAGGCCGGTCACGTTCTCGGAGAAGCCGAAATCAGCACGCGCGGACGGCACAGTGGCGGGGCCGAGTCCGTAAAAATACAAGCGATTGAGCGAGTTATTTTCGGAATAGAAACTGACAATGGGCGATGGTCCGGTGAAGCTGCGAACAGGCCGGCGGGTGCGAGACTCGCCGGGGTAATGGACAACTGGAACGCGGGCTGAGATTCGTGCCGCCGTCATATAGAAGCCCGCGCGCCATGACTCGTTGTTGCTAGCCCCCCCGTCGGCATTCAGATTCAGCGACCAGTGACAGGCATTCCGCGTTCCGGATGGCGGCGCGTGCGTGAAGTCGAGCCAACTGGCGCAGTAGGTTGGGTGATAGACCTCTGCAAATGCGAGACCGGCAGCGATTCCGTTTTGTGGCGCAAGACTGCCAACGGAGATGTGAAGGGGCGTACCGGTAAAGACAGTCTCGGCGCAGCCGGGTATGCCCTTCAACCCGGCGCCGCAGCTGCCGAGATTTACTTTCTCCTGGACGAAATCGCGACCGACGTTGGCAAAGAAGTTGGGATTCTTTTCGTCAGCCGGAGCGGGGTTCAGGGCTGGCGGCACAGGAGCGCTCTGCCCTTCAGCCAAAGGAAGGTGCGCGAGGCAGAGCGTAACGAGAGCGAGCCATGTGCAACGAACGGTCGTCATTTGCTTTGGCTCCTCGTTTTAGATTTCGAGCTTGTTTTCTTTTTTGGTCCGGTTCGAGGTGACTTGGAAGGCTCGGCTGACGCGGCAATCGCGAGGCCGGGGGTTTGCGTTTTGGCAGCGGGCTTTTTGACGAGCCTGATCGGCGATTTCTTTACGCTCATAAGCTGTTGAGTGACGGCGGCAATGAACCGGCTAGCCGCAGGGGCGTCATCGGCAGATGGAACGGGCACGTTGACTTGAAGCTGTGGGGGCAGCCGTTTCGCGACTTCGACGAAGTGCTCCAGTTGAGAGCGCATCAGGTCGTTGAGCGGCCCATTCGGGTTGTAGGAATCGGCAGGAACGGGATACCGGCGAATCGTGACCATTGACTTCTCCTGGGGAAATGTCAGCAGCAACTTACTCAAAATCTGGACAGTCGTTACGCATGGTGGGGAGTGTCAAGTATTGGAGAAAGGTGTTGGCAGTGGCCTCGCGGACCGAGCGCTGCGAATTATCGAAACCCGGCAAAAGGCGCTCGGTGACGGTGGCTGGAATCGAAGCGTGCTCAAAAACGTCGTTGATCACCGAGCCTTTTTCGACCCAGGGTGAAATCAAAATTGCGGGGACGCGGACGCCCAAGCGATCGAAGTGAAAAGGATCAGGAGTACCGGTGGCATCAGGCTGAGCGGTAAATTCCTTATCGATGCGTGAAGGATCGAGGTTGGGCGGGGGCACATGATCGTAGAGCCCACCGTGTTCGTCGTACAGCACCAGCAAGGCGGTATTGGGCCAGAGATTGGGATTATTCCGAATGCGGTTGTAGATATCAGCGATAAAGCTCTCACCGGCACGGACATCGTTATCTGGATGCTGATCGGTGGCGGGTAACTGCCCGTTGCCATCGGGAGATGGATGGTCTTTATAGTTCGGCTCGATGAAAGAATAGTCGGGAAGCTGATTGGCATCGCAAGCGTTCAAGAAGTCCGCATAAGTGCCGAAGAGGACCTGTTGGTTCTGGAGAAGATTCACTACTTCGAGAGTGGAGCTGTTGGCATCGTAGTAAAAGAGTTTGGAGGTGCGGCCGCCGGCGTTGAGGCGTTCATAGATACTCTTGAACATCGGATTCACATAAAAAACATTCATGCCGACATTGTTGAAGGATGAACCGTAGTGAGCGAACGCACGATTGCAAAGCGTGGGGCCGGGGATGGACGCGAACCAGCGATTAAAGACCGCGAACTCGGTCGCCAGAGTGTGCAGAATCGGCAGGTTGTTTGGCGGGTTCGCATTGAACGTATACGCAACGTGGTGCGAGGTAGGGACATCAGGCTGTTGTTGCTTCTGGTAAATGCGGATGAAGCCATCCATGGTCGGCGTGCGATCTGAACCAGTGGCTCCGTTGAATAGCTGGAAGTCGACCGAGGCAAAGTCGTGATGCGGATCAGGCAAGAGTTGGCCGCGAAATTCGGCCAACTGCTGAATAGGAACCATGGCTCCGGTTGAGTCTGGAATCGCTTCATTGCCGCTCAGTCCATCGATGTTGGGATTCGTTTGTTTGAGACAACCGAGCATGTGATCGAAGGATCGATTTTCGAGCATGAGCACGACGATATGTTGAAGATTATCGAGTCCAGGTGGCATCGATTCCTACCTCCTATGATTTCTGACCTTCTTTCGGGCCAGAAGAAGAAGCGAATTCAGAAATTTGGAGATCAACTTTTTCGCAGATCGCCATGATGTCGTTGGAAACGGGGAAGGCTTGCGTCTCCCAATTCAAATTCCGGGGCGACGCAGCTTGAATGGAATCATACCTTGTCTTGAGCAAAAAGGAACACAAATTTTCAGAGATTTCAGCCTGCATAAGGCGGGTCGTTTTGCCAGTTTTCTTTTAGATCACGAAACCGATTGGGCGAAGCTGACGGATGCCTACAAAGAACTCTATGGACATATCGCCACGATCAAGAATGTCGTCGGTGCAGCCTGAGCCGCTGCGGACGAACGCAGCGCGCGCAGCAGGCCTCCAGCCTCTGAGGAGCTTGCGCCTTATAAGTAGCTAACGCGGGCTCTGAGTGACTTTAGCGAAATGGAAGATGCAGTTGACTTCGTGCGTGGTGGGGTCGGCTTTGACGTCGTAGGTGGTGATGACTGTTTGCATCCACTTCGCCACCGGCTTGTCTTTCTTTTGTGCCAGCGCCGCAAAGTTTGAAACATAGCTTTCGTCAAATAGGTCGCCCGGCGCCATCTTCCAATCGAGCTTAAGTCTCGCGGCCATCACGTCGGGGGCTCCGTCGAATTTGACAGAGGCTAGCCGGTATTGCAAGCCCGGAGTGATTTCGAGGCTATAACTCACGATGCGAGTGGCCTCATTAAAAGAAGGGTGTGAAATGACGGCGCAATCGAGATAACCTTTAGCGTGGTACGCATCGCGGACGGCCAGAAAAAATAGGTCGAGCGGGCGGCCAGAACCGGTCGGATATTTTGACAAGATTTTTTCAACATCTGCGCGCGCGACCAGCGCACTGGCCGGATAGTTGATGGATCCGAGTTTATAAATTCCACCTTCTTTGATCGTGACCGTATAGGGAATATCCACGGATTGATCCGAGACGACGAAAGGATCGACCTGGGCAACATCGACTTCGACGGCCGCGTAACCTTGGTCCTGGTAGAGCTCCTCGAACGCGTGCTGAAGACCGATGGCTGTATTCTCTGTGTCGAAGCCGTTGCCTGTTTGGCCGCTCGCGAGGAGGCTGGCTTTGGCTTGCATGGCGGACGAGATACCGGAAAGCTGGATGCGGCCGATATGCACCGCCGGCGAGACGATTGTGAAATTGATTGCCGTGAGCTTTTGCGGGCCCAGGCCGCTGTTGAGAGCGGCTTTCACTGTTGCCTTGACGCCTTTGGCCGCCAGCATCTCTTCAATTGTCTGGCGGATTCCTTCGAGCATGGAACCCGTGGCTGGCAAGAGGCTGCGATAAAGCGGAAAGCGTTCGTGCAGCCCGGCGTCGAGTTCTTTGCCTGGGGTGAGCGGAATGTTATCCAAGTGCATGGGAAAAAGCTGACTGGAAGGCGTCAAAGTGAAGAGCCATCCTTTGCTGTCAGAAGTAAACCTAACTTCTTTGAAGAGACCCGTGTCATTGAGCTGCTTGGCGTGGGCTTTTACTTCACGGGAGTTCAGACGCGCGTCCGGCTTCAAGCTGGCGGCCGCGAGCAGTTCCTGCTGCGTATATTGAGGAGCGCCTTGAAAACGGATCGCCTTGGGCGAAACCTTATTCTGCGCCGGTAAGGAAAGAGAACAAAGCAGAAGCAACGCGACTCGGAGTGCGCCAGACTGTTTGGACATATTCTGCCAAGAATAACAAATAGATGTTGGCGAGGCCAGCGGGTTTTCTGGCGGGCCAAAGGGAGACCATGGCTTCGCTGCCGTCTTACATTCTACGCGCGAGGTTTTGACGTTATCGGAGAGAATCCGCTGTGAGCCTTGGGCTATTGACCTTGATCCTTCCTTAATAGCGGCTTTCGAGCGTCATTTTTATTTCGTTGCGGGCCTGCAACAAGATGAGGGCTCGGGGTTCCACACGATGGCCTGGCGCAAGCCGCAAGCGATAGTGCTGGGCAATGGTTGCAAGGATCAGCATTGTCTCGGTCATCGCAAATCGCGCACCAACGCAAACGCGCGGACCAAGTCCAAAAGGCAAGTATGCGAAGGCGGATCGCCCTCGACTTCGATCGGGAGAAAACCGCTCCGGGTCAAATCGTTCAGGATCGTCCCATAACTTTGAATGTCGGTGCAGGACCCATGGAGCAATGGTGACTGTCGATCCCTTGGGAATTCTGACGCCACTTACCACGTCACTTTCCAAGGCCATTCGCCACGCCATGGTGTGGAGTGGCGGGTAGAGCCGAAGCACTTCTTCGACGACATAGCGCGTGTAGGTCAGTGTTGCGAGATCCTTGAGTTCAGGTCTGCGGCCCGCGAGCACTCTGTCGAGTTCGGCATGAAGCGTTGCTTCCTGCGATGGGTTCTGAGAAAGCAGATACCACGTCCACATTAGCGTTAATGCGACAGTCTCGAATCCCGCTCCCAGAACTATGGGTATCAAGCTATGCAGTGTGTCGGCGCTCAAACCTTTTCCGGTAGTCGGATCACTCTCTCTGATAAGTAGCGATAGAAAATCATTGTGTGGTGGTGAGTCTCGCTGCGCGCGTATTGAGATAAGGCGGTCAACAGCTACGTTCAACGTTTCGAAGACGCGGCGGCGGCGATATCCCCTGTAAGCTCGCCCTAGCCGATCAAGCGCCGGAATAAAGTCACATAAATAGATGGTTCTCTCGTCTTGATCATGTCTGGATACAATTTCCATCGCGTGAGCCATGTGCAGCCAGTCGGAGGAAAACAATATCCTGGAGATAGCTTCAAGCGTGATCGCTCTCATCTCCTTGGAAACTTCGACGGTCGCTCCTGGAGGCAAAGAACGCCACTTAGAAAGCCTGCCTTCTGCCGCATCCAACATAGTCGCCGAGTCTTCGACCATGGAGCGATCGAAAGATTGCGCGATGAGTTCCCGGCGACGACCCCAGTCCCCTTGTTTGCTTACCTCGGAGATTCTATCTGGAGAAGCCAGGGAGATACGCTGTTCGATCTCGCCTTTGATATAGTTTGAGACGTTATCGACCAGCACATGCTTGATCCCCGCCGGATCACTGACAGTAAAAGTGTGGAGCTTCCAGTAACTCGTTTCGACAATCGGATTGTCAAACATCTCCTGCGCAAATCCCGCTAGAGCATTGTCATGCACCTTGCGGATATATTGAAACAATGACAACACAGCTTTGGGTGACACCCGCGCCGCGAGTGGCGATGCCGTGGCAACATCGATATCGACGGTTTGCACAATGACCTCCTGTGCTTGCCGATGCCCGCCGGTAATTTCCATTTAGAATCTAGCATATTTAAAAGGCAAGAGAGCACTTTCGACACCTTCGCTCAGGCTTTGCACCAAAATCTTTGCGTTCATTTGAAATTTATTGTCGCTTTGAAGTCCTACTTAGGAGCGATGGGGAGTTGAAAGTCAACTCCTGCGTCGTGATTCACCTTCGCTGTGGCAGTCAGATCAAGCAGATCAGTCGGAATCACGCGGTGACTCTGGTCTAGAACATAGAGTGTGCTTCGGCTCAGGATGTAGTTGTGAATCTGCTCCGTGGGACGGCCATCTTTGAAGACGAGCGTCACCGCCTCTTCGCTGGCTGATGGAAGCGGCGGAGACGACTGAGCCGGGGTCGGCTGATAGAAGCGCGGAAATGCTTGCGGTTCCTGATCCGCTGGCTGCGCATCGTATCCCTCGGCTGAGTCGTTGGGCGGGCCCGAAGTAACGCCATCGTCGCTGTCATCCGGGTAGCCCAGATCATATGGACTTATCCACCCGGCCCACGGCGCAACCACGTAAGGAATCCTCGCTCCGGGACCAGACCGAAAGGCTCTGTGCCTGCCCCGGTTGTAGGCGGGCCGCGCGCTGGCATTGCCGGCACTACTTCTTTGGATGCCTCGGGCCGCGCTCAGCGATCTGCTGCTGGGATAGCGGGGAGACCCTGCGAATCTACTGGGAGCGGAATGGGCAAAGCCTCCGTGAAACGCGGGTCCAGAGTGGCCATAGCCACCAGCGTGAGACGCGGAGCGCTGAGCGCAGACGGGTAGCGCAACTCCTGCCACAATCAGCGCGAATGCTACGAGACGCTTCATGAAAGTAGTCTACGCCTGTTTGCAATTCAATGGTTGTGCGGAGACCGACGCCTATGGCCGGCTGATGTTCTTCTTTCCGCAGAGTCGCCCTGGGGGGGAAGCAGGCGCTTGCGAAAATCTCATCGTTTTTTGCGATTCAATAAGGATATTGATCTTTCTCTGGCAATCGTGATACATATACAAAACAGAGGTCATTCTCCCACCTAACTGCTGCATTTGCAAACTGCTGATCCTTGGTACTGCCTGGCAAGGAGCAACCGTGCGAACAATATCTGAATGTGTAGACTCGGTGAAGATCGCCGTAGCGGTAGTGTCGCTCGCCGGCGCCTTCTCAATCATCACAGGATGTAATAGTTTTTCGAAGGGCGACCCGTCCACTCTGACGCAGATCTCTGCGTCCAGCGCAACGGTTCGAGTCAATCAACAACTTCAACTCACCAGCCAGGGTCTATCTCTGCATGATCCGATGAGTTTCTATGTAAACGGCGTTCAGGGAGGGAATGCAGAGCTTGGGACCATCGATAGCAATGGCCTGTATACAGCTCCCGCGATCGTTCCCGTTCCGAATACTGTAACGATTACAGCTACCGCAGTCGGTTTTCCAAACGTTTCACCGGGTACGCTGGCCGTGGGCGTGTTGAACCCGATTCCTATCATCAACGCGGTGGCGCCTTCGGGCTTTCCTGAAGGTACGGTACAGGTTGCCGTCAATGGATCTCAGTTTGTTTACGGCGCGCAGATTGTTTGGAATGGCACAGCCGTCGCGACCACTTTTAATTCGAGCAGCGAGTTAGTAGCGATGATTCCTGCGCCTAATCCAGGAACCTTTCCGCTGCTGGTCAGTAATCCCAATCCAGGTTCGGCAAACTCGGCAACCGTCTCAGTATTGGTAGCTCCAGGGCAGGTGGTACTTACACTACTGCCGAATCAAGGCACGGACGTGCGCGTGGCAAACCCATTGATTTTCGGACTCACCGTGGCTGGAACCAATAACACGGGTGTAACGCTGAAGGTGAATGGAATTGCAGGAGGCAATGCGCAATTTGGCACCGCTGTTTCTAATTCAGACGGAACGATTACCTACACCGCGCCGCTGGTTGTTCCCAGTTCCAATATTCTTCCGGCTTATCCGAATGTTGTTCAGCTCACTGTGACGAGCGTGGATAACACGGCCGTATCGATCAATCAGAATATCTCCGTATTGAATCCGATCCCAATTCTTTTGTCGGCCGCGCCGATGACTTTCAATGTTGGAACGGCAAGCGTTGTGCTTCAAGGCAAGGATTTTATTTCTGGAGCGCAACTGCTGGTGAACGGATCGCCGGTGCCGGCAACTTTTAATAGTGGGACTCAATTGACGGCGAGCGTGAATCTGACCGAACCAGGCAATCTCGACCTGCAAGTATTGAATCCCAGCCCGGGACCGGCAACTTCAGCGGACCTGATTGCGCTTGTAAATGGTACGCCGCCGGTACCGGTAGTGACTCCTCAAGATGCCTCGCGGTTTCTTGAGCAAGCAACATTCGGCGCGACCGATGCGGACATCCGTCACCTTTCGCTGATTGGTTACCAAGCGTGGCTGAATGAACAGTTCGCGATGCCGCCAGTTCCGCAGGAACCTATCGTCGAACAGGCACTGATGATCAATAATCCACCCTGCGCAGCGAGCGACGTAACATGCAATGCGGCGCTGTTTGTTCAGAATCCATCGAATGAAACCTTCGACCAGGGCGCCTTCTGGCAGCAAAGCATTGCCGGAAACGATCAGTTACGGCAACGAGTGAAGTTTGCGCTATCGGAATTATTTGTTGTCTCGAGCGAATCGAACTTCACAGTGCAAAGCATGCCTCGCGGTGAGGCTAACTACTACGATGTACTCGGCGCGGATGCATTCGGAAATTTTCGGACGCTGCTTCAGGATGTGACCTTGAGCCCGATCATGGGTCTAGCTCTCTCCATGCTCGGCAATGATAAGGGCAATGCAACCACTGACCCCGATGAGAATTATGCGCGCGAAGTGATGCAGCTTTTTACCATCGGCCTTTACCAATTGAATAACGATGGCACGCAAAAGCTGGATTCGACGGGGCAGCCGATTCCGACTTACTCGAATACGGACGTGATGGGGTTGGCGAAGGTCTTCACGGGTTTTAGTTGGAACATACCGGGCAACAACACTGACACTGCCTGGTCAAACTGCTGCTTATACGTGGGCCCGGGCTATGGCGAAGAAATTCTTCCCATGCAAAGTTTCTCGAATCATCATTCCACGGCCGAGAAGGACTTTCTCGGAGTAACCATTGCGGCTCCGGGAACGGCCGGCGTCGATGGTGATCTCAAGATTGCGCTCGATACTTTGTTCAATCATCCGAACCTGCCGTCGTTCTTCAGCAAGCAGATGATTCAGCACCTGGTCACGAGTAATCCGAGTCCCGCTTACGTTGGCCGGGTTGCTGCGGTCTTCGAAAATAATGGGCTTGGGGTGCGCGGAGATTTGAAGGCGGTGATCACAGCGATCCTGCTTGACCCAGAGGCACGCGATTCAGCGACAGACTTCAGTAATCCTCAGTATGGAAAAGTGCGAGAGGCGCTGCTCCGATATACGGAATGGGCACGGGCATTTACTGCCCAATCGCGCACCGGTTCCTATGGCATCGGGAGCACGGAGGATCCCATTTATGGGCTCGGCGAAATGTGGCTGCGTTCGCCCACGGTCTTTAACTGGTTTTCTCCGGGATATGTTCCTCCGGGAACGAGCATCGAGAGTGCGGGCTTGGTAGCGCCCGAAATGGAGATGACGAATGTTTCGACGGTGGTCGGCTATTTGAACTATTTGGAGAGCTCGATTGGCAGCGGGGCAACCACAGGATCGGACCTATTTTCGAGTTATGAAACTGAAATGAATCTGGCGGCAACGCCCGGTCCTCTGTTGGATCGCATCAATCTGCTGCTGATGGCCGGCGAGATGGACAGCACGCTCTATGGCCAGATTCTTGACGCTATTAATTCAATCGAGATACCAACCGGCGATCAAAATGCAATCAACGCCGCGCTTGCGAATCGAGTTGAAGCGGCAATTTACCTGACGATGGCTTCGCCATCCTTCAGCGCGCAGTATTAGGGAGGCCATCATGAATAAGTTTGAACGTTCCCGGCGGCAATTTCTCAGAACGGCTTCGATGGCCTCGATGGCGGGTATGGCTGTCAGTCCATTTCTGTTGGAACTCAACTCGATGGCGGCCATGGCTCAGGGAACCGGCACATCAGGCTATAAGGCGCTTGTCTGTCTTTTTTTGCAAGGCGGCAATGACGGCCACGGTACGGTGATCGCCACAGACCCTGACTCATTCAGCGCCTTTACAACGGCGCGATCGGGAGCGCCGGGGCTGGCATATCCACTTGGCGAATTGCTGCCGATTGTTTTGAAGACACCGCAAAGCGGCCGCACGTTTGCGCTTAACCCAGCCTTGACTGGAATACAAAACCTGTTCAGCGCTGGCCGCGCCGCGATCGTGGCCAACACTGGCACGCTCATCACCCCCGCGACCAAAGCTCAAGTCAATGCCAATTCGGTTCCGCTCCCCGCCTCGTTGTTTTCGCATTTCGATCAGACGGCGGCCTGGCAAGCCATTGCCGCTAACGGGGGCAGTTCAGAACATGTGGGCTGGGGCGGCGCGGTTGCCGATTTGATCGAGAGCATGAACATGAATACAAATTCCATGTTCACATGTATCTCGACTGCGGGTATCGCTCTGTTTCTCTCTGGGCAGACATCGTTTCAACTGAATGTAACTTCGGCGGGTCCAATACCCATCGGCGGATTGGCTCAGCCTCCGTTTGCACTGTCGGCGGCCTCTAACCCGCTCGCGGCGATTCTTAGCGCCGAAGAGACCAACCTTTTTGCCAAAGAGTATGAAGTTGTCGTCAATCGATCGATACAAGCGCAAGCGCTTCTGGCAAGCTCAATGCTGCCGGCCGGCGTGGGAGGGGTTCCGAATCCTCCGCAATATCTCGATCCGCAGACCAACAAACTCACCAATAACTCGCTCGCCACTTCGCTGCAAACCGTAGCCAGAATCATCGGCGGAGCGGGCAGTCTAGGTGTAAGCCGCCAGATTTTTTACGTGCAGCTCGGCAGCTTTGACACCCATAACAACCAGGCGATCACACATGCGCAGCTACTTACTCAGCTTGGCCAAGCGCTCGAGTATTTCGACGGACTGATGATCACGGCCGGCATGAGCAACCAGGTAACAACCTTCACCGCATCCGACTTTGGCCGGACGCTGACGAGCAACAGCAACGGCACCGATCACGGTTGGGGCAGCCACCATTTTGTTTTGGGCGGCGCGGTGCAGGGGCAGGATATGTTTGGTCAGTACCCGGTTATTGGCGTGAATCAAGCCAACGACGTGGGCGCGGGCAGGCTGATTCCGACAACATCTGTCGACCAATATGCGGGAACCCTGGCGCGATGGTTTGGCCTTTCCGATGGCCAGATCAGGCAGGTGTTTCCTAATTTTGCCAACTTTGGCACTAGCCCGTATTTAGGATTTATGGGGTAGATCGGGCAACACAGATTCCGTTCACCACCGAGCCAGCCAGCTTTCCGCCTCGATCGACGGCCACAAGGTTAGCCGGCTGGCCATCGCCCAGCGAACCAGTCAAATCGCCCACTCCTGTCATCAAGGCCGGATTGACAGTGAGCAGCCGCAAAGCCTGATCCAACGACGCTGCGGTAAACTCGATGAAATTGGTGAGCGCGCGGTCGAGTGTGAGAACGCTCCCTGCCAGAACGCCGTCGGCCATCGCCTTGCCGTTGCTGAGCTGCACAGCAAAGTCGCCCAACTTGTACTCGCCGTCCCTCATTCCTGTTGCGCTCATCGCATCGGTCACCAGAATCGCGCGCTCCGGGCCTTTAGCCTTCCACCAAAGCTTCACGGCTTCTGGAGCAGTATGAATGCCGTCGCAGATCAGCTCAGCAAAGAGCGCGTCGCACGTGAGAACCGTGCCCAGAATGCCAGGCTCGCGATGAACCAACGCACGCATGGCGTTGAAAGTATGCGTAGCGCTCACGGCTCCGGCGGCGATGGCGGCTTGGGTTTCAGCGGCAGTAGCGTTCGAGTGTCCAAGAGAGACGCGAACTCCACGAGCGGTCGCATGGGCGGTCAGCTCGATAGCGCCGGGCAGCTCGGGCGCCAGCGTCATCAGACGTATGCGGCCCTCGGCAGCCTCAAAGAGCCGGTCGAAGATGGCAATGTCAGGGGCAAGCAGATCTTCAGCGGGCTGCACGCCGCGCTTGGCATGCGAAAGAAACGGACCTTCAAGATGAATGCCGATGGCCTGCGCTTGTCCCTCAACCGGCGGCTGCGCCAGCAACTTTGCCAGCCCGGCGAGCGAGCGCAAAGTCCCGTCCAGCGGCGCTGTAACTGTTGTGGCCAAGAAGCTGCCCGTGCCGTGCTGGGCCAGAAAGCTGCCCATGGCGGCAATGGCTTCTGGAGCCGCCTCCATCACATCATGGCCCATGGCCCCGTGGATGTGTACATCGAAGAAAGCCGGGGCTAAGGTTGCGCGGGGAAAATCGAGGACGCGTGCGTTGCCTGGTAATTGGCCGGTAGCACGCGAAAAGATGGAGGCGATCCGGCCGTCTTCAATCACCACTGCGGGCAAGTCGAGCAGCCGCGCTCCATCCCAAAGCCGCTCCGCTGTGAGCACCGTTCGCATACCACAAGATTATTGCAGGCGCAGCAGCTTAGTGGATAAGAGTGGCCTGATCCGGGGCAAGCAGACCGTAATGTACCTGCGTCGCTTTGAAGGCTGCCTGCGTGGCTGCCAACTCCGCGCGGCAGGCCGTCAACTGCGCCGACAGGTGAGCGAACTGCGACTCCAGATGTAGCCGCAGCTCTTCGATTGCATTCTCGAGCCGGTCATTGGCGGAGATTTGCTCGGTCTGGCTCACCTGCACAGACTTCAGGTTGGGCAGGATGACATCGGTAAGAAGCCGTGTAAGTGGATCGAAGGGCTCGCTCATGAGAAAATCCTAATCCCAAATCAAAAAAAACGCATGATTACGGCTGGCCGGATGTTGGTAATGGGAGCGGGTTACGCCAGCGCAACGATTCGTTCGCAGCCACTATAATGGGAGCCTAAGTCGAAGAGGGCTCCATGCGCGACCGGAGATTGCAATCGATTCTGTTTCTGGCATCGCTGGCGGCTGGTCTCGCTGCGCAGACGGCACAAAAACCCGTTGTAGCTTTCATGGACGGAAGAACATTGACTTTGGCTGCCTCTTCGGGGCAAGTTACGCAGAAGGTCGATCTTAAGCGCCGAGTCTATGACTTCGCATTTTCCCGAGATCGCAAGATGCTAGTCACGGTTGCGCCCGATACAGCAACCGGCGGGAATCTCTACCTGCACAATCTGCAAACACATACGCAGACAAAGCTGACGAACGGGCATTTGTATTTCAAAACTAAAGAACTCGATAAGAATGAAACGGAAGTTTACGACGATCCGCAATTTTCGCCGGATGGCCGCAGCCTTGCCTTTGCCATTCATACTGACAACCCCGGCGATGGAAACGATGCCATCAATGACAGCGGTCCCATCGCTGTGATGGACTTGCAAACCCGCAAGGTCCGCGTGCTGAAGTCAACTGAAAACATTGACGGGCAGGGGCTATGCTTTGCGAACACACCCATGTGGTCACCGGATGGAAAGTCGATTCTATTCAATTGCGAAAATGGCGCATTTATAACCAACGTGCGCGGAACAACCTTGCGGGAATTGAAGCTCGGCAGGGAGCAGAATAACATGGCCTATGCAATTTCATGGGTCGGTAATAGCTGTATTCTGTCTATGCCAGATATCGAAGTGCGACCAGACAAAACGGAAAGCAATGAAATTCTGTTTGATTTGGATACCTCTGAGTCACTAAGTCCGGCCACCTTGTTTGCATCGCCAAAAAGGGATACAACAGGGTTGATTGAGGCCACGGAAACAGCGATTATCCGGCGAGTTGACTCGGGCATTTCCGTCGAGACAAGCGGAAAGACCTGGACATTTCTCCAAGATGGGAATTCATGGAAGAATCCGCCGGCTCACATCCTTGGCGGCTGGCAGCCATCTTCGATTCCCACCGAATGCAAATAGCGCAACCAAAACTCGACTCACTCATCGAATAAACTGATCTTATGGCAAAGCGCATCGGCATTCATCTGGGCACAACCGGCGGGGCCTCGAACGCCGTCGAGCTGGCGCGGACAATCGGCGCCAACACATTTCAGATTTTTTCGTCGAGTCCGCGTATGTGGCGCGCGCCCAAGGTGGACCCTAAACAGGCCGCCCGTATGCGCGAGCAGCGCGCCAAACTCGACGTGAGTCCGCTGGTGATTCATACCAGCTATCTGGTCAACGTTTGCAGTCAGAACGACGAGGTGCGTGAGAAAAGTGTCGGCGCATTTCGCGGCGAGATCGAACGGGCGTTGGCGCTGGGCGCGGAGTTTCTGGTGCTGCACCCCGGCTCGTGGAGCGGCCTCACTCGCGATGAAGGCCTGACACTCGCCGCCGACTCAATCAGTCGTGCCATTGACGGCCTCGCCTGGCAGGGAACTCCGTTCCATATTTTGATTGAAAACACCGCGGGGTCAACGTACTCGCTGGGTGGCAGCTTTGAGCAAGTGGCCGAGTTAGTCGAGCGACTCAAGCCCTGCGCGCCGATGGGCGTCTGCCTGGACACATGCCACACCCACGTCGCAGGCTACGACCTGGTCACACCAGAAGGCTATGAAGAAACCATGAGGCAAGTGGCGGCGACAGTCGGCTTTGACGCGGTGCGCGTCTGGCACATGAACGACGCCAAAGCCGCACGGGGTTCGAAACTCGACCGCCATGAGCAGATCGGCAAAGGTACGATCGGGCTTGAACTTTTCCGACGGTTGCTCAACGACGAGCGCTTCGCTCACGCTGCGTTTATTGCCGAGACTCCGGTGGATGCGCCCGGCGACGAGGAGCGGAATGTGAAGGCTCTGCTGGATCTGGTTCAATAGCGGCACGATTGCCTGTTGAATGTCTGGTAGCATTATGCTACCTTAAACCCATGAGTCAGCCGGTCAAATTGTCGGATGGGCTGGTGCTGGACGCCCGTATCGCCGGAGAAGCGCAGGAGCGCTCGATTGCCGGGCAGGTCGAGTTCTGGGCCAAACTGGGGCGATTTATGGAACTGCTGCTGGATGGACGGCAGGTATTGACGCTCTGCCGGAACGCATCTGTGCAGCCACTCTCTGAGGCACTGGCTTCCGTTGATACCCGTGCAGGTCGCAAACGGGTTGAGGATCTCCTCGAAAACGGTCCCTATCCACACTTCAAGCAGCATCCCGATCACGCAGGCTTGCTTGTTCGAACCGATAAAAATGGTGAGCAGACCGTGGGCCGTTTTGTGAACCGCCTGTTTACCACGGTTGAGGCCGGCGCCAGTCTGCCTGTTCCTCTGTCTAATAGGAAGCGTCTCGCGGCAAAGCTAGTCCACACTCGGATTGATGCAAAGTCTGCGCGTCAGGCGAAGAAGCGAAAAGCGTGCGCCTGAGCCTGCAACTCGACCGGCGTCCAATTGTCGTTGCCCTGGCAGGGCCAAATGGGGCAGGAAAAAGCACCTTCTACCACGCCCATTTAGGGCGGACCGGTCTGCGTTTTGTCAATGCAGATGTGCTGGCGCTTTCGCTGGAAATGGACGCCTATGCTGCGGCGAACAAAGCCGATGCGCTTCGGCGCAAACTAGTGGAATTGCGCGAGAGCTTTATCTTCGAGACGGTCTTTTCCGATCCGGTCGGCGACAAGCTCACATTCCTGAAAGAATGCGAAAAAGCCGGATACACGGCTCTGCTGATTTTTATCGGTATCTCCGCGCCAGAAATCTCTGACGAGCGCGTGGCGATGCGCGTCGCACAAGGTGGTCACGATGTTCCTGCAAACAAGATCGTCGAGCGTTATCCGCGTGTGATGAGCAATTTGAAGCGGGCGTTTGCGGAACTCTCAAATATGCGCGTCTACGACAATGACGATCTGAAAACCCCGTATCGGCTTGTGGCAGGCAAAGACAATAGACAAAAGATCGAACTGCACGAGCCTACGCCGCAGTGGCTGCGCGTGCTGCTTCCGCCTGAACTGAGCTAAGGCCGCGAGTCCCCATTCCTTTTTCTCGCAATCCAGATTGCTTAATCCATTGCAGCGCGTTACCCGGTGCATGAGACCTCAACTCCGCCACAACAAAATCCACGAACCTTTTTGGTCATGGGCGTGGGTGTGTGATTTGCTTCACAAATGGTGCAACTTGTGGCCTATAATTCTTGTAGAGCAGGGTTTCCACCAGGTTGCGGTGTCCTTCTCGCCTAAACATGGCCATGCAACTAGCATCGATGAGCGTCCCCGATTCACCCGCGATTCCCGACCGCCTCTACTTCAAGATTGGCGACGTGGCACGAATCTGCCAGCTCGAAACTTATGTTCTGCGCTTTTGGGAGACGCAGTTTCCCCAACTCAAACCCAATAAGAGTGGGACCGGACAGCGCCTTTACCGACGCCGCGATGTTGAGTTGGCCTTGCGGATCAAGCACCTGGTTCACACCGAGGGGTACACGCTGGCTGGCGCACGCCAAGCCCTGGAACAAGAAAAATCCCTAACTCGGCGCCGCACCAACGTTCAGGTTGCTCCTCAGTCAGACCTTCAGCCCGACCCGCAATCCCGGCTGCCGCTCGTGGCCGATGACGCCTCCCCATCAGACTCCGGTCAAACTCCCGAGGCTGTTGCCAGCGTCATCACACAGGCCCGCGCCGAACTCCGCGAGATTGCGAGTCTTCTCGCCGCGCCCGATCCTCAGCCATCCCGGCGTCGCGCCCGCTTGGCAACTATGCCGCCGCCCTCAGGCACACTCTTTCCGCTCTAGAGCATTTTGGGGAACTGTGTAGGCCGGAATTTTGTCGGTATCCCACCCATTCCGCAGAAAAGCGCGGAATGGATGGGGCACAGAAGTCTACAGTAAATCCGAAAATGCTCTAGCCGCCGCTTCACTTCGCTCGCTCAAAGCTGAGCGAGGCGGAGTTGATGCAGTAGCGCAGGCCAGTTGGTCGCGGCCCGTCGGGAAAGACGTGGCCCAAATGCCCGCCACAGCAAGCGCAGGTCACCTCGATGCGCCGCATTCCCGCGCTTGAGTCGTCGTGCTCAACCACGGCTGTCGACTCGGCAGGCAGCATAAAGCTCGGCCAGCCGCAACCGGAATCGAACTTGGCCCCGCTCAAAAACAGCAGCGCCCCGCAGCCCGCGCAATGGTAGTTTCCTGTTTCGTGGTTCGCGGTGAGCGCGCCGGTAAAAGGCCGTTCAGTTCCTTTTTGCCGCAGCACCTGGTACTGCTCCTGCGTGAGCAGCGTCCGCCACTCGGCATCACTGCGCACAATCTTTTCCGGCGTCTCGCTCAAGGTGACCTCCTGGACGTTCGCACGTTGGATGCACTCAACCCGATGAAGGGATCAAAGGGCTAAACTTCAGACTTCCGCTATTAACTCGATCTCCACCAGCACGTCTTTGGGCAGCCGAGCAACTTCAACGGTCGAGCGGGCCGGCATCGGGGCAACTTCACGTCCAAGATAGTTTCCGTAAACAGCGTTCATGGCGGCAAAGTCATTCATGTTTTTGAGGAAGACAGTGCTCTTGACCACCTGAGCGAGGCTCGATCCGGCAGCCTCGAGAATCGCGCTCAGATTCTGGAGCGCGCGAGCAGTTTGTTCCGTGATGCCGCCTTCGACCACTTGCCCGGTAGCCGGGTCGAGCCCAACCTGACCAGCTGTGAAGAGAAGATTCCCCACGCGTACGCCCTGCGAATACGGTCCAATCGCGGCAGGCGCCTTATCGGTGACAACAACCTCTTTGCTCATGCCTCGATTGTAACCATAAATCAGCCGGCAAATCCTAGTGCCAAACCGCCAGCAGAATTCCGCTTCCCAGCAGCGCCGTCAGCCAATAACCCGCATTGATGGCGAAGAGCTTGTACGGGCGTTGCTCATAGATTGTTTCTGCGAAGAGCGGCGGGACAGTGAAGCCCAGCCAGCAAATAAACCCGATCAATGCTCCAAAGCAGACGGTCGACGCGCCCGACCAAAGGATCACGTGCGCCAGCATGAACGACAGAATCAGGCTGCCGATGAACGACGAAATCATGCCAACGATCGCGCCCTTGGGCCGCGAGCCAGGAACGTGCCCAGTCAGCGCCATCCATGGCTTGGCGAAGAACAGCGAATACCAAATCGCGCCCAGAATCCACTGATAGAACGCGGAAACCAGCACGGCCAGAAGAAAGAAGTGGAGATGATGCACAAGAGACCTCCCGAATCGATAGAAATTTGCCCTCATTGAGCCGGTAGCGCATGATGCCCGGGAAGAATCGCCAACCTGCCAAAAAGGAGCCAGGAATTGACTTTGCCGCAGTCAGAACGACAGTGTCAAGTAGAATCAAGCTTCGCTCGTTTGCATCTCACTTGCGCTTCAGCGCTTCCAGTTCGTCCAATGTCCGCGGCCAGTCGGAACCCAGCAGCCGGGAAAGGCTGCGGTCGGCCAAAACTTTGCCGCCGGTTTGACAGCGTGCGCAATAGTTGGTCTCGTTGTCGGCGTAGCGTATGCGTTGGACCTTTTCGCCGCAACGCGGACAGGGCTGCTGAAAACGGCCATGAACAGCCATCTCCGGGCGAAAGGCAGTGACTTTTTCCGGGAAGGCCGCTTCAGCTTCTTTGCGCAGACGATCCATCCAGAGAGTCAGCGTGGAGCGCGTAGCTGCGAACAGGCGGTCCCACTCTTCTGGCTTCAGCCTGTGGGTTAGCGTGATTGGCGAAAGCTGTGCAGCGTGCAATATTTCGTCGGAGTATGCGTTGCCGATGCCGCTGAGAATCCGTGGATCGGTAAGGGCGCGCTTGAGTGTGCGGTTTTCAGATGTGAGGGCAGCCCGGAAACCATCGAGGTCTGTTGAGAAAACTTCGACACCGCCCGGATCGATCGACCGCAGAGCCTCTTCGCCGAGTAGAACGTGCAATGAGGCGCGCCGTTTCGAGCCTGCCTCGGTCAACATCAGCGAACCTGTTGGAAAATCAAATGCCGCCAGGCTCTGCCTCCCAGCAAGCTTGGCCTGCGGCGGCCGCCAATGCAATCGGCCGGCGATCATCAAGTGGATCACCAGCCACAGCAATTGGGGTTCCCCGGCAACTTGGGGCTTCGCTTTAGCGGCCTTTGGAAGCTCGGATGAAGTGACGAATCGTTGACGTTGAAGCGGGAGATCGCTTTCAACGCCAATGGCAATGCGTTTGCCGATGCGGCGAACCTCGCGCACCAGGCGACCCTCAACGCTCGGCAGTGGCGGATCGACGGTGCGCAACAGAAAGACACTGCCCAGCCGCACACGTTCCAGCGGTTGGCCCAGGATGCGCGCCTCAAGAGCGGTGATATAAGCGGAAATGTCAGGCAATTCCGGCATCAGTTCCAGATTGCAGCGGAGACGGCAGTTTGCGCAATGAAGATTTTGCGCCGATCAAAATCAATCCAGTTAGCCAATTGGAAAAACTGAAAGAGGAGTGCAGGAAGCATTTAGGCACGACTTTCGTCATGCCGCAGGAGCTTTCTCGACATTCGCGTCTGCTGGCCGGCTGGCACTCACTACGAACGTCAGTTGCTCTCGAATGCGGCTCTCCGTCGCCCCGGTTTTTCCACCTGGCTTCTGGGCCAGTGTCGTCAGAAATAAAATGATGTGGAAAATTCATTGCACACGGCGTATATTGCAAGTACTTCAAGATGCACGTGAATGTATTCATAACGCTTTCGCGGCCATTTTTGTGGAAAGTTAACAAGATATTCATCCGCGGGATTTCAAGGAGGAGAATCCGGCCTGCTGTTTCGCGCGGAGTGATCTGAGGGTCGTGCGTTCCGGTTCTTTGAAGCGGAAGTTGATCCTGATGGGGGAAGGTCGAAATGCGCATTGAAGCTGAAGCGAATCTCTCGGCCTTGATCGAGAGTACTGAAGATCTGATCTGGTCGGTCGACCTGGATGATCGGCTGGTCACATTCAATGGCGCTTTGCAGAATCACCTCGTGGAGAGCTTTGGCAATCGTCCCGTGGTGGGGATGTTTCTGAAGGATTTCGTTTCGCCACTTTTGCCGTCGCTCTATCGGCGGGCACGGGTCGAAGGCTCTTTCCGATGCGAACTTCCTTTGACAGATGGCCGAGTCCTGGAACTTTCTTTCAATCCCATTTTCGTCGACGGTATCATGATCGGTGTTTCTGTTTTTGGCAGGGACATCACGGAAGCAAAAAAAGCCGAAAGCGCGCTTCGAGAAGCGGAACAAAAATATCGGGACATATTCGATGGAGCGGTGGAAGGGTTCTACCAGACAACCCTTGATGGCAGATCATTGACCGCAAATCCTGCACTGGCAAAGATGCTGGGCTACGATTCGCCGGACGATTTTGTCTCATCTGTCAAATGCACAGCCCGTGAAGCCTGGGTCGATGCCGGTGAGCGCGCAAGAATGATGCAACAACTCGAAGAGCATGGGAGCGTTCGGGGTTACCATTGCCGATTCAAGCGCAAGGACGGCTCCACAATCTGGGCCTCGCTCAATGTGCGCAGAGTGAGCCGGACCATTGAACGGGAGCCTTATCTTGAAGGCTTCATCGAAGACATCACCGAGCGCAAGCAGGCCGAGGAAGCGCTGCGCGCGAACGGAGATTTTCTGATGGAAGCGGAGAGGTTTGGCAACCTCGGCAGCTATGTGCTCGATTTTCATTCCGGGAGGTGGAGCAGCACGGCGAAACTGGATGAGTTATTCGGCATCGACAATCAATACATCCGCAGCGTGCAAGGGTGGGCGGACCTGGTACATCCGGAAGAACGTGCGCAGATGAGCGCTTATTTTGAAGAAGAGGTGGTCGGCAAACGAAAGGACTTCGACAGGGAATACCGCATTGTTCGCCGCTCAGATGAGACCGAACGATGGGTACATGGGACGGGCAGGCTGGAGTTTGATGCCGAAGACAAGCCGCTGAAAATGCGCGGCCTGATTCGCGACATCACCGAGCATAAACGGGCAGAACTTGCCATGCAGGATAGCGAAGAGCGCTATAGGGCAGTTTTCCAAACCAGTCCTGATGCTCTGATGATTTCCCGCATGAGCGACGGAACGGTTCTCGATGTCAATCAATCGTTCCTGGATTCGGCAGGCTTCGAGCGTCATGAGGTTATCGGGCGCACAACTTCTGAACTCGGCATTTGGGTGAATGAATCCGATCGGCAAATGTTGATCAGCTTGTTGCAACGGAACTCCAGATGCCGGGATCTTGAAGTGATGTCGAGGAGAAAGAACGGAGAGTTATTTTGGATGCGGCTTTCCGCTTCCTTGATCGAGATCGGTGGCGAGCAGTGCCGGCTTACCTTCGCGCGGGACATCTCCGCGGCCAAGGCGGCGGACGAAGCCCTGCGGCTCAGTGAGCAGCGCTACCGCACCGCGTTCCAGACCAGCATCGACTCCATTAACATCAACCGCCTGAGCGATGGAAAATATATCGACTGCAATCAGGCTTTTCTTGATATGACGGGATTTGAACGCGAAGAAGTTCTTGGGAAAACTTCGTTGGAGCTGGGAATATGGGCGGATTCTCGCGACCGGCAGGCGATGGCAGAAATGGTGCGCCAGAACTTAAGCTGCAAGCGCTTGGAGGCCCAGTTCAAAAAGAAGAATGGAGAGTTGATGTGGGGGCAGATGTCGGCTTCAGAGATCGACGTCAACGGGGTTCCCTGTGTCCTTTCCATCACCAGGGATTTGTCTAAATCAAAGGCGGCGGAGAACGAGATTCGGAGCCTGGCCTTCTACGATCCGTTGACCGGCCTGCCCAACCGGCGTCTGCTTTTGGATAGGCTGCATCAGAGCTTGGATTCAGGCATGCAAAGCAACTCGTCGCGCGCGCTGTTGTTTGTAGAACTGGATAATCTCAAGACGCTGAATGAAACTCTGGGCCATCAAACAGGCGACCTGCTGATTCAGGAAGTTGCCCGACGCATCGCGGCCTGTGTTAAGGACGGAGACACGGTGGGACGGTTGGGCGGCGACGAGTTTGTTGCGCTGCTCGAAGATCTGGGCGAACTGGCAGAGGAAGCAGCGGCTGGCGCCAAGGCCGTCGGCGAAAAAATCATGGCTTCAATTAGCCAAGCCTATTTGATCGACGGCCGCGAATGCCTCTCGACCGCCAGCATCGGAATCACTGTTTTTCGAGATCATCGGAAAAGCACCGACGAATTGATGCAACAAGCCGACGTTGCCCTTTATGAGGCCAAGGCGGCTGGCCGCAACACCATGCGCTTCTTCTCACATGCTTTGCAGACCTCAGTGAATGCCCGGGCCACGCTCGAAGAGGATCTGTATCAGGCGATCAAGAAAAAACAGTTCATACTTTACTATCAGCCGCAACTGACGCGGGGCCGCTTGGCGGGCGCAGAGGTCCTGATCCGTTGGCAGCACCCTACGCGTGGTTCGGTTCCGCCCGAAGAGTTCATTCCTCTGGCAGAGGAAACGGGCCTGATCTTACCACTGGGAGATTGGATTCTGGAAACTGCCTGTATGCAGATTGCAGCGTGGGCGGGTAGCGAGAAAGCCAGCCGGATCATGATTTCAGTGAACATCAGCGCCTTGCAGTTTCGCCAGCCGAGGTTCGTCGAGCGGGTATTGCTGGCTATGGATCGCACTGGGGCCAACCCGAGGAACCTCAAGATCGAGCTTACCGAGAGCATGTTGGTCGAGAATATCGATGATGTCGTCGCCAAGATGACCGAGCTCAAATCGCACGGCCTGAGCTTCTCGCTGGATGATTTCGGCACGGGGTATTCGTCGCTCGCTTATCTGAAGCGCTTGCCTCTGGACCAACTCAAGATCGATCGAGCCTTCGTGCGCGACATGCTGGTGGATGTGACCAGCGGCGCGATAGCCCAGGCGATTATTTCGTTGGGAACCGCGATGGGGCTGTCGGTAATCGCCGAGGGCGTGGAAACCGAAGAACAGCGTGGTTTTCTCGCCGGTCTGGGATGTCACGCCTTCCAGGGAACTTTATTCAGCCCGCCGCTGCCGTTGCAAGAGTTCGAGGCGCTGCTCTAAAGCAAAACTCGTCTTCACACCAGTGCCTCGACCCTCAAAAAATCCAGGGCACGAATCAAATAAGGCTTCAAATCCCGTCGATGCACCACTGCATCGAGAAATCCCTTTTCCAGCAAGAACTCCGATCGCTGAAAGCCTTCAGGCAGCTTTTGCCGAATTGTCTGCTCAATGACTCGCGGGCCGGCAAAGCCAATCAGCGCGCCCGGCTCAGCAATATTAAGATCTCCCAGCATGGCAAAGCTGGCCGTGACACCGCCCGTAGTAGGATCAGTGAGCACGCATATATAAGGCACTTTTGCATCGTCCAATTGTGCCAGCGCGCTGGAGATTTTCGCCATCTGCATGAGGCTGGCCACGCCCTCCATCATGCGTGCTCCACCTGACGCCGCAACTACAATCAGCGGCTTGCGGCCCACCCGCGCGCGGTCTACGGCACGGGTAATTGTCTCGCCCACAACCGCGCCCATGGAGCCTCCGATAAAGCTGTACTCCATCGCGCTCATTACCACCGAATGCGGGCCCAGCTGCCCAACGGCGTTTAGAATTGCGTCGTCGAGCCCGGTCTGTTCCTGCGCTTTCTTGAGCCGCGCTTTGTATGACTTTACGTCGGTAAAGTTGAGTGGATCGGTGGAGCGCAGCCCGCCGTCGACTAACTCATAGCCCGGCGCAAGCAGAAGGTCTATCCGTTGCCGCGCACCAATCTTGAAGTGATGTTGGCACTTGGGGCATACGTTCTGGTTGGCCAGCAGATCCGCCTTCCAGATCGCCCCCCGACAACTTACGCACTTGATCCACAACCCCTCCGTGCGCACCCGCGACTCAGCCGCCGAGTACTTGAGGCCAGTGCCGTGCTCTCCGGCTTCGCGCTTGAACCATGACATAAGGCTAAACCAACCAATCTAGACCCATTGTAACCGCGCCATGGAAGCACGCCATCAAGAGACGCTAACAGGCTTATCGCGTGAGGATGCCGCTTGAGAAGCGCGGAGAGTATTGGCGGACTCTTCATTGCCGGTTCCGGCTAAATCTTTACGACGCCGGATTCTTGTGCATATCTCAGCCAGAAAGGTTAGCGCAAAGAGAAGCACCATGCACGAGGTGATTACCCAGCTTGCGGTTCGCAGAGGAGAAGACACTCGGAAGCGGAGATGGACTATGTGCCTACCCGGTGGGACCGCGACCAACAGCAGTCCTTCTGCGTTCCTGCTGATGACCAGGGAATCGCCCCGTTCGTCTACCGCATGCCAATAGGGATAATCAAAGATCGCAAGCCTGACATTGCATGGCTGTTCACTGTCGACCGAGAAACTCTTGTCCCAGGCCGCTGCCGACAGGAGCGCCGTCGCGCACTCCCCTGCCGGACCGTCGCCTGCAATAGCGATGGGGGCCAGTGCCGGCGGAGCTATCTGCTGGGTCGCCCCGACAGGTACATACTCCGGCAGGCCGGGATACCCATCATGGATGGACGCAGAGTATTCACGGAATCCCGGAAAGGCTGTTACGCTCGCACTCGGCCGGCCCACGGAGTAGCCGAGAAGGACCAGGATCACCAGGAGTCCCATCGTCACATAGGCAGGTAAAAGGATCTTGCGGCGCGACGTTTTTGCTAGTAGAACCATTGGCAGCGCGGCTCCCATCAAGGCGAGAAACCGAAAAGGAAAGTCGACATACCAGAGCTTGAAAAGATGCTCCCAAAGCGGGATTGTCAAGGGAATCTGAAACAGAAAGGCAACGATGCCCAATTCGACGAATGTCTGCCGGACGCGGTCGCCGGCTTGCCTCCAACGCATCGACGCGAAAAGGATCAGCGCAATCTCCGCGCACGCGATCAGCCAGCAAATAAGCTTGAATCTCATCTGGTGAGAGAAGCTTGCGAAGATGAAAAACTCTCGAAAGTCGGAGCGCAGTACCCCGGAAGCAGAAATCCACTTTTGCTCCATGTAGGCCGGCACCATGTAAAAAGCCGCCAGCAGGATGGAGATGCATTCGGCGGCAGCAAAATGGAGAAGCGGAATCAAGGACCGTCGCTTGATCGCGACGATTGCGGCCACCGCAAGCAGCGCATAGGCAGAGGCGATCGCCAGTGGGATATTGGTGAGCCAGCAAAGTCCGAGTGCGCCGCCGAGCCATAGGACCGGCCTGCGACTTTTGCCGCTCACAGCGCGATAGAAGAACAGGACAACCAGAGGAATCCAGGCTTGCGCCAATAACTCCGAAGCAGCAAAGCGGATGGTGGCAATGAGCAGCAGGTAAGGATTCAACATGTAAAGCACTGCGGCCTTGAGCCTGTCCTCTTCAGCCACAAAAACTTCGCTGGCCGCGAACATCGTGAGTCCGCTAACGATGAGAGCCACCCAGGTGAAGGCTGCCGGCACCAGGACTGTGGGCAGAACGAGTGCAAGCATTGCCCCCAGCCACTGCGAGAGCGGGGGGTAAAAGCAAAAGCTCGGCTGTCCCAATTTGAAGTTGGCCAGCCCATCCCAGCCGGGATTGAATAATCCTTCGAGCCACGCTTGCCGCAGCTCCATCCACGATGTCTGATGTGCCCGGAAGTCATGTCCCGTGTATCCGAAAAGAACGAACATCAGGCTGGGAACAAGTGCAATCGCGGCGAAGATCAAAACGACGCGAATCTTTTTCATGATTACTCCCGCGCCTTTCAAATAGGTTCTTCGCGCGGCTGCGCCGCTGTCTGACTAATACTCGATACCGCGCTGCGCCAAAATTCCCTTCTGATAGGCGTGCTTCACATCGCGCATTTCGGTCACTGTATCAGCCAACTCCACCAATGCCGGGTGAGCGTTGCGTCCGGTCAGAATCACGTGGACCATCTCCGGACGTCCGCGCAGCGCCTCGGCCACCATCGCCGCATCCAGCATTCCGTAGCCGATGGCGTAGTTGATCTCGTCCAACACCACCATATCCCACTCGCCGGAATAGATCGCTTCGCGTGCCTCCGCCCAGGCGGCCTCCACCAGGCGAACGTCATCGGGGTCAGTCTCCGCTCCGCCCATCTTCACAAACCCCCGGCCCATCTGCTTCAGCACGAAATTGGGACCAAAGGCTTCCACCGCGTCCAGTTCGCCATAGTGCCAGGATCCCTTGAGAAACTGAAGCATCAGCACCCGCATTCCGTTGCCCACGGCGCGCAACGCCGTCCCCATGGCAGCGGTCGTTTTGCCTTTGCCAGGGCCGGTGTTAATCAGAATCAATCCTCGTCGCGAGTCGGTCATCGTCAGTGGACAGTTTACCGTGACGAGCGGACAGTGTACGAGCTGAGTTGCGGCGCTCATAGAAATAAGCCGCCGCCAGCCATCAGACTCGATGATCAACCGTGAGGCAATCACTGTGACTCAGTGTCCGCCGTGATAGGGGTGGCCGGTCAGAATGGCAAATGCCCGGTAGAGTTGCTCGGCCATCACCAGACGCGCCAAGGCATGAGCCATTGTCATCGGGCCCAGCGAGAGCAGCAGTTGCGCCCGCTGCCGAGCAGCATCGCTCCAGCCGCTCGCCGGCCCTACCGCGAAAACAATCTGCTGGGTTCCCTCGTCGCGCCGCGCACCCAGCCACGCCGCGAAACCTTCCGACGTCATCTGCTTGCCTCGGCTATCCAGCAGCACGGCCACGACCGGCGTCCGCCCCTCCAGCCGTTTCAGCCAATCGAGCAGCGCTTCCTCGGTGCGAAATGCCTCTGCTTTACAGTGCGCAAAAGGCAAGCAGCGCGTCAGATATGCCGAGGTCAGTGCTTCGAATTCGTCCTTTGAGCCGGGACGCGCGCCAACATGCGCCAAGATGAGGTTCATGGGAACGAGCATAACCCACTTCGCCGAGTTTGGCATTCTTAGCGAGCATTGTGCTGTAAGTGCCCCATAAACAGGGCATTACGGTTCCGGCTCCTTGTTGTCCCAAAAAAGGTAACCAGTTCCCATTTCTGGAATTCATTCCGCACGTTATCTATTTTTTCATAGTATATATAATATTGCTCCATTGAATTTACCCACATAAATCGTTTATTTAAAGCAACTTGTCGCATGTTTTTCCATTCTGACAGAATGGCAATCAACCTGCATATATATCTGGATAAGTCGTGCTGTACTCACTTTGGTTTCCCCAAACCGAGGCACTGGGGTACATCAAGTCGACCGAGGAGCCTCTTCGAGGCCTTCTAGTATCAACTGACCTAAACTTGGAGGAAATCATGCGATTCATCCGGTTCCACTTTGCAGCGTTAACCCTTGGGGTCATTTTGGCTTTCCTGCTCGCTTCCCCGTTTTCGCAACAGGCAGCTTATGGACAACAAGATGTATCCGGCATGACAGGCGTGGTGACGGACACAACTGGCGCCGCTGTGCCGAATGCCGTCGTCACCCTCAAAAACGCGAACACCGGATCGAAGTACACCGCGACCACAGGTCCCACTGGCCTGTACCGCTTTTCCGAAATTCCTCCAGGTCAGGGATATGAGGCCATCTTTACGGCTGCCGGATTTGCGCCACTTGATATCAAGAACATCTACCTTACCGTAGCCACGACCCGCACCCAAAATGCGACTCTATCGGTTGGCGCGCATGCAGAAACGGTTCAGGTATCGGCGGCGAGCACTGAAGTCACCATCGATACCACGGACGCCACCGTAGGCAATACATTCGACGTAGAGCAACTCAACACGCTTCCCGTGCAGCAGAGAAACAGTCCAACCGCACTCTTCACATTGCAGCCTGGAGTGACCGATACGGGTTCCGTGGCAGGCGCGCGCGTTGACCAGAATGACGTTTCATTGGACGGTCTGGATGTAAACGATTTTGCAACGGGCGGGGCCACGCAGGGGCAGGGTGGGGGTACCCAAATTTCTGAGGGATTCACCGCTGGCTCGATCGTTGGACATGCTCCGATCGACTCGGTGGAGGAGTTCCGCAGTAATGTTGCCGGCAACGACGCCTCTACCGGGCCTGGCAGCGGTGGTCAGTTCCAACTGGTGACCAAGAGCGGCACCAATCATTTTCACGGCAATTTGAACGAGTATCATCGCGATCCGTCCCTGGTAGCCAACAGTTGGTTCAGTAACAATGCGACTCCTAAGGTGCCTCGCAATCACCTCATCCAAAACCAGTTTGGCGGCAATATCGGTGGACCGGTCATCCTGCCGAAGCTCTTCAACGGGCACGACAAGCTGTTCTTCTTCTTTAATTACGACGACTCGAAAATTATCAGCGGTATCGTCCAAAATAGAGTCGTCCCGCTTGATAGCCTGCGGAACGGCACTGTAGGCTATGCTCAGTGCACCGATTTGCTACCTGACGGCACTTGTTCTCCTAATAACAACAGCGCCAACGACGTCACCGCGTATGTGAGTACTGCTGGGTTAAAGGCACTGGACCCGCAGAATGTGGGTGTGGATCCCGCCTGGCAAGCCTTCACAATGTCGAATGATACCGACCCCAAGAAGGCCGGTCGCTTCCCGCACAGCAACGCCGGCGGTGGTGACAGCATCAACTCCGGCGGATACACCTTCAACGCTCCCAATAACGATTACGAGACCAACTACGTAGGAAGAGTCGACTACAACATTAACGACAAGATGAAGGCGTTTGCGCGGTTCACCATCGACCGCCAGAATGCTGTAAATAATCCGAATGAGTTTGCCGGCGACCCAGTCACGAATCCGGTTATTGACCGTTCTTACGCTTTTGTGATCGGCCATGACTGGGTAATCGGTAATAACATAACGAACCGCATCGTCCTTGGCGAAACAGTCCAAAAGCTGGATTTCCCTAATACGTACAATCCAGAAAACGCCTACAACCCAGCTGGAACCACCTATTACACCTTCGGAACTGGGCTTAGCGCGGCCTTGGCCTCCAGTCTCTATCTTCAACCCAACGAGCAGGCGCGCCGCATCCCCATCCCGATCCTGAAAGATGACTTTAACATAACCAAGGGAACCCATAATTTGCAGTTGGGTGGGAACTTCAAGAATATTCTGGCGCACACGACGAACAAGGCTGATTACAACACAGCGTACCTTGGGCTGGGCGGAAATAACACGGCGCTAACCGCCGACGTTGAACCGTTAGACATTGATCCGGGCAATACCTTCAACTTCGACCAGGGCTTTACGTTCCTGCTGGGCCGCATCGGTCAGGTCTTGAGTGACTACAACTACAATGCGGCGGGCACTGTCCTGCCACAACTCACGGGCGACCAGCGCTTATACAGGTACTATCAATTGCAGCTGTATTTCCAGGATTCATGGAAGGTGACGCCCAGTCTGACCGTCAGTTATGGCCTCACCTATCAATGGTTCTCCGTGCCGTATGAGATCCACGGCTTGGAGAGCGTCGAACCTTACAGTTTCGACCAGTATTTCCAGGCCCGTTTGCAGCAGAGCGCTCTTTCTCAGACGGGGCCCGGGGCTGTTCCTCTGATCGCATATTATCTTGGCGGCAAGGGCAACGGCAGCCAGGCGCCGGGAATATATCTGCCGGAGTACAGGGATCTGGCCCCTCATATCGGATTTAACTGGAATCCCGGCTTCGATAGGAAATTGGTTATCAATGCCAGCGGTGGTGTCGTTTACGATCGCACCGTCGTCTCCGCCGTTCAGAATCAGCAGGACGCATACTCTTACCTCTTCCAGCAGACCAAGCCAAACGTCTATGGAAATTCAGACGGGTACACTGCGCTTTTGACCGGCCCGCGACTCAACAAGAATAATGTGCTGACCACGACCGGAGCTTTAACTGCGCCCTCAACGCCGACGCCGCCGTACGAGCCATTCGTAACGAACGGCGTGCCGAACGGGCTCCTATCAGCCCAGGCATATAACTCCACGATCGACCCAACCCTGAAGACTCCGTACAACATCATCTTCAATGCAGGAGTCCAGCGTTCGCTCCCTCAAGACATGATCCTCAAGGTCAACTATGCGGGACGACTCGGACGTCGCCTCCTGGCTCAGGCCGATGCCAACCAGGTTCTTGATTTCCCTGACCCTGTCTCTGGTCAATTATTCTCAGATGCCTTCGCTTCAATCACCCTTCAAGCCAGGGCAGGCGTAAAGGCCTATAATCTCGTATCCCAGCCCTGGTTTGAGAATGTTGTTCTCCCAGGCAGCGTGGCTACGGTCAATGGTAATCTTCCCGCCGGTACCCCCCCTAGTCAACAGGCCCACAACAACACCCAAGCCGCCGCAATGGAAAACAGCTACTCCTTTGTACGGTACGGCGACATCGGTGACTTTACAGCCTTCAATCTCGCTCCACTGTCTCCTTTGAATGTGGGGTCGGCTGCGCAGTTCTCTGAAAACACGTTCTATACAAACAAAGCATCCTCGACCTATCACGGCCTGCTGGTCACTTTGCAAAAGAACCGCTCGCATGGTGTGAATTACGACTTCAACTACACCTTCCAGCACTCGATTGACAACCTGTCGTTCTTCGCCAACTCGCAAGGCGACACGGGCATTGGCGGCGTCGGACTAGTATGCGATGTTGTTCGGCCCCGAGAGTGCCGCGGCAACTCCGACTTCGATATCAAGCAAGTCATCTCGACGGACGCGACCTACGATCTGCCGTTCGGCAGGGGCAGGATGTTCCTTCCCAACTCTTCCCGCGGGTTAAATGAAGTAATTGGCGGCTGGAGTCTGAGTGGCCTCGCCAGCTGGCATACCGGCCAGGCTTGGGGAACAGTCTCCAATGCCTTCGTGGCGAGCTTTGCCAACGATGCCCCAGCCATCCTGACCGGGTCCAAGAAATATTTGGGGACGCATGTGACCAAGTTGCCGGGGGGCGGGGTCAATCTTTTCTCAAACAACATTTTGGCTGCCAGTCAATATGGAGGGCCAGTAGGCTTCCATATCGGCGCCCGTAACGGCCTGCGCGGACCGCATTACTTTAACGCCGATCTCGGACTTGGGAAGACATTCCCCATCATAGGTGATAAGTTCAACGCTAAGTTCCGGGCAGACGCATTCAATGCGTTCAATCATCCGAACTTCACATTACCCACAAATGCTGGGTTCAGCGGCTACGATCAGGATGATCCCATCGCTGACGTCAACCCGAATTCTCCTGGGGAGGGATTCGGACAGAGCAGTTTCACGGTGACCCCGCCGGGAAACCTCAACAACGGCGCCCGCGTGCTGCAGCTCTCCCTGCGCTTGGAGTTCTAAGGCGTAAGGCAGATACAACAACAAACGAAGGGCGCCCAACTGGGCGCCCTTCGTCGTTCACGTCAAAGTTCGTCTGACTTGCCGGTACCGGCGATTCAGCGCTTCACCGATGCAGCTAACCGGCTAGGACTTCTTTCCGATCCCTTTCTTCGAAACAGCTTTCTTGGCGGGAATTTTCTTCCCTGCGCCCTTCTTTGCAACAATCTTCTTCGCGACAGAAGCAGTTTTCTTCGCGGCATGCTTTGCGGGCGCGGCAGCCTTCTTCTTTGCAGCGGTAGCGGGCCTTGCCGCAGTCTTCTTCGGCTTGGGTGTGGCCTTCGCGGCTGCCGGCATGGCCTTGGCTGACACCGGCTTGACCTTAACGGCGGCGGCCTTCTTGCTGCGAGCGGCTAGGGTCTTGGCAGCCAGCGCAGTCTTTAGCTCGGCGTCGAACTCGGCCGGAGTGAGCGGGCGCGCAGATTTGCGCAGCCGCTCAATGTCGTAGAAGGCGCGCCGCTCGGTCAAAAAGACATGGACGACAAAGTCCACGTAATCGAGCAGAATCCATTGGCCCTGGCGGCGTCCCTCGACAGAGTTGGGAATGACCCCATATTCCTTTTTGAGCTTGTGTTCGATTTCGTCGGCGATGGCGATGGCCTGGCGGTCGTTCGTGGCCGATGTGACCAGAAAAAAGTCCGAAAGCCCCGCGTCGACGGGATCGAGTTCGAGAATGCGGGTGTCTTCGCCTTTTTTGTCTTCACAGACCGCGGCTGCGGCCTGCACGAGAATGCGGGTTTGCTGCTTTGCGTCGGTCGTCATTCGTTATGATCGCTCTCCAAACCTAATCGTAGACCCTCGCCAAGGCCTGGGCAAATCAGCGATAGAGTCCGCGGGCACAAATGTAATCCAAAACGGGAGCGGGAAGCAATTCGCGTTCCGGCACCAGGTCTCCCGATTCCACGCGAGCCTGCGTTCGAATCTTTAGATGCTCTCGAATCTCCGAGGCGCTAATCTCGATTTCCAGGCCGGGAAGCAAATAGAACGGCGATTGTTCTCCAGCGGGGTTGCAAAGAATGTAGCGGTGCAGTTCGATCTTTTCGACGGACCGGCAAGGCTGCGGCCCAGCAATCGACAATCCGTCGGGCAGCGCGGCTTTCAGGTCGCTCACCGATTCGCCGGGCCGCGACGCGACGATCAACCGCGCAACAAAAGGAATTTCGGCGGCGCGATGCCAGCGCTTGAGGGCGGCAAAAGCGTCGGCGCCCATCAGGCAAAAAAGAGTGCTCTCAGGTGGCAGTTCGGCGCGCAGTGTGAGCAGAGTCTCCAGCGTGTAGTTGGGCTCGCCCGACGGTTTCGGAGCATCGGCCAGCGAGACGGCAAACCCTGCATCGCCGGCAATCGCGAGCTGCGTCATGGCAACGCGGTCGGCGAACGTAGCCGTCGAGCCCTCCAGTTTGAGCGGCTGCGCGCCCACGGGAGCAAAGAGCACGGTGTCCAAGCCGAGCGCCGTCTGGGCAGCTCGCGCCACGGCTAGATGGCCCAGGTGAGGCGGATCAAAGCTGCCGCCAAAGAAGGCTACGCGACGGCTGCCATGGGTTTGCTGGTCCATGGGTCCATGGTAGCGTGCGTGGGCGCTCTGGTAGCATCGAAAACGATGCGCTATTTGATTGCAATCCTGGCCCTGGCCGGCGTGGTGGTTTCCGCGATGGCCCTGCACGTTCATTTCTGCACCGACCCCCAACCCTGCTCCATCAACGAGAAGTGGGATTGCGGCATCGTGAATCATAGCGCCTTCGCCGAAATTGCTGGCGTCCCGGTGGCCGCTATTGGCATCGCCGGTTACCTGGCTCTAGGCGCGCTAGCGTTCTGGCGGCAGCGGGCGCTGGTTTTTTTGATCGCGCTGGCCGGCTTGGGTTTTGCTCTGCGGCTAACTTTCATTGAGGAATTCGCCCTGCAGGTGTGGTGTCTCTATTGCGTCATTTCACAGGCGGTCATTGCGCTGATTACGCTGCTCAGTTTGGGATGGGTAGGGACAGAGTATCTGGCGCTGAAGCGGGCCAATTGCGGTGGGGCAGACGGCGCTTGCGCGCGATAAGTTTCGCAGGTTTCCACCCTTGAGACAACGACACCGAAGTCCCGAAGATGGAGTGCCCGGCGGCTCCATCTGCCGTTCGCGCCGCCGCGCTTCCTCCGCTGCTAAAATTGAACTAGCCAATGTTCAAGCAAAGATATGCGCGCTGGATGTACGACTGGGAGACGCGGTTAACAACGCGCGATGAAAACCGCGTGGTGCGTCCGCTGGAGTGGGGCTTCGAGTGGATTGAGCCCTTCCTTCGCGAACATGGGTTCGATGAGGCCCTGCCCGACCCGGAGATCAAAGCCGACCCCGTGCGCGCCGAAGCAGCCATGGTGCGCATCAACCAGGTCCTCATCCGCAACAGCGACGCCTTTTTCGGATACAAGCGTCCCACTGATTTTCATCTTGAAGAGCGGCACCCCGAGCTCTATCCAACCAATGTGCGCCCCGAGACGCTGGCCCAGGATGCGGCGATCAAACAGCAGGCTGCCGATGGAAAAACTCCCAGAGCGCAATTTTTGCGATTCACCTCCGCTGAGCGCACGCCCTACCCAGAAAACAATTTGGTGAACGCGCGCTGGTATCCGGCGCCCGCGCACAAAGATCCCAAACGGCCCAAGCAGGCTATCGTTGTGATGCCGCAATGGAATGCCGACGGCTTCAGCCATAACTCGCTCTGCACCATCTTCAACAAGATGGGCATCTCGGCGCTGCGGCTCTCCATGCCCTACCACGACATTCGCCGGCCTGCCGAACTCGAGCGCTCCGACTTTGCAACCAGCGCCAACATTGGGCGCACCATCTCGGCTTGCCGCCAGGCGATCGTCGATATTCGCTGCTGTGTGGATTGGCTCGAGGAGCAAGGCTATGAGCAATTCGGGGTGCTCGGCACCAGTCTCGGTTCCTGCTACGCTTTTCTGGCCAGCGCTCACGACGCTCGCCTGCGCGTGAATGCATTCAACCATGCGTCCACTGCCTTCGGAGATGTAGTTTGGGCTGGTCAGAGTACGCGCCACATCCAGCAGGCTCTGGCGGAGGCCGGGCTTACTCAGGATCGAGTTCGCGCCTTGTGGTCTGCCGTCAGCCCGTGCAGTTACTACGACAAACTCGTTCGTCCTGAAGTCGCCGGACCTGACAAGAAAGTCCTACTGGTCTATGCGAATTATGACCTAACCTTTCCCAAGGAATATTCGTTGCAGGTGGTGGAAGCCTTCAAGCGGATCGGTCTGAACTTCAAACCGCGCGTGCTGCCCTGCGGCCACTACACCACCGGCGAAACGCCCTACAAATACATCGACGGCTGGTACATGGGCAAGTTTGTCTACAGCGCCTTCAAGGCTTTGCGGAAAGAAAAAGCGACCGGTCTGAGCGCGGAAGCTGAGTCTGCATCCGAGGCAAAAGAAGAAGCAATTACCTCCTAGCTAGCGCACACCGCTCAAATCTAGCTTTAGCATCTTGGCGGGGTCGAGGTATGCGCCCTGCCAGCGGACGGCCCAGTGCAGGTGCGGCCCGGTGACGCGTCCGGTTGCGCCGCTCAGCCCTAGCGCGTCACCCGTGGCCACGCGCTGTCCCTCTTTCACATCGATCCGACTCAAGTGCATGGAGATCGTAGTCAGCCCCTGCCCATGATCGATGACTACGCAGTTGCCCTCGTAGTAGAGCGGGCGGGCCAGCACGACCACCCCGCTATTGCCAGCCCGCACCGGCGTACCCGTAACGGCGCGAAAATCCATCCCTTTGTGAACGCTGGCCAGCTTGCCGTTGAAGATGCGGCGCGTACCGAAGCTGTCAGTCGGCGGCGCATCAACCGGAGCTGCGAAGTTGCCCATCCACAGCGGCTCGGCGGCGCTCGAGCCAAAGACTCTCGCTTTAAGCACCTTGTCCGCTTCAATCTGTTTGAGCGCCTCGGGACCAGGCTCAACAAACTGTGGAGCGACGGTCAGCGATTCTGTTTTGTAGTGGGCCGGCTGTATCTCGATGGTTCGGCTCAGGTCACGCACGCCGCCGCCAATCAGCTTCACACTTAACCGAAGGGTCGAAAGCCCCACGGGCGCTTCCACGTCCGCGCCAGCCAGCGCAAACCACGCGCGGCCATCGCGCCCGCGAAAGAACTGGAGCTTGCGCCCCAGCCACTCGCCATCCAGGCTCGCGCCGCGAACTGCCTCCACACGAATCAACTCTGGCGAGCCGGCCTCGACCACACCGGGCGTGAGCGTGACTACGGGAGATTGCGCGCGGGCCGTTGCCGGCACGGAGACAAACAGGCAAACGAGAGCGAGCCAAGCTCGACCGGTGCTAAGAAACCGAGAAAATCGCATCCTCTTCAGCATACTGGTTCAGCATACTGGCTCACGTTCCCAGCGTGGTGGCGTTACTCGCGAGTGGCAGAACGCGGATGCGCGGCCTGCCATTTAGCCACACGCTCCTCGACGTCGGCCAACTCGTCGGTGGTGATGTGCGTCCCAATCATCTGCCGGTTAGCGGCGTATTGCTCCTGCTTCGGCCCCTTCACTGATGCCGCCAGATCAAGCCAGTAGTAAGCCTCGACATCGCTCTTCGGAAGGCCCTGGCCGAGCGAGTAAAGCAGCCCGAGCGTGGCTTGCGCGGTCACGTCTCCCTGCTCGGCGGCTCTGCGATACCACTCCGCAGCCTGCGCCATGTCGCGCGGAAAGCCCTTGCCGCCGTCGCGATAAAGCGCAGCCATGTGAAGTTCGCCGCTCACGTCGCCCTTGTCAGCCGCTCGTCGATACCACTCAGCTGCCTGCTTCAAATCTTGCGCTACGCCTTTGCCTGCCGCATAGATCTCGCCCACTAGCACCTGCGAGGCCGCATCGCCGCCGCTGGCTTTGGCGAGCAGCGCCGGATCGATCCCCGCCGTCTGCGAAACTGCCGACAGCAAAATCAGTGCAGGAATCATGGTTAGAACAATTTGGGTCCAGCGGGTTTTCATCATGGCCTCGACCAATTATCGAAAACAATAGCAGATTCCGCTTGTGGACAGTGCGCAGTGCAGGCGAGGTCAGCGCAATCGCTTGAGGGACATTCGGTCACAGTTTCAGAGTCTCGCAAGAAAATGGGGGATAAAATATGCAAAAAATCCGCCCGAAAATAAATATTTATAGGGGGGTGGGGGGCAGAAACAGGGAACAGGGAACAGGGAACAGGGAATAGGGGAGAAGAGTTTTGCCGGGGCGCGGCTTTCTCTCGTTTCCTTCCTGTTCATGCCTCTCTCCTTCTTCTCCATAGTATGCACGAACGGGTCATAATTCTCGGCATCATTCTTGAAGAAAAAGACGGGTGGTTGAGGTTCATCGTCTCCCTATGCCGTTGCAAGAGCTTCGGTGCAAAGACGGCCCCACCGACCGACCGGATCAAGCTGAGAGCCGAGCGCAAAATGCTCCACAGCACCCAGACGTTGGGAGAGCGCAAGCATGGACATTCCGGCTTTAAAGTGAACCTCCGCGAGAGGACCTTTTGTTTTCCGCGCGGGGCCATTCAGGGCTGCATTGATCGCCTCTCGGGCTTCTGCCCCGCGACCGCAAGCGGCCAGCGCCCAGGCCCTGGTCGCCAAAATGCCACCAAGCCTCGAGCTGCAGATAATTCGCTCAGTTCCGTGCTGGAACAAGTTGAGCGCCTTTTCGGTATTTGCTAAAGCGACTTCGGGGAAGATCCCCTGGCGAAGGAGAACCTCCGCCATTCCGGTTGGCGAGACGCTGCGGTAAGGATACAACCGGGCAGCATCCTGGAAAAACCGCTGTGCTTCTTCAAAGCGACCTGTCTCTAGGAGTAGGTTTCCAAGATTTTCTAGATCAAAACAAATTTTGATCCTTGTGACTCTCGTAACGCGTTTTCCGCGCATGTGATGAATAACGTCGCGCAGGACGAGCGCGGCTTCCTTATATCGCCCGGCAGACGTCAGCACATCCGCCCGAAGGTGGTTACGTCCCACACCGCTTATGGCCAGAATTGGCACAAGCCTCAGCGCGTGATCGTATCGTCCCTGCCCGACAAGATGATCGGCGTAGGCCGCTAATGCGATCCGCCCTCCCCCCAAAAGGAGCGCTAGCAGAATGAACCAAAGCCATCCTAAGCAATGTATGAACTCCCAAATACCAACTAGCGCCAACAGCACCAGAAACCCCGTTAAGAGGACCTTCCTGAACTTTGCCCAATCATGCTTCGGTGGCTCACCAGGACCGATGGGGCTAGAGGGCATCTGCTCGTACGGTTTAGGAGAAGATGACACCCCATTCACTGGAATCTCCATTTTTGACTGCCAACTTCTCCATAGTATGCACGAATGGGTCATAATTCTCGGCATCATTCTTGAAGAAAAAGACGGCTGGTTGTGGTTCATCGTCTCCCACATCTTAAAGTCGAGGGCCACCCTGGATTATTGATCAGACCTGCGCAGCCTGCCGGCGATAGCAACTGAACGTCAGAAAATGAAAAGAGCCGCATTGCTGGTGACAAACAAGTCTCGCCATCACGGAGGAATTCTACTTTCTTCCGATCGTCGAAGTTCATGGCAGCCCACCCTTCGCCAGAAAAAAGCGAAGGATGGGGCACCCTCAGTTATGGGGTAGTTAAGATTTCAAAGAAACTTAGGGTGCGCCACCCGCCGGACATTGTGCAGCCCCAGGTCTCAAAATCGAGGACTCGCCGTTGAGAATCAAGCCGGTTTTCAGAGAGCTATATCAGCGTTCAAGCCCGGCAGGGATTCATTATCGCCTGGCTCGGGCGGACCGCCGCTGTGGGGAAGATAGATGTTGTCCTGGGCCAGTAGCGCTTCGTAGATTGGGGTGTGCCGCCAGTGACGCGCCAGTGCGAAGGCGCTCATGTTGGCGATCATCAGGGGCAGAACAAGGCCGTAGCCGCCGGTCATTTCAAAGATGATGAGCACCGAGGTCATGGGGGCACGAACGATTCCCGCAAAGACAGCGCCCATGCCGACCACTGCGAATGCGCCGATTGAATCGGCCGGGTGGTGAAAGACGATGACGTCCAAATAGCCGACCGCGCCGCCCAGCATGCCGCCCATGAAGAGCGCCGGTGCAAAAATGCCGCCTGAACCGCCGCTGGAGTAGGAACTGACCGTGGCGGCAAGTTTGAGGACGCAGAACACAGCCATGGCAGTCGCCGTCATTTTGCCGGTGAGGGCCAGGGTCAGAGTTTTATACGGGTCGCCAGCGATGCCATTGAGGTGGAAGAGTGCAAGCGCCACGACCGCCATGCTACCTGTTGCCGCACCGCCGATCGCTGGGTGGACCCAGCGCGGCACGCCAGTAAGCCGCTTGAACCATGCACGAAGACCAAGCAATGAATCTGTGAATGCGACCGAGACAATGGCCGCAAGCAGCCCAAGCAACGCATACCACACCAGCGAGGAGTACTTCGTGAGCTGGTAGTTCCCCTGAACGTGAAAGACGGGACTGGAGCCGAGAATGGAGTGTTCGACAACGGCGGCCAGAGCGGCGGCGACAATGACGCCCGAAAGCATGGTCTGGTCGAGGTCGCCGATCAGTTCTTCAAGGGTGAAGGTCACGGCCGCAATGGGCGCGTTAAAGGCCGCCGCGATGCCTGCCGCCATCCCTACAGAAGCCAGGCGACGGGAATTTTTGGGGCCGAGCCGGGCCAAGCGTGCGAGCATGCTGCTGACGCCCGCGCACACCTGCACGGTTGGCCCTTCAAGGCCCAACGACGCGCCAGAGCCGATTTGCAGGGCGCACAGGACGAACTTGCCGATGGTCTCGCGGACCGTGACCATGCCGTGCCGCAGCGAATAGGCAACTTTCACTTGCGGGATGCCGCTGCCCGCCGCAGCCGGTGCAAAGTAGGTGAGACCGATTCCGACAACGAGGCCGCCAAGGGTGGGGGAAATGATCGTCCACCAAATCCAGCTATTGCCAGGGGCGGCGTTCGCGCGCTCAATGAAGATGGCCTCAAGCCCCATGATGCTCAGGTGGAAGGCTACGGCAGCCAATCCGCACAGCCCGCCCGCGAGAATAGTGACTGCCAGGAGGCGCTGCCGCTCGCTGGGAATGCGGCGCAACAGCCAGGCGTAGAAATGCGAATACAGTCCGCGGAGACCTGTCCAGTAACTTGGCTTCTGCACTGGCTGACCGGAAGGGGAAGTCACAACTCAAGTATAGAAGAAGAGTGAATAGAGGATGGCTTGTGCAGTTCCAAAGATGCTATAGCCAACTGTCGTTTCCCACCCATGCGACAGAGAAGCAGGTGCTTCGACTCGCTTTGCTCGCTCAGGATGACAAAATGGGGCACGGAGCTTTGGGTATAGCGATGATCGAACAGCCGTAACTCCCTCTTATTGAGCAATTGCTACGGCTGGTTGTAATAGCCGGTGTTGGTGCGGGCGGTTAATCCTGGCTTGTCGATTTGCACCTTTAGATCGTGATATTCATTGGCGTGGCCCGCAGGTGGCGGATCGAACGAGAGCGTGTAGAAGACGCCGGCATCCTGAACGCAATTGTTGATCTGGGATGTCAGGTCGTTATCCGGACCGACGACGCGCCCGCCGCTCTGGACGGCGAGCACCTTGAGGCCTAGATCGGAAGGACTCGCTTTCGCTACCGACTTGACCCCGCCCAGATAATCCTTATAGGTATAGGTGCCCTGTACCGGGTTGCCGGCTGAAATGCTGTAGGCGGCGATGCGCGCCTCGCGCAGTTTGGTGGAGAGCTTGGCGATCATATCCAGGCTCTGTTGCTGCCCCTGGTAGGAGACATCAATATGAGGGGATGTGAGCAGGGGCCAGCCGGGACCGACCCAGATGAGCAACTTGCGGCCTGGCTTTTTGGCTTCAGAGTCAGCAATGTCCATCATCGTTTTGATGGAGCGCTGGAAGAGCTCGATGGCGCCCCACGAGCCACCCCTGGCGCCGACACCGCGCAACGTGTCATCGATCTGATCGACCTTCACGGCCAGCGCATTGCCGTCGGCGGAGGGCAGGCGCTGGGCATCGAGACCATCGCGTGTGAAGACGAAGAGCGAGACCGGCTGGGCTAGATGACCGCCGTTCTGGCTGAGGAATTTGGCGATCTCTTGCCGCGCAAAGGCGACTTGCTGATGCCACTCGTTGACCGTATCGATGAGCAGAATGATTTCGACCGGCGGATGGGCTTTTTGGACGACTCCGTCAATGGCATGAAAGGAGAGAATCTTGCCGGGCTGGTTGTTGTCGAGCAGGGTAAAATCGTTGAGATCGAGGCCGGAGATGGGCCTTCCCGATGGATCTGTCACGACGACATCAAGATGGATGCGGCCTTCGGCATTTTTGGTCGCGGGCGCGGGAGCTTGAGAGGCCGGCGCGGTTGGGGGCTGCGAGGGGTCGGCTACCGGAGCGGGAGTTGGCTGCGCCCATGAAAGGACAGGAATGCAGGCAAGCAGCGCCAGGCAGGCGCACGGCGATGATCTCATTGTTCACCTCTCGTGGAAATTCGAAGGCCTCTTCGCAGAAAGTCTAACCCGATTACCCCTTGCGGGCAAAACAACATGACATTTCCCGGCGGTGGGGGTCAAAAACAACGTCACCTCTGGTGTGCGCTTGGGACCAGAGATAGTTCATCCCAAAGGATTTGTCTTCATGCGCTTTGGCCGGATCTTGCTGTGCGCGACATTCTTCCCGATTCTGGTTCTGGCGCAGACCCAGCAGGCAGGCGGCCCGCCTCTGCCCGATATTCGCCAACTGATGAACGAGGTGCAAGAGCACCAGAAGCAGTTAGACAAGGTGCGCGAGAACTACACTTTCAGCTCTTTGCAGACGACCCAGGAAATTGATTCCAAGGGTCGGGTGACGAAGACGGAGACGAAGGAATATGAGGAATTCTTTGTGAACGGCCACTGGATTGAGCGATTGGTAAAAAAGGACGGTAAGCCGCTTGACGATCAGGAGCAGCAGCGGGAGGCCGAGCGCGTGACCAAACTGGTGGAGAAGGCGGAGAAACCGGAGAAGCCGAAGGATGGGCAGGAGATCAGGCTGAGCCACATTCTGGAGGTTGTGGATGTGCGCAATCCGAGGCGGGAGAGTTTTCGTGGGCGGCCGACGATCATTTTCGACTTTGTGGGCCGCAAAGACTTGAAAGCCCATGGGATGGCCGAGGATGTTTCTAAAAAGCTGCAAGGGACGGTGTGGGTGGATGAGGCTGACCGGCAGGTTGCGCATCTTGAGGTGAGCTTCAATGACAATTTCCACGTGGCAGGAGGGCTCGTGGCCAACGTCGAAAAGGGCTCAAATCTCCACTTTGATCAGGCGCCGGTGAACGGGGAGATTTGGCTTCCGACGGGGGGCGAGGGAACGATGCAGATGCGTCTTCTGCTGGTCAAAGGGATTCGTCAGCACGGGGTTGAGCGCGATTTCGATTACAAGCGCTTCCGCGTGGAAGCACAGCCGTCAAAGGACGCCAAGGCTGTGACGGAGAAAAAACCATAAGCTGTTTGCGGCGGAGTTCACCGCTGTCCGTTACATTGAAAGCATGTTCGCGCGCAGACTTTCGATTGAGCGGATCGACTCGGCGGGCAATCGGCAGGCGTGCCCGATTGGCTGGATCGACAACTTCGCCATGCGCAACTTTACCAACGATCCGGTATTTGACGACACATTGCCCATCACCGACGGAGTGTTGGAGGCGGGGACGCGCGTGCCTCTGGCCCGACTTCAGCCGGCCATGGAAAACTGGTTTCGGAGGAAAGGCTACCTGAAAGCCGGTGATCGGCTGGAAGTGACGGAGACCGACGGGGGAGGATCGTGACCTGCGTCGAGAAAACGGATGCTATGCGGCTTGTTGTTCGGCCTGGGAGTTGCGCCAAAGCGCCGCTTCAGCCTCACGACGGGTTTTCAGAGCGCTGCTCTCATGGCCGCCGGCGTGATTCCAGAGCAGCAACTGTTCCACGGCCTCGTCGTATCTTTTTGCATTGAGATACTTGAGGAGAGTTGACCCGGCCAGCCGCCCAGCGCCCAGGTTGAAGCAGAAGTCTACCAGCGCGTCGAACTGTCCCTGCGAAAGCGGGACTTTGACCATGCGCTCGACGGCCTGCTCGGCATCGCGCAGGTCAGAGGCAAGCAGGTTCGAGGCCTGAGGCTCGTCGATTCCGTTGGGAAACGACTCGGGATGAAGAAGACGGTGGCCGTAGCCGATGGTCGGGAATCCGGCCGTATCCTTATATACGAGCTTGCGAAAGCCTTCGGACCTCTTGAGCAATTCCATTCCTGCGGCGCTGAACTTCATCAAATCCCCCTTGTTGGCTTAAGCCACTAATTTCACGCTAGCAGGGAGGAGATAAATAATCTGCAAATGCCGACGGACTTGGGCTGAGATTAATGGACCGGGGTGGGCGGTTTTCCGACGAGTGTGTCGAAATCCTGAATTAATGCCGCCAGCGCCGTATCAAATTGGCGATCGCGGGTCTTCTGGAGGCCCCCAAGCCTCATGGGTTCGATCAGCGTCCAGAGTACATAGTGGGTTTTGCGGTCATAGATGACGAGCCTGAATGCGTCGCTTCCGGTTCCCGGATAGTCGATCTGAAGTTCGAGAACCAGGTCGGCATCGGACGGGTCGGCAACCAACTCAAATTGGCTGTCAGACTTGAATGTCGCGTAAAGGCTGTTGTAAGGTCGATCCGGTCCGCCGCTGAAAAACGGGTCGACGGCTGCGGTATTGGAGATAAATATCTTTTTGGCGGCGCGGATGGCTGGCGGTACGGGGCCCTCCGTCGTGGTCGCCGTCTGTTGGGCGAAGGCCATAGCTGATGAAAGAAGAGCGGCGCAGACAACAGAGCGAAATCCGAAAGCGATGCGGGTCAAAGGGATAGCCTCCTAAGCACAAATAACAGTCTTTTGAAAAGACCCGATTTCGAAGGAAATGTTGCTGTGCGGTTGGAATCGATCGTTGCCAGGAAGCGAAACGTGGGCCGAGGCTCAGGAGGTTCTTTCGTGAAAATGGAGTCTTTGCGTCCACAAAGACAAAAAATCCGGTTTGGCGAGGAAAAAACTTGCGAGATTGCACCGAGCTTAGCGCAATCTATCAAGTTATTTAAAAAGAATAAGTTAAGTAGAAATTCTACAAATAATTGTCCCATTTTGGGCAGGGATTCCCACGGATTTGTCGATAACCATTGAGTGCGTTCATGACAGATTGGTAAAATGGGGGGATGGTGATACGACGAGAATCAAGCAACACGAGCTCAAAATCTTCGCTACGGATTTGGCTACTGGCGGGAGCTTCGTCTGTTTTGCTGACTGCGGGGGTGGTAGGAATCACCACGCGGACGGTACATGCAGATGCGAGACTTACCCGGCCTGCGGCTACCGCGTCCCCAGCGGTTCCGATAGCAAGCGCGACGCCTGCATTGCTTGCGCCGCATAAGCCCGCGGAAACAGCATCGGTTCACGCCCTGCACGGCGTTGCTTCCTGGTATGGTGGGGCCTTTAACGGCCGCCACACTGCCAGCGGAGAACGCTTCGACATGTATGCGATGACCGCATGCCACCCGACCCTGCCTTTCGGCTCTTTGGTCCGCGTGGTGAACCTCGACAACAAACGTTCCGTAGTGGTGCGCATTACTGACCGCGGCTACCTTTACGCGGGGCGCATCCTCGATTTATCGTACGGTGCCGCCCAGAAGCTGGAAATGACCAAATCGGGTATTGCCCCTGTTGAACTGGAAGTCATCTCTCTGGGACGGCCTCACCGCGACAAATAATCAGACCAAAAACATTCAGGAACGTCGACGGCCAGCCTGCGGGCTGGCCGTTGCTGTTCCTGAGTGGGCGTGATCTTTGGAGCGCCGACTGGGGCCGCGTTCTGCCCCTCGGCGGTCGAGGACTGCGTGCTATTGCAGATCCCGAGGCAATAGCGTGGTTCTTATGGGCTCCAAATGCCTGGATTTAATGGCGATATTCGAGGGCGCCGGGTTCGCATAATCCTGCCATTCGGTCACGGCGCTATCGGCGGCAGTGCCGTCTCCCTGCAAAGCAAATCCTGATCCGGCGACGGTATGAGGGCTGGAGCTATCGGTAAGGGTGCCTTGCTGAACTCCGTCGAGGAAGATGGTCAGGGTGACGGTGGAAGTTCCTGACGCCACCAGTCTGAGGGTGTGGCTTACCGCGGCCGAGACAGTTCCGCAGCCGCCGCCTCCCATATAGCCGAAGTCTTTCATCACATAGCAGGTGGAGTAGTTGCCGCTGGTCACGGGGCTGAATCCGAGGCAGTAGCCGGAGACGTTGTGTGAAGCTCGGACGCAGGCCAGCTTTTCGTAATAGATTGAGGTGTTGGAGGGCGCAAGGGTGATTTGCGAAGTATCCGAGGTGGAAGCCGAATAGTAGTATTCGGCGAGGCCAGTGCCGGCGAT
>JBEKWJ010000020.1:0-71354 GCA_049513195.1 Occallatibacter sp.
CGAACCGGTTCGCGACACCAAGACCGGCCGCATCACCCTGAAGCTGCGCGTGGTTGGACCCCGCGACCACGCCGATGACCTGGTCGAGAATCTGGAACACTCCCGCCACTTTTTGATGCCTCACATCGTGGGCGAAAGCACCGAGTCCGCCGGCGGCCCAAACGAGCGCCTGATGCCTGTGAGCGCAAACAACCGCTTCTCTTTCGAGCTGCAAGCGGAGTACAACCCGGCCGTGCCGCTGGAGCATAAGACGCAAAAGAAGAGTGAGAAGTCTTCAGCCGATTCGCCGCACACTAGCCATCCAGCGTCGTTGTCTCGCGCCTCTCATCCGCTTCCCGGCATCGTTGCTCCCATGCGCGCGCCTATGCAGCCGCCTTATCCCGGCATGCGGCAGTTCGGGCCGAACAGTGGTCCCAATCGCAATCCCAATTCGAATCCCGGAGGCCCGCGATGAGCAGTAACGGCACTCCTACCCTATGGCGCGAGCGCCTGGCCTCTCCGCTTACCTGGCACTTCATTGCCTTTGCGGTGTTGCTGGTCGCGGTGATCGGCCTCTCGGTTCGCTTCGGTTTGGATTGGGCCGCAACCAGCGGCAGCTCCGCCGACGCCCTGACCGCCAAACAGTTTCAGTTGAAGGCTCTCGACCTGCAAACCGCTCCGTTGCGCGGGCTGGACAAGCGCGTTGAAGACTCACGCGCCCAGATGAAGGCCTTTTACGCCAAGCGCATTCCGCCGAATTACTCCTCCATCGATCGCCAGATCGGCGAGTTGGCGCTGAGAGGTCCAGTGCGGCTCAGCAGAGTGCAGTACACGCAGAATCCTCCCGGCTCTGATCTCACCGAGATTTCCCTGGACGCGGGCATCACCGGCGACTATCCCCAGATCATGCGCTTTGTGAATGGCCTGGAGCGCGATCAGACTTTCTTTGTCATCCGTGCAATGTCGTTGACTGGCCAGCAGGGCGGTCTGGTAAATCTGCGCCTGCGCGTTTCTACCTGGCTCAGGCCAGCCGATGCGGCTGCGAGCGGCTTGCCGACCTCGCCGCAACCCGGCACAGAGTCAGCTTCGCCCTCCAAGGGAAAGGGGGGTGAATAATCATGGCCATGCGTCTGGGAACGGAAAAAAAGTGGCAGGTTTACCTGGTTGCCGCCCTCTTTGTGGTGATTCTCGGCTGGGGCGCTTACCAAATTTTTGGAGGCCCTTCAACAACCACAACAGTTCCGCCCACAGTTGTTCAATATGTCAAGCCTCCATCCAGCGCGCGGGTTAGTTTGTCCAGCGGGGCGGAGGCGCAAAAGCTCTCGAACGCCGGCATCGATCCCGCCTTGCACCTGGACAAGCTGGCCGAGAGCGAATCGGTGGAATACATGGGTACCGGCAGGAATATCTTCTCTGCCGAGTCCGCGCCTGTACGCATCGAACCGCTGGTAGCCGGCGCTCGCCCTGGCCAGCCCGGCCAGCCTGGAGTGAACATGCCCCCGGCCATCCCCGAGCCGCCCAGGCCGCCCGCAATCGATCTGAAGTACTTCGGCTACACGCAGACCAAGGACAAATCCTTGCAGGCTTTTTTCGTCCACGGGGAGGATATTTTTGTCGCCCGTACCGGTGAAATCATCGACCATCGCTACAAGGTGGGAAACATTATGCCGGCTAACGTCCAGGTTACCGATCTGGGCTACAACAACACCCAGAACCTGCCGCTTCAGATGAATTGAAAGAGCAAGCTTCTAGCTATTAGCCGGGTGCCCCACCCTCGCCACGTTCTTGTTTTTGTGGCTAGGGTGGGAATCCACGGACCTCAACCGAGGTTATCTACATGACCAATACTCTCCCAATGCGACGCATCAAACCTTCCGAAGAGGGCTACCTTCTGGTTGCGGTCATGTTCCTGCTGGCGCTGCTCACGATCTCGATGTCTGTCGCCTTGCCCAAAGTCATCAAGGAGATTCAGCGCGACCGCGAACTTGAAACGATGAATCGCGGCAAACAATATATCCGCGGCGTCAGGTTGTATTACAAGAAATTCGGAGGGTATCCGCCTAACGTCGATGCGCTGGTCAAGCCAACCAACAACATTCGCTTTCTGCGCAAAAAATATGCCGATCCAACGACGGGCAAGGAGGATTGGAAGCCGGTGCTCATGGGCCAGAACAAGGCGCCGACGGTGATGGGATTTTTCGGCGTGCCATTGGGAGGAGTTGGCGCCTGCGCGACCTCAGACACATCGGGTACAAATACTCAATCCAACACATCGTCCAATTCTTTTGGAGGCTCTTCCAACTCATTTGGAAGCAACGCCGGCTCTCTGGCCACCAACGGTACAAACTGCGGAAATGGTCTGAATCAGAGCAGTGGCGCCTCAACAGCCACTGGTGGAACGAACCCTGCAGATCCGAACGCAACCAACACCAATAACCCCGCAGGTTCGACAACCGGGCAGCCTGGCCTGGGCGGCCAATCCGGCCAGACGTTTGGCGGAGCGGGCATTATCGGCTTTTCTCCGAATAGCCCCAAGAAGTCGATTATGGTTTACAAGACGAAAGATCACTATAACGAATGGGAGTTTGTTTACGACCCTCTGGCCGAGCAGATGATGGCGAGTGGAGCGTCAGGGGGCAATATCGGCAACAACGCCGGCCTCAACACTGGCGGAACTCCGCCTGGCAGTACACCCAGCATCGGAGGCAGCAATCCTCCAGGAGTAACTCCCACGCCCGGAGCTCCGGTGCAGTGATCCTGGAAAGGTCCAGCCAACCGGTCATCTTTCATTTCGCATAAACGCAATAAGGCCCGTCCTCGCGAGCGAGAGGCGGGCCTTGCTGTATGTGGATCAAAACCGAGCAAACCGACTCGGATGCCGCGGCCGTGCGGCACGCGCCGGAGGGCTAGGTGCTGAAAGACGAACCGCAGCCGCAGGTGCTCTTTACTTGCGGGTTGTCGAACTTGAAGCCGGCAGCTTCTAACGTCTCGACGTAATCCACGGTGCAGCCATTGAGGTACATCAGCGAGGTGGCATCGACGAAGACCTTGAGATCCTCAAAGCTGAAGACCTTGTCCATCATGCCGGCCTGAGTTTCAAAGGCCATGGAGTACTGAAAGCCAGAGCAGCCGCCGCCGACTACGCCAATGCGCAGCCCCGCGGGCAAGGGATCCTGGGTGGCCATGATTTCGCGCACCTTGGCAATGGCTGGAGGGGTCAGGTTGAGGGGCGCTTTCTTTACGGTTTCCTCTGTTGGTGCAGAGGTTGCGGTGGTTGCAGTGGCCATTGATTCTCCCAATCTGTGAAATTCTTGCCGTAACCGTTGCTGTATTGCTACTGTACCGTTCTCTGAACCCGGATTCAAGTTCTTTCGCGGCTTTACTCCATTGGATGTAACCACGGGCGGGAAAGTCGCAGAAGTCGAGGCCTCGGCGCAGCATTCGATTCCGCGCGAATGGACCGGCTTGCGATGGAGCGAAAGCGCCAGCACTTTGGTCTCGAAAACTCTTTGATAATTATCTCCACAGCGATATTGATTCGGGGGTATGATGTCACCGGGACGGCTCCTATGCAGATCGGGACCGAATAGATTGAGATTCCGCCGGCATTTGGGCTGAAGGATTCCTGGAGGTGGAAGATGACATTTGTTCCGGTGATTTGGACAATATGGGGGTTGCTGGCGGTGGTTGCGATCGGTCTCTCGGTTTACCGCTCCAGCTTGACGCGTGATGAAGAGGACCAGATTTATCTGGACGCGGCATTTGACCATGAGAAGGCCGCGCAGGAAGCCATTGTCGCCAGGGTCAACAAAATAGAGCCTGCGCTGCGGATCGCACTATGGCTGGTTGGCGCAGCGACAGTGATGGTGGTTGGTTACTACATCTGGGATATGATCGTCCAGTTCTGATAAACCGCTGATTCCCCGGTATTTCATGCCGGGTTCGCGGCTGATCATGAAAGGGTCATAGGGCGTTCGCTGAGGGTGCGCTCTATCTCTATTCTGTCAGTATCCGCTCGCCACCAGCCACGCTTCGGTCAGCTCCAACTCTGGCTTTTTCTGCGCCAACAATTGCGCGTGAGCCAGCTTCACCAACACATCGGCCTCGACATTTACGGGAGCGCCCACGGCCAGCGTGTGCAGATTCGTCCGCCAATAGGTGAGCGGCAAGATAGCAATGGTGATCGCCTCGCCGTCAAACTCCGCAATCGTCAGGCTGATACCCTCGACGGCCACCGAGCCTTTGTGCACCATCCACGGGCGCGCCTTCTCCGGCACCGTCACTCTCAGCGTCCAGTCGGTCGTCTCGCGGTTAAATGCCGGATCGGAAAACGGAATCACCGGGTCGAGAGAGGCGAGCGTACCGCAACCGTCGACGTGCCCCTGCACAATGTGACCGCCCAGCGGACTGCCAGCGGCAGTGGGCAGCTCCAGGTTAACCTTGGAGCCGGCGGCCAGTGCGCCCAGCGAAGTGCAGTCCAGCGTTTCCTGCGCCAGGTCAGCATGAAAGAGCGTGGGGTTTACGTCAAGCGCGGTGAGGCAAACGCCAGAGACTCCGAGGGAATCGCCTTCACGCAGCCGCCCAGCCAAGCCCGGAGCCTCGACCGTGATGCGCCGCACGCCGCCGCGGTTTTCTAAGCCAATCAGCGTGCCGGTCTGTTCGATGATCCCTGTGAACATGCTTCTATTCTACGGGAGTCAATGCCCGCTATCCTTCGGCCATGGATCGCGCAGCAGCGAGCAAAGCCCAAGATCATTGCCATACCGCTCGACTTCCACTTCGGCCATTCGGATGGCGCTGGCCATGCCTTTGAAGGCGGGAACGGCATCCGAGCCCATGATCTGCGGCGACACGAAGATGTGAATGCGATCCACCAGACCACCAACCAGTAGCGCCGTGTTCAGCATGGTTCCGGTCTCCGTCAGCAACGTCAAGATTCCCTCTTCGCCAAGCTTGTCCAGAACCTTGCCGAGAGGAACACGGCCTGCCTCGGCTGGCAGAACCTCAACGCGCACGCCGCGCTGGCGCAGTTCGTTGATGCGGGCTTCGTCGGTTGACACGGTGAAGACGACCAGATCGTTCTGGTTCGTGGCGATCATTTTGCAGTCGACCGGCATGCGGAGGGCTGAGTCCAGAACGACGCGCAACAGCGGACGGCGGCGGCGCAAACCACTTCGATCTGTCAGCAGGGGATCGTCGGCTAGTACAGTGTCAACGCCAGTCAGAGCCGCATCGGCCTGCCAGCGCAACGGCTGCACAGCGGCGCGCGCGGCTTCGCTGGTGATCCAATACGGCGCGTGCAGTTGATGTTCGCCCGGCGGCGGCGCAATACGGCCATCAAGCGTCATGGCCACCTTCATCAGCACCAGCGGGCGTTGATGCCGGCTCCAGTGGGCAAAGCCCTCGTTGAGGCGGCGCGCTTCGGTTTGGCAAGCGCCCAGAGCGACCTCGATACCAGCCGCGCGCAGGCGCTCAAGTCCATGGCCGGCGACGGTCGGGTTGGGGTCGATGGTAGCCGCCACTACGCGTTTCACGCCAGCCGCAATCAGCGCTTCCGTGCAGGGGCCGGTGCGGCCAGTGTGGTTGCAAGGTTCGAGCGTAACGTAGGCCGTGCCGCCGCGCAGACGTTCGCCGGCGTGCTGCTGCGCAACCTTGAGGGCGACAACCTCAGCGTGGTCGAGCAGGTTGTACTCGTGCCAGCCTTCCCCAGCTACCTGCCCGGCGCAATCCAGAATGACGCAGCCCACGGCGGGGTTCGGCGAGGTGACGCCGATGCCGCGGCGAGCCAACTCCAGCGCGCGCTGCATCCAAGTGCGGTCTTGATCGAATGCATTCATTTCTATTCCAGTAGCGAATCAACAAACTGGGTTGGCGAGAATTCCAGCAGATCGGTCATCTGCTCGCCTACGCCGACAAAAAGCACAGGCAGGCTGAGTTCCTGGGCGATGGCGACGGCGATGCCGCCCTTGGCGGTGCCGTCCAGTTTCGTCAGAATGATGCCTGTAACACCTGCGGATTGAGTGAATTGGCGCGCTTGATTGAGCCCGTTCTGGCCAGTCGTCGCGTCCATCACCAGCAGCACTTCGTGAGGCGCGCCTGGAATGAGCTTGGCGGCGGTGCGGCGCATTTTGTCCAGCTCATCCATCAAGCCGGTTTTGGTGTGCAGACGCCCGGCGGTATCCACAATCAACTCATTGATTTTGCGCGTTTTGGCAGCGGCAATTGCGTCGTAAAGCACGGCTGCCGGGTCCCCTCCGTGGCGGGTTTTGATCATCTCGACGCCACTGCGCGAGGCCCAAACTTCAAGCTGCTCAATGGCCGCGGCACGGAATGTGTCGGCGGCGCAAAGCAGAACTGATTTGTTTTGAGTGCGATACCAAGCAGCCAGCTTGCCGGCGGAGGTGGTTTTCCCGGTGCCGTTGACGCCCACCAGAAAGGTAACGTTGGGCTCGCCGATCGGTGGCAAGACACTTTGTTTGTTCGCGATGGGAGCTTCAAGAATGGCGCGGATCTGGGCTTTGAGCAGGGCTCGGAGTTCGTCTCCCCCTTCGATAGCCTGGCGGCGGGCGCGGTCGCGCAGGGATTCGAGAATGGCAGAAGTAGTTTGCACACCAAGATCGCTGGAAAGTAGCGCGGATTCAAGGTCTTCGAGGGTATGTTCATCGACCGTGCGGGTGAGGGCGACGATGGTTTCGATCTTGGCCGAAAGCGACTCGCGAGTGCGCGAGACGGCCTGTTTCATGCGGTTGAAAAGACTTGGCTTCGGGGCCTCGTCCGGGCCGGAACCAGGCGTGATGGCGGGAGTTGCCGGATTATCGTTCTTGCCGCCAAAAAACTTCATCATCAAGGGCCCAGATTTGAGTTTAGAGCATTCGGGGCAGGGAAGGGTTAACAAGGGAATTGCACCAAAAGATATGCGCTCGCAATGCAAGGACAATCCCACTTAAGGCATTTTTTTGTCGATTTAGCTGCCATCCTGCTACATTGTTATTCAGGTCGGCCCTTCACAATGACTCGACTAGACCGTCCGAGAGCAACCCACCCCCCATTTTTCTATGAAGCTGTGAAAGTGTGGAGGGTGTCCCTTTGATGCAATTGCCCTGGTTATTTCCTGAATTGTTGATGTTGAGCACGTAGACTTGTGCTGCACGGGGTGGGTGCAATTTTGAAGACCAATGTCACATTAAAGATTGACGAGGATCTGTTGCAGGAGGCCCGTGTCCTCGCTGCCGAAGCTGGTTCATCCATCAGCGCTTTGCTTGCAGAACGGCTGGGCCGGGCACTTGATGAGCGCAAGGGATATGACAAGGCGCGCCGTAGCGCCGTGGCTCGGCTGCGCTCAGGCTTTGACTTGCAGTGGACTCCAAATCGCTTGCGGGGTGACCTGCATGAGCGGTAAGTGTTTCGTCGATACAGACATTTTGATCTACGCGCATGATCGTTCCGCGGGCGCCAAGCATATGCGCGCGCAGATGCTGCTGGAGAAACTATGGGATTGCGGCTGGGGCATTGTGAGCACGCAGGTTCTCGAAGAGTTGTGTACCCAGCTATGCAGTAACGTCAGCCATCCTCTGTCCGTCGAAGAGGCCAGTCTGCTGATTCGCGATTATTGCAGTTGGGAAGTGGTTGCGAGGACGCCCGCATCGGTTCTCGATGCGCTAGAGATCGTGACGCGCCTCAAGATTCCCTTTTTGGATGCTCTGATTCTTGAGGCCGCCGAGCGCTCCGGCGCATCCGTCATTTACTCTGAGCATCTGGCAACGGTACCCCGCTACGGGGCTATTCAGATTGTGAATCCGCTGGCGGAGCCGGTAACTCCGTAAAGGAGTTTCAGAAGTAAGAGCGAGAGACGGCGCGCCCGGATTTCGTATGCGGAATGCGCGGATTGCTCCAGAAAGCTTTATGATCGGACGCATATTATCCCGACGTTTTCTGACCTTCATCTTTCTGCTCGCCAGCGTTTGCGTTCCTGCATTCGCGGCTAACGAACCCGATCTGTGCGAAACCCATGACTGGTTTCAGCTTCGCGAAAGTATCGCCCGGAATCCATCCTCGCAGCTCTGCAAAGGCGCAGTGGATGCGAGCTTTGAAAAGCGGGCGGAAGCGGAAAAAGAGTTACAGGCGGTGATACGAAAAATACCGCACAGCTCGAGCTCTTATCGGGCGCATGAACTTCTCATGATGATGTATTTCCGCCAGGGCCGATACCGCAAAGCGGCGGCGCAATTAGATCGGATGCTGGCGGAAAAGCCCGATGCTGAGGATGCGAAAGCGGTCCAGTCACTGCTTGCAGTTCTCGCCCGAAATCCTGACATGACAATTGTGAGCAACAGTCCTTCGATGCTGCGCAGCGAGACGATTGAGAGGAGCCTATTTGTTCCTGTGACCGCGAATGGAGTAGCCGGGAGTTATATCGTGGATTCGGGCGCGAATATCTCCATCATGAGCGAATCAGAGGCTCGCAGGCTGGGGCTCAAGTTAGAAGCTACCTCGACACAAGCCTCGGACGTAAGTGGAGTGGGCACGGCGATACGCGCGGCGGTAGTGACCGATCTATGGATTGGAAAAACTCACTTGAAGCATGTCGGTTTTATTGTGTCTTCGGATGCGGGAATGCCATTTGTCGATCTGCCGGAAGGCTACAAAGGGGTTCTCGGAATTCCAGTGCTGATTGCATTAAAGTCGTTGCGCATTGGCAAGGAGAATCAAGTTGATATAGGGGTTGGCCCCGCGTCGGCCTCGGCCAAGTTAGTGCCGCTGGCCTTCGACGGCGCATTGCCAGTTACCCAGATGAGCACGAATGGGAAGAAGTTCAACTTCAGTCTTGATACTGGGGCCGACCCCACTTACTTGGGGCCAATCTTTGCGGAAGCATTTCCGGAGTTGATGCAGACGGGCGTCAAGAAGGATCGCACTCTCAAGGGGATTTCCGGCAATACGATTCAAGAGTCGATTGTGGTGCCCTCGGTGAGGTTTTCTCTGGGGAAAGAAGTCGAGTTGACGCCCGCGATTGTGCTTCTCAAAGGCAGCGTGCCGGGCAGCGATTGGGCGGCAGGGAATCTCGGTCTCGATCTCATTTCGCAGACGATTCCCATCACCATTGATTTTGGCGCAATGCAATTGAGCATCGAAGATCGCTGATGTGATTCCTTGCTCGGGTTACTCAAGCATCTGCAAATCCAGCGGCTCTTCGAGCAGATATTCCTCGCCGCGAATTCCTTCGAGTGCCCGTTTCAGCGCCGACGAGGTGCATGGTTCGACGGTGATCACGAACGGAAGCGCGTGCTGCGGATAGCCCGGCTTCTGCACAATGCCGCGAATGTTGATCTTCTCTTTGGCCAGCGCTCCGGTGATTTCGGCCACAATTCCCGGGCGGTCTTTGACCAGAAAGCGGATGTAATGCGGAACCTCGAATTCGCTGTTGATCTGCGCCGGCGCCGATGGAATCTCGACTCTCCGCGAGCCATGCGCCAGCGATAACAAGTCGCTGACCACCGCTACTGCCGTTGGATGCCCGCCTGCTCCGTGGCCTGAAAATACAACGTCCCCGCCGTAGTGGCCGGTGAGGATCACCATGTTTTCTGTGTCCCGCGACCATGCGAGCGGCGAACGCAATGCCACGAGCGTTGGCCCTACGGTGGCCGCCACCTGCCCATTGGCCCAATCGGCCCGCGCCACCTGCCGGATCGTGCAGCCCAGATCGCGCGCATAACTGAAGTCGACAGCGGAAACCTTTGTGATGGTTCGCGGCACAATCTGTTCTGGATTGACGGCCACCCTCAGCGCCAGCCGCATCAAAATCGCCAGCTTAGCGCGGGCGTCAAACCCTCCCACATCTTCGGTGGGATCGGCTTCGGCATAGCCCTTGGCCTGCGCCTCAGCCAGTACCGTCACATAATCAGCGCCATCTTCCATCCTGCTAAGAATGAAGTTGCAGGTGCCGTTGAGAATGCCTTCAATCCGCTCGATACGATCGCCAGCCAGTCCCTGCTCAAGGCCTGGAATCACGGGGATTCCACCCGCCACGGCAGCGCCATACTTCAAGTGCCCGCCATTGGCCGCGGCCAACCGCTCGAGCTCTACGCCGTGATAAGAGATCAGCTTTTTGTTCGCCGTTACCACGCTTTTGCCCGCGCCGAGCGCCTTGCGCACCCAGCCTCCGGCCGGATCGAGCCCGCCTGCCAACTCCACCACCACATCCACATCCGAGGCCAGCACCGCATCGGCATCTTCGCTCCACACCACGCTCGATGGAACCCAATCCACGTGCCTGCGCGCCACGCTGCGGACGTACACGTGCGTTAACTCAAGGCCCTGTGGCTTGGTGTCGACCAGGATTCGCGCCACTGAACCAGCTACCGTCCCAAAGCCAAAAAGAGCAATGCGCAGCGGACGCTCGATGCGGGATTCCCGCGCAGCTAGAGCCGAAATCTCTTTGGACGAAACGAATTCATTCAATTGGGGCACCGATGTTTTCCTCTCATCATTGGATCGAACTTCGCAATACCCCGATGATACCTGACCGCGACGCGCTGAGTTTGGCGGCTTCGCTTGACAACTGGGCTCCGCCAGACAGCGGATCATGCACGTACCTGCAAGCTTGAATTTGTCACTTTAAGGTACTAAAGTAATGCTAACGAAATGTTATTAAATTGATGAATTTTCAGTAGACGGTAATTTTGTTTTTGGGTTATTCTTGTCCAAGTTTCAGTTGTCGAGCGGTTCCCCCCTTGGGACTTGCCCGGCCATATTTCAATCTCGACAGAAACCGCTGTCCCAAACAAAGAGACGCCAAAGATGACTCCTTTGGGGAGTCGCGGAATGGTGTCCGGGGAAGCTAACCATACAACAACCACAAGGAGAAACCATGTTCCCCACATCGGCCTCGCGTATAGGCGGCAGGGCGCTGATAGCCCTTGCCTTTGGTGCACTGGCGCAAGTCTCTGGCCTAGCACAGACAACGTTTACACCCCCTGCAGTGGCGCCCGTAGCCAACCCCTGCCATCGACCTGCCGCTGGCAGCGCGGTACTGAATCCCCCCGCGCTCTTCAGCTCACACGGAATTCTCAACGTCAACTTCTCTTACCAGACAACGACTGACGCTGAAGGCCGCACTTTGTTTTGCTTCATGACACCGAGCGGCCTCGAGAATCCGACCTTGCATGTGCTTCCCGGCGACGACTTGGTGATTACTGTCACCAACAACACCCCGGCGGGAATTAACCCCATGGCGCTGACTCCTCCCAACTGCGGCGCCACAACGATGAATTCCTCTTCGCTGAACATCCATTATCACGGGACCAACACCTTCCCGGTCTGCGGGCAAGATGAAGTCATCAAGACCGTGATCAACTCCGGTCAAACTTTCCAGTACAACGTGGCCTTCCCTACCAATGAGCCGCCGGGACTTTACTGGTACCATCCGCACATTCACGGTCTTGCGGAGGCAGCCGTGCTGGGTGGCGGATCCGGAGCCATCGTGGTAGACGGGATTCAGAATGTGCAACCTGCTACTGCCGGACTTCACCAGCAGATTCTGGTCATTCGCGATCAGCCGCAGTTCGACGGCTTAACCGAGGGGCCGGGTGGTTGCGTCAACGGTGTTCCCTTCCAGGACATCACCGTCAACAATGTGCCGATCAATTCAACGCAGACGTCGAGTGGCCTGGTCACCTTCACGCCTGCTCTCCTCAATGTAAAAGCTGGGGAAAAGCAGCTCTGGCGCGTGACTAACTCATCCGCCGATACCATTCTCGATCTGCAATTGCAGTACAACGGTGTGGCGCAGACCCTGCAACTGGTGGCAATTGACGGTGTTTCAGTGAACTCGCAAGACGGCACCACAACACCCAGCCTCATCCCGGTCACTCACTTTAGGTTGCCGCCGGCATCGCGTGTTGAGTTCATCGTGACAACGCCAACTGCCAGCGTCAAGACTGCGCAGTTCGTCACCACCAGCATCGCCACTGGCGTAAATGGCGATTGCGATCCAACCCGTCCCATCTTCAACATTGCCTTGGGCGGCGATAACTCAACCTCCGATCCCATTACGAATGTCTCCACTGCCTCCGCTTCGGTTGTTCCTTCGGCTGTGCAGCGCTTCGCCGGACTTGCGGTTGCGCCCATCGCGGAAACACGCTTGTTGTACTTCTCCGAAAATTCTGATCAGACTCAATTCTTTATGACTGTGTCACCACAGACGCCGGCAGTGTTTAACCCCAACGCTCCCCCGGCCATTACTGCCATACAGGGAACAGTGGAGCAGTGGACAGTCCAGAACCGGGCACAGGAGAATCACGAATTCCACCTCCATCAGGTTCACTTCCTGGTTCAATCGCAGAATAACTTCGCCATCAACAACAACGCGCCACTGGCCCCGGGGATCACCGGACAATATTTGGATATGGTCGAAGTGCCAGCTTGGGATGGTAATCCCGCGCATCCGTATCCGAGCGTGACCCTCCTGGTTGACTTCCGTGGACAAGACATCGGCACGTTCGTCTTCCATTGCCACATCCTCGGCCATGAAGACCTGGGCATGATGAACATCATCCAGGTTGTACCGGCTCCGGCCGCATGGAATAAGACGACTCAGGCCAAGCCTACGGCAGTTGCAGAGAATGCTGCGCCGATTCCAGCCAGAACACCCACTCCAAAGAGAATGCAAATGCCGATGCCGGCCGTCGTCACAACAAAGACGGTTGCTGGTGGTGGACAAGAATAAAGAGCGCCACCTGACTGACGTGACAGATCATCAAAGACACTAAAGTTGCTGTGAGTCACGTCATGGTGTGCTCTTCAAAATTTGTGGGCGGCAAGCGCAGTTCGAAAACGTTGCCGCCCGCGCTCTCCTTATTAAGATGAGTCGCAAATGAGGCGCTGGCTTTCCATCTCGTTGATCTTGTTCTTCTGGCTCGGGCCGCTTGCGGCATTACTCCCCGCCAGCGACGAGTCGCGCCTGCCTCTCTGCTGCCGTCGCGAAGGAGCGCACCACTGCAATGGGACGATGAACGTGGCCCAGGTGGAGTCGAGCCATACCGTTCTCACCGCGCCCGCGCACTGCCCCTTGTTCCCTGGCTTCGTGGCCATTTCCACAACGCCGAATCATGCGCTCACGATCTCCTCGGTCAGAGCGCCAATGCTGCTCGCGGGCGCTTATACACCTGTCGCAAATTACATCCCTGCATATCTGGCTCCGATCCGCACCCGCGCCATTCGCGGACCTCCCGCAAACATTCCCGGCTGAAAATCAAATCCATTTATTCCGCCAGGCATTTATTGCGCCGCATTCCCCGCCGCTCATAAATGCGTCTGCATTCCAGCCATTTCTTCGGAGGTCTGCATGTTCGTGCGCTCATCGTTCTTTGCCGCAACTCTGCTTGCGGTTGCGTCCATCCCTGCTCTGGCCAACGTATTTGCTACGGTGCATGGCGTCGTCCACGATCAGCAGCATCGTCCCATCGCTGGCGCCGCCGTCGCTCTTTATGCCGCTAACTCCGACTTCGCTCTGCGCGCCGTTACAAACTCCGAGGGAGAATTCGAACTGCCTCAAGCCCCAATCGGCGTCTATCGCCTGGAAATCACAGCTCCCGGCTTTGCCACTGTTACACAAGCACTCACCTTGGCTTCAGGCACCAATCCTGTGCTGCATATCGCGCTGCCCATCGCACCCACTGCGCAGACTGTCGTCGTCGACGGCATGAAAAACTCTCTTTCTGCCACCGATTCAGTCACTCCCACGACGCTGATCACCCGCGCACAGATCGACCAGACACCCGGGGGCAGCCGCACCATTGGCATGGAGATGATTACCGATTACGTTCCCGGCGCATACATGACCCACGACATGTTGCACATGCGCGGCGGCCACCAGACCAGTTGGTTGATCGATGGCGTTGCCATTCCCAACACAAAGATCGCCTCCAATGTCGGCCCGCAGATCGATCCCAAAGACATCGATGCTGTCGAAACTCAGCGCGGCAGTTATGCGGCGGAAGTCGGGGACCGAACCTATGGAGTCTTTAATGTGCTTCCCCGCAACGGATTTGAACGCAGCCGCGAGGGCGAGTTTCTGCTCTCCGGCGGTAACCTCGGCACGGGCGAAACACAACTCTCGCTTGGCGACCACTCCGACAAAACTGCATGGTACGCTAGTCTGAACGGCAACCGCTCAAACTACGGACTGGCCACGCCGGTCACGGCTATTTATCACGATGCTACGAACTCAGAGAGCGGCTTGGTCAATATAATTCGTAACCAGACGCCCAAGGATCAGTTGCGTCTCGACGGACAATTCCGGCAGGATTATTTCGATGTGCCGTACGACCCCGACCGCAACGACTACGAGTGCGCGACTGGCTACTACTGCTCGACCGGACTGCGCGACGCCCAAACCGAACGTGACTCCTTTGTCATCGCCAACTGGGTCCACACCCTTTCGCCCAAGGCCCTTGTTTCCGTCGCGCCTTTCTATCACTTGAATCAGGCTGACCTGGATTCGCCTTCGACCGACTACCCCGCCGCCACCACCTGGCATCAAACCTCGAATTATGTGGGCGGCCAGGCCGACGGGCGCCTCGACGCCGGGCCCAACAGCTTCTCCGCTGGCGCATACACCTTCTACCAGGCAGAGAACGACCTGTATGGAGTGATTGACAATACCACGTCTCCGAGCACCGTATACCCCAATAACTCCAAAAGCGCTGCAGCCGCGCTCTTCGAGTTCTACCTCTCCGATCACCTGCGACTCGGTCGATACGTGACTTTGCTCGGCGGCCAGCGCTTCTCAATCTACCGGGCCGGGCTGAATGAGAGCGCGATCTATCCACGCATCGGCGCAACCTTTGAGGTTCCTCGCCTGCATTGGGTGCTCCGCGGTTTTTACGGCCACTTCTTTCAGCCAGCGCCGCTGTTGACCGTCGCGAGTTCTGCGCTTAACTATGCCAACAGCCTGGGCTCTGGCGAAGACGCCTTCACGCCGCTGCCCTCCGAACGCGATGAGGAGCATCAGTTCGGTATTCAGATTCCGTATAAGGGCTGGCTGCTCGATGTGGCAAACGTCAAAAACCGCGTGAATAACTTCCTCGATCACTCCAATTCCGGCGAATCGAATATGTATTTTCCCATCGCCGTCGATGGTGCGCTGGTGCGCGCCTGGGAACTAACTCTGCGCTCGCCCGAGTTAGCGAAGGTCGGCCACTTCCACCTGACTTACTCCAATCAAATTGCCGAACAGCGCGGGCCTATCATCGGAGGCTTTACATGCAGCCTTCCCGGAGATCCAGCTTGTTATCCGGCCAACTTCAATTACACTCCCGTCGATCACGACCAGCGCGAGACATTGAACACCGGCTTCACGGCCAATCTGCCCGCGCATTCATGGTTTTCGACCAATGTTTACTATGGTTCCGGCTTCTCAAATGGTCTGGCCTGCACATCAGACTGCCAAACTAACGGACCCTACGACGGGCCGTACCTTCCCGTGCATACAACCTTCGATGTTGCTGCCGGGCACGCGATCAGCGAGCGCTGGAAGCTCTCGGCCAGCATCCTCAATGTGACCAACCATCGCGTGCTGGAAGATAACTCGATCACCATCGGCGGCTTCCACTTTAACGATCCGCGCATGATCTCGGCCGAACTGCGCTATCGCTTTCATCTCTGACAGCGGGCGCCCTGATAGGAATCGCATCAAGGTATTTTTGCAGATTATTGATCCGGCCCTTAAGAATTAGAACAAACTGGGTGCCCCACCCTCGCCGCGTCTTTGTTTTTGGGGCTAGGGTGGGTTAATACAAAAGGGCCGAATCAATAATTTCGGCATCCTGCTGCCTTGTGCTGAGGCCGGATCTCCAGCAAAGATCCGGCCGGTCGGTGCCACCCACTGTGCGGTACCCCTTTATTTATTTTCCATCCGGGCCGATTTCTTGCATGTCTTATCCCCCTATTCTTATCTGAAACTGTGAAGGAACGTGCCATCTTCATGCAGTTGTCCCTCTTTTGCAGATTATTTCCGCGTTTGGGGTACCATCAAAATCTGGAGGAAATCAAATGGCAAACACCGCAAGAACCTTCCGCGACGCACTGAGCGAAGTCCACCGAACCGCACACGATCAGGATTTAATTGAAGTACCGAAGCGCGCCATGCTTGACCGCGAAGCCGAGAAAAAAAAGGACCAGCAGACAGGCGCAGGGAATTAGATTTTCTCTGTACTCTCAACCGCAAACAACCCCGGCAGCACTTCTCCCGCCTTGCCTTCAACCACATGCGTAAAGGCGGCCGAATTCAGCGGCGGCTCCGGCCCCACGTAAACCGTGCGCGCGCCGTGCTGCCGGGCCCAATGCACAAAGTTGGCCGCAGGATAGACCGACCCCGAAGTGCCCACCACCAGCATCAGCGACGCCTTATGAATTTCGCTCTGGATGCGTCCCATCTCCAGCGGAATCTCGCCGAAGAAGACGATGTGCGGGCGCAACCGTCCACCACAGGCGCAGCGCCCCACCTCGTTCAGAGTGCGATAAATCGCATGATCCTCAACCGGCGCTTGGCCGCAGTCGTTCTCGCAATGCGCCTTGGCCAGTTCGCCGTGCATATGCACCAGCCGCCGCGAACCAGCTCGCTCGTGCAGGTCGTCCACATTTTGCGTGCAGAGAAAGAAGCGGTCACCGAGTTGCTGCTCCAATTCAGCCAGCGCAATGTGCGCGGGATTCGGTTCGGCCTTTGCGCCCGCCGCCCGTCGCGCGGAATAGAAGTCCCAGACGAGCCCAGGATTGCGCTCCCATGCTTCCGGCGTGCATACATCCTCGACACTGTGACCTGCCCACAAGCCGTCTGATGCGCGGAAGGTCGGCAAGCCGCTCTCCGCGCTGATCCCCGCGCCCGTGAGAACGAATACATTGTCATCGGCATTGACGGAGATTGTAGACATGTTCTCTTTCCCACGTCCTCACGGTTCCAGCAGAACTTTGCCCGTTGTCTTTCGCGCTTCTATATCCATCTGTGCCTGTGCGGCTTCGGCTAGCGGATACACGTGCTCGGTCCGCAACTTGAGTTTGCCTTTAGCCGCCCAGCCTAGCACGTCGCCCGATCGCCATTCCAGTTCCGAGCGTGTGGCCACATAATGCCATAACGTCGGACGAGTAACAAACAGCGAACCTTTGCTGCTCAGCTGAATCAGATCGAAGGGTGGCACTGGCCCGCTGGATGCGCCAAAAAGGGCGAGTAGCCCGCGCGGCCTGAGGCAGCCCAGGCTGTCTTCAAAAGTCGTTTTGCCCACCGAGTCGTAAACCACATCCACGCCCTTGCCTCCGGTCAGCCGCTTGACCTCCGTGGCGAAATCCTGCTCGGTGTAAAGAATCACATCCGAGGCGCCCGCCTCGCGCGAAAGCTCTGCTTTCTCTGCCGTCGAGACAGTGGTAATGACACGCGCTCCCAGCTGCGCCGCCATCTGTGTCAGAAGTAGACCCACGCCTCCAGCGCCGGCGTGAACCAGCGCCGTGTCGCCAGCCTTGAGCGGAAAAGTGGAGTGAGAAAGATAGTGCGCGGTCATTCCCTGCAGCAGCGCGGCGGCGGCCTGCTCCATGGTCAGCTTGGCTGGCACCTTGACCAGTTGCGCCGCCGGAACCAGTGCGTATTCGGCGTAGCTGCCCAACACGCTCGCTGACGCCACCGCATCGCCAGCGGCAAAGCCCTTCACACCCGGACCCAGCTCTTCGACCGTGCCCGCCGCCTCGCTGCCTGGTGTCAGCGGCAGCGAGGCTTTGTAAACGCCCTTGCGAAAGTAGACTTCGATGAAGTTGATTCCGACAGCTTCCACGCGGATCAACACCTGCCCCGGACCCGGCTGGGGAATGGGCAACTCGACCAGTTGAAGAACCTCTGGTCCGCCAGTCTCATGAATCTGTATGGCTTTCATCTCAAGTTCAGAATGAACCTTGAGGGCGGACAGGCGCAAGCCGAAAACGATGCGAATCGATAAGATTCAATCTTCTCGCCATCAACCTTCCGACATCATGCTCGATTCTTCTGGAACGTGCAGCCGCACGATGCGATCGATTGCATAGGGCGCACGATTCTGGCTGCTGTTGTAGTGGCGCACCTGCAACTCGCCAAGCAGGCCAACGGCCAGTAACTGGATTCCACCCAGAATCAGCACCGCGCCGATCATGAAGATCGGCCCATGCACAGTCATCAAGCTCTGGTGCGGATGGAAAACTTTCCATCCCAGCATCAGCATGGAGATGAAGCTGCCCGCCCCCATGGCGAGCGCGCCCAGCAGACCGAAGAAGTGCAGCGGCCTGCTCATGTACTTGAGCAGGAAGCGAATGGTCAGCAGGTCAAAAAACACGCCGATGGTTCGGCCCAGCCCGTAGTGGCTGATGCCCCGCTCACGTGCCAGGCTGCGGATAGGAATCTCGCAGATCGAAGCGCCATACCAACTGGCGAGCGCCGGAATGAAGCGGTGCATTTCGCCATAGAGCGGAATGTTCTGGATGACTTCGCGGCGGTATGCCTTGAAGGTAGTGCCGAAATCGTGAATCTTTACACCGGAAAGCTTGGCCACCATCCAGTTGGCGCAACGCGAGGGAATGCGGCGCATGAAAAGATCGTCAGCCCGATCTTTGCGCCAGCCCGAAACGATGTCGTAGCCCTCGGCAAGCTTTTCCAAAAAAGCAGGAATATCGTTCGGATCATGCTGCAGATCGCCGTCCATAGCCAGAATGAACTCGCCTGAGGCATGATCGAAGCCCGCTGCCAGCGCACAGGTCTGCCCAAAGTTGCGGCGCAACTTGATCACCAGCACCCGGCTGTCTACCGCGGCAATCTCTTCCAGGAGTTTATAGGTGCGGTCGCTCGATCCATCGTCCACCAGCACCAGTTCGAAGCTGTCACCCACCTGTTCCATCACCTGCTTCAGGCGAGCGTAGAGTGCGGTGACATTTTCCTCTTCATTGTTAAAAGGCACAACAATCGAGTACTTCGCCATAGCGTTAGTATAGATGCGTCGCTGATACAAAAGGTTACCTCTGTGTCTGAAATGGAATTCGTTTGAATTCGAAATTCGGGAATTCCCATTTGCGGAGAAAGCGACCGGCGAGCGAGGGCGCCTCAGTGATCGACGACGACTGGCTCTGTTTTAGCCGCGTCTTTGCTATGCGAAATCCTCAAGCCTCTAGCGGTCCAACTCGTCCAGCATGGCCTGCATCTCGCTGGCGGCGTGGCTGTCTCCGCTGCGCGTGGCGCTTTCGATTCCACTCTTGAGCCGTGTGATCGCTTCTTGTGTGCGGCCTGCCGTGGCCAGCGTCTGCGCAGCCATGAAGTAACCCGCCGTGTAGCCCGGGTCATTGGACACGAGCGTATCAAATTCCGTTAGAGCCTCGGCGATCTGGGCGCGGCCAGCCAGCTCCATTGCCAGGCCGTAGCGGGCAAAGCTGTTCTTCGGGTCCAGCGATAGAATCTCTTTGAGTCCTGCAATTTTGTCCATTTTGCTCGCATCGCGCCCTTGTGGATTTGCTTAAATGGCGGCGATTGCCGAAACTGGAATCTAGCGTCTGTCGCGAATAGCCGCCGCCTGCTTCATTCTACCCGGCGGCGGGTCCAAGTGAGCAGCGCCCAGAAAACCAGGGAATGGAGCAGACCCACGATGAGTTCGCCCGAAGCGAGTCCCGCCGCTAACGTTGCGGCCCGTACAGTTGCCAGCACCCAGTCTGAGATGACTGAGATCATCCTGCCCAACGACACCAACATTCTGGGGAATCTGCTGGGCGGGCGCCTCATGCACTTCATTGATCTGACCGGCGCGATGGCCGCCTACCGGCACTCGCGCACCCACATCGTCACCGCGGCCATGGACCACATCGACTTCATCAAGCCTGTGCGCTTGGGCGACCTGCTCACGCTCCGGGCCAGCGTCAACCGGGCATTCAACACCTCAATGGAGGTCGGCGTGAAGGTGTGGGCGGAGAATACGCGGACCGGCCAACATTCGCACGTGGCCAGCGCCTACCTGGTTTTTGTTTCGATCGACGAGCAGGGCCACCGCCAGCACGTTCCTCCTCTGCTGCCGGAGACCGCCGACGAAAAGCGCCGTTACGCCGATGCGCAACTGCGCCGCGAGCATCGCGAAGCCGAGCAAGCCCGGCGCAAGCAGGAGAGGCTGGCCCACGCCGCCAAGGAAAACGCCACAGCCTCCGAAGCTCAATCAGTCTGAAAAGCATCCAACTAAAAGGAGCAACAATCACTATGGCTCATTCACCTGCCATGCCCGCACCCGTCGCTTTGCCTGGAGTATCAAAGATTGTCGCCATCGGTTCCGGCAAAGGCGGCGTTGGCAAAACCACGGTTGCCGTTAATCTGGCCATTGCTCTTTCGCGCCTTGGCCAGCGCGTCGGCTTGATCGACGCCGACATCTACGGCCCCAACGTTCCTCTCATGATGGGCTCGAGCCAGCCGCCTGTGGTGGGCCCGGATAACCGCATCGTTCCTAACGATACTCACGGCGTCAAGACCGTCTCCATCGGCTACATCTCTCCTGGCGACAAGCCGCTGGTGATGCGCGGCCCCATGCTCCATCAGATCATTCGCCAGTTTCTTCAGCAGGTTGAATGGGGCCAACTCGATTACCTCATCGTCGATCTGCCTCCGGGCACCGGCGACGTGGTCATCTCGCTGGTGCAGACGGTACCGCTGACCGGCGCTGTGGTTGTCTCTACGCCCAGCGACGTGAGTTTGCAGGACGCACGCAAGGCTCTTGAGATGTTTGCTCAGGTCAATGTCGAGGTGCTGGGCATTGTCGAGAACATGAGCCACTTCACTTGCCCGCACTGCCATCAAGAGATCGATATTTTCTCCAAGGGCGGCGCCGAGCGCACGGCCAAGCAATTCGGCGTTCAGTTTCTGGGAGCGATTGAGTTAGTTCCCGCCATCCGCGAGGGCGGCGACCGCGGCCTGCCCGTTGCCCTCGCCGGACCCAAGAGCCCACAGGCCGCTGAGTTTTATGCGGTGGCAGAAAAATTGATGGAGCACGCCGAAGCCGCTGCTGCAACGGCCACCGACGTGATCGAGATCAGCTGAACGATGTGCGCATGCGCAAAGAAAAAGCGGGACCTGAGTCCCGCTTTTTCCTTTGGGTTGAAAATACAATCTAACGCCAGTGACCTTCCTGCATCTCCCAATGATCACCACGATGGACCCACCTGTGGGCAACCCAGCGCTGATGTTCCTGGGGCGGACGATCCCAGCGGCCGGGCGTCCAGACGTAATGGTCACCTTCATAACGGTGATAGCCGTTGATCCACACATAACCCCGATCGGGAGGCGGCCCGCGGCGTTCGTAAACGGGAGGCGGCGGACCGATGCGAATCGCGACCTGCGCAAACACTGCCGCAGGGCATAGAGTGAGAGCAAACAACAGTGCCAGTACTATCTTTTTCATGGTGAACCGAGCTCTCCAGGGATCCGAATGCCGGAATCATGGGTGCATTCCGGGCTGCTGGTGATTGGAACGAGGTGCGGCAAAAATCGTGGCACATCCACTGCAAACCGCACCTACTTCACTTCTATTGCGGATGATCTTCTTTTGCTGTACCGGATTGCTCTGTTGATGCCTTCAGCATCAGAATCTCTCTAACGCAAAAAAGCGGGGCTCGCGCCCCGCTTTTCCAGGGGTTGAAAATGCAACTTACCGCCAGTGCCCTTCAACCAGCACCCATTCTCCATGGCGGTGGACCCAACGGTGGGCTACCCAATGCGCGCCCGGATGCGGCGGACGGTCCCAATGCCCGGGAGTCCAGACGTAGCGATCTCCCTCCCAGCGGTGATAGCCGTCGATCCACACATAGCCCCGGTCAGGAGGCGCACCCCTGGTTTCGATAATTGGAGCCGGAGGCCCGATGCGAATCGAAACCTGAGCAAGCGACAACGCAGGGCACATAGTCAAAGCTAGTAGTACAGCCAGTGCAATCTTTTTCACGATGAAATAATTCCTCCTGGGTTTAAGTTGCCGGAATCACGATTGCTTTCCGGCCTGCTGATCATAGGACACAGCCCGGTGAAAAAAGTTGCGCGAACCAGCCGCGCCCATATTCCTTCTACCTCTTCAGGTGTCCGAATCGATGTACCAGATTGCTCTCTCGATTATGATGAACGCATGAAGCGTGTCTTATTGTCCTGGAGTAGCGGCAAGGATAGCGCCTGGGCGCTCCATGCCCTGCGCCGACAGCCTGGCATTGAAGTAGTCGGTCTGCTATCCACGCTGAATACCGAGTTTCAACGCGTGGCGATGCACGGCACCCGCCGTTCCGTGCTGGAAGCGCAAGCAGAAGCGGCGCGATTGCCGCTATGGATTGTGCCGCTTCCGTGGCCTTGCTCCAACGAAATCTACGAGCAGTTGATGAGCGAGGTATGTGAGCGGGCTGTTCGCGAGAAGGTCGATGCCATGGCCTTCGGCGATCTCTTTTTGGAGGATATTCGCGCCTATCGCGAGAAGCAGTTGAAGCCCACTGGACTGGAGCCGCTCTTTCCGCTATGGAAGATTCCGACTGCGGATTTGGCGCGCGCCATGATCGATGGCGGCTTGCGTGCAAAGGTGGTTTGCGTGGATACGAAACAGTTGCCAGCATCGTTTGCGGGCCGCGAGTTCGATGCTACGCTACTCGATGAACTGCCGCCCGAGATTGACCCTTGCGCCGAGCGCGGCGAGTTTCATACCTGCGCTTATGCTGGACCGATGTTTGCCGCGCCACTCACTCTCGATGCCGGAGAAGTGGTTCATCGCGACGGTTTCGTCTTTGCTGATTTCCTTGTTCAGCCGCTGAATGAGAGTAAGAACTGAAGCGGATATTTTCTCAATAAATGGGTCGCAGCATCTTCGATGATCGTTTTTACTTATTGGCGAGTTAATTACCTGCAAGATTTCCTGTGGAAAAATAAATATTTATAGGGGGGGTGGGGGGGTACCCGCAGGGAACCGGGAGCAGGGAGCAGTAAAAGCCCGCGGTTCCGGTCATTGTTCATACTTTGATTGTGCCCCTCTTGAGGTTAATTCTGTGCAAACGAGGCGCAAATGATTGCGATTCCTCTTCAGGATTTCATTTTTTGGAGGTAATCACCTCAGCCAGCGCCGCCGCAGCAGTCTCGCAGGCAGCGCGATTGACGTCCAGATGTGTTACCAGCCGAATCGCATCGGGACCAACGGCACTGGCCAGAATCCCGCGCGTCTTCAACCGCGTGGTTACGTCCGCCCCGGCCATTCCGTTGGTCAGCCGGAAGATCACGATGTTTGTCTCGACTGCATTCGGGTCGATGTGGACGCCCTCGATTTTCGCCAGCGCTTCAGCCAATCGACGCGCGTTGGCGTGGTCTTCATGCAGGCGCTTCGGCCCGTGGTTGAGCGCGATCAGGCCGGCCGCCGCCAGCACGCCCGCCTGTCTCATTCCGCCGCCTAATGCTTTTCGAAAAATCCTCGCCCGCGCCATCAACTCCGCCGAGCCAACCAGCATGGACCCCACCGGCGCGCCCAATCCTTTTGACAAGCAGAACATCACGGTGTCGAAGCCGCTGGTCAGCTCTCGCACATCCACGCTCAGCGCCACCGACGCATTGAAGATGCGCGCCCCATCAAGATGCGTCGGAAGCTTGCGCTCCCTGGCTCCGGCCCAGATCTCTTTCAGCACGGGCAGCGGGGTCACCGTTCCTCCAGCCATATTGGCGGTGTTTTCAATCTCAATCAATCCGGTCTCCGCGCGAAAGTCTCCGCGTGGATGGATCACGGGCTCGATCTGCTTCCAGGTGAGAATGCCCCGCTCAGCGAAAACAGCGCGCACCAGGCAGCCGGAAAACACCGCGGTTGTAGCCATCTCCCAATCCAGAATGTGGGCGCGCGATTCAGCGACGATTTCTTGACCGGGCTGAGTGTGCAGCCGGATGCCGATCTGATTGCCCATGGTTCCGGTGGGCACAAAGAGCGCGGCTTCGCGACCGAAGGTCTCAGCGGCCTGCCGCTCCAGCAGGTTGACGGTAGGGTCTTCGCCATAGACGTCGTCGCCAACTTCGGCGGCGGCCATGGCCGCGCGCATTTCTTGGGTGGGCCGAGTGACTGTGTCGGAACGTAAGTCGATGATGGTTGGCATGGGCTTGACCTTTCGTTTCCTCAGGGGCTAAAGCCCATTGTTATTGGGCCGTTTTCGGCACGACTAAAGTCGTGCCCTGACGCTTCTTGTACTCCCCTTTGAATTTTGCAAGTTGCTTCCTTTTTCCGGGGTTCTCTCTGTTCCCTGTTCCCTGATCCCTTCTCCCTGCTTTTACGGTATCTGCGCCATGGGCAGCTCGATGATCGTGGTCTGCTTGCCGTCTTTCACTGCATCGGCCCACAGGCCGTGGAAATTCTCGCGCAGTCCCGGCTGCGCCTTGAGCACCGCGGTCAGCACAGCCATGGCCTCAGTGCGTTGGGCCGCTGGATCGGTGACTCCCGTCGATTCGTACACCACGGCGAGGTCAGTATGAAGCAGCGTCGCATCCAGGTGGATGGCGTCGATCTTCCAGTTGCGCGCGCCGTCCGGGATCGTCAAAGGGAAGGCTTGCTGCGGAGAGTTTTTGATCGCCGTCTGCTCGGTCTCAAGCCGCTCCAGATTCGGCGAAGAAAGAAAATCCACCGGCAGCAGGAGCATCCGCGCGGTCTCGTAGGAGTACCACGCACTCCAGGGCTGACCGTCTTTCGCCAATTCGCGGGCGTGCGTCCACCACCACACACCATCATGGCCGTCGAGTGCCCCAGGACGAATCGTCAGGCCACCCAGCTTCCATCCGTTGGCGGGCCCATCCCATGCAAGGATGATGCTTAACTGGCCCGCGTAGGGCGCCCCGGTGGCTTCAGCCAACACCAGGGCATAGCGTCCCGGCGGCAGCGCCCGCATGGTCACCGTCACGGTCAGCGCGCCGCTGGCGCTGGTGCAAAAAAACTGCACGTCGGCGGCGGACGCGGTCAAGGTGCTGGCGTCCAGCAGATAAAGGCTGCGCAGTTGCACCTGTCCGCCCTTCATGAGCGACGCGCCCGACTGCACCACTCCGCTGATTCCATCCCAATCCGCAGCCACGGCGGGCAAGAGCGCGGCCTTCAGTGTGACCAAATCCTGCTCGGCGGCAGCCACGGCCAGTCTTCCTCCGGCAGCCGCCAGCGCATCGCGATCCTGCGGCGAGAGCGCGGACTGCGTGGTGCAGCTGGTTGCGTGGCTGGCCAGGGGCGCGATCAACAGCGCACACAGCACGACCGGCGCGGCAAATCCGTTGAAGCAGAGACGCATTTGGGAAACCCTCCGGGGCGCGCGAAGCTCTGGGATGAGCGTCCGCGGGTCACTGATAGTCTAGTACAGTAGAGCGGCAGCGAATCGACCGCCCGCAAGTCGCACTTTGGACGATAGACCGCTGTCGAGATCAGGACCGGATATTCATGCGCAACCTCATCCAGCACAACTCGCCAACTTTATCTTGGATGCGCCGTGCGCGCGTCTTCGCACAGTTGACAATTCTCGTTGCGATTCCGGGTGGGGCGCGGATGCTGGCTGGGCAGGCGCCGCCAACGCCTGTGTCGGCTGCTGCTCCAGCTTCCCCGGCACATAAGCCGGCTCACTCACGCAAACATATTGTTGCTCCAGTGGCGCAGCCCGCCCCGGTGGTTCAGGCGCTGGCTCTTCCGGTTGCGCCGCCTGCGCCTGAACTTCCGCTCTGGCCGGCCAACGATAAGCCGACTCAAGCCAATGTCACCTGGGACAGCCAGGGGCTGCGCATCGACGCCGCCAACTCCAGCTTGCGACAAATTTTGAGAGATGTGGCCGCTGCCACCGGCGCAAAGGTAGAGGGCCTGGAAAGCGACGAGCGAGTGTTTGGGGCGTATGGTCCGGGTCCAGCCAGCTCCGTACTTTCGCAGCTTCTGCAAGGCTGCGACTATAACGTCATGATGGTGGGCGATCAGGGGCAGGGAACTCCGCGCGAGATTGTGCTTAGTTCTCGCCACACCGGCGGAGCTACAACGCCGCCTGGCGCCAATCCAAATCCCAACCAAGCCAGCGACGACGACAGCGCCGAGGCGGAAGATGCACAGCAGCAGCAGCCGGCCCCTCCGCCCCAGCGCCCCGAGTTTGGGCGTGGCAGGGGGCCGATGGGCCCTCAGCAACTGCAAGAGATACAGCAGCGACAGCAACAAATGCGGCAGATGTCGGGCAGCAGTCCCGCTCCTCAAAACTGAGTGCGAACCGGGCTCGCGCCGAACTCAGAAGCCCATGATGTTATAGCCGCAATCCACGTAAAGAACTTCGCCGGTGATGGCGCTGGATAAGTCGCTGGCTAGAAACAGGGCCGCGCCGCCGACCTCCGATTGATCGATATTGCGGTGCAGGGGAGCGCGCTCGGCGTGAGAGCGCATCATCTCGCTCAGGTCGCCAACGCCACGGGCCGCGAGAGTTTTGATGGGGCCGGCGGAGATGGCATTGACGCGAATGTTCTTGGCTCCGAGGTTCCATGCCAGATAGCGGACGGTGGATTCGAGAGCTGCCTTGGCCACCGCCATTACGTTGTAATTGGGAACGACTTTTTCGGCGGCGTAGTAACTGAGAGTCATGACGCTGCCGCCTTCGGTCATCAGAGGCGCTGCGCCGCGCGTAACGGCGATCAGCGAATAAACACTGACATCGTTGGCAATGCGGAAGCCTTCGCGGGTGGTGTTGATGAATTCGCCGCGCAACTCCTCGGCGGGCGCGTAGGCCACGGCGTGGACCAGAATATCAAGCTTGCCGAATTTTTCCTTGAAGGTGGCAAAAACAGCGTCGATTTCGAAGTCGTTCGAGACATCGCACTGATAGCCGCTCGCGCCCGGCAACTCATTGATGAGTCCCTGGGCCTCGAGTTTCATGCGCTCATTTTGGTAGCAGATGGCCAGAGTGGCGCCGGCCTCGTGAAGTTTTTGGGCGATTCCCCAGGCGATGGAACGCTTGTTGGCCAGCCCGAAGACCACGGCCGTCTTACCCGCCAGATTGATCATGCTTGCTTTCGTCCTCCAGGGTCCGTACTTTGGGGAATACAGGACCCAACGTCTTTATAGAGTATCAGAGCGGTTGTTCAATCTACGCAGCTTTACCGCGGCAGGCACCGCGGTTTTTCATGAGGAAAATGGCATCGGGACCATTGGTTTCGCATGGGTAAATTGCGCTGACGATCAGCCGCCGAGGTCAACGAGTTCGACCTTCCCTGTAGGCCGGCCGAGAAATCGGGAACCAAGCCGCTCGAACTTCTCGACGGAATCGGTGGCAAAGCAGTGGAGCTGCGTGGCGGGGATCGGAACGGTCAGCGACTGCTCCTCCAATTCCCGCGGGCCGAAGAGGCGCGCGGCAGCTTCAGCCGCGGCCTCGGCGGAATCGATAACGCGCACGCCGACGGAAACGCTTTGTTCAATCAGCCCCCGCAGCAGCGGATAGTGGGTGCAGCCCAGCACCAGCGTGTCGGGCTTCATTCCCAGAGCCTTGGCCTCAGCCCTGAGTTCTGCCAGATAAATGCGGATCACTTGAGCCGTAACGTCCACCTGCGGTGGGGCAGACTCGGGTTGCGCCCGAGAGGCCTCGGTGTCGATTACTGATCCCGTCCAGCCCTCTTCAACCAGGGGCACCAGCAGCGGGCAAGCCTTTTCGAGCGCCCGCAACCCGCGTGCCTGGCAGGCAGCCGCATAGGCGTGGCTCTGCACGGTGGCGTCGGTGGCGATGACCAGCACATCGCCGGTTCGCGAGGCGGCGCGGGCAGCCTCAGCGCCGGGCTCAATCATGCCTAGCACCGGCACCGACACCGCCTCCTGAATGGCGTCGAGAGCCAGAGCGCTGGCGGTGTTGCAGGCGATGACGAGAAACTCCGCGCCCTGCTGACGAACCAGGAACTGCGCACTCTGCGCGGCATAGCGCGCAATGGTGCGCCGCGATTTCGAGCCGTAGGGCAGGCGGGCCGTATCGCCGATGAAAGCAAAGCGGGCCTGCGGCAATCGGGCCACCAGCGCGCGCAGCACGGTGAGCCCGCCGAATCCGGAATCGAAAACGCCAATGGTGTGAGGCGACGGGGCGATCACATTTTCTGGGTTGCTCACGGACGCGCGCCCTCCACCACGACCGTATCGCCGGTCAGGTAAGTGCGAGTCAGGTCAGCGTGACCGGCGAGCGTCGGGCGCGTCTGCCCGTCCACCAGAAATCGCACCTGCGTGACGCGAGGCAAGTTGGCGTGCAATGTGCCGCAAATCGAGAGGATGGTGAGCGTTTCCGTTTCGATGCCGGAAGGGTGGCTGGCGGCAAAGTTGCCCGTCAGGTTGACCACCGCAAGTTGCGGGCCGGTCGGCTGCGTCTCCTGTGACTTGCCCGCTGCAGAACTAGCCGCGATCTCTGCGGCGGGCAGCAAAAACACCTGCGTCACCGAGCCTGCGCCGCCGGGCACCGGGTGGGCGGCATTGGGCGCGGCATAGATCTCCAGCAGCTTGCCCAGCACCGCGCGAGCCCGAGCGCCGGGATCGGCGGAGAGTGGCAGCGAGTGCACCTGTGTCAGCATGGAACCATCGATGTCGTTTGCCACCAGCAGGGTTGCCTGTTCTGCCGGAGCCACTTCAGGAGCGCTGGTGGGCGATGAGTCCTGGCCGGCAATCAGCCGCAGGTGGGCGCGCTCGCGCAAATGCCATAGCGTCACGCCCATCACCAGCGAGGCGGCCAGCAAAATGCCGAAGAGTAACTTCTGATGGCGGGGAATCATGGCTGACGAGCCTCCGCGCGCCACTCGACCAGCGCCGCCGCCAGCGCCGCGGCCATCCGCGCCTGGTATCCCGCGTCGTCCAGCCCATTCAGGATTTCGTGGTCGGCATCCCGCTCTGGGGCAATCTCCACGGCCACCGCCGGACACGTCATGCTATCCAATGGGGACAGGGAAGTGCGGCCCAGGGTCACGTTCATTCCGGTATGCTGCAGCACGGAGTTCAACACTCCCTCCAGCGCCAGCGAGCGCGATACCCACGCCGCCTGCGCGGTCTTCCAGGGAACAAGGCGCACCGGCTGAACCGGCGCGAGCGAAGAGGTAAACAGATGAACGCCCGAGCCGCTTTGAGAAGCATGAAGACTCAGGCAGGCCTGGGCTTGAGCGAAGTTGGCAATCTCCGCTCTTTTGTCCGGCTCAACCGTCGCATCGGATTCGCGCGTAGTGACCACCTGAATGCCACGCGCGCCGAGAAGCGACCGCAGCCGCACGCTCAGCGCTAGGGTGAAGGATTTTTCCAACAGATGATCGCCCAGCCGCCCGCCTGCATCGCTGCCGCCGTGAGCCGCGTCGAGCACCACCACAAAGCGCGCCGGCGGTGCGGGCGGAGCTTGGGCCACGGCAGGCACTGTGGTTGCTACGAGAACCGCGAAGGTCAAAAGAGGCAAGCAGACCCGGAGCGCCCGATTACAGGCTGCAATCTTACACCCGTTTTTGAAATGGCACACCTTCAGCCGTGCCGCAGAACAACCACAATCCATTTTCATTTCTTCTGCTGTGAAGTGCTGAGCGCAAACTTGTTAATCAGAAGCTGTCCCTCATCGCTGTCAAGTGGATTCAGACTCATATCCGTCGTCTCTGACGAGTCGGTTCGGAAGTAGGTATTCTTGATCTCGAAGTAGTAAACACTTCCGGCTTCGGTTGAGAAATGTGCAGCAGCCGTCTTGCGGTTTTTTTCCAATCCCACATTGCTTTGCCAGCTCGCGCAAAGATGATGAACTCCGGGATCAATGGAAAAGAACAGATAAGAGTTGCCGTGAGTGGCTCCCACCCACTTGCCATCAATTCCCGCTCTGGTGGTTGGCTTGAGTATCGAATTGAAGTTTGAAGCGTCCTCAATAAAATAGATAAGTGCTTTGCCGGACTCGGGTTGCGCAGGATGCTGCCCGTGGTTTGTTTTCACTTCAAACTTGACTGCATCGTCGCCACAACCCGGAGATCCGGCGTCATTGTCCTGCGCGAAAATCGTCAATGGAAGCAAGGTAAGTGAGAGTGCAACTATTCTGATGGCAATTCTGACCATGGAAATCACCTCTTACCTTCCTTAACGCATTCCGTTGAATTAAGTTGCGGAATACTAGAGAACCTATTTGAATCCCTTATGGCGCGGCTAAAGCCGCGCGCTTTCAAAGTGGAGATCAGTTCATCGTTCTCAGCTTACTCCAACGCATAAATCGTCAAACCGCTCAGCAGCTTGGGAAAGAAGTCAGTCGACTTTTGCGGCATCACATCGCCTGCGAAAGCTACCTCTTTCAATTGCTCCATCGAAACGGGATTGGTGAGGAAGGTAACATCGGCCTCGCCGCGGCGAACCTGGTCCACAGCCTCGCCCGCGTCGCGCAGATAGCGCAGATTCGTCTGCTCGCGAACTTTTTCCGCATCCAGCCCCAGCAGCCGGTCGAGCACAATCGAGTGCAACTGGCTCAAATCAAGCTGGCGCTGGCGCTCGGGCAGGTGGGCAAGCGCGGCGGCCACAGGCTCGGGCTTTGAGCGCAGCAGCAGCGCCCGGCCGCGAACGATCGCGACAAACGCCGTCCCGGTCTGCTTTCCTAGAGTTTCAATGTAGTCACTGGCTTCGGCCGTCTGCAGGGGCGTCACGGTGAAGAACTCTTCGGCGGCGCGCGCAAACTCGACCGGATCGAAGCCTTTCAGGCTGTGCACCACCCGGTGCGTGGGAAGAACGACCAGCCCGTCGGAATCCATGTTGACAAAGCTCATCATCACCGCGGCCTCGGGATACGGCGGCTGATTGTGCTGGCCAGGGCCGCTCTCTTTGGCCGGCGTGTCCGATGCGCTCTTTGGCGCGTGCTCTTTGGAATAATTCAGAGCCGTCTCGTAGCGATGGTGACCATCGGCGATGATCAGCTTCTTGTCGGCCATGGCCGTGGTCAGCAGATTAATAATATTCGGTTCGCTGACTCTCCACAGCCGGTGCAGCACCCCGTACTCGTCGGTAGTCTCGGCATCGGCCGGTCCTGCGTTGTCGTAGAGAATCTTCTCAATGCTGCCCGCCGGGTCAGAGTAGAGCATGAAAATCTGCCCAAAGTGTGCGTGCGTTGCTTTGAGCAGATTGAGCCGGTCGCCTTTGGGTTTGCTCAGCGTTTGCTCGTGGCGATAGACCACTTTCTCGCTATAGTCGTGCAACTTGCCGATGGCGATAAACCCGCGCCGTTCCTTCACAATCTCGGTTCCAGGCACCTTGAAACGCTGCGAATAGGCGAAAATGCACGGATCTTTCTCCTGCACCAGCACGCCCTCTTCACGCCACGCTCTGAAGTCGCGGCCCGCGCGCGTATACACATTCTCGCCTTGCTCGGCGTCAAACAGCTCTGGCTTGCCAAGAATGATGCGCACCAGATTGTAGGGGCTGCGGTCGTAGTAGGCCTGCTGCATCGCCGGCGTGATCTTGTCGTAGGGCTGCGTAACCACGTCATCGAGACGGACGGCAGAAGGATTATAGCGCCATGCGCGAAAAGGATAGATGCGGGCCATGAGGAAGGTCTTGCTCCCGTTCAAACGGTTGGATTTGCTCGCAACAAACCCCATTCCGCTCATAGCCGGGGCGTTGCACGCTTAGCGTAGATTGTACTCCAGAGGCTGTGAAAACCGCGTCCGAGGCAGCGTCCCAAGAGTGCGTTGTTGGTCTCTAAGCGGCTCAGAGGCGCGAAAGCCCCTCAACAATGGAGGGGCCTTCCTCTTGATCGGCAAAGAACAAGTGAAGCACACCAACCAATTTCTTATTTTTCGAGAAAGTGGTCAAAATTGAGCAGAATGGTTGGGCTGAAAGCGCGTATTGTCGTCCGTAACGCCAGTTTCCCTTCTCCGATCTGCCTACTAGAAAGCCCTCCCCCCCAGTACCCCCTGCACTAGCAGTCCCCGCACAATCGAAGCGATTCCCCAAGAACTGGCAGAAGCCGGGAGAAATCCCGGCGTATTTGTTGAGTGATGAAGTGACACGACACTGCCCGTTCCGGTCTGAAACCTGACTTCGTACCGCCATCTGGCGTAAAGTGTATTTAAAGCCAGTCCTCTAGAGGGATTGCCTTGACACCCCATCCATGCTCACGCCGATTCCCATGCGCTTTTGCCATCACGCGGTACTCGCGGTCGTTGTTGGCGGAGCGGCTCTTGCGCTGCCTCAATTGACCGCCCAGGCGGCGCAGGCTCCGGCCCCGCCATTGACTGTGGACCGCGACCCGGTTCGCTCTCCCGATGGTGAGCCGCCCCCGCAGCCGGTTTTGCCCAAACTGCCTGGGGGTTATGTTCTGCACGCCGATGTCGATGAGGTATCTCTCAATTGCACCGTCCTCGAGGGCAGCGAACTCATCATGGATCTGAAGAAGGAAAACTTCCAGGTCTTCGAAGACGGCGTCAAGCAGACCCTCATCAGCTTTCAACACGTCGACCTGCCCGTCTCCATTGCGCTGGTGATCGATAACTCCGGCTCCATGAGCCGCAAGCGTCCTTCGGTCAACAAAAGTACACTCGATCTGATTGAAGCCTCTAATCCACAGGATGAAGCCTTCGTCGTGAACTTTTCCGACGAAGCTTTCATCGATCAGGATTTTACCTCCGACGTGAGCAAGCTTCGCGATGGACTGAGCCACATCGAGGCCCGTGGCGGCACAGCGCTCTTTGACGCCGTGGTGGCCTCCGCCGACAAACTGGCCGCTGACGCCAAGCGCGCCAAGCAGGTCATTATCTTGATCACCGATGGGGAAGACAATGCCTCCACGCTGAGCCTGGAGCAGACCATCCACCGCGTCCAGCAGCTCTCTGGTCCGGTCATTTACTCCATAGGATTGCTCTTCGGCGATGAGGTCAGCCGCTCCGAGGTTCATCACGCGCAAAAGGCGCTCAAGGCGCTTTCCGATGAGACCGGCGGCATCGCTTTCTTTCCTAAAAATATAGAACAGATTGACGAGATCTCCGCCGAGGTAGCGCGCGATATTCGCAACCAATACACGCTCGGCTATCACTCCACCAAGCCCATGACCGAGCCGGGCTTCCGCATTGTCGAGGTCAAAGCCGAAAGCAAGAACCACGGCAAGCTCATCGTCCGCACCCGCACCGGTTATTTTCCCATGGGGCGGGTGGCGAAGAGACCTCCTGCCTAGGCGCAAAAGTAAAGCTCGTTGCCGTCAGCCTCTTCTGCCGAATTTGCTTTTTAGAGACTGAATCCGTAACGGACCAGCGCCTGTCCACACTATTTAAAAACTGCGGCTGGTTCATTCGGTTGACTGGCAGGGTGTGTAACGTTATCTTGGTAGCCTCGGCACGACATATCTTTTCAACATTCGAGAGCGGGAGCGGGGGAAGCGATGCGAATGCTGCAGGTCTTAAGATGGGCGCCGGTGTTGTTGGTCTGCCTGGCGGCAACCGCGGAAGCACAGCTCAAGATCGTCTGGAGCGAGCCGGTGATTCTGCGCAACGGTGCAGGCGCAGCGCGGTTAGTCCTGTCCAATTCCGGAAAGTCCGCCGTTCCTCTCAGCCTGAATACCGGGACTTTTTTGGACGAGACCTCGCACGCCAAGCTGCCCATGCCCAAGGTGACCTTCGCACTCGAAGCCGGGGCCGCGGATTTGCCGGCGCGCATCGGGCCGGGCCAATCGCTGCAGATTGTGGCCAGCGTCAGCAACATGGCCAGTTCGACCGCCGCTCATGCCACTGTCTTCAACCAGCTTGATGAGATTGGCGAATTGAATGCGGTGGCTGTGGATGTTCCGCTGAATATTACCCTCGAGGGCAACGGAACGCCAGAAAAACCGCTCAAGTTCGCATACGGGCGTACAGTGGCCCTCACGCTGAAGAATGGCGGCACCGAATTTTTCAGTCTCGATTGGCGATTCCAGCTCGGCGGCACCGTAGTCAAGAGCGGGTCGATGATTCTTACCCCTGATGGCCGGTCGCGAATCGTTCTTTCACCCCCCAAGGAAGTCTATTCGTGGAAGGACTTTGTCCGGCCCACAGAACGCAACGGCCTTTTGCTTGTGAGTCAGCACGGACCTCATGGCGTCTCAAGCGATCTGCTGCCGGTTCAGGCCATTCCCGTGAATCTCACCATGATGCGGCTGGGCCCGGATCAGACAGAAGTGCTCTTTGCCATTTATGTCATGGTCTTTTTGCTCATGGGAGGGCTGCTATCGCTGCTCGGCAGCTCGGTATTGCCAAACGTCTTGAAGAAGATTGCCCTGCACCGGCAGATTGCCGACCTTGCCAACCGCACCAGCAGCGTAAGCGCCCGGGTAGACTCATATCTGCGCGTTCTGCTTCGCCTGGAGCGGGCGAAGATCGGAATGGCGCTCAATGAAATAGGTCCGTTTTCGCTCTCCTCCGCGGAGAGGTTCGAAGACGTATCGGTGTCGATTGTCCGGCTGGCCAAGCGGCTCGCCGTGGCAGAGCGGCTGGATGAACTGCGGCGCAAATTTCAGGATGCTTCCGCAACCGCTCCGCCCTCCATCACCGATGATATCGACAGAACACTGCAGGCGGCCTCAAATCAACTGCATTCGTTTTCTCTGCCCGACGACGACGTGAATGCCGCCAATGTCTTTCTGAGCAATGCCCAGGCTTCGCTGGCCCTGCTCGATGACAGCGCTGCCCAGGCCAAACGGATCGCGGCAAACTTCAAGCAGTTGAAGGACCGCCTCCAGTCCTTCCCCGAAAATCTTTACAGCGATCTCAAGCTGGCCCTGCCGGGCACATTCGCTTTTCTCAATTTTGCATTCGACGATCCGGCCAACATTGTTCGCCCCATGTTTTTTGCCATCGATCATGCCATCGCCGCCATGCATGCGGTTCTGGACTATGCCATGGTCAGAGTTGCCATTCCGGTGGCTACCGCTTCGATGAGCGGAGACCCGGGAAAAGCATCGAGGGAACGCCTTCAGGAGCACGAACCCGAACTGATCTGCTTGCTTGGAACGCTCTCATGGAAGTCCCTGCGCGCGGCCACCACTCTGGTGCAGGAGATGCGCGAAGACATCTATGAAAGCGACGTTCTGGCGGAGATCGACAAAAAGCGGGCAGATGGTGAGAAGCGGGTCAGATTGGAATTCGATACGCAGAAGGCGAGGCCCTACCTGCCGGTGTATTTCTCAATTGCTTTCGACGATCCCCGCTTCTGCGGAGCCGCGGCGCTCAGCAGGCTGTCTTTCAAATGGAGTTTCCCCGGCGATTTGTCTGAGGAAGGTTCACGAGTCTGCCACTACTTCCTGGGAAATGAGCCGCTGGAAAACGAGCCCGAGGCAATCGATCATCAGCGCAAGATGTCGGGAAAAAAGCATTGCCGGTTGAGAAATGGGCGGAAGGTCAAGATTGCGGTTTCCGTGCAAAGCCACAAGAACCTGGATGCGGCGGACACGATTGAGGGCGTGCTTGAAATTCAGCCGCCCAAACCACATCAGGCCACGCGCGCATTTGCCGAAGCGGTGCGCTTCCTGATTGCATTTGGCGTGGCTCTCGCCGGGTTAGAAGCCGGCGCATTGGATCAGCTAGCCAAGCTCGACTTCTTTCCGGCGACGCTCGCGGTTGTGGTGCTCGGCTTCGGCGCCGACTCCATCAAGAACCTGCTGACGCAGGCGCCCAAGAAGAACGGATCAAATGCGTAGTTGGAGAAATCGCGGCGGAGTGTTCCAGTTTGGTCCGGTCCGCTTTCAGTTCGTTCTCGAATTTGTAGATCGCTTTCTGACATCCGCACGATAAAGCTTCATTTCATCAAGCCGATCAAGCATCTAGAGGCATTGGAATGAAACGACTTTGGATTGCGGCGGCGCTTTTTTCCGCTATGGCGTTATCGGGTTCCGCTCAGAGCCTTTCCGATTTGAATATTGAATTGCATGGCTACGCGACCCAGGGATTTCTCTACACCACTGAGAACAATATCTTCTCGACAAATTCCTCCTCGGGCAGTCCGGCATGGGATGAAGCTGTACTGAACATGACGGCTACGCCTACTCCGAAGCTGCGGGTCGGAATGCAGGCGCGCTATTTTTTGCTGGGAAATTATGGGAACAAGATTTCACTGGATTGGGCCGCCGCCGACTATAGTTTCAACGATCACGTTGGCGTGCGCTTTGGCAAGGTCAAGACGCCGATTGGATTGTTGAATGAGATACAGGATCTGGACCCCACCTACATCTGGTCGCTCTTGCCACAGAGTGTTTATCCACTCACCAGCCGCAATTCGACGCTCACGCATTATGGCGGAGTGGTGTATGGAAGCTTCAGTCTTGGCCAGAAAAAAGGCGATTTGGATTATCGCGTCTTCGGCGGCGAACAGATGGTCACAGCGGATGATCCCTCGATCACAGAAGGCGAAGAGGATTCAGGAATCATTCTTCCCAACGGATGGGGCGGCACCATGCTGGGAGCGACGCTGAAATGGAAGACACCTTTGCAGGGTCTGATGTTCGGCGCAACCGACGTCGACTTTCCTGCCGTCTGGAGTTCCCTGGCCGTCTACCAGGGTTCCAACGGCACGCAAAGCACGCCGCCCAGTCAGAGCCAATGGTACTTTGCGCGTTACGAGAAAAATAAAATCATGGTGGCGGGCGAATACTCGCGGCAGCAGTATCAAGGCGCAACTCAGTTTCCCGATGCTCCCGACGGCGATAGCACCTTCCGTTCCGATCCGCGAGGATGGTATGCGATGGCCAGTTACAAATTCACCCCGAAGTTTGCGCTTGGCGCCTATGTCAGCCAGTTCGTCGACTGGCAGTTGGATTATGGTCCGCCGCGCTATTCCAAGGATTGGACGTTTTCCGCGCGCTACGACTTCAATCAGTTCCTCTACGCCAAAGCCGAGCAGCACTTCATTGAGGGTACAAACATTGGCTATGACGATGCCACGAACCCCAATGGGTTGCAGCCCAATACCAAGCTGACCATTCTCAAAATAGGCGTCAGCTTCTAGCCCAAAGTCAAGAGAGGATAGCCATGAAATATAGAAGTCGAATTCTCATTCTTGTTGCGGCCCTGCTGTTGTTTGGATCGGTCGCCCGAGCGCAGGTCATCGTCATCGTCAATCCCGGTGTAAGCGCTGATTCTGTCTCGAAGGCCGCGCTCGAAAAAATCTTTACCGGCACATCCACTCGCTTGGGCTCCGGGGAACGCGTGGTCCCCGTTTTGTTAAAAGAAGGCCCGGTCCATTCAGCTTTTCTTTCCACCTATCTGGGAAAATCGCCCATTGCGTTGATTATTAACTGGCGATCTCTGGTTCTCTCCGGTCAGGGATCGATGCCGAAATCCTTCGACTCCGAGGCCGAGATGGTCAGTTATGTCGCTCGAACTCCGACGGCGATCGGATATATCGGAGAGAAGACTGCCCATGACAGCGTGAAGGTGTTGGAGGTTAAATAACGCGCGGGTTGATTTCGCGAAAAATTGTCCCGGTTTCTTTTGCGCAGATTCTGCATCCCGAACTTGAGCGCAGCCGTCAATGCTGCCCTGCTGCGATAAGCTAAAAGCAGGAGATCAAGCGCGAACCATGACCGATTCCCCTTGCAAATACTCGACTCTTGCCGTTCATGCCGGGCAATATCCCGACCCGCAGACCGGCGCCGTGAATGTGCCCGTTTACCTTTCCTCGACTTTTGAGCTGACCGGCATCGGAACGGACCGCGGCTGGGACTACTCGCGTGCGGGAAACCCCACTCGCGACCGGCTGGAAGAGGCGCTGGCAGCTCTCGAAGGCGGACACAGCGCACATGCCTTCACCACTGGAATGGCGGCTATTTCAGCGCTCGTAGCGATGCTGCGCGCGGGCGACCACCTGATCTGCTCGAAGGATGTATACGCCGGCACCGTGCGCCTCTTTGACCGCATCGTCTCCGGCTACGGCATCGTGATCGAGTACGTTGACACCAGCAATCTTGCAGCCGTCGAAGCCGCCATACGGCCCACTACCCGGCTGATTCACATTGAGACCCCGAGCAATCCGCTGATGGTTCTCACCGACATTGCCGCCGTCAGCAAAATCGCCCACGCGCGCGGCGTCGAAGTCAGCGTGGACAACACCTTTTTGTCGCCGGTTCTGCAGAGTCCTTTGGCCCTGGGCGCTGACATCGTGATGCACTCGACAACTAAATACCTCAATGGCCATTCCGATGGGCTGGGCGGCGCGCTGATCGGGTCGACCCCGGAGCACAAAGAAAAGTTTTTGCTGGTGCAAAAAGCAGCCGGTGGAGTGATGTCGCCCTTCGAGTGCTTCCTGGTTCTGCGCGGCATCAAGACGCTCCCTTTGCGCATCAAGCAGCACGAGGAGAATGGCCGCGCAGTGGCGGAATTTCTCTCCACTCATCCCAAGGTCAGCAAGCTCGCCTATCCCGGCCTGAAGACTCATCCCCAGTACGATCTGGCCGTCAAGCAGCAGCGCGGATTCGGTTCCATGATGAGCTTCGAGGTCTCGTCGCGCGAGGCCGCTGGCCGCTTCCTCGCCGCCATCAAGCTTTTCCTCAGCGCGGAATCGCTCGGCGGAGTTGAGTCGCTGGCCTCGCACTCAGCCACCACTACCCATGGTTCAGTCAGCGAAGAGGTGCGCGCGTCCATGGGAATTACGCAAGGCCGCGTGCGTCTCTCCGTTGGAATCGAAGACAAGGAAGACCTGATCGCCGATCTGGAGCAGGCTCTGGCTGCGGTGTAAGGAAGTTATGCCTGACCTGACGTTATTACTGGCCATCGACACCTGCGGCCCCACCGGTTCGGTGGCGTTGGGGCGCGTCTCCGGCCAATCTGTCGAAATCCTGGGCCAGATCGAGCTTGAAGGACAAAACTACTCTTCGACCTTGATCGCGGCCGTCAGCAATCTGCTGCGTCATGCGAAATTCAAGCTGAGTCAGCTTCAGGCCATCGTGGCCGTGAGCGGCCCAGGCAGCTTCACCGGTGTGCGCGTGGGCTTGGCTGCGGTGAAGGGACTGGCCGAGGCCGCACAGATTCCCGTGGTTGCCGTCTCGCGATTGGAAGTGTTGGCTGCGAAAGTTGGAACAGATGCGGCGGCCCTCGATGCCCATCGCCAAGAGCTCTACCTGCGGCTGGCTCTGCCGCCAACAGAAATGCTGGCTGGAGCCAAGGAACTTGCCGCCATTGATCCCGCGCCCGTGCGGATCGCCCTTTGCGACGAGATCGTTGCACCGCTCCTTCAATTAGCATGGCCAGCCGCTGAGCTGATCCGCACCACCGCGCCCACCGCCGCAGATGCCTTGCGGCTCGCACATTCCAGGGTCGCAGCCGGAGAGTTTGTTGACTTGGCGCTTCTCGACGGCCATTACCTCCGCCGCTCGGACGCTGAAATCTTCGGTGAGCCAGCCTCGGCCTTGCCGCGAAGCAAATGAATCCCAAACCGCAAGCCGTGTCTGTCCGCCCCATGACGACAGCGGATCTGGACCAGGTGATCGAGATCGCCGAAAGCCTGAGCCAAGCGCCCCGTTGGCCTCGCTCCGCTTACCTGACCGCGCTTGACCCCAATGCCACGCCACGCCGCATAGCGCTGGTGGCTCAGGGACTTGCGGCCAACTCGGTCGCCGGATTTGCCGTGGCCAGCCTGATCCCGCCCCAGGCCGAACTGGAGATGATTGCGGTTGCCCCCCCGGCTCAGCGTCATGGGGTCGCCCGGGCGCTCTTTGCCGCGCTGGCAGCCGAATTGCGCGCCGCCCTGGTTACGGAGGTCATCCTGGAAGTCCGCGCTTCAAACCAGCCCGCGCTCGAACTTTACCGGCGAATAGATTTTGTTGTAAGTGGACACAGGAAGCGCTATTATCAGAGTCCAGTTGAAGATGCTGTTCAGATGCGCCTCCGGCTTTGAGAGCCGTGCGCTTCCGGCTGCACGAATGGGGTTTCCGTGGCGGCAATAGAAGTGATTGTGATCGCCGTCACGAAAGATAGATTTTTTGCCCAGAAATCCACAATAGAGTTACTTCCGGTTCATTTTTGACTTGCGGTTCGCGCCATTTCGGCGATATATGTAAGTGTTCCTTAACATTTCGGAGGTGCTGGATGGATGAAATTCAGGATTCCACGCTGAGCAAGGAAATCAATCGCCTGCAAGACGAACATCATCAATATGCTCAGCGGCTGGAAGAGTTGCTGCAGAAGCCTTATCTCTCCACAGAGGAGCAGATCGAGGAAATCAAGCTCAAGAAGCTAAAGCTGCATACCAAGGATTCCATCTTTGCCCTGGAACGCAGAATGCCGGTCGTTGCTTAGGCTTTTGCGGCAACGTTGAATGCAGGCGAATTGTCCGAGTGCCAGCGATGCGCGGCCTCCGAGTGGGAAGTGTGCCACCGGTGCCGCGCATTGCTGTTTCTGCCGACGGGCCGACTGGCCGCATAGCCGTATAATCGTCTGGGACTATGGTTCGAGACGGTTACATCTACGGTTTGAGTTTGCTGGCAGTCGCGGTTGTGCTGGCATGGGCCACGGGCAACTGGGCGTGGAGCATTGCGCCCGTGCTTCTGGCGGCGTTTTTTCTCTGGTTCTTCCGCGATCCTGAGCGTGCTATTCCTTCGGAGCCAGGCCTGATTGTTTCGCCCGGTGATGGCTTGGTCACTGAAACCGTCACCATCGATACCCCGGAAGGGAAACGTCAGCGCATCAGCATCTTCCTCAGCGTTTTTGACGTGCATGTGAATCGCTCGCCCATCGCCGGCGTCCTCAGCAGTGTGCGCTACCAAAAGGGCCAATACCTCAACGCCATGAACCCCGCCTCGGCCGACCAGAATGAGCAGAATATCGCCACCGTGTTGGGCGAAGGCGGCCTCGAAGTGACATTCAAACAGATTGCCGGTTTGCTGGCGCGGCGCATTGTCTTCAACCTGCGCGAGGGCGACCGCGTTGAGCGCGGCCAGCGCGTGGGGTTGATCAAATTCGGCTCCCGCGTCAATGTGCTGCTGCCGGCTGCGGCTGAACTCCGCGTCAAGGTCGGCCAGCGGGTCAAAGGCGGAGCGAGCATACTGGCGGCCATGCCACCGCAAACATCCGTGTCCGATCAAGGCCTAAATGGAGGCCGCTCTTGAATCACGTTGACCCCGCACTTGCCAAAGCCAGAGCACGGGCGCAACTGCGCCGGGGAATGTTTCTGCTGCCGTCGTTGTTTACCGTCGGCAACATCGCCGCCGGCTTCTTCTCCATCACTGAGACCATGCGGGCGCTTGCGGGCGTGGGCGACGCGCACACCCACCTTGACTGGGCAGCCCTTGCCATTCTTATCGCCATTCCGCTGGACTCGCTCGATGGCCGCATCGCCCGCATGACCAACACCTGCAGCGACTTTGGCAAAGAGCTGGATTCGCTGGCCGACGCCATTACTTTCGGGGTCGCGCCCAGCCTGCTGGCTCTCATCTGGGGCTTCCATTTCCTGCCCGATTCCATCAACCCGCAGTTGCACGAGAACCTGATTCACGCCGGCTCATTCATCTGCTTCCTCTTTCTCATCGGTGGAGTTTCGCGCCTTGCCCGCTTCAACATCAGCCACGACGCTCAGCCGCGCAATCCAGGCCGTCCGGGACGCAAGTATTTTGTGGGCATGCCGATTCCCGCCGCGGCCGGCCTGGTCGCAGCCAGCGTTCATCTCTGCTCCGGCTACCCCACCGAGGCTTGGTGGGTGGCCGTTATCTGGCTGGTTCTGGTCGGCACGAGCGGCTTTCTTATGGTCAGCACCTGGCGCTTCTGGTCTGGCAAAGAGCTTAGCCTCTCTCGCCGTCATCCCTTCCAGGTTCTATTTTTCATTTCGATTGTGCTTTTCGTGATCGTCAGATACTCCCAGGGTGTACTCTTTTCGCTGGCCCTGATCTATATGTTCAGCGGCATATGGGCGCGCGCCGCCTACTCATGGGCGCTTCGTCGCCGCAAGCTGCCGGCCGTCATAGAACCAGCGCCGCCGAACCACATCTAAACAAACCAAAGGACGCCTGTGTACAAGATCGCCATTGTCGGAGCATCTACCCTCGTGGGCCGCGAGCTCAAGGAAGCCCTGTCGGAGTCGCCCCTTGCGGCCGCCAACTTCGTGCTCCTCGATGAAGACGAAGTGCAGGGCCAGTTGGACCAGGTGGGCGACGAAATCACCTTCGTTCAGGCCATCGCCCCCGACGCCTTTGAGCGCGTCGATTTCACTTTCTTCTGCGGCTCTGAAGACCTGACCCGCCGTCATTGGCGCGAAGCTCTCCGCGCGGGCTCCACGGTGCTCGACTTGAGCGGCGCGCTCGATCAGGAAGCCGGTGTGCTGGTGCGCGCTCCCTGGCTCGGCTCTGAGGCAGCGACCGTTGACTTGTTCACGCCCGCCGTCGTCCCCGCCCATCCCGCGGCGTTGGCACTGGGTCTTGTCCTCGATCGGCTCCAGCAGGTTGTCGAGGTCCGCAGTGCCTACACGACGCTTCTGTTGCCTGCCAGCGAGTTTGGACGCGCTGCTCTGGACGAACTTCATCAGCAGACCGTGAACTTGCTCAGCTTCCAGACAATTCCGCGCCAACTCTACGACACGCAAGCGGCCTATAACCTGCTCGCGGGCCTGGGTGAAGCCGCCAAAATCAGTTTGAGCGCAGTCGAAGCCCGCGTTCGCTATCACTACGAAACGCTCTCGGCAGGCCGCTGGCCCGCGCTCGCATTGCAAGTCGTCTCCGCACCCGTCTTCCACGGCCACACCTTCTCGATTGCCATCGAGCTTGATCGGCCCATCGAAATTGCCGCACTGGAAGAAGCCCTCAGCGGTACTCACATTGACCTGGTTCTCGAAGACACGGATTCCCCGTCGAACCTGACCGCTACCGGACAAGACGATGTTCTGGTCAGATTGCGCCCTGAGACAGCGGCCCGCAACTCCAGTCAGATTGATCGTCTCTGGCTTTGGGCCGCCTCTGACAATCTCCGCGTGCAGGCGCAGAATGCCGTCGAGTGCGCGCTCGACCTGCGCCGCCTCCGCCCCCAGGGAACCGTGCAATAAGGCGCGCAACCGGATCGAGACGCTCAATAAGCAATCAGTGCTTGCTGTTGCCTGATTTCGAGGGTGCCACGCCGGTGGACTCGCGGATGACCAATTCAGGAGCCATCACAATCTCGGCGGCGTACGCGCGTTCGCGGTCGGCGATGCGCTCCAAAAGCACTTCGGCTCCGCGCCTGCCCATATCTAAAAGTGGCTGGCGGACGGTGGTCAGCGAAGGCGTTGTATAGGCCGCGGACTGGATGTCGTCGAAGCCGACAACGGAAACATCGCCGGGTACGGACAGCCCTGCGTCCTTGAGGGCGCGGATAGCGCCGATGGCGGCGATGTCGTTAAAGCAGAAGATGGCCGTGAAGTTGCGAGTCTTTTCGAGCAGCGCCTGCATGGATTTGTAGCCAATCTCGGGCGCCATCGGATGGTATCCGGCCTTCATTTGCCAGCCGGCGGAGTCGATGCGAATGACCAGTGCCGGATCGAGCTTGAGACCCAGCTCCCGCGTAACCTCCTGAATAGCCTGCCAGCGGAATTCGGAATCGGGGATGGCGCGCGGGCCGCGCATAAAGGCGATGCGGCGATGGCCAAGCTCATGGAGATGAGCAAGCGCCAGCTCCACAGCGCGATGATGGTCCAGCACGATGTTGGTGACGTTTTCGACCGCGGTGTGGGCGGAGATGGCGACCACCGGAACCGATGCCGCGATATGGTCGGCGGGAGTGTTCAGCAGCAGCAAGCCGTCCACTGCGCGCTCCACCAGCATGAGCGGATACTGCTCGATCAGCTTCTCTTTCCATTCATGGCAGGCGGTGAAGTAGAAGTAATTAGCGGAGGCAAGCTTCTCGACCACGCCGCTCATGACGCGGGTGAAGTAGCCTTCGCTCAGGTCGGGAGCCAGCACGCCCACACTCAAGGAACGGCTCTGGCGCAGCGACCGGGCAAAATAGTTGGGCCGGTAGTTGAGCTTTTCAGCGGCCTCGAGAACCCGGTTGTGGGTCTCCTGAGGGATGGATTTGGCGGCGGGGGAGTTGTTCAGGACCAGCGAGACCGTGGTCTGCGAAAGCTCCAGGTGCTCGGCGAGCATTTTCAGGTTAACGTGTCCAGACAGTGTGCCAGACTTTTCCATGGCCATGATGGATTTGTAGCACGTTTTACTAGGAAGACGCACGCGAAATCCTTTAATACATCGATTTTCTACTGCGTTTTTTTGGCTAAGCGCTTTTGCCGGCCTGGCGGTGGCCGCTTTGCGGCTGAAAAGAACGTTTACTCGATCTGCCAAGCCGGGTTCTGCTATTGATTAAAGCAGATTTTCTTGCTGTATGCGCTTGATTTAGCAGGATTGTAACCTCCTGTTCATCTAAGAACGATAGCCTGAAGTTGGTGATAGCCCAAGTGCCCGAGATTCGCATCCGTCAGTCTCAGCCTTTGCCTGAGTCCAGCTCGCCAGGCGAGTCAGCTCCGGCAGAGCCGACTCCTGTTGAGGATTCGGCGATTCGCAGCTTTCTTCTCGCGCGCGGCAACTCGGCGATGGCCGACCGCGGCTTCCACTTGTTGATGGTGCTCTGCGCATTGAGCATCTTCGGCATCGTGGTGCTGATTGCCACCGAGTTGGTGGTGCGATCGCGGCTCGCGTGGAACCAGTTCGGCCTGGACTTCTTCTACAAAGCCTTCATCGATACTTATACCAACAAGCCCATGTACTGGGATCCGGTGAACGGGCATTTCAGCGCCCTGCCGTTTCTCTATGGCACACTGGTCTCGTCGTTTCTGGCCCTCTTGTTGGCAGTTCCGCTGGCAGTTGGCGTCGCAGTATTTTTGACGGAAATGTGCCCAACACTGCTGCGAGGACCGCTGGCCTTTGTCACCGAGCTATTGGCGGCAATTCCCAGCGTGATCTACGGACTCTGGGCGGGATTCGTGCTGGTGCCGCTGCTCAAACAATATGTGAATCCCTGGCTCATCAAAGGATTCGGCTGGACGGGCTTCTTTACCGACGACAACCCCACCGGCTTGGGCTTTCTGGCGGCAGGCGTGATTCTGGCCATCATGATTCTGCCGATTATCTCCTCGTTGACGCGCGAGGTCATGACAGCGGTTCCCAATTCGCAGCGCGAGGCGGTGCTGGCCCTGGGCGCCACGCGCTGGGAGATGATTCGAATGGGCGTGCTGCGGAATGCGCGCATCGGAATCGTGGGCGCGATTATTTTGGGCCTGGGCCGCGCGCTGGGTGAGACGATCGCGGTCGCTATGGTGATCGGCAACAACCCGCAGATTAGTCGCTCGCTCTTGGCCAATGGCAGTACCATGTCGTCGGTGATTGCCAACGAGTTTGCCGAAGCATCGAGCGATTTGCATTTGAGCGCATTGATGGAACTCGGGCTGGCGCTGTTCATCGTTACGATCATCGTGAACGCGTTCGCTCAGATGCTGGTGTGGGCAGTCACAAGAGGCACGCCCTCATCGGCGCATTGAAATGCAAGTTATAGCTCTGAGCCTCTAGCTAAGAGCTAAAGGCTAAGAGCTAAAAGCTAAAAGCTAGAAGCTAGAGGCTAGAAGCAAGAAGCAAGAAGCTGCTGTTAAGGAGAAGGAACCTGAAAGAAGAACACAAGCTGCGAGCGCGGATGCGGACGTTCGAAGATGGCGCGGTCACCAGCCTCGCGGTGCTTGCCACCGTGCTGGTCGTGGCGCCGCTCGTCGCAGTGTTTATCTATGTGATCTTCAAAGGCGCCAGCTCGCTGAATCTGGCCTTTTTCACTCACAATCCCGTGCCTGTGGGTGAGGTTGGCGGCGGCATGGCCAACGCCATCGTCGGTTCCGCGATTCTGCTCACCGTAGGCAGCCTGCTGGGGATTCCGGTGGGCATAGCAGGCGGCATTTTTCTGGCCGAGTATGGGCGCGGCACCAAGCTGGCCAATGCGGTGCGCTTTACGGCTGACGTGCTCAACGGAGTTCCGTCAATCGTGATGGGCATCGCCGTGTACTCGCTTGTGGTAGTGCCGCAAGGACACTTTTCGGCATTTTCAGGCGGCGTGGCGCTGGGGATCATGATGATTCCCACCGTTTGCCGCACCACCGAAGAGATGCTCTTGATGGTGCCGAATGCCGTGCGCGAGGCGGCGCTGGCGCTGGGCGTGCCCAACTGGCGCTCGGTGCTGTCGATTACCGTCAAAACCGCTTCGCCTGGCATTATCACCGGCTGCATGCTGGCTTTTGCGCGCGTGGCTGGCGAAACAGCGCCATTGATTTTTACCGCCTTCGGCAACGTGGGCTGGAACGAGAAACTCAGCGAACCTATCGCTGCCTTGCCCTTGCAGATTTACGTCTACGCGCTCTCTCCCTATGACGAATGGCACCGGCTGGCGTGGGCCGGGGCGCTGGTCTTGATTGTGCTGATTGTGTTTGCCGTTTCGCTGGTGCGCTATGTGACCAGCCGTGGCGTGATGAAAGGGGCAAGCTAAGTGGGCGTCGGCATTGAAGTCTCCAACCTGAACGCGTGGTATGGAACGAATCACAGCTTACAGGACATCAACCTCAACATACCGGGGAATCATGCGACCGCGCTGATTGGACCTTCGGGCTGCGGTAAAAGCACATTCGTGCGCTGCCTCAATCGCATGCACGAAACCAATCCCGTTGCGCGCGTCACGGGCACGGTGCGCATCGGCGACATGGATATCTACGAGGATTGCAAGCCGGTCGAGATTCGCCGCCGTGTGGGCATGGTTTTCCAGCGGCCCAATCCCTTTCCCACCATGTCCATCTACGACAATGTGGCCGCGGGGCTCAAGTTGAACGGCTATAGCAATCGGCACGCGCTCGACGAGATCGTCGAAAAGTCGCTGAAAAATTCCGCCCTCTGGGAAGAGGTGAAGGACGATCTGCGCAAAAAATCAGGTGCGAGTCTTTCGGGCGGCCAGCAGCAGCGCTTATGCATTGCGCGCGCCTTGGCCGTGGACCCCGAGGTATTGCTGATGGACGAGCCGGCCTCGGCACTCGACCCGGTTTCCACATCGAAAATCGAAGACCTGATCTTCCAATTGAAATCGCAGTACACTATTGTGATTGTGACTCACAACATGCAGCAGGCTGCCCGCGTGGCCGAGAAGACGGGCTTCTTTTTGAATGGCCGCATGGTAGAGTTCGACACGACGCATAAAATATTCACCAATCCCAGCGACAAACGCACTGAGGATTACATCACAGGCAGGTTCGGATGACGCGCATACGCTTTCAACAAAGTCTGGACGAACTGAAGGAACAACTGCTGGTGATGGCCGGTCTCGCCGAGCAGGCTATTCAGCGCGCCATCGAAGCCTATCGCGTGCGCGACCTGTCGATTTGCGACTTGGTCAATCGCAGCGAGATTGCCATTAACCGTCTGGAACGCGACATCGATCAGGCTGCGCTCGACCTGCTGGCAATGGAACAGCCCATGGCCATTGATCTGCGTTTTATCCTGAGCGTCATCAAGATCAACGCCGACCTGGAGCGCGTGGGCGACGGGGCCAAGGCCATCAGCGACCGCGTGCGCAGCATGGAGCAAATGGCCCAGGCCGAACTGCCGGTCGACATTCCGCGAATGGCTTCGCTGGCTGCGGAGATGGTGCGCAAGAGTCTGCAATCGTTTATTGAGGCCGACGCAGAGTTAGCCGGCACCGTGCTCGCCATGGACGACGCCGTAGACGCCATGAACCGTGCGGCCTATAAGGCACTGATCAAAGTCATGCAGGAGCACAGCCATCTGGCGCCGCAAGCCTTGAACGCGCTGATGATTTCGCGGGCTCTGGAGCGCGTGGCCGATCACGCGACCAATATTGCCGAAGACGTAATCTTCTGGGTGCAAGGCTCGGACGTGCGCCATCACAAGAGTTTGAAGGCTGAACCCGACCCTCACGCCATGGAGTAGAATTCCCCGGTCATGTTGGGAATGATTTGCTCTAGTGACAGGCCGCTTGATCCTGGAATTCGTGACTCTCCGTCATGGAAACAAAACCTTGTGCGCAATTCAGAATCTGATCTTCAAGAGGAGTGTTGTGGAAGCTGTCCGTTGAAATGAACGCGTCCTGCTTGCGCATCGCGAGGTAGAGTTCGCTCAGCTTTTGCATGTTACTCAATTCAGCAGAGAGCAGTGGGAGCGCGCCGCGGTCGTCGTCCGTAGCAACTGCGGCGGAAGCAAGAGCCAGGTTTTTTTCAGCCGCTCTTTGATGCGCGGATATCCAATCTTCTGCGACGGGAGAGTTATTCTCGACCCCGTTGACGATAGCCGCTCGCCACTCCCGGATCAAGCTCATCTCTTCAATGCCTACCTGGATGAAAGCTGTCGACAAACCTTTTTTTGCAACCGGCTCTGATGCCTGTGCCTGTGCCGGTGCCGGTGCAGGTGCTGGTGCTCGGGCCGGCGCCAGCACCTCTGAACCCGAGGAGGGAAGGGTGAGAATGGTCTGATTGCCTTTGAATGAGAGAGTTCCTTTGGTTAAACGGGTAAGTGCTTCAATTTCGACATACGACTTGCCATTGACCACAACGATCGGTGTTTCACCCGCATCCCCGGTAATTGTAAATGTGGCAGCCTTCCGGGTTTGCGCGCCGCCATTTTGCGGCAGCATCAGAAAAAAAGCAGACACAGAGGCAATCAAAGCTAGTTTCGTTTTCATAGGAATTCCCCATCATTCTGGAATTAGCTTTCCATTGCTTGATCTTGCATACTGTTCAATTGTGCGCACAAATATTAGGATGGCTCAGAGGCGCGGAAGACGTGATTTATTTATTGTCCGAAGGCCAGCACCGCCAGCAGCAATATCCAGGCCAGGCTCATGGTATGCCAATACCAGGCAGTCGCGTCCACGGCGATCTGGCGGAAGTCGATGCGTCGCAGCCAACCCAAAGCGCTCAGGCAAAGGATAAGTGCCGCTACGCCGAGTAGTAAGTGGGCCGCATGAAATCCGGTGAAGAGATAAATGAAAGTGCCGGCTGGGGTTGAGTATTGATCGAAGGCAAAGCCGCGTGCCGTCAACTGCATCCAGACCATCCATTGTCCGGCGAGAAAGAGCGCGCCCAGAGCCAGTGTCGCGCCCAGCCAGGGCAGAGCGCGATGGAGCGCCGGGCGGCCCATTCCAAGCCACTCTTCGAGCGCGTCAATCTCACGGAAGATATTGCGCCGCGCTAACTCCATCGTCACACAACTCAGCAGCAGGACGGCGGTGTTGAGATAGAGAATTGGCGGCAGCGGAATGGGATGCCAGTCGCCAATTTGCTCATGCGTGCGCGGGTCCATCTGCGTGTGCCCGTGGAAGGCAAAGAAGATAGAGACCAGCACGGCAAAGATCAGCATGTCGCCCGCGAGGGCCGCAAAAAGGAAAAAGCGAATGCGCAGTAGGAGTTGGCGCGGGCTGCCTGGCTGGCTCTTCCAACTGTCGTCACCGCCGCCGTCACCGCCGCCGCCGGTGGGACGCCGGATCACTGGCGGTTGCCCGCCAAACCCCGGCTCTCGCCGTTGCTTCTTCGCCGGTGTCTGCGTGAGGGTAGTGGGCATAGCGAGCCTCTGTGTAAATGAGATTACTCCTACTTTGGATTGGACGCATCAGTATTCTGAAAGGTGGTCCCCGCCCGGTGAAGAAGGAATTCCCAAGAACGATCAAGATTGATTTTGGCGCGCTGCGCGGAACCGATTTGGCAGCGAGTTTATTCGTCGGCCGCAACGACGGATTCGACAAAAAGGCGATGAACGCGGTGGTCGGCTGATAGCTCCGGATGAAAAGTCGCAGCCATGACGCGGCCTTGCCTCACCAGCACGGGGAATCCATCGCGCTCTGCGAGCACTTGCACGCCGGCGCCTGTGGCAACAATGCGCGGGGCGCGGATAAAAACCATTTCGAGTGGCCCGCCGGCGAGCGTAGTTTCGGCAGTCACAATAGCCGAATCAATCTGACGGCCGTAGGCGTTGCGTTCGACCACGGCATCAAGCAGCCCGAGCGAGCGCTGCGCCGGGTTGAGCACCTCGCGCGCCAGCAGAATCGCACCCGCGCAGGTGCCAAAGACGGGATGCGTGCCACAGAACTTCTGCAACGACTCGAAGAAGCCGTGCTTTGCAAGAAAATGCAGCATGGTGGTTGATTCGCCGCCAGGCAGAATCAGCGCATCGATTCCGGCCAGTGCGCCGGGCTTGCGAATTTCAATCGGCTCAGCGCCCGAGGCAGTGAGCGCCTCGGCATGTGCGGCATAATCGCCTTGGATAGCCAGCACGCCGATGCGTGGGCGGGTTATTTGCGTCAAGCGTGTTCTCCTGGTTTTTCTGAAAAGGGATTGAAGACCTCCACATCGAGAGCTTCAAAGTCTTTTACGTTGCGTGTGACGACGGTCAGGCGATGAATGCGGGCCGTGGCGGCGATTAAACCATCCTCCCACTTCGCTTCGGTGCGGCCCTTCAACATCCTCGCCCATTCGCGAAAAATAGCCTCACTCGTTGGCAAAATTTCATACAAGGAAGCTACGCGGTCGATCCACGCGCCAATCTCCTCGGCCTTCTGCGGATTCTGTCGCCGTGTAAGCTCCACACCTTTTTGCAACTCGCCCAGCGTGACCGCGGCTAGAAAGATCTCGCTATCGCGGACGGTGCGAATCCATGCAAGAACGGCTGGATGCGGACGCGGCTTACGCGTCTCCGAAACGATGTTGGTGTCGAACAGATACATGGGGCCTACTCGAACTCAACCGGAAGGCGGCCCGGATTTTCTCCGCGAGGTGGCACAATATCTTCGAATCGAGGGCCGCCCGGATCGAGCAGTATCTCCTTGAGCGAGGGCCTCGCCTGAGACTTCAATCGCTTCCACTCATCGATCGGAACCAGAACCGCAGTCTCCACACCGCGCCGGGTAAGCATCTGCGGGCCCTCCTTGAGAGTGGCGTCGAGCAGTTCGCTGAACCGCGCCTTCGCATCATAGACCTGCCAAACCATGGGAATCTCCACCTATATAGTCATATCACTAGTCATCTGACCATGTCAACCAGCTGCGGTTGGGCCGAGATTCTAACTTCGCTGGTTCAGGCTCGCAGCTCTTCGACTCGTTGCAGAGGCATGATCCGAGCAACGCGTTCCATGACCTTCTTGTCCTGTTCCGCCATCTTCAGGTCGTAGGTTGCCTGCAACCGCATCCACACTTCTGGCGAGCCGCCCAGCAGTCGAGAAATCTTCAGGCACATGGCAGCTGAAAGAGGCCTGCGCTCCGCCAGAATGTCGTGAAGCATCTGGCGAGAGACGCCGAGAGCCTTTGCTGCCGCCATGACAGACAAGCCAGCAGACGGCAGAATGTCTTCTTTGAGAATCTCACCCGGATGAACCGGTGGCAGTCCGCTTTTTCTCTGCATAACGCTCTCCCTGAACAGCCGCATCGCAAGCAGCTAATGATAATCCTCGAAATCGATATCCAAAGCAGTTTCACCAGACCAGCCGAAGGTGATTCGGTAATTTGCGGTCACCCGTATCGACCATCGTTTCGGTTTGCCTTGCAGGCTGTGGAAGTGAAAGCCGGCGATGTTCAACTCTTCCGGTAAACTCGCGACTTCAATTAACTGCAAGATGCGAATGCACTTTCTGATGTGATCGGAACCAATCCGGCGAGTCTTGCCAGTGAGGTAAATCTCTTCAAGTCCCTTGTGCCTGAACTCGCCGATCATTTTCAAAATGTATACTATTTAGTTTACAGTGTCAAACGCCTCCGGCGCAGTGCGAGAGCTCCACACATTGCGGAACGCACCCTCAGTATCGTGACGCGCCAGCCGGAGCCAGCGCTCAAATTCTTCGCTGACGACGGCGCAGCTATTTGGTTTCCGCGCGGCGAACTTCTCTTTGCAGTATCGCCTGCCTATCGTGAGTAGTATCATCTGCATACCTTGACGCACGGCATGAGCAAGGCAAAGGAGAGTTCGATGAAGAAAGTTCTTCGATTGAGTTTTGTGGCTGCGCTTTGTGTCCTGTTTGTACAGAGTGCTTTGGCAGGTGCGCCGTTGAAGGGAATCGACGTGAAGCTGGGAAAGAATCCCGGCGGAGGCTGCGCGGCACGTACAACGGACAGTACAGGCAAGGCCAACTTTGGCGTGTGGCCGAAAGGCAATTACACGCTCAGCTTTGCACCTGCCGCGGTTCCAAAGGAAGGCACTCCATCGGCAAGCAGCGCGAAGGCCGTGGCTCCGGTCGCCTCGAAGTTGCACGTGGTCATTCAGGGCGCGAGTGGCGGCAAGATCGAGCGGGAGATTGATTCCGGCGCGACTTCAGCGCGCGTTGCTCCCCTCCAGTTTTCGCTGAGCGGAGGCGAGCAGCTTGTGGTTGTTGTGACTGCGTCAGAGTGAAGCGCCGGACGATTTCAAACGATTCGTGCAGCAATCCAACCCTCAAACACAAAAAGGCCCGGACTCATCATCCGGGCCTTTCTGTATTGATCTTCACAGTGGAACCCTATAGCTAATAGCTAACAGCTAACAGCTAAAAGCTAAAAGCTAACAGCTAAAAGCTAAAAGCTAACAGCTAAAAGCTAAAAGCTAAAAGCTAGAAGCTAGAGGCTAGAAGCTAGAAGCTAGAAACTCTTCCTACTGACCGCCAGGTCCACGACCACCACCACCACCACCCGGTCCACCCGGACGACGGCGACGGCGGCGATTCTTGTTGTCGGGCTTCGGTCTGCCCGCGCCGCCTGGTGCGCCAACTGCCTGTCCTACTAGAACCGGCGCGCCGTCCACGCGGTTGAAGTTCGGCTCGTTGTCTTCGTCGATTTCCTCAACTCCATCCTCGTCAAAGTCGTCTCCGCCTTCAATCAGGATGGTGCTCTGGTTCGACTTGGGCTGACGCTCGTCGAACTCATTGCGGGGCTTGCCCGGTGCGGCAGCAAAGGCAGGAGCAGCGGCAAATTCCGGAGCACCACCTTCCGTCTCATCCGGAGCAACCGGTGCGGGAGTCGTCAACCCCAGCTTGGCCTTTTGCTCCTTGATGAGCGCCTTGCGGCTCAGCTTGATGCGATTGCCTTCGATGGCCAATACCTTCACCATGATTTGATCGCCCTCGCTCAGCTCGTCCTTCACTTCCTTCACGCGGTGCTCGGCGATTTCGGAGATATGCAGCAAACCATCGGTGCCAGGGAAGAGCTCGACAAACGCGCCAAACTCCGCCAGACGAACCACCTTGCCCAGATAAACCTTGCCAATCTCGGGCACTGCGGTCAGGTTGCCAATGATTTCCAACGCCTTCTTCAATCCCTCAGCATCGCAAGAAGCCACGCTGACCTTGCCCGTGTCGTCCACATCGATTTTGGCGCCGGTCTGCTCAATGATGCCGCGGATCGTCGCGCCACCCTTGCCGATCAGATCGCGAATTTTGTCGGTGGGAATCATGATGGTTTCAATGCGCGGCGCATAAGCGGAGCGCTCGGTGCGCGGGCCATCCAGCGCCGCGTCCATCTTGTCCAGCAGGAACAACCGGCCGCGACGCGCCTGCTCCATCGCCTTCTCAAGAATCTCGCGCGTCAATCCGCCGATCTTGATGTCCATCTGCAGAGCAGTAATGCCCTTGCGCGTTCCCGCCACCTTGAAGTCCATATCGCCGTAGTGATCTTCTGCCCCGGCAATATCGGTCAGAATGGCGTAGTCGTCGCCCTCTTTCACCAGGCCCATCGCCACGCCGGCCACTGCGCCCTTGAGCGCGATGCCCGCGTCAAACAGCGCCAGACTCGTACCGCAGACCGTAGCCATTGAAGACGATCCATTCGATTCCAGAATGTCGCTGACAATGCGAATCGTGTAAGGCGACTCTTCCACGCTGGGAAGAACCGCGGTGATGGCGCGCTCCGCCAAAGCTCCGTGGCCAACTTCGCGCCGTCCCGTGCCACCCATGCGGCCCGTCTCGCCCACGCAGAACGGTGGGAAATTGTAATGCAGCATGAAAGGCTTTTTCTTGTCGCCTTCATAGCTCTCCAGGCGTTGGCCTTCATCGGCCGTGCCCAGCGTGGCCGTAACCAAAGCCTGCGTCTCGCCGCGCGTGAATAGCGCCGATCCATGCGTCCGTGGCAGCACGCTGGTCTCAATCGTGATCGCGCGAATCTGATCGAACTCGCGGCGGTCAGGCCTGATCCGATCCTTCGTCACCTGCTCGCGGAAGATCCGCTCGCGCAGCTTTTCATAATAGTGAGCCAGCTTCTTTTTGGCTGCCGGATCGTCAGCCGGAAGCTCAGCCGCCAGCTCGTCCTTGATCGCTTTCACCAGCGTCTGGCTCTCCAGCTTCTCGTGCGTCTTGGTGTCCAACGCGTCCTTGAGCCGCACTTCGATCTTGGCCTTGAGTTCGGCGAAATAAGTCTCGTCAAACTCCGGCGCGGTGAATGTCCGCTTGGGCTTGCCTGCCAGTGCCACCAGTTGATCGATGGCCGCAACAATCTTCTTGATTTCCGTGTGGCCAAATTCAATAGCCGCTAGAATCGTCTCTTCCGACTCTTCTTTCGCGCCCGACTCGATCATCACAATGCCGTCCTTGTGGCCGACAACCATGATGTTCACTGTGGTAGCAGCGCGCTCGGAATACGTGGGGTTGATCACAAACTCGCCATCCACCCGGCCAACGCGCACCGCGCCAACTGTTGCGCTGAACGGAATGTCTGACAGCGCCAGAGCGCAAGCGGCGGCGTTGATGCCCACCACGTCAGGATCGTTTTCCTTGTCGGCGCTGAAGACCAGCGCAATCACCTGCGTCTCGTTCCGGAAGCCGTCAGGGAACAGCGGACGAATCGGCCGGTCAATCTGCCTGCAAGTCAGAATTTCCTTCTCGCTGGGTCTGCCTTCGCGCTTGATAAAGCCGCCGGGAATGCGTCCACCAGCGTATGTGTATTCGCGATAATCCACCGTAAGGGGGAAAAAGTCGATGCCTTCCCGGGCGTCGGGAGAGGCTACGGCCGTGGCCAGAACGACGGTTTCGCCCGTCGTCACCAGTGCTGCGCCAGAGGCCTGCTTGGCCATGCGCCCGGTCTCAAAGACCAATCGCTTGCCGCCGGCAAGCTCGACGGCTACTTCATGCTTAGACATATAGTGTCCTCGTTTCATTGTGTTCGCTTGGGAAATTTGTCAACGGAAGGCTGGGATGTGTGGGCAAGCCGGCGAAGTGCGAGGCTCGGGGCAGGGCGCGCGCATAAGAGTGGAATCTGCGCGGGGGAGCGGATTCTCCCGGCCTGCTGGCCGGCATCTGTGCCAGATCGAGTGTCAGGAACGCGCCAAGCTCATAGCTCAGCGCCGTCCCTGGCAGCGGGTCGTCTTTGCCAGGTACACCATGGCCCCAGGTCCTAGGTAGAACGGGGGCCGTGACCAATATTCGGTCTGGGCGCTTCCGGGTCAATGTTATGGGCTCTCTGGCTACTTGCGGATACCGAGTTTGCCGATGACGTCGCGGTAGCGATCGGTATCATGCGTCTTCAAGTAGTCCAGAAGGCGGCGGCGCTTGCTGACCAGTTGCAAAAGACCGCGACGGGATGCGTGATCCTTTTTGTGCGTCTTGAAGTGTTCGGTCAGTTCGCTGATGCGCGCACTCAATATCGCGATTTGGACCTCCGGCGAGCCGGTGTCCGTATCATGGGTGCGGAAGCTTTCAATCAGGGTTGTTTTCTTAGCAGTCGCCAGCACGGCGTGTGTTACTCCTCTTGTCTTCTCAGTCCACTCTTAAGTGTCTAAAGTGAGATTACCACGAATCAGCGCCCCACGTCATTTGTGCATCACCGGGCTCCCGCGTGGTGTGCCTTTCCCACGTGTATCGACGGCAAACCGGTCGGAACAAAGACAACGCCATCTGTTCAGGCAGCATCTTAGTCCAGGAGGAGTTCTCAATGAAAAAGCTGCACACTGCTTTAGCGCTCACAATCCTTTCCACAGGTCTTATGGGCGGGGTCGCCGTTGCCCAGGATCACCACGACAACCACGCTTACACCGAACACAAGGAATGGAAGAAGGGCAGACCGATTAAACACGAAGACTGGGATCGCGGCGATAAGTTCGACTATCGCGAAAGGCACCTGAGCGCCCCGCCCCCGGGTTATGAATGGCGTATCGTTGACGGCAATTATGTTCTCGCCAATACTTCGACCTTCCAAATCCGCACCGTGATCCGCATCCCCTAATCCGCCCTCCCGCAATCCATCAGGGCCGCCCGCGATCAACGAGTTGTGCAGTTCAGTCCACTTGCCGGCGCAATACCCCAGATTTCGGGAGGCCCTTGAATGGGCCTATGCTTGTGAGGAAGTTAGAGAGAACTATCTCCATTTGAGTATCGTAATCTGGAGGGTTTTTAGGTAAGTGTGGCCACGCGAGGCGAACAGAAACCCCACAGTCGGCGACGGTGCGGCGACAATCCCAAATTACGTACCGAGTTTGTGTGGAATGTTGTATCGCCGAGAAAGTACTGCACCCCCAGCCTTCTACAATCTTTTTCTCCTCCGCATTTTGGCCGTGGGTTGACACTTGCTTTTGGAAAGCATCTCTAGCTTCAGCGATCTTCAAGTCCATAGCAATAATCGACAGATTCGATGAGTCCGACGTACCTTCATCGGCAGCGTTCGGGATTTGGAATGCAAAAACTGTCTTTTCGTTTGTGGACTTGCTTGTTATCACCGGCCAGTTGCCGGGTACCGAGAATTGAACGCGGTCGACGATTGTGAAATCAACCAAATCTTGCGCCGCCGCCATTGCTGGAGCCAACTGAATGGTCACAAATAGGAAAAGGAGAAGCGTTTTCGATCTCATCGGAAGAATTCTATAGCATGTATGTCGCTCCGTGCCCCACCCGTGCGCCTTTTTTCTGGCGCAAGGGTGGGAAAGCGTTACACTCCGTGTCCCAAGCCGAAGGCCGCTGGCCCCACCGCAGGTGTTTGCAAGGTGTTTGCAGATAATTACCGGCTCTCCGCGCACAATCAAAGAAGCAGTTGCAGGCGGGAAAGCAATCTAGCCGATGCGAGCGAGCAGCGAGCAGGTTGGCCGCACCGCAGGTGCCCGCCAAGGAGAACCAGTATGACCGAATCATCCGTACCTGTCCCAGAAAATCCCATCGTCGCAAACTGCAGCGCCATATTCCAAAGCGTTTACAAAGCTCAAAAGGAGAACGGGAGGCATTGGATTATTGCCTCTAAAATCGCCGGCCAGGCCTATCGCAGAGCCATGCCGTCGCTCATGGGAGAAGAAAACATCCGTAATTTCGTCGCTTGTGTAGCCTACGGAATCTTGATCGACGCCATCGAGGCCAAATCCAGCTCGACGCTTCTCCAGGCTGCAAGGGTCGCGCTCTCCATGGACCGGCGCAATTTATCCCAAACCAAAACTTCCAAAGGCTGAGAGCTACCCACCCCCTATATACCGTGAAGGGCGGTTCGTGGCGCAGGCGTAGCCCATGCGAGTATCCTTGAAGACGGCAATACGATACTCATTCAAGACAAGGAAAATCATGGCAGAGATACCCGTCGAGGCCACCGAAACTCCCGCGCAGTTGCCCCGCGTTCGCGTAGCCGTTCTGGGCGCGGGCAAAATGGGCGGCATCCTGTTGCAGGCCTTTCTCAAGCAGAACCTCTTTGCTCCCGATCAGATTCACGCGACCGTCGGCCACGCCGAGCGCGCCTTGGCCCTCAGCACGCAGTGGGGCGTTGACGTGACCACCAATAATCTAGAGGCCGCGCGCCAGTCCGACCTGATTCTCCTCGGCGTCAAGCCCTTCCAGGTGCCCAACCTGATCGAAGAAATTCGTCCAGGCCTCACCAAAGACAAGACGCTGATCTCGTTCGCAGCCGCGGTCAAAACGCGCGCCATTGAAGATGCGGCGGGCTTGGAGATAGCTGTGATTCGCGCCATGCCCAACACGCCCTCGGCGCTCGGCGCAGGCGCTGCCGCATTGTGCCGCGGGCGCTTCGTCAGTGCGGAAAAAATGGAACTGGCCGAGCGCATCTTCCAAACTGTGGGCCGCTCCGTAACGGTCGACGAAAAGCATATGGACGCTGTCACAGGCCTCTCCGGCTCCGGTCCGGCCTACATTTACATCATCATCGAGGCTCTCGCCGAGGCTGGCGTCAAGGTGGGCCTGCCGCGCGACATCGCCACGGAACTGGCCGCGCAAACCACCTTCGGCGCAGCCAAAATGGTGCTCGAAACCGGCTACCATCCGGCCATGCTCAAAGACGCCGTAACCACCCCCGCTGGCAGCACCATCGACGGCATCATGGCCCTCGAAGAAGGCGGCCTGCGCGTCACGCTAATCAAGGCAGTCATGCGCGCCACCGAGCGGGCCAAGCAACTCGCCACCGGCTAGGAAAGGGATCGGGGATCAGTTTTTTTTGCGCTGGATTGAGGGTTGTGGTTTCCTAAGTCTCAAATTCGAGACCTAAGGTCAACTGATACCCGGCAAATGATCCTTAAGAAGAAGATAAAATGCGAAGGATACTTGTATCTCTAGGGTTTTGTCTCTCGCCACTTTTTCTCGGCGTGATGCTACCGTATATTCCATTTCCAGGCGGCCATATCCTGAACCTTTTTTGGGATATAGTATGCGGTTTTGGCTTATGGATGATCGACGAAACGGTTGGCCTTTCTCTGAACTCGCGCCTGCTCGTGATTGGAGCGCTTGTTTGGCCAATTGCTGTTTCGGTCGCAATGTTTCTCCTCGGCTGGAAGTTGCAGAAAATATCCCCTAGGATGCGACTCGTTCTCATATGCGCGTTGATTGCATCTTCTCTTTGTATCGTTAGTTATGAAAGAGCGATGCGGCCGCCGATGTTATACTGGCCAACATATCATCGGCAGCTTGACGGTGTTTGGTGATAGTTTGGGGCGGGTGGCGAGTGGCCCGCATCTCGAACTTGAGATGTGGGGGTCAATTAGTTTTTCGTTCTCTGAACTCCAGGTTCGCGGATGATCAAATCTCAGTATCGAGACCTGGGAATCTCAATTCATTCGCTGATTGATTGACTCGCTACCATGCCCATCCAACGCCCAACCTGGCTCCCCACCTACATGCCGGAACTCGATGGCCTGCGCGGCCTGGCGATTCTGGCAGTGGTGCTCTATCACTGCGGCTACATGCAACTCGAGCGGACCCGTCTGCGCGGCGCGGTCGCGTGGGGATGGGTGGGAGTCATTCTCTTCTTCGTCCTCTCCGGCTTCCTGATTACTTCCATCCTGCTGGGGACGCGCGACAAGCCGCATTACTTCCATAACTTTCATGCGCGCCGCGCGCTGCGCATCTGGCCGGTCTATCTGCTGGTGCTCGCGGTGGTCTACGCAGAGTCGGATTGGTTCATTGGCCCGCAGCCATGGGAGGCCATCAAGACCGCGCCCTGGTGGGCATATTTTCTTTGCGTGCAGAATCTTTTTCATCTCACGCTGCCGGCCGCCCTCGGCCCCACCTGGGCGCTGGCTCTTGAAGAGCAGTACTACTTTCTCTGGGCGCCGCTGGTTCGGTTCCTGCGCAAACCGTGGATGCTCGCGAGCGTTCTGCTCTCCGCGCTGATCTGCTCGCCGCTGATGCGCCATCTGAACCCAGTCTGGCTCTGGGGCTTGCCTACGCACACGCTCATCAAGCTGGACGGAATCGCTATGGGCAGCCTGCTCGCGCTAGGGCTTTATACGATTCCTCTCAGCCGTCGCACGTGGCTCTGGATAGGCCTGGGCGCGTTTGTGCTGGGAATGGTTTTTACGGCCACCATCGCCGGAGGAACTTCGCTTCTCGATTCAGCATTGGCGCTGGGCTTTAGCGGAGCGGTGCTCGCGGCGATCACGTCGACCAGTGCAAGTTCGCGCAACCCGGTCTGCGCACTGCTGCGCAGCCGGCCGCTGGCCTTCTTTGGCCGCATCAGCTATGGCCTCTACATGACCCACATCATGGTCTTCGTTTACTTTGGCTGGTTTGATGCGCGTATGAATCCATACGGAACTGAGGGAATTCTGGCCGTCGTCGCTCTGCGCCTGGTGGCTACAACGGCAGTTGCCACCGTGCTTTGGTATGGATTCGAATCGCAAATTCTAAAGCTCAAACGCTATTTTTAGACCGTCGCGGATCTTTTCCGAAAATGGTACCGATAGGCAGGCCAAATCCCACAACTTGAGCCGGCGTCTCACCCGCATGTGACATCAATCACCCAGCGCCCTATGGGCGGCTGTTAGGCTTTTAGTGTCACGCACTCTTCCCCTTGCGAGGTAATTTATGAGCGAAGCAGCAAACACTGGTCCCTTGAGCGCCGAGCAACTGGCCCGTATGAACGCCTACTGGCGCGCCGCCAACTATCTCTCCGTTGGCCAGATTTATCTGAAAGATAACCCGCTGCTCCAGCGCCCGCTCACTCTGGACGACGTGAAGCCGCGCCTGCTCGGCCACTGGGGCACCACCCCGGGTCTTAACTTTCTTTACGTGCATTGGAACCGCCTGATCCGCGAGCGCGACCTCAACATGCTCTACATCATCGGTCCAGGTCACGGCGGCCCAGGTCTCGTTGCCAACACTTATCTCGAAGGCTCGTACACCGAAATTTATCCTCATATCGAGCAGAATCGCGACGGCATCAAGCGCCTTTTCAGACAATTCAGTTGGCCCTACGGCATTCCGAGTCACGTGGCCCCTGAAACGCCAGGTTCCATTCACGAGGGCGGGGAACTGGGCTACTCGCTCGTACACGCCTACGGCGCGGCCTTCGACAACCCGAATCTCATTGTGGCCTGCGTAGTCGGCGATGGCGAGGCCGAAACCGGCCCCTTGGCTACCAGTTGGCACTCCAACAAGTTTCTCAATCCGGCCACCGACGGCGCGGTGCTGCCTATCCTTCACTTGAACGGCTACAAGATCGCCAACCCCACCGTGCTGGCGCGCATTCCCCATGAAGAGTTGGAGAGCCTGATGCGCGGCTACGGCTATGAGCCCTTCACGCTTGAAGGCGACGACCCGCTCGTCATGCACCAGCAGGCTGCGGCAGTCTTCGACACCATGATGGATCGCATCGCGGAAATCCAGAAGTCCGCCCGCGAAGCCGTAGCCAAAGGCGAATCCATCGAGCGTCCGGCCTGGCCAATGCTCATCATGCGCACGCCCAAAGGCTGGACCGGCCCAAAATTTGTCGATGGCAAGCCGGTCGAAAACACCTGGCGCGCCCATCAGGTGCCCTTCTCCGAATTGCGCGAAAAGCCGGACCACCTGCGGCTTCTCGATGAGTGGATGCGCAGCTACAAACCCGAAGAGCTCTTCGACGAGAAAGGCGCATTCCGCGCCGAGTTGGCCGAGATTGCTCCCAAGGGACGCCGCCGCATGGGCATGAACGCCCACTCCAACGGCGGCCTCTTGCTCGAGCCCTTGAAGATCCCCAACTTCCGCGAGTTTGCCGTCAAAATCGAAGGCCGCGGTGCTACTGACGTCGAGTCCACGCGCGTCCTCGGGCAACTGCTCCACGCCATCATGGAAGCCAACAAGGCGGAGAAAAACTTCCGCGTCTTCGGGCCGGATGAAACCGCCTCCAATCGCATCGGCGACGTCATCATTGGAACCGGCAAAGAATGGATGGCCCAGACCTTGCCGGTGGACGAGAATCTTTCGCAGACCGGCCGCGTAATGGAAATCCTCAGCGAACACATGTGCCAGGGCTGGCTTGAAGGCTATCTGCTCACCGGCCGCCACGGCTTCTTCAGTTGCTATGAGGCCTTCATTCACATCGTCGATTCCATGGTGAATCAGCACGCCAAGTGGCTCAAAGTCACGCGGCAAATTCCCTGGCGCAAGCCCATCGCCTCGCTCAACTACCTGCTCTCTTCGCTGGTTTGGCGCCAGGACCACAACGGCTTCTCGCACCAGGACCCCGGCTTCATCGACCACTTAGTCAACAAGAAAGCTGAAGTGGTGCGCGTCTATCTGCCGCCCGATGCCAACACGTTGCTCTCCGTGGCCGATCATTGCCTGCGCAGCAAGAACTACATCAACCTAATCGTGGCTGGCAAGCAACCTGCCCCGCAGTGGCTCACCATCGACGAGGCCGTCGCTCATTGCACCACCGGTCTGGGCGTTTGGAAGTGGGCCTCAAATGACTCAGGCTCGCCCGATGTGGTCATGGCCTGCTCAGGCGATGTGCCTACGCTTGAGGCGCTCGCCGCCGTCGTTCTGCTGCGCACTCTCGCGCCCGATCTCAAAGTCCGCGTCGTCAACGTCGTCGATCTCATGGCCCTTCAGCCGCCCTCCGAGCATCCACACGGGCTGCCCGATGAAGACTACGACCAGCTCTTCCCACCTGCCACGCCAACTGTCTTCGCCTTCCATGGCTACCCGTGGCTCATTCACCGCCTCACTTACCGGCGGCACAATCACGACAACCTCCACGTGCGCGGCTACAAAGAAGAGGGAACCACCACCACCCCCTTCGATATGTGCGTACTCAATAACATCGATCGCTACCAGTTAGCTCTCGACGCCGTCCGGCGCGTGCCCAGGCTCGCAGCGCAGGCCGACGCCGCCGAGCAGTGGTACTCCGAAGCCATTCAGCGCCACAAGCTTTATGTAGCGGAAAACGGCGACGATCTGCCGGAAATCCGCAACTGGCGCTGGCCACAAAGCTGACAGAACAAGGAACATCTAAAACCGAGTTACAAAGTTCTGTGCCCCATCCATTCGCCGTCTTTTTGGCGAATGGGTGGGAAGTCATCAACCTCCATCCGGTAAGCTGACTTACTAACTCGCTGACTAACTCAGCCCTAACTTCAAAGGATTCCATTCATGCCGTCTTTGCCCGTACTAGTCCTGAACAGCGGTTCTTCTTCCATCAAGTTTTCCGTCTATGAAGCCAGCGGCCTTCAGCGCATTAAGCTCTTCGAGGGCGCGGTCGACGGCATCGGCACCGATCTGGGCAAGTTCTGGATCAAGGACGCCGCAGGCAAAAAGCTGGTCGATCAAACTCCGGCTCTGCCCACCCGCGCCGTCGCTTTCAAACTCGTTGTCGACGCGCTCCACTCCGGCGATTTTCCCGCGCCCGTGGCCATCGGCCATCGCATGGTTTGCGGCGGCCCAACCGTGCAGGAAAACCAGCTCATCACACCCGCGCTCATTGACGAAATGGAACTCTACACGGCCTTTGCGCCGCTGCACACTCCCATCGCCTGCTACATCATGCGTGAGTCGCTGCGCCTCTTTCCCGGCGTACCCAACTTCGTCTGCCTCGATTCCTACTTCCATCGCACCATGCCTGAAGTCGTAACCCACATGCCCATCCCAGAGGAGTACTCCGCCATGGGTGTCCGCCGCTACGGCGCACACGGAATCTCTTACGAATCCATCGTCTATCAGTTACAACCCCACGTGCCCGCCAAGCTCATCGTCGCTCATCTCGGCAATGGCGCCTCCATCTCCGCCATACGCAACGGCCAGTGCCTTGACACTTCCATGGGCCTCACTCCCACCGGCGGCATCATCAGCGGAACGCGCACCGGCGACATCGATCCCGGCGTGCTTCTCTTCATCCTGCGCAAAATTGCCGAGACCGCAAAAAGCGCATCAGACGCCGCCGATCAGTTAGAGACTGTAGCCAGCAAAAAGGCTGGGCTGCTTGGCGTCAGCAATCTCTCCAACGACATGCGCGACCTGCGTGAAGCCATCCATGCAGGCAACGCCAAAGCAAAACTCGCCGTCGATAAATTCACCTGGACCATCGCCAAATGGATCGGTAGTTATGTCGCTGAGTTAGGCGGGCTTGACATGCTGGTCTTCACTGGGGGCATCGGCGAAAACGACATCAACGCCCGCGCCGAAATCTGCGCCGGTCTTAGCGCGCTCGGCATTGTCCTCGATCCCAAACGCAACAACGTCCGCGGCCAAGCTATCATCTCCTCCGATCACTCGCCAGTCACCGTGCGCGTAATTCCTCCCGCAGAAGATTTGATTATCGTGAATCACGTCGTAAGATTGCTGGGTAATAAATAGAGAAACGTCATCCTGCCTCAATCAATCGCAGGCAGGCTGACGAAAAATAGTGGGTAACTCCAGTCTCCCGCGTCTGAAATTCATCTCGCAAAAATCTGTCATCCTGAGCGGAGTTGGGCGCGCTTTTTGCGCCCAACGAAGTCGAAGGACCTGCTTCTCCACCGCTGGATTTCTTCAATGAACTTCGGTCTCATCACGATGCACCTGGTGTCCCCAATGATCAGTTTTGACCAATATTCGAGAATGTGATCTTCCATAATACAAATGACATGCAATGGGTTAGCGCCGGCAAACGATCGCGCGATCCTGCAATGTCCAGGAGAATTCATGAAAATCACAATCGCGATGTTAGCGTTGCTCGCAGTTTGGCCATTGAGTGGAACCAAGGAATACCAGATGACTCCCTCTGTCGATGTTCCGGCGGCCACGGGAGTTGTTAAAGTTGAAAAAGATAAAGACAACGACAACGTGAAGCTTGAGATAAAAGTGGACCATCTTGCGAGGCCTACTAGTCTGACACCCTCTGCGAATAGCTATCTCGTCTGGATACGGCCAAATGGCGGCGAGGCATTCAAACAGGGCGCCATCGGCGTGGACAAGAACCTGAAGGGCGAATTGAAATTAGAGACGGTCTCAAAAGATTTCGATGTGTTCATTACTGCCGAACAAAGTGAGAGCGTAACGCTCCCGTCGAGCTTCGAGGTCTTAAGCGCCCACGTAAGCGCGAAATAAACTGTCATCGCAGGCTGAGCGCTTATAAAAGTTAGCGCTTCGCCGAGGGTGCCCATGTCCCTCGCCTTTGGGGACATGGGAGACTACGAACATAAACTAGGAAGAGGAAGGCGGGCGCCCCCGATCTCAATCCTCCCTCAACGATGAAGACGAAGGGGTATATCCATCGGATTACTCACGGAAAACACCAAAGTGTCCAAGATGGATTCTGTGCCTGGTTTGTCGCCAACCCAGAACTAACCTGAAACTGTCAATCAAAACTTCGAACCCTTCTTCCCGAGAAAAAGGGTTTGCGCTGATTCGAAGAGGCGCATTGGGGATTTCGCTAACCTTATCTGAACCTGCATAATGTTGCAATACGCCCGCTGAGCAAGCGAGCAAGATGCTTTTTGCCGAGCGGGCAGGAGGCACAGGCGATGGCAACTCCAGCAAATGCTGGGCAAAAGGCCGGTCTCAGCGACTATCTGGCCGCGGAACGCACCCTGCTTGCCTGGATTCGCACCGGGCTGGCCCTGATGGGCTTCGGCTTTGTTGTGGCGCGCTTCGGACTCTTTCTTCAACAACTCCAGCTTATACAGAACGCTCCTCCGCAGCATTCATCCGGAATGTCCCTTTGGTTCGGCACGGCCTTGATTGCCGTCGGAGTCATCGTCGATCTTTGGGCAGGATGGAATCATATTCAGCTGATCCGCGAGCTGGATCGTGGCGAAGCGTCGCGCGGTCACTCCTCGAAACAGATTGTGGCGATTGCCATCTTCCTCGCATTGGTTGGACTGGCGATGGCCACTTACCTGGTCTCACTTCAACGTTCAACTCATGCGCAACCCGCAAACGGAAAGGAGATCACTATGACGCCCAATGGCATCGTCGACATTCCCAGCAGCTATACGGTAGACCAGACTGTAGACAGACTCAAAGGAATCCTGGAGTCAAAAGGAGTGACCCTCTTCGCTCTCGTCGACCATAGCGGCGAGGCGCAGAAGGTGGGACTCAAGATGCCCGCCACCAAGCTGCTGATCTTCGGCAGCCCCAAGGCAGGAACGCCTGTGATGCTGGCGGCTCCCAGCATCGCCATCGATCTGCCGCTCAAGATCCTCGTCCGGGAAGATAGCCAGGGGAAAGTCTGGATTTCCTACAACAGCACCGCGTACCTGCAAGAGCGGCACCAGGTGCCCGCTGAACTGATGCGGAGTCTCGCCGTGGTGGAAACGTTAGCGGCAAAAGGCGGCGAATAACCCCGCACAAAATAAGTCCGTCTTGCAGATCATATCCAACATCCTGCTACTCTGAAATTGGGCCGACCATTGCGGAACGGCCGATTGTTTCGCACCAGGAGCGGTTACCACACGCCCTATACGATATTTATTTTTGGCCCTGATTCCTTGCAGATAATTAAAGGGATTGCGAGAACGAGGCACTTTCTCAATCACTTACAAGCAGGGCCATACCAATATATGAAAACAACAAAGAATGAGACACTTTTCTCTTGCAGATAATTACCCTCTGCTCATGTTCTAAACTGGTGGGTTCCATCTGGAGCCATCATTTATGTCCACAACCGCCGCTTCTGTCACCGTCTCAAGCCTGCCGACGCCTGCTTTGCGCCGCTTTTCCTGGGCCGTTCTGGCGTACTTTATCGCCGTCATTCTCTGGGGCACGCTGGTTCGAGCCACTGGCTCTGGAGCCGGATGCGGCAACCATTGGCCGCTCTGCAACGGCACCGTGATCCAGCACTCGGCCAGCCTCAACACGCTCATCGAATTTACGCATCGCCTCACCAGCGGCCTCTCATTCTTCGCGGTTGTGGGCCTCGCGGTGTGGATCTTCCTCGGCACCGTTCGCGGCCATCTGGCGCGTGCGGCGGCCATCGCGTCCGTCGCCTTCACGCTGATTGAAGCGATCCTCGGTGCACTGCTCGTCAAGCTCGGCTATACGGCGCAGAGTCCGGCGCCGCTGAGGCCTGCATTTCTTGCTCTGCACCTCACCAACACGCTGCTGCTGCTGGCCGCGATCACTCTCACCGCGCACTTACTGAGCCGGAAGCAGGGCTATCTGCGCGGCACAGTCCGTTTGAGAGCGCCCTTCGCAGCCGTGGCAAGTGTCATTGTCGTCATGATCGTCGGTGTCACAGGTTCGCTGGCCGCACTCGGAGATACGCTCTTTCCGGCCTCATCGCTGGGACTGGCGCTGGCCCAGGATTTCTCAGCCACCAGCGGTTGGCTCGTCCGCTGGCGATGGATGCATCCGACCACAGCATTCGTCGCCAGCATTTTCCTCATCTGGCTATTGGTGCGCGCCGCGCGACACAGAACGCACTGGGACAATCGCAGCCTCTCGGCGCTGGTGCTCTTGCTCCTGGCCGCAGTCTATCTGCTGGGTTTGCTCGACGTAATGCTGCTGGCTCCGTTGTGGGTCCAGGTAGCCCATCTGCTAGCCGCCGACACGCTATGGGCTGCGCTGGTGGTGCTAACTGCTCGATTGACGCTGGAACCGGCTGATGCAGGGATCAGGGAATAGGGAACAGGAGTTCTTTGCTGCGATGACCAATATGATTGCACTCAAGAAGGTAGTTCTAAATGAAGGTCACCTTCTTCCTGGCCGTACAAAGCACTATCTCTGTGACACTCACGGAAAGCAGGAGTTTGCACCATTCACTTCACTCGTGATTGCGCAATATCCGGGCGACGCTGGCTATTACCTCTTGCACATTTGCGAAAATGGCCAAAGTACAGATACATGGCACCTGATTCTTGATGATGCTCTTCACCAAGCGGAGTATGAGTTTGGGGTTCGACCGGAAGAGTGGACTGATTCAAACGAACCAGTCTGATTTTGAATATGTCGGTAATCCTGCTAAGGCGGGTTCCCTGTTCCCTATTCCCTACTCCCTGTTACCTGCTCTACGGACACTCCTGCTCCCAGATCCGCACCATCAAGTCACCGCTCGCGTGGCGAAAAGCCACCACCAGCGAGTCCTCTGTCTGCTCAGGGCCACAAAAACCCTCAGCCTCGACCGCCGACTCGGGCACAGTCATCGTGCAGGGCCGAGGTAGCGACGACTTGATCGTTCCGGCAATCATATTTGCAATCTCTTTCGTAGCGTCCAGCGCATCGGCCTCGAGCACTGTGTCCAACGGCTGCATCATCATCGCCGCCGTAGCCTGATAAGCCAGTCCCTCGGCCATGCGCACCTCGATGCAGCCCTTCCACACGCCGCCCAAATTCACCCTGCCCAACACGTGCCCCGCGTCCACACAAAACTCCCCCGGCACAGGCATCGGATCAAGAATCATCGCCAGCATCTGCTCCCAGAATTGGGAGTTGGCCTTGATCACGCATTGTTCGTCGACTAGCGCTCTCATTTTGCCGTTCTCCCATCGGAGCAACCGAATGGATTCTCAATTGCTGCTCATCTTATCGGGTGAATCTCAGAATCCGTTAATTTGTGGGTGGTGCCAAAGCGGTTCCGCAAGTCATTGGAGACTCTTAATGGAGCTACCGCACACTTGGCGCGCGATCCATCTTGCAAAGTTTTTAAGGAAGTCTTCTCGAAAAGACGTTTACGCGGTGAGTCGTTCGAGCTGGTCCGGCTTGACGATGGTCAGGCTGGAACCCTTGATGGTGATCCATTGGTCGCGGCGAAACTGGTTGAGCAGCCGCGTGACCGTCTCGCGCGACGTACCGGCCATATTCGCGATCTCCTCGTGGGTCAGGGCCATCGTGAAGCGCATTTCAGTCTTGCCATTGTTTGAAGTGCGGCCCCAATCAAGCAAAAGGCGCGCCAGCCGTCCCGCGGCCGACCCAGAAAGCGCCAACCGCTTGGCGTCGTGGAATACGGTCAGGTATTCGCCGGAGAGAGATTGCGCCGCATGCATCGAGGCAATGCCGTGGCGGCCAAGAAAGTCGACAAACTCCTGCTTGCGCACGGTCTTCACTTGACATGGCTCGATGGCCTCCGCCGTCACCTCGTGGGGAACGTTGGCCAGAACCGCGCTCAACCCCATCACGTCACCCGGTCCGGCGATCTTCAGGATCATGGTCTTGCCGTCGCGTGAAGTCGAGGAGATCTTTACCTGTCCAAAGCAGATGACAAAGACGTTGCGTGCCGGATCACCCTCTGAAAATAGCTTGGCGCCACGGGCGTGGCTCATCATGATTCCGATCCCATCGTAATCGGTCAGAGCCTCGGGCGTAAGATTGCAGAACATTCGCAAATGGCGATGCTCACAATTGAGACAATCTTCCGGAGGGTGATGGGGGTGAAAAGTAGCCATGAGCTCGCTGATGTGCAATTGAAGTATAGCGCACTTTGCGAAACTCAAGGCAGAGATATTCCCCGAATCTCCGCCGCAGCCTTGAGAAGGCCAGCACGGAGAATTGATATGACAACAAATTGTCTCTAGCTAGCGGTACTTCTTCGCTTGGGCGCCTCCACGCAATTCAGGCAGCAGGTGTAATAAGCGCGGGAAACCTCGCGAGCCAGCTCCTCCAACAACCGCATCCGAAGGGGTGGGTGGGTTAGAAAAGCCTGAAAAAGCGCTTCCATCGGCAGTAGGAGTACTGAACCTGCAGCCTGCGCTGTCAGCGTGTAATTATGAACGCCGTCTCCCAAGGCTGCTGCCAATTCCACTAAGTCTCCGGCGCGGGCCGGCGAGAGAGAAATCCCGGTCTGTTGGCACTCGGCGCTGCGCAAAAACCGGCCCGAGACCACCAGGTAGAGACCTTGGCATATCATCGACTGTCGGAATACAACTTCACCAACTTCAAAATTGATGCTTTGGGCCGCGCTGCTCAAAAGAACCCCGATCGATGCAGGGCACTCCAGCAACTCCGCTACGGGACGCGCCCGAACAGCTTCCATGCGCCGCGTCCTTGATTCGCGCTGCATGCTCCCATCTTCCTTGGTCTCCGCGTTGGACGTGGACCCAATTCCAAATTGGGGCGAGCCTGTAACTCTCTTCGCAATCGCTTGGGGGCGAGTGCATTTGGTGATCCGAGTTTGCGGCAAACCTGATCTCATTGACGGCAACTCACTCCTTGCAACAAATCCGGCAGCCCGGACGATTCATCTGGGACGGTTCATTTCCGTTCATTGCCTGCTCTCGTTCACTGATTCCTGGCTATGTGCAATCCTCGTCCTGCTCCTAGCCGCCACCACGCGACTTCCGCATCAAATTCCTGCCATTGGATAATCAGTCTGCGCTTCAGATAGAGGCAACAGCAGTGACCTCATTCACCCCGCGCTGTGACTCTGGTCACAAGACAAGTCTCAGAAGCCTAAAGGTTATCGGATCTCGCACGCGGGTCTTGCGCTCTGTATAAAATCGGCAGAGGTCCAAAGCAGGGAAGCCAATGCCAGGCGTAACCGCTAGGAGATCCCCAAAACAGATATACATTGGAAGGCCGGATACGGTAGCCTTTCATTGCGATGAAAAACAAAATGAAACCCGGAACTCAAACGATTATTTCTCTTTGCTGTTTGTGCCTGTTCTCAATCAATTGCGCGCTCACCACCACCGCGCAAGCACCCGCATCAGACTCGTCCGCCATCGAGGCCAAGGCCCACGATCTTGCGGCCCGGCTCACGCTCGAGCAGAAGATTGACCTGCTGGGTGGTGTTGACGGCATGTTCACGCGTCCGGCTCCCGCCATCGGTCTGCCCCGCTTCAAGATGTCCGACGCTTCCGTGGGTGTGCGCAGTTGGGGACCGACCACTGCTTATGCCGGCGGCGTCGCGCTTGCCGCCACCTGGGACAAGGACTTCGCCCGCAAACTGGGCGAGAGCCTGGGCAGGGATGCCCGCGCCCGCAGTGTCAACTTCCTGCTCGGTCCCGGCGTCAACATCGCCCGCTCTCCCGTGGGCGGCCGCAATTTTGAGTATCTTTCCGAAGATCCCTTCCTCAACGCCGCAATGGTTGTTCCTTACATCGAAGGCGTCCAGTCTCAGGGGGTGGTCGCCACGGTCAAGCACTTTGCCCTCAATGATGAGGAGTACAACCGGCACAACGTCGATGTCGATGTCGATGAGCGCACCATGCGCGAAATTTATCTGCCCGCCTTCGAAGCCGCTGTCACCAAGGCTCACGTGGATGCGGTGATGAACTCCTACAACCTGGTCAACGGAGTCCATGCAACTCAAAATGGCTTCCTCAACTTGCAGGTGCTCAAGCGCGAGTGGGCCTTCCAAGGCATTCTCATGTCAGATTGGGACTCCACCTATGACGGTGTGGGTGCGGCCAACAACGGCCTTGATCTGGAGATGCCCAATGCACGCTTTATGACCGCCAAAGTCTTGCTGGACGCGGTCAAGAATGGCTCGGTGAAAGAATCCGCCATTGACGATAAGGTGATTCGTTTGCTCCGCACCATCTTGCGTTACGGGTTCCTCGACCGCCCGCAATTTGATCCCGCCGACTCGACTTACTCTGTCACCGGTGACGCCGTTGCTCTGGAAGGCGCTCGCGAGAGCCTGACCCTATTAAAAAATGATGGCCACCTGCTCCCCCTCGATCGAGCCAAAGTCAAGATCATAGCTGTCATCGGACCGGACGCTTATCCGGCGATTCCCGGTGGCGGCGGCTCATCCGAGGCCACGGCATTCGCGCCTGTCAGTATCCTCACCGGTATCGCCAACGTTGCCGGTCCCAACGTCAGCGTGCTCTATCGCCGTGGACTGCCTGACATGAACGAAATCTTTAACAAGACCCGCTGGGATGGCGCTATCGACATGG
>JBEKWJ010000021.1:0-67645 GCA_049513195.1 Occallatibacter sp.
TTATCTTCCGCCGGGGCATCTTCGGGTTATGGATTGGAATCACCCTGGCGCTGATTGTGATCGCTTCGACAGTACTCGCGCGCTGGCGGCGGGATTCGGCTCGGCTGGCTCTTAGGGCTTGATATGACAGGAATTGCCCTGACTTGGAACGGTTCTGTTCTCTCGGATTTTGTTGACCCGTCCCATATTCTGGGAATCAAAGGGATAACCTTCGCATAGGAAATAACAATTTCATGCCTCCAAAGTGACTATAATCACATCTGAGAAAGAAAGATTGTGTCTTTCTTCGGAAGGGAATTCCGCCAAATGGCGACTGCCGGTCTTGCTCTAGGTGAACAAAAGGAAGCAATCAGCGCACAGAAGCGCGTGATAAATAATTTCAGCATTAACGTGGCTACGGTGAACGGCTCCGGCTCGCAATCCGCCAATAGCGTTCTGTTGAAGAGCATCTTTGGAATGGGTGTTCCGGTCAGCGGAAAAAACCTTTTCCCGTCGAATATCGCCGGACAGCCAACCTGGTTCATAATCCGCGCCAACAAGGATGGATATGTGGCGCGCAAGCGCGACTCCGAGATTCTGGTTGCGCTGAATCCGGAGACCGCCCAAGCCGATGTGAAGGCGCTGCCAGCGGGCGGTGTGGCGATCTACGAGGATTACCTCAAGCTCGATCAGGTGCGCGACGACATCTTTCTCTATCCGGTTCCATTCGACAAGATCACAGCCTCCATTTGTCCCGAGGCCAAGCTGCGCAAGCTGGTCAGGAACATGGTCTATGTGGGGGTTGTCGCCCAGATAATGGCCATCGACCTTAGTGTTGTGGAGAGTTGCCTGCTTCGCCAGTTCGCCAAGAAGCAGAGGGTCTTCGATTTGAACTTCGGCGCGGTGAAAGCAGGCTTTGAGTATGCCCAGACGAATCTGACCAAGCAGGATCCGTTCTTCATTGAGCGCATGAATGCAACGGCGGGCAAGATCATCATCGATGGCAACGCGGCTTGCGGTATGGGCGCGGTGTTTGCCGGGGTAACAGTGGTGGCTTGGTATCCGATTACGCCATCGACTTCAGTGATTGAGGCGACCACCGACCTGCTTAAAAAACTCCGCGTTACGCCGGAAGGCAAGGCTTCATTCGCCGTGGTGCAGGCAGAAGACGAGTTGGCCGCGATTGGCATGGTGCTGGGAGCGGGGTGGGCTGGCGCACGCTCGATGACCTCAACCTCTGGGCCGGGAATGTCGCTGATGGCCGAGTTTTGCGGGTTGGGATATTACACGGAGATTCCCGGCGTCATCGTTATTGTGCAGCGCAGCGGACCTTCGACGGGTATGCCGACGCGCACGCAACAGGCTGATCTGCTTTCGGCGGCCTTTCTATCGCACGGCGATACCAAGCATCCGATTCTGCTGCCGGGTTCAGTGAAAGAGTGTTTCGAGTTGACCCAGGCGGCTTTTGACTTGGCCGAGCGGATGCAGACTCCAGTCTTCGTACTTACCGATCTTGATCTGGGAATGAACAACTGGATGTCGGAGCCCTTCGATTACCCAGTGAAGCCTCTGGACCGGGGCAAGGTACTCACCGCTGAAGACCTGAATCGTCTGGGCAGCTTTGCGCGATACCGTGATGTGGACGGCGACGCCATTGGCTGGCGTACGCTGCCCGGGACGCTTCATCCCAAGGCCGCGTACTTCACTCGCGGCTCGGGACACAACGATGCTGCGATCTACACCGAAGATCCGGACGAGTATCAGGCAGTAATGGAGCGGCTGGCGCGCAAGTTCGAGAATGCGCGCAAGATGGTTCCTGCCCCGGTGGTTGTCAGGGAAACGGGCTCGAAAATCGGCTTTCTGGCCTACGGCTCCACGGATTGCGCTCTCACCGAAAGCCTGGACCAGATCAAACGGCGGCACGGTTTCGATGCGGATTACATGCGGATTCGCGCGTGGCCCTTTACTCAGGCGATACATGATTTTGTGGCAGGGCATGAGCGCGTTTATGTGGTCGAGCAGAATCGCGACGCGCAATTGGCCAGCTTGCTCAAGCTTGATCTCCCCGCCGATCAGGTGGGCAAACTGCGCAGCATTCTGCATTACAACGGATTGCCGATCGACGCTGAATCCATCACCGAAGAGTTTGCCGCGAAAGAAGGTTTGTAATCATGGCGACCGGTATTGCTACACCTAAAGTCAATCACATCGGCCTTCCCGTTCTCGATTATCGCGGCGGTAAAAGCACGCTCTGCGCCGGCTGCGGCCACAACGCCATCTCCGAACGCATCGTGGATGCGATGTTCGAAATGGGAGTCGAACCGGAGCGGGTGATGAAGATGAGCGGCATTGGTTGCTCGTCAAAAACACCGGCTTACTTCATGAGCCGATCGCATAGCTTCAACGGCGTGCATGGACGCATGCCGGCCACTTCGACTGGCGCTATCCTGGCCAACCACACCATGACGACGATTGGAGTTTCGGGCGACGGCGATACAGCCTCGATCGGCATGGGCCAGTTCGTTCACTTGATGCGGCGCAATTTGCCCATGATTTACATCATCGAGAACAATGGGGTTTATGGGCTTACCAAGGGCCAGTTCTCGGCCACAGCCGACCTGGGCTCGAAGCTCAAGACCGGCGTCGTCAATGATCTGCCGCCCATTGACACCTGCGCTTTAGCCATTCAGTTGGGCGCGACTTTCGTGGGCCGCTCTTTTTCCGGTGACAAAAAACAGTTGCTTTCGATGCTCAAGGCCGCCATCGCGCACAAAGGCGCGGTCCTCTTGGATGTGATCAGCCCCTGCGTTACCTTCAACGATCACGAAGGCTCAACCAAGAGCTACAAGTTCATGCAGGAGAATGACGAGCCGATCAACGAGATTGGATTTGTGGCCAGCTTCGATGAGATCGAGGTCGATTACAACTCAGGCGAAGTCTACGAAGTGGAGATGCATGATGGGTCGAACCTGCGTCTGCGCAAACTGCTTGAAGATTACGATCCCACCGACAAGGCCAACGCCGTGCGCACCCTGATGGAGGCGCATGATAACGACGAAATCCTCACTGGCGTTTTCTACATCGACACCGAGAAACCGACCTTCATCGACCAGTTGAATCTGGTGGATGAGCCGCTGGCCACGCTGCCGGAATCGACAACCCGGCCACCCAAGTCGGCGTTTGACGCTCTGATGGCCGCACTGAAGTAAACGCAACTTTTCGGCGATGATCAGCGGAAAGGCCCTGCAAATGCGGGGCCTTTCTGGCTATGGGTCAGCTTTTATTGTGTATCGAGGACTGATTACAGCTCTTCATACTCCACCGAGTGAAGAAACAATCCTCGCGCCGGGGCAGTGGGTCCGGCGGCAGTGCGGTTGCGAGCGGCCAGAATGCCTGGGATCTCGTCTGCGCTGAGACGTCCGCGGCCCACATCCAGCATGGTCCCCACCAGGTTGCGAACCATGTGGTGCAGAAAGCCACTTCCTCGGACCCGGTAGACCAGCAACGTGCCGGCTTCGGTCTGACGTTCTTCCCAGCATGACGAGAAAATGGTACGGACCGTTGGTGCTGTGGGCGCTTCAATCTGAAAACCGGGCCTTGGGATGGGTCTCAGGTCGAGCTTGGCATCTTGATTGAAGGTTTGGCCGGCTAAATCGGAGTCGGTAGCAGCAAAGCTCAGAAAATCATGTTGGCCTTCAAAGAGCCGCGCTGACCTCTGCAAGGCTGATCCGTCCATAGGCCGCGAGTACGCATAGACATAGGGAGCCAGAAAGGGCGGACAGATGGCATCGCGAAAGACCCGGTACTCATAGGTCTTGGCAACGGCCGAGTGCCGCGCATGAAATGCATTGGGCGCGGTTCTCGCCCTTAAAACGCGGATGGCCGGAGGCAGCGTGCGATTGAGGGCGCGTTGCAGATTCTCAGCCGGAATGGGAGCTGCGAGCACGAAGCTGGCTACTTGGCCGAGCGCATGGACGCCTGCGTCGGTGCGTCCCGAGCCCTGCGGGAGGGGCGATTCTCCCAAAATCCGCTCGAGCGCCGCCTGTAGCTCGCCCTGAACGGTGATCTCGTTCGGCTGCACCTGCCAACCGCGGAATGCCGTGCCGTCATAGGCGAGGGTCAGCTTCCAGTTTTGAAGCAGGGGCGCGGGTTGAGCGGGTTCCGTTCTATCAATAGCCATTGACAGTAGCGTAAATGACTGTGGCGCACGAGGGACGGATGGCCAGTTGGTATACTCAGAATTCCGCCCCCATAGTTTACAGGGCTGCCGGAAGGGCAGGGAATCAGGTCAAAGGAACGAATCGGGAGTCACTCGCGTATTGACTCATGAGTGGAAGATTGTGTCAGGCAGTAAGCGAGAATTGCTCATGAAAATGACAAATTTGCGTCCAGAGGGGCTCGCTGAGCGTCTTGAAGAGTGGCGTCCCACATTTCTCAGCAATTCCCAAAAAAGAATTATGTTGTGGAGAGGAACCATGCAATTGTTCGGTAAAAGTATGGAGAAGCAAAAGGAGACCGCGCGCACTCTTCGCGGACAGATGGGCAATCGGCTACGTGCGGTAGCGGCGGTCATGCTGACATTGGCAGCGGGAATCCCCTCCGGATATGCCCAACAGATTGGGGCGGAAGCGACATCTCCAGACAAGGCAGCGTCGAATCTGCCCTCGGCTCCAGCCCCTGTTCTGACCGAGCCGTTGAATCTGCGGCCGTCGTCGCGGGACTTTTCCAAGCCCGCGGGCAGGTTTTTGGGCAATCCGATCAGCATGTATCGCCCGACCTCAATCGGCAAGGCTAGTTTTGCCAATTCGGTGCGGCTCACAGACTTGGTGAAGGATGGCAAGATCTACTTAAGCCTATCGGACGCTCTCGCGCTGGCGTTGGAGAACAACTTCGACATCGCGATTGCCCGCTATAACCTGGACATTGCGGATACGGACATTCTGCGTACCCGCACCGGCGAATCGCCGCTGGGCGTCTCATCCGGTTTGGTTACCAATACACTGGGTGGCTCTGTTTCCACATTGGCGGCAGGCGGTGGACCCGGTGGAACAACTGTCGGTTCCGGGGGCGCAGGCTCAGGCGCCGCCGGATTGACACTGACCACTGCGGGCGCCGGCCCACCGCCCGAGTTGCTGGAACCTACCGTGACCAGCGCAATTCAGTTGGAGAGGTCCGAATCACCGCAGACCAATGCTTTTGCTCCTCGTAGCTTTCAAAACACAGATTCTTACAACTTCACTTACAACCAGGGCTTTGTTACCGGTACGTCGCTGGCCGTGGGCTTTAACAACTCACGTGTGACCGGTACCAGCCCATTCAATTTGTATAGTCCCGAACTAGAATCGACCTTCAAGGCCACGGTGACGCAACATCTGTTGCAGGGCGGAGGAATCTGGGTCAACAAGCGCTTCATCTATCAAGCGCTCAATGATCGGCGCATCGCCGATTCGGGTTTTCGTCAGCAGATTCTGTACACAGTCAATCAAGTTGAAACCATTTACTGGGGATTGGTGCAGGCCTATGAAGATGTTCAGGCCAAGCAGAGGGCAATCGACCAGAGCACTAAACTGGCCGGCGATGATCGCAAGCAATTGGAGATCGGAACCGTGGCCCCGTTGCAAGTTGTGCAGGATGACTCCAACGTAGCCATCGACAAGCAGGCACTGATCAGCGCTCAGAGCGCCTTGAATTATCAGCAGCAGATCATCAAGCAGGCGATTGCCCGCAATCTGAATGATCCAGCACTTTCGACAGCACCAGTGATTCCAACCGACCGCGTGACGGTAGAGGAAATTCCTGAAGAGAAAGCGCCAGCTGAGGAACTTGTGCAGGAGGCTTTCAAACAAAGGCCGGAGTTGGAGCAGGCCGTGCTTACCCTCCGAAATGACGAGATTACGTTGAGGGGCGCACGCAATTCATTGCTGCCAATTGTAGACATCTATGGTTTCTATGGTGCTTCCGGTGTAGGCGGCGTTGAAAGCCCGAATTGCATCAATTTTTTTGGTAAGCCGGATAGCTCCGGCAACCCTCCGCCCTGCGCCCCGATCCCGACTACCGGTTACGGAAGCGCATTGCAAGGTCTGGTCAACAGCAGTTCTCCTGATAAGGGCGTGGGCTTCAACGTGACGATTCCCCTCGGCAACAAGCTTGCGCAGTCTGTGCAGGCGCGCTCCCTGATGGAGTATCGTCAGGCCGAGTTGCTTTTGGAGCAACGCTACACGACCATCCGTATGCAAGTGGTCAATGCGCAATTTGCACTCATCAACGACCGGGCGCAGGTACAGGCCTCCATTGCCGCCAGAGATTATAACCAGCAGAATGTTGACGCCGAAGTCAAAAAGCTACGCCTGGGCGCTTCGACCACAGCCAATGTCATGCTCCAGGAGCGCGGCCTGGCTACCGCCGAGGACAGTCTGATCGCCGCCAATGCGCAATATGCCAAGGATCGCGCCAGCCTCTACCAGATTCTGGCTTCGACTTTGCAGCACTATGGCATCAATCTGAATGAAGCAACCTCGGGCGCGGTGACGACCACGCCTATTGTTTCCGGGGTGTCGCCGGTAAAGGATACGAAGGAGCCGGTGATGACTCCGACTCCGCCTGCTACGCAATAAGTACCGGGTCAAAAAATCAACAAATCAGCAAGGACGGGGAATGGAACATCGTTTCCCGTCCTTTTAGCGTCTTCGGTTTAATTGGTGGGGAATTTTGAAACTGCTAGTCAGGGCGAGCAGTTGGTCCCGCCGCAGGTGGTTACCGCTCTGCCACCAAATCCAGCAAATTGAAAAACTCGGGAAAGCTGATGGCGGCTGATTCAGCGCCTTGAATCAGCGTCTCGCCCTCAGCGCGCAACGCGGCCACACTGAAAGCCATGGCGATGCGGTGGTCGTTGCCGGAGTCTATCGTGGCACCGTGGAGAGTTTGGCCGCCAGGCACGTCCAGGCCGTCCTCGAACTCTTCGACCTCGGCTCCCATGGCACGGAGATTCTTTACGACGAGCGCAATCCGGTCGGACTCCTTGACGCGCAACTCTTTGGCGTCGCGAATGCGAATGCCTCCACTGGTGCTTGGTCCGATGGCAGCCAGAACGGGCAATTCGTCAATCAATTGCGCGGCCAACGCGCCTGAAATCTCTGTCGATCCGAGGCCTTCGGCGGGCGCCGTTACCTGGACCGTTCCCACCAACTCTGCGTTCTTTTCCTCGAGATCAAGCACATGGATGCGCGCGCCCAGCGCCGTCAAGACATCAAGCAGCGCGGCGCGGGTGGGGTTGAGTCCGAGCGAGTCGAGAACCAAGCTAGAGCCGGGAAACAGGGCCGCCGCGCAGAGAAAGAATGCCGCGGAAGAAAGGTCGCCGGGAACGGCAGCCTCAATGGCATGAAGCGCCTGCGGCCCAGAGATGGATACCGAATTCACCGTTCGCGTCAGTGTCGCGCCGAAGGCTCGCAAGGCCAGTTCACTGTGATCGCGGGTACGCACCGCCTCATGCACCGTGGTCACTCCCGGCGTCTGCAAGCCGGCCTGCAGGATGCAGGTCTTCACTTGAGCGCTGGGAACTGGCGTAGTGTAGTCGATGGCGATTAGCGGCCCGCCTTCGATGGTGAGCGGCGCATGGCCTTCGGTGAGCGTCAGCCGCGCGCCCATCGCCTGCAATGGTTTTCTGATTCGCTCCATCGGCCGGCGCGAGAGCGAGTCATCGCCCACCAGCGTGAAGCGCCCTTCTTGCGGCGCCAACAGGCCGGAGATCATGCGCATCGTCGAGCCTGAGTTACCACAATCTAAAGGCGCGCTGGAAGGCGTTACGCGGCCCCCGACGCCGGTCACCTGTACCGAGCCGTCTTCGAGCCTGCGCACCTTCGCTCCAAGTGCTTCCATGCAGGCGAGGGTCGAAGCGCAATCTGCCCCGGTCGAAAAGTTGGTGAAGCGCGAAGTGCCTTCGGCAAATGCGGCTAGCATTCCGTAGCGGTGGCTGATGGATTTGTCGCCGGGGAGGCGCAGGCTGCCAAAGACGTTTTTTGCCGGGCGGATGATGCGTTCTTCTGCGGACAAGGTGACTCCAAGAATGAATTCTCTTCAAGTTTACAGAATCTGATGGCCAAACGAAGATAACGGCTTTCGCTGAACACTCTGCCGGAAAACAAGGCAGGTAATGGTAGAATCCAATCAAATCTCTATTCACAGCTGCGTAGCAGCGATTCAGTGGCAAATGATCCGTTGTGGTATGACCTCAGAAACTTAGTCTATTCAAAACAGTTCGTGTATGCCGAGAATTTGCTTGCGGCGAATCCGTGTCTTTTCGATCAATGCGATGGCATGGGTGAAACAGTTCTGCATTTTCTTGCAATCGAGAACGACATCGAAGGCGTGGAATGGCTATTTGCACGCGGCTTTAGTTTGAATACGAAGAATAGATTTGGCACACCTATAGTCTTTGACGTGGCCTCTGGTGGCCACAGGGACATGCTGCTGTGGCTTTTTCAACATGGCGCCGACTTTTCGATTTTGGATTCCAAGCAGAGAGACATACTTACGTATTTGCGCAGAAGCCTTATCTATCTGAATAAAGACCAAGATGAAAAGCACATTCTGCGAGTTGAAGAAGTAACGCAGTTTTTACTGGAAAACTTCCCTTGGCTTCGAAACGCCGGCAGCGCAGATTGCTGATTCAGCTGATGTGACTATCGCACTTTGAGCACGATGATCGTCTCATCGTCGAAGCGCTCCTGCTCGCCCTGGAAGCGGCTGACGTCGGCAAGGATGGCGTCGGCAATCTCCTGCGCTGCCTGGCCGCGACGGCTGGATAGCAACTCGGAAAGCCGCTCCTGACCGTACATCTCGCCCTGAGCATTTCCCGCATCAAGAATCCCATCGGAAACAAAGATGACAGCGTCTTCCGGTTGGGTGGACACGGTCAGTTCATCGTAGGTCACGTTGGAAAAGAGCCCGAGCGGGAAGCCTTCGGCGCGAATTATCTCTAACTCGCCGGAGCGGCAGAGCACGGGCTGTACTGCGCCGGAGTTAGCCACCTGGAGTGTCCGGCTATCGTCGTCCCATAAGGCAAACAGCATGGTCACGTACTGAGAATCCAGCTTGCGTTCCTGGATTGCATCATTTAGCAAGGCCAGCATTTGCGCAGGTCCCGGGCGCTGCTGCGCCGCCGAGCGCATGATGCCACTGACCAGCGCCGCGAACAGGGCCGCCGGCGCTGCCTTGCCGCTCACATCACCCAGCACGATGGCCATTCGTCCGGGACCGTACTGGACAAAGTCGTAGAGGTCTCCGCCGATGGCGCGGGCGGGCAAGAAACGCACGGCCATATCGGCGTTCGTCCAGGTAGGCGCGGTGGGCGGTAAAAGGCGCAGTTGCACCTCGCGCGCCATGGTGATGTCGCGCTCCAATTGCGCTTCCTGCGTCAGCACGGCCTGGTAGAGCCGCGCATTCTCGATGGCGATAGCCACCTGCGCGGCGAGCGTGATCAACATGCGCTCATGCTCTTCATTGAAGAAGCCGGTGCGGGTATGTTCCAGGTCCAGCACGCCGATGATGCGCCCTTTATAAAACAAGGGCACAATCAGTTCGGAGCGAGTTTCAGGGTTTACAGCCACGTAGCGCAGGTCATTGCGTACGTCGGGCACATTGACCAGCCGCCACTCGCGCACCGCTGCGCCCACCAGACCGCTGGTAATGGGAAGGCTGCGCAGCGGCGCGTGGGCATGGCCGAAGCGCCAGGCGTAGCGCGTGATCAGCGTCTCGCCCTTCTCGTCCAGCAGCATGATGGTGAACATCTGGTAGTCGATCAATCGGCGCAGCAGTTGACCGACCCGTTCCAGCAGCGGGTCGAGGTCGAGAATCGAAGTCAGCTCCGTTGCGATCTCGTTCAATACGGTCAGTGTCTGCGCCTGCCGGGAAATCCGCGCATAGAGCCGTGCGTTTTCTATTGCCTGGGCAATGCGTGAGGCGGTCAGTGTGAGCAGGCGCACTTGCTCGGGCCCGAAGTAGCCGGCCTGCTCGCTCTCGATGTCCATCACGCCGATCAGGCGGTTCTTGGCAATCAGTGGCACGGCCAGCTCGGAGCGTACCGCGGGATTCACCTCGACGTAGATATCCGACGCTGTTACATCATTCAACAGCACCGGCTGGCGGGTGAGCGCCACCTGGCCCACGACACCCTTGCCCATGGGAACGCTTTGACGTTCCACCTGCATACTGTGACCGATCTGAAACCGCATCCGCAATTCGTGGGTGCGGTCATTGACTAGCAGAATGGCGAAGATACGGTAGGGGATAACGGCCTGCACCAGTTCGGAGGTTCGCCGCAGCAGGGTTTCGAGATCGAGCGTGGTGTTCAGCGCTTCGGCAAGCTGCATCAAGTAAGCGACATCCGCCGCTTCCACGCGGATATTTGCCGGGTCAAGATGAGCCCCGGGCGTTGCCGAATCGGCCGGGCGATAATCACCCTCAAGCTCGGGTTCACCATGCGGAGATCGGGTAGAGTCTACCATGTCTGTCGAAGAAAATGATAGCGCATGGACGACGAAGTTGGGGAGGAACGGCTTTGGCGCGTCGCCGAACAGGCAACGAATCGTGCTACCCTTGCTAAGAACAAACAGCCAATTACTGATACGGTTCATTGGAAATAGCACAACACTGTCATCCAGAGCGGAGTTTGAGGCTAGCTTTATACAATGTCTGAAATCCATATTGATTTATTACCAAGCGTGGCGCAGACTCACGCGGTGACTCCGCAGACGGGCCGGATGGTTAAGGCAGCTTTCCCGATCGTTTTGGCTGTGATTGGGGCTATCCTGCTGGGTCTCAGCCTCTCTATTTTGAGGCTGAATCATGGCATCTTTATCTATTCGATGGACGATCCGTATATTGGTCTCGCGCTAAGCGACCAAATCCGCCATGACAATTACGGAATGAATCCGGGAATTCACGCCGCGCCCGCTTCTTCGATCCTCTATCCGTTTCTGCTAGCGCCCGCCTCCGGCACTCCCCTCCATCCGTATCTGCCGCTGATTCTGAACTCTCTCGCGCTCTTTGCAACCCTCGTGATCATCTGGCGGCTCTTTGCGCATTTGCGCCTTGCCGAAGATACCTTTGGGGTAGTTGTGCAGGCGGTCGCTCTGCTGATGCTGGCTCTTTGCTTGAATCTCATCGGCGTTGTCTTTACCGGTCTTGAACATAGCCTGCACATAGCAGCGGTAGCCGCCACAATCTATGGGCTAGCTTTGTTTCTGGACAGGGGCAAGATGCCAGCCTGGCTTCCCGCAGTCATTGTTCTTGCGCCTTTGTTGCGCTACGAGGGATTGGCTCTAAGCCTTGCGGCGCTTCTCGTGCTTGCCCTGCGGGGACACTGGCGTTTAGCGCTCGGAACCCTGGCTCTCATCGCACTTTTCATGGGCGGCTTTTCAGCATTTCTTGTTCATCTCGGGCTGCCGCCGCTGCCAAGTTCGATTCTTACCAAGTCTGATGTCGCGGCCAATGGAATCAGCGGTGCGGGCTCTGGCCTGTTTCGATCGATTGGTCAGAATGTCTTAAACATGGACCTCATTCCGATTGGTGCATTGCTGCTTGTGATCGGCGTGGCCGCCGCGGTGAGATGCTTGCTGGAGCTTTCCGACAAACCCTGGCGCTGGGCATCAGAAGGTCTTATGGCACTGCTGCTGGTTTGCCTGGTCGGCGCACACGCCGCCGCCGGTCGATTTGGATGGTTGTACCGATATGAAGACTATGCCATGGCAGGCACGGCATTGATGGGTATTTACCTGATGCGGGAGACCATCCGCAGGGTGCTGTCGAACAAACGTACACGACTCATTATTTGTGGCGGAACTGCCGTAGCCCTGTTCGTGGTTTGTCCGCATTATGTTAAGTCCACCTGGCAGGTTCCGCTGGCCGCCAACAATATCTACGAGCAGCAATTCCAGATGCATCGCTTCATTAACGATTTTTATCGAGCGCCAGTGGCTGTCAACGATCTCGGTCTTGTTTCGTACCATAACACTAACTTTGTTCTCGACCTGGGCGGTCTTGCTTCCGAAGAGGCTCGCATCCTCAAAGCGACGAACGCTGACGCCGAAGCCTATCACGCCTTAGTTGCCAGTCATGGCGTCCATCTTGTCATCATTTACGATGAGTGGTTCCCCGACCAGATTTCCGACGGCTGGATCAAGGTTGCGAGCATGGACTTATCCCGGGAACGCGTTTCATCTGCCCAAGCAGAGGTGCAGTTCTATGCGACCGACGCATCCTCGGCAGGAACATTGCGGCCCGAGCTTCAGTCTTTCAGCCAGAGCGTGCCGCCGGGCGTGAAGCTCACCATCTATAGCCCTGGCGAGGAAACAGAACAGAGCATCGCTCACTGATCCTTCATTCCGCGCCCAACTCCTGAACAATCGTCACCGAGGCAGACGCCCCGATGCGGTTGGCTCCGGCTTCGAGCAGCGCCTTTACGTCGGCCAGGGTGCGAATGCCGCCCGCTGCTTTCACGCCGCAACGCCCGCCTGCCACGCCGCGCATCAGGGCCACATCGGCGGGAGTTGCGCCGCCTTGAGCAAAGCCCGTCGATGTCTTGATGAAGTCCGCGCCTGCCCGGATCGCAATCTCCGACGCGCGCAGCTTCTCTGCCACGGTCAACAGGGCCGTCTCGAGAATCACTTTGAGCAGCGCACAGTGTTGATGCGCGATTGCGGCCACCGTTTGGATGGTACTTTCGACGGCCCGATGGTTGCCGCTCTTAAGTTGGCCAATAGGGATCACCATGTCCAACTCGTGTGCCCCCAAGCGGATCAGCGCCGTCGCCTCATGGCACAGGGTGGAGACCAGCGTTGCGCCCAATGGAAAGCCGACAACCGCGCCCACGGGAATTCCAGATCCGGATAGTACGCTGACGGCTGTGGAAACCCAGACCGGGTTGACCATGGCGCAGGCAAAGCGGTAGCGCGTCGCCTCTTCGCATAGTTTCTCTACCTGATTGCGGGTGGCATCGGGCTTCAGCAGTGTGTGGTCAATGACCGAGGCCAGCGCCTGCCAGTTCGCCAGAGTTGCCGCGGCAAATGCCGCTGAATCGAAGACGCCGTTGTCGAAGTCCAGATCTTCGTTCTGAATCGGAATGGTCGCAGCCATCGGTTCCTGCTCCTTGCCGGTACAATGCCGCTCTAAAACGGCGGCTCACCCGGCTTCCTGCCGCAGATGAGTATAGTACCTCCCGCCGCGAATCCGCTAACCTGTCTTTTTCGCGAGGCGGGACATTCCAATAAAGTGCGTGCCGCTCTTCTATCCCACTCTCTACTCGGGATGGTCGGAGGTCATCAGGCAGATGTCGGGCAGGTTCCGGTATCGTTCCGCGTAGTCCATCCCATAGCCAATGACAAAGAGGTTGGGAATGGAAAACCCCACATAGTCCGCTTCGATCTTTTCCAACCGCCGCGAGGGCTTGTCGAGCAGCGCGGCGATACGCAACGTTCTCGGATTCTGGCGGAGAAAGAAATTGCGCAGATAGGAGAGGGTCAGGCCCGTGTCCAGAATATCCTCGACCACCAGGACGTTCTTGCCCTCAATGGGCTGATCCAGATCCTTGATGAGCTTGACCGCGCCGGAGGAGCGTACCCCGTTGCCGTAGCTGGAGGTGGCGACAAAGTCAAAGGTGGCATCGACATCGACAGCCCTCGCCAGATCGGCCAGGAATGGCGCTGCGCCTTTCAGCACGCCCACCATCACCAGCTTTTCGCCATTCAGGTCATGGGTAATTTGCGCGCCCATCTGGGCGACGCGTTCGGCAATTTGCTGGCGGGTATAGAGAACCTCAAGGTTCAGCTGAGTGATGGCGGTCATGCAATTAGTATCGCCTGAATGGGTCGCAGCTGAGCAAGCGCGCCTTAAAAATTTTAGATAAGTTGCACCGAGGCCAGCCGACGACCGCGCGCCGGCCGGCCTCCGCACGTCTATACTTGAAGAGCGATGATTCCTTATTTGCATCTTTGGCACTTCAACCTGCCCACTTTCGGGCTAATGCTGTGGCTGGCCGCCGTGGCCGCGGCCTTTGTCATGGACCGCAACTTCCGCCGCGCGCGCATCCTTGTGGATGGGCAGGTAGCTGATGCCGTGAGCATGGTTGCAGTGGCTATGGTTGTCGGCATCATTGGCGCAAAGCTGTGGCATGTCCTTGATACACCCCTCGAGTTTCGCTATCAGGGTTGGAGTGTGCTTTGGGATACGGCTGGCTTTGCCTGGTTTGGCGGACTGCTGTTTGGCATCTCAGCGCTGGTCTTTCAAGGCTGGTGGGCCAAGATCGGCGGCCTGCGGACTCTCGATCTGGCTGCTCCTGCCGCAGCCATCGGCTACGGCATCGGCCGGATCGGCTGCTTTCTCTCGGGCGACGGCTGCTATGGAATCCCGATCCAGCCGGTTCATTTCTTCTTCTTTTCATTTCAGCCCTGGGGCATAAGCTTCCCCAACGGCATCGAGCCAACACTTGTCCGCGTCTATCCTACGCCGCTTTATGAACTGGCCGCCGGCTTGCTCATCGGCGGGTGGCTATGGTGGAGAGCGGGCAAGCCCCATGCCACCGGCGCCATACTCGGCCAGTATCTGCTACTCTGCGGAACCGCTCGCTTTCTGGTTGAATTTATTCGCCGCAACCCAAAAGTTTTATGGGGTTTATCGAACGCTCAACTCGCCAGCGCAGGCTCGATGATCGTGGGGATTCTGTTCATCGTTTGGGCAGCCAATCGCCGGGCGGGCGCGCCGAATGAAGCCGCTGCGCGCCTTGCCAGACTTGTGGACTGATCACACTGTGAAGAATATTTCAGTGAATATTTCACATTGTCAGTACAGCAGCACAGCAACGCGATAGGCTGTGAACCAGCCCTCCTGGCCCTGCGGCGGGCAACTGCCGACCGCTGCGCTGCGATACTTGCCTGTGGCCAGCCGATCTGTCAGCGCCTCCGGCAGGCGATTCATGTCCGCGTCTTGCCAGCGCATGATGAAACGGGGCTGCGAACCGGATTTTGAATGAGGCAGCCCTTCGTCCGTAACGCAGGCAGCGCGGGCCAAGCTTGCATCCCTTGCAACGGCAACGCCACTGGCATGCGTTAAGCCGGCAATTCTAGCCTCCACCTGGTCTCGTGTCAGAAGCGGCACGGCTCGCTCGTAGTCGGCCACGGCATAAAGTCCCAAGCGGCCCGCCACTACGGCTATACCCACTCGATCAACCTTCGGGTTGAGCAGGTTGGAGCGATGATGCGGCGAGTTCATCCAAGCGTTATGAATCTCCGCCGGATCGGGACCAACCGCGACATTCTCTTCGATCAGGCTGAAGTGGGCTCCGGCCTGCGCGGCGCGCTCGCTAACATCTGGCTCGCCCGCGTACCGATGCGAGATCCGCCCTTCGGCGGCCATGAGCAGGCAATGCTTACGTGCTGACGCAGCCAATGCCGCATCCCACTTCAGGGGCGCAGCCCCCGCCTGAGCACGGGCCTGATTGGCCTGCATAACAAGCTGCCAGGCCTCCGCCTGAATCGCGGTTGAGCTTTGAATCTGAGAAGACCGCTCCACCTGCGCCTGCGACAAAACCACTGACGCAACCAACGCCAGACACATCCCCAAACCTTGTCGCAGAAAGCTCATCCTCAATTCAACCCCACTTTACCTCGACTGTCGCGGTATTCTTGCTGTGCCGATGTTTTTATTCTCTACCAGCACGCTTCGCAACCGTATCCGCCGCCAGCCGCTCGCCGTGACCGGCGCGTTGCTGCTGACAGCCTTCGTCGTGGGTGGGTTAGCGGCACCCTGGCTCGCGCCCCACAATCCCGCCGCCATCGACCTGCTGCACCGGCTGCAAAGCCCATCTGCCGCTCATTGGGCTGGAACCGACGAGCTGGGCCGCGACACGCTCTCCCGCTTGCTCTACGGGGCGCGGCTCTCGCTGGCCGTGTCGGTCACCGTAGTCACGATCTCGCTGGCTTTAGGACTCGCCATCGGCGGCTTGGCTGGCTATCTCGGAGGCTGGATCGACACCGCCCTGACCACCTTCGCGATGAACACCTTTTTGGCTCTGCCCGGGATTCTGCTGGCCATTGCCTTCGCCGCATTTCTGGGGCCGGGCTTCACCAACCTGGTGCTGGCCCTGGCCATTGGCGGCTGGGCTGGCTATGCAAGGCTAGTGCGTGCGCAGGTGATGGCCGTCCGCGACCGCGAATATGTGGATGCGGCTCGCGCCTTGGGTGCAAGCGGCTTGCGCATTTTCTTTCACCACATCCTTCCCAACATCGTCCAGCCGATCCTGGTGCAAGCCACCATTGGCATGGCCGGAGTGATTCTGGCCGAGGCCACACTCTCGTTTCTGGGCCTGGGTATTCCCGCGCCCGCCCCGAGTTGGGGAGCGATGCTGAACGACGCCCGCCTGCATCTGTTCGACTCGCCACATCTGGTACTCTTTCCTGCCGCTGCTGTCGCAGGTGCGGTGCTGGGCTTCAACTTTTTAGGTGACGCGCTGCGCGACCAGCTCGACCCGCGCACACGGCTGGAACTGGGGCTTTAGCCATGAAAATCGGCGTAGTCAGCGACACACACGGCCTCTTTCGCACTGAAATCGAGCGCGTTCTGGATGGCGTCGAGCGCATTCTGCATCTGGGCGATGTGGGCGGCAAGCCTTCGGTGATGAGGAAGCTGAACAAGATTGCTCCGGTCACGGCGATTCGCGGCAATACGGATCGCGAAGGCCCATCGAGCGAGTTGCCGGAGACTGAAGTGGTGCTCATCGCCGACCGCTACGTTTACATGTTGCACGACTTGAATACCCTGCATCTGGACCCCGCCGCCGGAAAGTTTGCCGCAGTGCTCTTCGGCCACACACACGTGCCCAACTACGACTGGCGCAAAGGGGTACTCTACTTCAATCCCGGCTCCTGCGGGCCGCGGCGCTTCGATCTGCCGGTGACGGTGGGAGTGCTGAAGGTGGATAAAGACGGCGTGTTCACGCCGAAGATTATCCATCTCGATCCCGGCACCGATACTGAGCGGCGACGGTAAGAGTTATTTCACAAGGCGGTACGCCCTTTCTCTGTTTAGACCTTCTTTACAAATTAGTTGTTTGTATTGAATACATCGCGAGGCATCGTGCCTGATGCCGTGACGCGAAATTGACTCTCAGCCCGGAGGACCAAGAATGATTCTGAAAGCAACGCTCCTCAGCAATTTGATTGCAGCTGCTGTCGTCTTGCTTCCCGCCTGCCTGATGTGCGCTCAAACATCGCCTGGCGGAGCCGAACAACCTGCGGCCGCGTCCAGCAGCACCTCCACCGATTTCTTTGTGATGCCGGGATCTGATTTCGACCGCCCCGGACTCGTCCCGAGGGCGAACCTCAACATCGGTATCGGACACACTTTCGGGTTCCTCAAGAAGGATCCCATCGGCGACGAGTTGACCTTTTCCTATACTTACGAGAATGCTGGCACGCATGGGTTCTTTCATACAGATTTTGGTTCACACACCGAGGCATTGGGCGTCATGAAGAACTTTGGGCTGCCGAAAACGAAAGCCCTGACCGGATACACTTGGTTGCAAGCCGGCCTGACCAGTTTGACTGGCTATCCTCACGTTGAGAATCGCTTCTACAACGGCGAATCCCTAGGCGTGGCCATCCATATCAACGACCACAATGGTATCTGGATTCAGGAGAGCTATAACAAGATTCCTACCATTCCGTGGTATACCACGACCGGTATCGGGTACACATGGAGCTGGTGAGCCGCTGAGGGGCTGCGATGGTCAGGCGCAGCGCTGCATGGCCAGCACAGTCATATCATCGAAACTCGGACCGCCGTTGGTAAACGCCCGCACGTCATCAAGGCAAGCGGCGATCAACTGGGCGGGCTGCCGCGCGGCGTGCCGACTCACCAATTTGGTGACGCGGTCCACACCGTACTCATCGCTATCGTTACAGGCTTCGGAAAGACCGTCCGTGTAAAGAAAGAGCGTGTCGCCGGCATCCAACTGCACGCGGGAGGCGCAAAACTCTGTTTCGCGGAACATCCCCAGGGGCAAACCAGTCGATTCAATCCGAAGCACTCCGCCGCGTCCGACGACGATTGCTGGACAATGGCCGGCGTTATGGATTTCTACTTCTCCTGTCGGCTTGGCCAGCCCGCACACTAGCGTGGCGTATTGTCCCGCCAGGACACTTTCGCAGAAAAAGCGGTTGACGTGGGTGACCATTTGGCACAGCGGAAGGCATATCTGGGTCAGGCTGCGGAACAAGGCGTGAAGCTGTGCCATCAGCATCGAAGCGGCCACACCCTTACCGGAGACGTCGCCCAGCAGGAAGAGAAGCTGCCCATCGAACGGAATCAAGTCGCAGTAGTCACCGCTGACGGCGCCTACCGGCGCGAAATGATAGCTGGTTTCCCAGTCGCCCACGCGCAGGCCATTTTGCGGCAGCAAGTTGCGCTGCACCTGGGAAGCCAGGTCGAGGTCTCTCTGCAGGGCGGCTAGCCCCGGTTGGGTCAGGTGGTCCAGGCAGTACTGCACCAGCGGATCAGCGAGCAAGCGGTCCTGTTCTACCGAGTCGTGGCACTCAAGACAGAGACCGTACGTGCCGTCGGCCACGCGGTCCAACGCTGAATCCACTTCGCGCAAAAGTCTGGCCAAGCCGGAGTTTGGCGGCGCGGAGGCAACGGCCATCTCCAGCCTGCGCTTACGCTCTTCCAGTTGCTCCTTCAGGAAATCAACTTCAAGTGCCGCCATAAGAAGTTCCCTCGATCTAACTTACGACCGTTGGATTCTGCTAATCGCGGGTTCGATGCGCGTTTTAACGTCGCACCTTGCGGATAAATATTCTTGGGAAGCCCACGGAAGTCAAAGGAATGAATGCCGCGTTTGCGCAGGCTCATACTGAACTTGCTTAGCGCATCCTTGGATTGACGCAGCGATAGACCACGTCGGTGAGCAGGTTGACCAGCACGTAGGTCAATCCAATCGACAGCAGGCATCCCTGAACTAAGGCATAGTCACGATTGGAGATAGCGCTGACCGTAAGCCGACCAAGACCCGGCCAGCTGAAGATCGTTTCAGTCACAATCGCCCCGGCCAGCAGCGCGCCGAACTGCAAACCCACGACGGTGACGATGGGGACCAAAGCGTTGGGAAGAGCATGACGGCAGACGACGGAGCGTTCGCTCAATCCCTTGGCTCTGGCTGTCCGGATGTAGTCCTGGCCAAGTTCCTCAAGCATCGCCGTGCGCACCATGCGGGTGAGGATGGCAGCCAGCGAAGCACCCATGGCTATCGAAGGAAGGACAAGATAACGCCAATCGATCCAGGCGTTTCCGCCCGAATTCGCACCCGAGACCGGGAGCCAGCCGAGGTAGATGGAAAAGACTAGAATCAGCACCGGTCCCAGTGCAAGACCGGGGATAGAGAGGCCAAAGAGGCTGACGACCGAAAGATTTTGGTCCAGCCATCGGCCACGGCGCACCGCGGCGAGAATACCGGCGGGGAGAGCCAATAGAAGGCCTAACCCCAATGCAGTCAACGTCAAGGCCAGGGTGTAGGGATAGCGCGCGGCGATCAGATTCGCCACGGTGTCATGCAGGCGGATCGAGCTGCCCAAGTCGCCATGCAGGACGCCGGACCAGTAGAGCACATACTGCTGGGGCAAGGGTAGATCGAGATGGTATTGATGACGCAAAGTCGCTGTGTCTGTTGGAGTTGCGCCTTCGCCCAACATCTGCAAGATGGGATCGCCGGGCACCAGATGAATGAGCAGAAAGACCAGCGAGACCACCAGCCAAACGACCGGAAGAGTAAGCGCGAGTCGGGTGAGGGTCTGCTTCATGGGTCTGTTTCCAACGATAACGGACCGGGCAAGAATTGGAAACAGGGAATCGTCGCTGAGTCAGCTCAGGTTGCTCGCCGTTCTGGCTCCCGCCCCTGATCGGCTACTCTTATTTCATGCCCTTCACGTTACCCAAGATTTACCCCATCCTTGATGCCTCAGTCATTCCTGCAACCAACCGCGCCGAGTTTCTGCGGAAACTGGGGGGCGAACTGGCCGCAGCCGGCGTGACGCTTCTCGAATATCGCAACAAGACCGGCACGGATGCCGAATTACTGGCCGATGCAGAGATTCTGCGGACCACGCTGCCCGCCCGACGCGTAAAGTTGATTCTAGATGATCGAGTCGATCTAATTGATAAAATAGGCTTTGATGGAGTTCATGTTGACATGGGTGACATGGGGCCGACTGAGGCTCGGCGGCTGCTGGGGCCGGATCGAATCATCGGGACCTTCGGCGGTAGCAAGGCGCTGCTGCCGGGGATTCTGGCAGAGCCGGTGGACTATTTCTCCGTTGGACCGGTCTTCCCAACCCGGACCAAGCAGACCTCGACGCCGCCGATTGGAATCGATGGCATAAGGCATCTGCGCCAGGAGGCGGGCGTTGCTCCCGTGCTGGTCGCTGTCGGCGGCATCACGCTGGCAACGGCGGCTGAGGCGCTGGCTGCAGGAGCCACGGCTGTCGCCATCGCCGGGGCGCTCTTTCGTCAGCCAAACCCCGCAGCGGAGTTTCGCCGCTGGCTAGAGCAGCTAAGTTGATTGCTGGCGAACGCCGGATCAAGCTGATTTGCCAAGCCGGGCCCCGGCACACTGACTTTGTGTGCTGGGGTAGGGAGAACGTAAAACAGATTTCGGACCCGACTGGCGGAGGTAAAGGGCGCGCTCGATTCTCTTACCGTGCCGATTACGGGTTGAGGCGAGGATGGTGGTGGTGATGATGGTGATGGTGGTGGTCATGCCGTTCAACCACGATCACCTGCGCCTGCGCCGCATAGGGGACTGCGAGGCAGAAGACGAGGATGAATCCGAGCAGATACTTTTTCATGCCTAAGGATGACTTGCCCAATCGGAAATTACAGAGCTACATTGACCTACTCGCCCAAATGCCATCTTCTGTCTAAATCAGTGGATGGTATATGCTTTTTCAAGTGACGAATCCCGATTTAAACACCACGAATACACGGCAGGCGACCGATTCGCTCTGCGGGGACAGCAACGCGCCGCGCCTGGTGCAAAGCCTGGGCCTATTCAGTTCGACCGCGCTGGTGATCGGATCGATGATTGGCTCCGGCATCTTCATCGTCGATGCGGATATTGCTCGCGGCACCAATTCTCCGGCGTTGCTTCTAGGCGCGTGGGTGGTGACGGCTGCTCTAACAATGATCGGAGCGCTCAGCTACGGCGAACTCGCGGCGATGATGCCCAAGGCCGGCGGACAATACGTCTATCTGCGCGAGTCGCTGGGGCCGCTATGGGGGTTTCTCTACGGTTGGACGCTTTTTCTAGTGATTCAAACGGGAACTATCGCGGCCGTTGCAGTGGCCTTCGGCAAGTTTCTTGGGGTATTTTTTCCGACGATCTCGACCACCAATTGGCTCTGGCACATCGCTCATGTTCCGGCGCTCAAGGTGGGGCCAATGGTGCTGGGCAACATGGAGATTGGCGTCAACACGGCCAACCTGACCGCGATTGTCGTGGTCATCTTTCTGGCCATCGTGAATGTCTTTGGCGTGAAGTTGGGCGCACTGATCCAAAACATTTTTACCACTGCCAAGGCGCTGAGCATGGCGGCTCTGATTCTGCTGGCTTTTACGGTGGGACGCAACGCAACGGCGATTGAGTCGAACTTCGGAGCAGGCTGGAGCGAGTTTTGGAAGAATGCCGGATGGACTTCGCTGCACCCGGTGCAGGTGGGCGTGGGCGGCCCGACGGTGCTGGTCAATCTGCTGGTGATATTGGCTGTTGTGCAGGTGGGATCGCTCTTCTCGGCGGATGCGTGGAACAACATTACTTTTACGGCGGGTGAGGTGAAGAACCCCAAGCGGAATATTCCGCTATCGCTGATTTTGGGTACGGGGTTTGTGCTCGCGGTCTATTTTCTGGTGTCGCTGGGCTACCTGCTGGTTTTGCCGATGCACGGCGACGTGAACGGCGCAACGGTGATGGCGCGAGGCATTCAACATGCGACCGAGGATCGAGTGGCTACGGCAGTGCTGGAGCAGGTTTTTAACTCCGGCGGGGCATGGCTGATGGCTGGAGCAATTCTGATATCAACCTTCGGCTGTGCCAATGGAATGTCGCTGGCCGGGGCGCGTGTCTACTATGCCATGAGTCGCGACGGTCTCTTCTTCAAATCTGTTGGCAAGCTGCATCCGCGCTACAAAACGCCTGCTGCAGGCTTGCTGGTGCAGGCTGCCTGGGCCACCGTGTTGTGCATCTCCGGTACCTATGGCCAGTTGCTGGACTACATCATCTTCGCGGTGCTGATCTTTTATATTCTCACCATTGTCGGACTGTTTGTGCTGCGCTTTAAAATGCCAAATGCTCCCCGGCCTTACAAAGCGCTGGGCTATCCAGTACTGCCTGCGTGCTACATCGTGATGGCCGGATGGATCTGTATCGTATTATTGCGATATAAGCCTCAGTACACGTGGCCGGGCTTGGTTCTCGTTCTGTTGGGCATTCCGGTCTATCTCTTCTGGTCCTCGCGGCAAGAGCAAACACTATCCGGTCAGCAAACAAAGGAGTAGTTCATTCGCATGGCAGATCTCTTCAGGAGAAAGCCTCTCAGCCTGATTGTCTCCGAAGCCCAGGAAGAGGGCGCGAATCGCCTCGAGCGTGTTCTGGGTCCGGTTTCGCTCACTGCATTGGGTGTTGGCGCAGTCATTGGCGCAGGCATTTTTGTGATGGCGGGCCTGGGCGCGCATCGGGCCGGCCCTGGTCTCATGCTCTCCTTTGTGCTGTGCGGGATCGGTTGTACCTTCGCGGGGCTTTGCTATGCCGAGTTTGCCGCCATGATTCCCCTGGCAGGTTCGGCTTACACCTATGCGTATGCCACGCTGGGTGAACTCTTCGCTTGGATCATCGGATGGGATCTTACGCTTGAGTACGCCATGGGCGCGAGTACAGTCAGCTCGGGCTGGTCAAACTATTTTATTGAATTATTGAAGATATTCGGTATCAAATTCCCCCTCTGGCTAAGCTATGACCATTGGACAGGACTCGAACAAGCCAAGCATATTGCCGCGCGCGAATATCTTGCGCAGGCGCATCCCGAGCTAATCAGCGGGTCGCAAGGATTTCTGGACGCACTGACCACTGTTCTGGCCCATCCGCAGGCGACGATTCTTGAGCGCGCGCATCAACTGCTCAATGCGCCGCAGATTTTTGGAGTCGAGATCGGCTTCAACCTACCGGCATTTGTCATTGCCCTGATCATTACAACCATTCTGGTGGTGGGAATCAAGGAAAGCGCAAAGTTCAATGCGGGCATTGTAATGATCAAGGTCTCAGTTGTGCTGTTTGTGCTGGTGCTAGGCTCGCACTACGTGCGCCCCACCAACTGGGGGCACGACTGGCACACCTTTGCGCCTTTCGGTGTAGCCGGCATCAGCTCCGCGGCGGCGTACATCTTTTTCGCCTTTATCGGCTTCGATGCCGTCTCAACCACGGCGCAGGAGGCCCGGAATCCGCAGCGCGATCTGCCGATTGGAATTATCGCGTCGCTGTTCATTTGTACGCTGCTTTATGTCGGAGTGGCTGCTGTCCTGACGGGCATGGTGCCCTGGCAGTTAGTCAACATTGAGGCACCGATCACTCACGCCTTCCTCGATCACAACGTCGGTTGGGCCTCGGATATCATCACCTGTGGAGCTCTGGCCGGACTCACATCGGTGATGCTGGTGATGCTCATCGGCCAGACTCGCGTGCTCTATGCGATGGCCTCTGACGGGCTTTTGCCTAAGAAGTTTTTTGCCGCAATCCATCCTCGATTTCGCACGCCTTGGAAGAACACGATTCTGGTCGGACTGCTGGCCGCTATCGTCGGCTCTATCACTCCGATCGAAAAGATCGGCACCATGGTGAACATTGGCACGCTGCTGGCTTTTGTGATGGTCTGTGCCGCCGTGATCATTCTGCGCCATACCGAACCGGATCAGCCTCGGCCTTTCCGTACGCCCTTTTCGCCGGTGGTGCCCGCGCTCGGCATCGTCGCCAACGGCTACCTGATGTACTCGCTAGGCCTGGGTAATTGGATTCGGCTGATCGGGTGGCTGATCATTGGTCTGGTCGTATATTTCTTTTATTCCGTTAAGCACAGCAAGGTGCAGGCACTGCCCAAAGTGTAAGAGGCGACTGAATCAGATGCCGATCTCTGTACACTTGAAGGCCTTCAATAGAGAGGCCGTTCGGCGTTCCCACCGGCCTTGCGTTCCGGATGATTATGAACTAAACTAAGTAGACTTAGTTCACTCAGGAGGCGCGATGCGGACCATCAACATTCACCAGGCCAAGACTCATCTCTCGCGTCTGGTCGATGAGGCAGAGCAGGGCGATTCCTTTGTGATTGCCAAAAGGGGTAAGCCAATGGTGCAGGTCTTCCGCATCGATACAAACCCCTCCCAGCCAAAGCGGTTGCTTGGTGCAATGAAAGGCCTCTACACGCTGCCGGACAATTTCGAGGAAATAGATCGGAAATTGGACAAGGAAATCGAACGGTTATTTCTTGGCGAAGAGACCGAATGAAGTTTCTCTTCGATACCCATGTTGCAATCTGGACGCTGTTTGACGACCATCGCTTGAGTCAAACGGCACGGGGGATCTTGAACGATCCCAGCAACGAATTCCTGTTCAGCGTGTGCAATATTTGGGAGATTTCAATCAAGCGGGGATTGCATGGGCATGGTTTTCAGCACGATCCGCGTGAAATTCGACAATATCTTCTGCGCAATGGCTGTGAAGAATTGACAATTCAAAGCAGGCACATAGTCGAAGTTGATAATCTCCCGCCTATCCACAAAGATCCCTTCGATCGCATTCTGATTGCTCAAGCAATCGTCGAAGGGATCACTTTGTTGACGGCAGACGCGGTGATAGCCCAATACCCTGGCCCAATTCGGAAGGTCTGAAGCCGATGGTCATTGAAGAGAACAAGATCCTTGCCCCTCTCACCACCTTTGGCATAGGCGGACCGGCGCGCTGGTTTATCGAGGCCACGAGCGAAGAGGAGATTGCCGAGGCCGCCGCTTGGGCAGGCGAGCGTGGAGTGCCGCTGTTCGTCCTGGGCGGGGGAAGCAATCTTCTCGTCTCCGACGCCGGCTTCGATGGCTTGGTGCTGCGTGTCGATTTGCGCGGCATCCTGGTGACCGATGCACCTGACAAAACCGCGCAAAGAATTTATCAGGCCGGCGCCGGCGAAGACTGGGACCGGTTTGTAGAGCGGGTTGTCGAAGATCAATGCGCTGGGATCGAGTGTCTGGCTGGCATTCCGGGCACGGTGGGCGGAACTCCCGTGCAGAATGTGGGCGCTTATGGGCAAGAAGTTGCATCGGCAATTGAGCGCGTGCGGGCCTTCGATTTACGGCAGCATGTATTCGTCGAATTCGCGGCATCGGATTGCGGTTTTGCCTATCGCCGCAGCCGCTTCAACTCAACTGATCGCGGACGCTACGTCGTTACCCGTGTGGACTACAGGCTCACGCCCGGAGGCGCGCCCACTGTGCGTTATGCTGAACTGCAACGGGCGCTTGCGGAGAGCCAGTCAGTGAAATTCGAGGGCAGGGAAGTGAGCCTTGCGGAAGTTGCAGCCGTCGTGCGCCGCGTACGGCAGTCCAAGGGAATGCTGCTCGTCGAAGGCGATCTCGATTGCCGTAGCGCAGGCAGCTTCTTCAAGAACCCAGTGGTCAGTGAGGAACAGCTTCGGCAGATTGCAGCGGCCAGTTCTAAAGAGCCGCCACGCTTTCCTGCCGGCGCTGAACATGTGAAGCTTCCGGCTGCCTGGCTGATCGAGCAGGCTGGCTTTGCGAAGGGATATGCGCTGGGCGCGGCCGGAGTCTCATCTCGGCACACGCTGGCGCTGGTAAACCGTGACGGTGCCACTGCAGCGGAGGTATTGACATTGGCAGGGCGAATCACCGCCGCCGTCGAAGAACGCTTCAAGATTCAGCTCGAGATGGAGCCGGTGATGCTGGGGTTTAGATAGAGACCACGAAATAAATTACTTGCGTCCAAGCTAGACACAAAGTAACAAAAACTAGGCGGCGGGCTGCGCCAATTCCGCGAGAATCTTGACGACTGCTATCTCGGCGGCCTTGGCTATTTGAGGAGAGAGTTCCATCGAGATCGGCTGTTGCGGATCGATAGTGATGGCGTACAGGACTACGTCGGGGCCTCCGCCCTGGATATAGAAAACGTCCAGCAAGTCTTTGACGCCGATGTCGTGGGCAGTGAGCGTCGGTGGATAATCGCGCGAAAACCGCGGCGTAGTGCGGGTGACTGTGCCCGGCGGGTTGCCGTCGGCGGCTGCGTCAATCAGGATAATACGGCTGGCGCTCTGCAACGGCTCAAGCAGAATAAAGCCTCCGGTGCCCCCGTCGAGGCACTGCACATTTGCCGGGAGTGTGTGTTGCTCCAAAGCTCGCACGACATGAACGCCTACGCCCTCATCGCCCATGATGACGTTGCCCAGCCCCAGCACCAAAATCTTGTCTTGCGTTCCTGCCTTGTCGCTATTTGTCACTCTTCTCCCGCTCGAACTTCCATCCGCCGATGATCGAGGATACCGTACCGCGCCCCTCGATGTAATCGTGATAGAAGGCAAGATAGATATGCACGACAACAAAGGTGACAAAGAACCACAGGAAAAGATGGTGCCAGAAGCGCACGCCAAAGTCGCCGCCCAGCAACGGCACAATCCACACAAAAAGGTGGGGTAGCCACGAATTGCTCATGCTGGAGTAGAGCGCGAAGCCAGTGATGGTCTGAGCTACGAAGGCCAGGAACGTGAAAAAGTAAATCATGCCAGCCAGCGCGTTATGCCCCGTGGAGATTGGCCCGTGCATCTTGGTTTCCAGCACGTCGGCCTTGACGACATCGACGATCTCCTGACGCTGCGACTTCTTCAACGGGAAGAAGGCGTTCCAGTGGGAGTATTTATTGCCGACAAAACCCCAGTAGAGGCGCGCCAGGAAGTTAAAGACATAAATGTAGGCAGCCAGGAAGTGGATAAAGCGCACCCAACCGAACCAGTATTGCTGGTAGGCCTCGGCGGCGTAAAACATGCGGATGGGAGCGCCGATCAGGTAGCCGGTGACGCACAGTGTCGTCAACGTAATGGCGTTGATCCAATGGTAGGCACGCACCGGCAGTTCCCACACATAGATGCGCCGATATTCCACCCCATGGACCGAGACCTGTCCATGGGGACCCCGGGATTCCACCGGATGGTCTGCCGGTATCACTCTGCCTACGCCGATATTAGGTGTACTCATGGGCATCACTCGAAGGAAACCTGGGCTAGGTGCCGCCCCTGCGGGTCGTACAAATGCACGGCGCAGGCCAGGCACGGGTCAAAGGAATGGATGGTGCGCAGTATCTCGACCGGCGAGTCGATCTTTGCAACTGGCGTGCCAATCAGCGCCTGCTCAAAGGACGAGCGCTGTTGCTTGGCGTCGCGAGGGGAGCCGTTCCATGTAGTCGGGACCACCAATTGGTAGTTCTCAATGGCGCCATCGTGAATCTTGATCCAGTGAGCCAATGCGCCGCGCGGAGCCTCGGTCAGGCCGACACCTTCGGCATCCTTGGGCCAGCTCTTCGGCTCCCAGAACTCTCCGTTAAAAGTGGAGACCTCGTTGATCTTCACGCGATCCATCAACTGCCCGTAGTACTCCTTAAGCCAGATCATCGCGAGGGCAGCATCCAGGCCGCGCGCCGCGGTACGGCCCAACGTGGAGAAGAGCGCGGTGACCGGCACGTTGAGCTGGCCCAGCGTATCTTTCACTAACTCTTGCACGTCAGTGCGACCAGAGGCATAAGCGACGATCAGCCTTGCCAACGGACCGACCTCCATCGCCTGTTCCTTCCAGCGCGGAGTCTTCAGGAACGAATACTTCTCGAAGCCTTCAAGTGTCTCGAAGGGCGGCTTGGGCCCGGTGTAGTTCAGCTTCGTTTCGCCGGCCCACGGGTGAATGCCTTCTGTATCTCCCTCTTCGTAGCTGTACCAGGAGTGCGCGATGTATTCCTTGATCTCCTGCGAATCAGTAGCGTTGACCGGATGCACAGTGCTCAGGTCGCGATTGAGCACAACGCCGCGCGGATACTTGAAGGTCTCCGGCTTGTTATAACCCTGGGTCGGAAACTCACCGTAACTCAGGTAATTCGTCAATCCGCCGCCATAACCCGCCCAATCTTTGTAGAAGGAAGCTACGGCCAGCAAGTCGGGAATGTAAACCTGATTGAGAAACTCATCCGCTTGATCGATGAGCCGCTTCACCAGGTTGAGCCGCTCGGAGTTAATTGCGGCCACTTCGTTCATGTTGATGGAGCAGGGAACTCCGCCCACCAGATAATTAGGATGGGGATTCTTGCCGCCGAAGATGGCATGAATCTTGACGATTTCCTTTTGCCATTGCAGTGCGTCAAGATAGTGAGCAACCGCGATCAGGTTCACCTCGGGCGGCAACTTATAGGCTGGATGGCCCCAGTAGCCATTGGCGAATATGCCTAGGCCGCTCGCGGCGAAGGCCTTGATCTTATCCTGCACCTCGGAAAAATAGGCGGGTGTGTTCTTGTCCCACTTAGAGAAGGAGCCCGCTAACTCGGAGGCCTTCTTAGGATCAGCCTTCAACGCATTGACGATGTCCACCCAGTCCAGGGCGTGCAGGTGATAGAAATGAACCACATGATCCTGCACGTATTGCGTGGTCATCATGATGTTGCGAATCAGCTCAGCGGTCGGAGGAACCGTGATCCCCAGTGCATTTTCAACGGCGCGCACGCTGGTGAGCGCATGAACAGTGGTGCAGACGCCGCAGACGCGCTCAGTGATGGCCCAGGCATCGCGCGGATCGCGGCCGATAAGAATCTTCTCTAGGCCGCGCACCATGGTGCCTGCGCTGAATGCGTCGGTGATGACGCCATTTTCCACCACCGCTTCAATGCGCAGGTGGCCTTCAATGCGAGTTACCGGATCGACGACTATGCGTGTCATGGGCTCTTATGACTCCTTAAGATCTTCAGCGTGAACTTCCGCGATCACCTGGTGCTTGCGAATATTCGTCACCACCGCGTGCGCAGCGACTCCGGCCAGCGTAGCTACTCCCACCACCGTGCCGACCGTATCCGCGGTACTCTCGATGCCGAAGCCGGGGAATGCGGGCAGATGCTGGTAGAACGGGCCGTTGTCCCAGAAGCCTTCCTCGCTGCAACCGATGCAGCCGTGTCCAGACTGGATGGGGTAACTCGTACCCTCGTTCCACTTGACCACCGAGCAGGCGTTGTAGGTAACCGGACCGCGGCAACCCATCTTGTAAAGGCAATAACCTTTGCGCGCGTTCTCGTCGTCGAAGGACTCGACGAAGAGACCGGCATCGTAGTTAGGCCGGCGATAGCAGGTGTCGTGGACGCGGCGGCCATAAAACTCCTTGGGCCGGCCCTGGCTATCGAGAGCCGGAACCTGACCCAGCACCAGCAGGTGAGTCACCACGCCCATCATGACGTCGGCTATAGGCGGACAACCAGGTACGTTGATCACCGGCTTGTCCACGAGTTTATGGATCGGCGTGGCACCGGTCGGATTAGGCTTGGCCGCCTGAACGCAACCGTTGGATGCGCAACTGCCCCATGCCACCACGGCAGCAGCATCCTTGGCGACGGTCTTCAAGATCGATTCAGCTGTCTTGCCGCCAATCATGCAATAAACGCCATCCTCTTTTGTGGGAACGGCGCCTTCCACGAGCACGATGTACTTGCCCTTGTTTTTCTCGATGGTATCCGTCAGGCACTTTTCCGCCTGGAAGCCGGAAGCTGCCATGAGCGTCTCGGTGTAGTTGAGCGATAGCACGTCCAGCAGCACGTCCAGCACAATGGGGTGCGACGCGCGAATGAACGACTCGCTGCAACAGGTACACTCCTGAAAGTGCAGCCACACCACAGCCGGTTTGTCTTTCTTCTCAAATGCCGAGACGACCTGGGCAACGCCGGTTTGACCCAGCCCAGCCACCGCAGCGGCAGCGGCGCAGAATTGCAGAAAATCTCTGCGGTTGTAGCCCTTCTGCTGCATCGAATTCCAAATGGATTGCCCCATACCTACCTCACTCTGCGCGCAGGAACCGAGAAACCGCAGGCAGCCCTGGAAGATTTTAGGGGCCCGTCGGTAGTTTCCCGATGGATAGAGGTCAAGCTACGCAGGAAGAAGATGGGAGGCTGTGATCCAGATCACGCTTGTGAATGAGGAATTTCTGGAGTTGGGACCTCAAGGCGATAAAAGCATCAATAACTCCCAGCGTCACTGGAAAATGGTTGTTGCAGCGTTGATTCCGTAATAAGGCAATCCCAGGAACACAGTCAGCGGATCGGATCAAAAGCATGTCCATCGTGATCAATGAACACAATGCGGCTATAGGGACGCTATCGGCGAAGCCAGAGCCCGGAAGCACGGGCGGCTAACAACGAATGGAGGAAGATCAATTAACAGGAAGAAGACAGTTCGTACGTCTGATAACGTATATTCTGTATAGTTCACATCGAGTTCAATTGGGGGCGATCACCGTCGACAGTTTCAAGTGGTACAGCTTCTTCCCTTCACCTGCTTGATCGCACTAACGAGACTCAACTTCGAGCGCGGCTCTGTCCCAGAGAGCGCAAGTGGCGGCAGCTTCGTATGTGCTTTGCAGAAAATCGAGCAAGACCGCGTCGGGATCTGGCGACTGGCGCATGGATTCGTACGGAAGGATGAATTCGCCGAAGTTCTTGTCGTAGCCGGCCGATGCTGGCGCGATGAGATACTTCGAGTATCCAGGCGGTTCGGGATATGCGTAACTATAGAAGAACGGCTCGATGCCGGGCGCACCGGGCCAGAAGCCGCTGCTACTGACCTCATGCGAGTAGGCATCGCGGGTGACGCGATCAGGCAGATTGGCCATGCTGGGATGCTCCGGTGCCCTGCGGCCAGAGAAGCGTGTGCAAGCCAGATCGAGTGCCCCCCAAAAGAGATGGATGGGGCTGACTTTGCCGCGAAAGCGGGCGCGGAATCGTGTGAAGACGCGCATCGTCTGAAGGAGAATGCGCCCGAATCGCTGCGCAAACTCGGGGTCATAGCTATTGTGAATTTGATCCTGATCAAAGCGAATCGCGTGCTCGATTTCGACAGGCATTGGCCAGATGCGGACGGGTGTGGCGAGGCTATCGAGTGCGGTCATGACCTCACGATAGAAATCCGCAACCGGCATAGGCCGGAGCGGGAGCGCGCGGCTGACACCGTCGCTGGTATCGATGAGGAGCTGATGGCCAACGAAATCGAAATCTATTTGCAGCATCCGTGCGCCGTAGGGCATGGGCAGCGTAGTGAGGCCGCAGACGGTGGGATAAAGGGTGACATTCCACGAGTGGTTGATATGCGGCACAAGCGCGAGGCGCACCTTACCCACGATTTGGAGCCAAAGCTGGAGCGTGGTGCAGGTATCGCTCCATTGAGCTTGAGGAAGTGCGGGCCAAACGTCTGCGGAGGGTGCAGGCGCTACGGGCGGGTCGGGGAAACTCGAGTGTAGAGGCATCTCGCAGGCACCTCATCTTCAGCGTCTCTGAAAGATCTAGGGCGACTACATCTTGTAGTGCCCAAGATCCTCGTCGTTCAATCCTTCCAGCCAGCCGCGCAACTGCTCGGCTGCTTGTCCCTCTGGCGGGCCGGATGTATTCAGCTTGGCGGCCTGCATGACCTCTTCCGTAACGTAGATTGGGCAGTCGGCGCGCAGCGCCAACGCGATGGCGTCAGATGGCCGCGCATCGATGACCAAGGGTTCGCCTCCCTGCCGAAGCCACAGGGTCGCAAAGAACGTATCATCCTTAAGTTCAGAAATAACAACACGTTCCAGCCGCGCACTTAAGTGATGAATGAGGTTTCGAGTCAAGTCATGCGTCATGGGGCGCGGAATTGCCACCTTTTCAATCTCGATGGCAATGGCGTTGGCCTCGAAGATCCCAACCCAAATCGGCATCACCGTCTCTGAGGCGACATCTTTCAGCACAATGATAGGCATGTTGGTGGCGGGATCCAACGTCAGGCCGCGTATTCGGACTTCAATGCCGCCTGGAAGCCTTTGCGCCTCGCCCTGCGCGGCATTCAATTCCTTCAACTCAGCTAAGAGCCTTGGCAACTCGTCATACCGGATTTGCGCGGCTCGGTCCAGTTGCCCCTTGCGCGTCTGCTCCTCTGCCTCGGAGCGCAACGCCTCGATCGCCTTTTTCAAATCGATCTCCATGGCCTCCCTTTCCCTTGCCTGCAACCTTAGATGACTTCGCCCACCAAACTATTTGGATGCGTCGCAGTAATTCTCACCTGCAAGTAGCTTCCCGGCGCGGGGGCAATCGGTTGGGCGCAGGTGAAGTTGACCGGTTTGTTTTGGCTGCTACGTCCGATAATTTGACCGCGCGCCGGATTCACTCCCTCAACCATCACTTCCAACGTTTGCCCCATGTGCTTAGCATAATTGATCCTTTGAATCTCTCGCTGTCTGTCAAGCACCACTTGAAGCCGGCTTGCCTTTTCCACCTCCGGGATGGAATCAATCAGCAGTAAAGCCGGAGTATTCGGCCGGCCTGAGTACTTGAACCCGAAGACGCAATCGTACTCGACCTCGGCCAAAAGGTCCATAGTCTCGATCAAGTCGTCCGCCGTCTCACCGGGAAAACCGACGATAATGTCGGTTGAAATCGCGATGGATCGGCGCGCGGCTTTGATCCAGCCAATCCGCTCCAGATAATCCTCTCGGCTGTACTCGCGATTCATTGCCTTGAGAATCCGTGAGGAGCCGGATTGCACCGGCAGATGCACATGGTCGCAGAGCGTGGGCACCGCGTCGATGGCCATAACAATATCAGGAGTAAAATCGCGCGGGTGGCTGGTAGTGAAGCGAACGCGCCGGATCCCGCCCACCTCGCCCACGGCCGCCAGCAGCTCCGCGAAACTCCGCTTCCCTTCCGGATCGCGGTAGCTGTTCACGTTCTGGCCTAGCAGTTGAATCTCTGTATAGCCCTGATCAGCGATCTTGCGGGCCTCGGCCAGCACCGAGTCCGATCCGCGGCTTCGCTCCTTCCCCCTGGTATACGGCACCACGCAGTAGGCGCAAAACTTGTCGCAGCCCTCAATGATAGTGATGTAGCCGCGGTAGGGGTTCTGGCGGGCGGTAAACTCGGTTTCGAAGGTCTCATCGGTCTGGCGGTCGTCGAGGCCAGTGATGCGGCTCTCGCCCGCTTCCAGGCGCACCAGCATCTCCGGCAGTTTACGGTAGGAGGCCGAACCCGAGACCAGCGAGACATAAGGCGCCCTGTCGAAAATCTTTTCGCCTTCCTGCTGCGCCACGCAACCCAGCACGCCGAAGCGCTTGCCTTCTCGGTGCTGCCGCTTATACTCATCGAGGCGGTGAAATACCTTCTGCTCCGCTTTGTCTCGAATGGAGCAGGTGTTGTAAAGAATCAGGCCGGCTTCTTCCTCTGACTCGACCTGCCGGTAGCCTTCATGCTGCAATGTGCCAATGACCTTTTCCGAGTCATGCGCATTCATTTGGCAGCCAAAGGTTTCTAAATAGAAAGTTTTGTTGGTTGCCATAACAATCTTGAGTATACCGCGATGAACGAATCGAGACCATCTCAATCGCCCATCGCGGCCAAACAGGACCACTTCTACTTCTTGATCCAAACCTCCACGCGCCGATTTCTCGCTAGGCCGTCCTCGCTGTCGTCCGCGGCAACGGCAAGACTTGAACCGTATCCGCGAACAATCGCCGGATTTATGCCTCTCTGCGCAAATTGATCTTCCACCGATTTTGCTCTTGTCAATGAAAGTACTCGGTTTACGGCGGGCGAACCAATACTGTCCGAAAATCCGAATAGCATAATCTTGTTTTCGGCGACTCTCAGGTCCGCGATTAATGAAACCACCCTATCTAGATCAGCTTTTGCCTTATTGTCCAATTCCGCTTGACCAGACTGAAATCGAAAATCGAGAGAAAGCCGATTTGCCTCTTTGGTCAATAACTTATACTCTTTCGGCGCTTCAGTTGATACTGACTGCGCCACCTCCGCCACATTCTGGGCCACAAAACCACTGTCGCCAACCACGTCTTGTCCCTTCTTGGAGAGAGCGAACTCGATAAACTGGCGCGCGTACTTGTTGCTAGAAGCAGAAGGGGTATAAAGATACAGCCTTCTCGACAGAAGATAGTCTTCCGTGCCCACGGTAAATCGGGTAGGAAGCAGTGAATGAGTTCCCTTCTCCGAGACAGCAATCGGTTTGGCGCTTTGTATATACGGAAGACCTATAAAGCCGATTCCATACGGATCAGCGGAGACTGCATCGGAGAGCGTCTTGCTATCCTCGATTCTCTGTGCTCCCGATGCCAATGGCTTGCCCGCAAGCACCAGACTCTTAAACGTGTCGTACGTGCCTGATTTGTCATCTCTCGCGTAGATCTTGATCGCACCGGAATAGGGACCTACTTGTGACCAGTCTTTAATCTCCCCTGTAAAAACGCGCATGATTCTATCTTTATCAAGCTGATCGGCAGGGTTAGCCGGGTTGATAATCACGGCGATGCCGTCTAGCCCCAAAACATGTTCGCTTGCCATCGAAGACATGTTTCCCAGCGAGGCCAACTTGGACGCTTCCTCGGGCTTGATCTTCCTCGAAGCCATGCCGATATCGCAACTCTTCTCTGCCAGGGCGGTAAACGCGGTCGCCGATCCATGCGCGGCGATCGCAATCGCGGAAGGCATAGTGTCACCAGGCAAAACGCCTTCGACAATTTTCTCCTGAGGGCTAGCTCCGGCCAAGATGCGCACATCCGTTGCCCCCTGCTCCTTCAGAAAAGCGGCTGCTAACTGCGGCCCAAGCGCGTCCCCAATCGTGTTGGAGCCGGCCAGGCGCAGGATTCCCTTGGGTTCTCTCTTCAGCACTGCGGCATTTGCATTGTGCAGCCCGCCCCAAATCGCGAACCACACTATGCCCGCGACAAGAAGAAGCGCAGCCGCAGCAGTGGCCATCAGAGCCGGTGATATCTTTTTGCGATGGATGAGCGGCGCCGCGCTGGGAGCAACCTCGCCCTCATCCAGCAGCGCTTCTGCGCATTCAGGGCAAACGAATGCATCCCCTTGTGGAATCGGAATAGCCTGGTTCTGTTTTGCATCCCTGCAGTTTTTGAAGTTAGAACATCTTCCCCATCGTACAGTCATGCCGCCTCATTTTTCTTCTTACTCACAGGTGATTTGCGCCGGGCGATCCCCGGACAATCTCAACGCATTTTGTATCGTTTCAGCCCCTACTCGAAGACACCAACTCAATGCACCTCCCCAATTGAATTGAGTCAGGCGAGTACTATTAGCTCACTTGGGGTTACAGGAGTTATGTTACTTCTGAATATCATTGCAAGTCATTAACAACGGATAAATATAGATAACTACATGTGATTGATCATGACACTGTACTCTGTTTTATCGGTGTTTTTCCAGGCGACAAGGTTCTTAGTTATCTGAACAATGTATACCGCGACAGGCAGATCGCAATAATATGAAGTAGCCTGTCGCGGCGTTATAAGTTATAAGCTCACTTCTGAATCCATATCTCAACTCGGCGGTTCTTCTCGCGGCCCTCTTGAGTATCGTTTGGCGCGACTGGAAACACGGAACCAAAGCCGCGTACCACCGTAGGTTTGATGCCCCTCTGGATGAGCTGGTTCTCCACGATCTTGGCCTGGTTCAAAGATAGAACCTGATTCCCTTCCGCGCTGGCGGCATTGTCAGAGAACCCGAAGAGCAGAATCTTGTCTCCCGCACCACCCTGGTCCGCAATCAACGCAACAACCCGGTCTAAGTCAACCTTAGCCTTGTTGTCTTGTTCGGAATTCTCGGATTGAAATCGAAAATCCAGAGGCAATCTTTCAGCATTCTGAGTGAGAAATTTGTACTCATCCGGTGCTGTTGGCGCAACGGCCTGTTTTACCGGCACAACACTCTGGGCGACAAAACCGTTGGAGGCAAGCACGTTTTGTCCCTGCTGCGAAAGTGCAAACTGAATAAACTTCTGCGTGTATCTATTTCGTGCGATAGCCGGGGTATAGAGATAGAGCCGCCTCGAGAGCAAGTACTCTTCCGTAGCAACAGTCAGCCGGGTTGGCTGAAGCGTGCCTGTTCCCTTATCGGCGACGGCGATCGATTTCGCGTTGTGAATGAATGCAAAACCAGTGAAGCCAATTCCGTTTGAATCTTCCGAGACAGCCTCGGAAAGCGCATTGTTATCCTCAAACCTGCGAGCCGAGGGAGCCAGAGGCCGTCCCCCCAACACCAGGTTCTTGAATGTGTCGTAGGTTCCAGAATTGTCGTCGCTGGCATAAATCTTGATCTCTCCGTGAGGAGAACCAACTTGCGACCAATCAGTAATCTCTCCTGTGAAGATTCGCCGGATCTCATCTTTGCGCAGAGAGGTGAGACGATTGGAGGTATTCACAATCACGGCGATGCCATCAAGACCAAGAATATGTTCGCTCGCGGCTGACTTCATATCGCCAACTGTCGCCAGTTTAGCTGTTTCGTCGGGTTTGATTCTTCGCGATGACATTCCTATGTCGCAGCTATTGTCGGCCAGACTGGTAAATGCGGTTGATGAACCGTGAGCTGCGACCGTGATCGAGGAATCCGCACTATCTCCGGGCATGACACCTTCAATAATCTTCTCTTGCGGATTGGACCCCGGGAGAATACGAACATTCGATGCACCCTCAGCCCTGAAGAAGGCTTCGGCCAGCGAAGGCGCCAGAGTGTCCCCGATGGTGTTAGCGCCAGCCAAGCGCAAGATCGCATTCGGCGCATCATTCCGTTCGGCGGCATTGGTCCCCTGAACTGCGTGTATCCAGTTTTTATCAACGGCTACAACGATAAGAAGAACAACAACAACTGCAAAAGATATTACGTGAACAATATTATTCATCTTCCTCTGGCGCACACCGTGACTCGGGGTCTCATGGCGAGCGGCATTGTTGACGACTTCATGGCGAACAGCATTATTTGGAATCTCATGACGGACAAAGTTATTAGTAATTTCATGCTGAGCAAAATTATCTGCGGGCCTTTGGCGAGCAATGTTACCCGCCGTTCTCTGGTGCACAACATTCTTCTTATCTTCTTGTTGGGATGGGGTTATGACATCGCTGAGCGCCATATCACATAATGGGCAGCAGTTCGTGACCCCCTCTTCGTGCGAAAAATCTTCATGGCTGTCTGCCAGAGCGCATTTCCCGTAATTTGTGCAGATTCTCCGGATCATCGTCACTTATCCTCCGAATGCAGATGCTTCTTCCTGGCGTGGATCATTTCGCATCAAGTCACGCGCGCGTAAAAGCGTCTGAGAAGTACTTTACACTTATCCCATTACGATAGTGCGTGTTTTCCAACACAGTGCAACAGTACTATGGTAATGGAAATGCATTAGAACGATTCAACTCACCAAAAACAGGTCTGAAGGCCGAGATTGAGTGGATGGCTTCTCAGTCGATCCCGGTGTGCAGATACGCGAGCAGTGCGGCCATCTGTTCGTCCGCAAAACGGCCGGCAAACCCGGGCATCATTATTCCCTTCCCCGTCAGGACATTCCGCCTCACAGCCGCAAGCCCAGCGCGAACTTCGATATGCTGGAGCTATGGAGCTTCCCTCTCTAACACAAATCTGCGACGCCCAGCCCGTGGTCTATCGTTCCATGCCGCCCACGCCGCAATACACATGGCCGCTGCTCAATCAACGCCTTTCGGTTCGAAAGCGAGGAACCGAGGCCTGGATCAAGCACGAGAACCATACGCCCGTCGGCGCCTTCAAACTGCGCGGTGCACTCGTCTACATCGACTGGCTGAAGCATAGCCAGCCCGGCATGACAGGCGTAGTAGCCGCCACACGCGGTAATCATGGCCAGGGAGTCGCCATGGCCGCCCGGGTCGCCAATCTGCACGCGGTCGTAGTCGTCCCTCAAGGCAACAGCAACGAGAAGAATCGAGCCATGGTTGCGCAGGGCGCAGAACTGATCGAGTCCGGGCGCGACTTCCAGGAATCGCTGGAGTTCGCACGCACCGTGGCCGCCGACCGCGGTTTCGCCATGGTCGATTCCTTTCACGAGCGGTTGGTAATAGGCACGGCTACTTACGCGCTGGAACTCTTTCAAGCTACGCCGCCACTCGAAAGAATTTACGTGCCCGTCGGACTTGGCTCATCCATCTGCGGTGTAGCGGCAGCGCGTAACGCTTTGGGGTTGCCAACAGAAATCGTCGGCGTGGTGGCCGAGAAATCTCCTTCCTACGCGCTCAGTTTCAAGGAACAGAAAGTGGTCGAGGCTCCATCGTGCTCGCTCATTGCCGACGGCCTCGCCTGTCGCACGCCCAACCTTCAGGCCTTAGAGATCATCTGGAAAAACGTGGCGCGAATTGTCGAGGTCTCCGACACAGAGATTGCCCAGGCCATGCGCGCCTATCACGAGGATACCCACAATCTGGCTGAGGGCGCCGGCGCCGCCGCGCTTGCCGCTGCGCTCAAAGAAACAAGCGCTTGTGACGGCAAACGCATCGGCATTGTGCTCACCGGAGGCAACGTCGACCGCGAGACTTTCAAGAGCGTTCTAAGCGAAGCTATTTAATATGACTCGTTCCAAAGTTTCCCCGGGGAGAAGAATGACAGAATCTACCGAACGTTTAACCCCCATGCCCACTAAGGCACAGAACCGCTGCTTCGGCTGCGGCGCGGCCAATGACAACGGATTACGACTTGAGTTCCTGCTCGCTGAGGATGGGAGCGTAGTGTGCCTGCCAACGATTCCCGAGACCTTTGAAGGACCGCCTGGTTATGTGCATGGCGGCGTCATCGCCACGCTGCTGGACGAGAGTATGAGCAAGTCAGTCCGCGCGCGAGGAGTGACGGCCGTGACCGGTCAGATGGAGATCAACTACCTCCGCCCTGTCTACTCCGCAACGCCGTTACGCATGGAGGGTCGTTTGCTCCGCAGCGAAGGCCGCAAGCACTGGACCGAAGCCAGGATTCTCGACGCCAGAGGACATGTTCTGGCTAACGCAAAGGGCCTGTTCATCGAACTGCATGAAGGTCACGGCTTCTAAAGAATCGTTTGCCCAATCATGCCTGTCGTGAGTTGCAGGGGCGGCCCGAAGACCGCCCCGAGACAGACTCAATGAATCATGTTGATGGTTTCCTGGGTGATGGTGTCAAACGTAGTCACCGACTTGGCATTCGCCTCGAAGGCGCGCTGGGCGACAATCAGGTCGGAGAACTGGGCCGAGATATTGACGTTTGAGGCCTCCAGAGAACTGCCTTGGAGCGTACCCAGCCCGCCTGTTCCAGCCACACCCACAGTGGCCGATCCAGATGCGGTAGTCGTCTGGTATTCGGTCGACCCCACATCAACCAATCCCTGCAAATTGCTCATCGACGCAATCCCTAGCTGCCCCACCGTCTGGTTTTGCCCATTCGAGTACACAGCCGTAATGGTGCCGCTCGAGCCAATCGTGAAGCTTTGGTACTCGCCGCTCGAATAACCGTTCTGCGTTTGCCCAGATTGCGCGGTTGCCGCAGCGGTCTGGCTGATAACTCCCGCTCCGCTTGCGCCGAAAAGATCCCAACTCATGTTCATCGTGGCCGCGCTGTCCGATAGTCCCGCAAAGGTAACGTTGGTCAGATTCGCGGTTGGATTCACCAGATTGCCGTTGGCGTCAAACGTCAGAGTCCCTGTGGAATTCGTCGAACTCACCGGATCTTGAATCACACTACCGGACGTCGAAAGATTCGCGCCAGTGATCGACAACTGTCCGCCAGCCGTCGACGAGACCGTCACCCCAGCGATGCCTGCAGCAGTCAGCGAAGTAGTTAGATCATTCACGTATTGCACTAATGACTCGCCCGGCGTCACCGTCGGCGCAATCGTCGTGGCCGTCTGGCCGCTTGCGGTCAACCCAGTAATCGTTAGATTGGTTGTCGGATCGACTGCGGCGACAGCGTTTCCGCTGGTGCCGAAGTCGTAGCTGATCTTGCTCGCCGTCAGGTCTTGGCTGGCAATGCCGGCGACCTTGAGAACTGAGGCCGGCCCCTGGATCGACAGAAGGCCGCCATTCGCCGTCACCGAGACGCCGTCTACGCCAGTAATGATGTTCGCCGATGCCAGAGCCTGATTGAGGGCAGCGGCATATTCAGCCACAGTTTCACCGGCTGTGACAGCAGGCGCAGTGGTCACTGCCGTGGCCGGGCTTCCACTCACAGTCGGTCCGACGATCGTTAGACTGGTAGCCGGATTGACGGTGGCGCTCGAACCAAAGTTGTAATTGATCGTCGAATCCGCCAATCCCTGCACCAGATTGCCGGATGTGTTCACATTGGCCCCGCTGATTGCTAATTGCCCGTTGGTAGCCGTTACCTTGACATTGGCAATCCCCGCGGTCGTCAAGGCCGCGGTCAAGGCCGTGGCATACTGTGCAACGGTTTCACCGGCGCTGACCTGCGGAGTGTTAATGCGCGCCGTCGTGCCACTCGATGTCTCTCCGGTAATCACCAGGTCTGTGGTCGGATCAACGGTGGCTCCCGATTGGAACGCGTAGTTCGTTGTGGTTCCAAGAAGATTCTGGCTGACACTGCCGGTAAAGTTAAGCGATGACGGCCCGACAAAGGTCAACTGGCCGGTCACAGAATTTGCGCTCACCGTCACCCCGGTGATGCCCGCGTTAGTTAATGCGTTGGTCACCTGCGCTGCATACTCGCCTACGGTTACACCGGCGCCGTTCGGCGGCGTGATGACCGCTGTGGTCACGGTCGCTCCAGCAGCATTGACACCAGAGATTTTAAGGTTGGAAGCTGCTCCTACCAGACCGGCCGAAGTCAATCCGGTATTGGGATCGGTGTAGGTGCCAAGATCGAAGTTGGTTGTCGTTGCATTGAAGTTCTGTACAAGATTGCCCCCAAAAGTCACGGCCGGATCACCGTTGGAAGCCACACTCGATGACGGATACTTGATCGATAACTGTCCGGTTGCGTTGTCACCAGTCACGGTCACGTCGGTGATGCCCGCACTCGTGAGCGCCGACTGCAACGTCGAGGCGTAGCTGGTGATCGATTGATCGGAGGTAATGATCGGCGCCGCGGTGCTCAAGGTTGGCGGGGTCGTCGGCGGATTCTGTTGCTCGGAGATGCTGAAGGTCGTCGAAGGGTCCACCAATCCGATTGCGCCATTGCTGCTGGCGAGGTTAAAGCTCTTGGTGGCCATCGCCACATTCTGCTCGAGGCTGCCGGTAGTCGAGATGTTGGTTGGGCCGGTGATCGTCAATTGGCCATTCAGAAAACTCGCCGATACGCCAACGAAGTCCGGATTAACGAGGCTAGCCTTTCCGATGGCTGTGTTTAGGTCCACAGCGTATGCAGAACCGTCCTCGGGGGTTCCGGTGAAGACCACCGGGGGAGTAGTTGTGCCGCCCAATGTTATTTTCAAATTGGAGTTGGTTGCCACCGTGCCGGTCATGGCAAACGAGTAGGGAATGCTCGTCCCGGTGAAGTCCTGTGTGATGCTCCCCGCTTTGACGGTCATGCTCGACGGGCCGCTGATGGTAATCTGCCCGGTGCCCGTCACCGTGGCAGTCGCACCCGAGATGCCAGCCAAAGAGGTATTGAGAGCCGCCGCATAGGTCGCCAGGCTCTCGCTGCTGTTCGCTCCAAAAGATGGCGCAGTCGTGTTGACGACATTGCCAGCTGGATCGGTCCAGGTAAAGGTCAGATTAGTGGATTTATCCACCGCCGCCACCGCACCGTTGCTGGTGGTAAGGCTATAGCTGCTGGTAGTTCCGGTAAAATCCTGGGTCACAGCACCGGACTGGACCGTCAGCGCAGAGCCGGCAGTCGAAGCGGTGACAGTGATTTGTCCAGTGGCGGGATTATAGGCCGCGGTGGCTCCGGACGCGGCCATGCTCCCCGAGGTCAGAGCTGTGTTTAATGCGGTCGCATAATTGGCCGGAGTTGGAGGGGCGGGCACAGCTGCGGTGGCTGTGACAGCAGGACCCGCTGCGGGGGTCCAGCTGAAAACAACATTGGTACCAGCGCCGACAGTAGTGGCATTTGGAGCTGCGTCGGTGGTGAGGCTATAAATAAAGCCACCGGGGAGCGTGGTAGTGTCAGGGGTGACAACGTTGTCGTTTACCGACACTCCCTGAGTAACCGTTGGCGCGGGAGCCGGCGAGCTTGTCGCCACTAACGAAGCGCTTCCCGAAATGAGCGCTGAGCTGTTGGTGGATGGTGTTCCAGCTACCGGAGTCAGATTGTCGCTAACAGGAGTTGTCGTTGCCACCGCCTGGGGAGTTACCGTGTTCGTGACAATGGTTCCCAATGTATCCTGATTGACAAATGCAGGACCGGTGCTTGTAAGTCCATTGAGAGCGTTCGTGATCTTCATATTCGAAGGCCCGGTGATCGACAAGACGCCGTTCGTGCCCGAAACGGTGATGTCAGTGATCCCTGCCCCGGTCAATGCGGACTGTAGCGACTGAGCGTAACTGGAGATCGATTGTGGGACGGTAAAAGGCGGCACACTGACAGGACCGAGAGCTCCCTCGCTGATCTGGAGCGAAGTGCTCGGATCGACTGCGGCCAGCGTCGCCGAACCGGTCGTAGGATCGGTGTAGGAACCAAAGTTATAGCTGGTTTTGGCCATTGGAACATCCTGCTGCAAAGTACCCCCGACGGTGAAATTGCTCGACGTGAGCCCCTTGAAGGAAAGCGTGCCCGCAGTATTTGTGGATGGTGTCCCGTCCGTGCCGGTCACAGTAATGCCCGTACCGTTCAGGGCTTTATTGAGATCAGCCGCATAGCTCGCCACGTCCTCGTCCGAAGAAGAAGGCTGCACAGTAATGGTCTGCCCGCCAACGACAATCGACAAAGTGCTGCTCCCATTCATTAACCCGGTAGGTGCGAGGGTATAGCTGTAGGTCGTGTTGGGCGCGGCCACCACGGGATTATTCTGTGCGATGTTCGTGCTGATCGTCGACCCGACAGGAGCATTTGCAGCCAGCAGGATCGGAGTCGTCGAGGCCGCTGTAGCCGAGGTCGTCGCCGTCGGCACCAGGGTCGCTGCAGGCAATGCCTGAGTGACAGACAGCGTCGTCGCCGCCGCCGCAGTCGCCGCCGCCGACAACGTGTCCGGCAGAGTAACTGCATAACTCCACTTGTTGGCGCCCAGGTTGGTATAGGTCACCGTAGCTTCATAGCTCTTGCCCAGCGAGTCAAAGACCTTCACCTGACCCGTTGCCTGCGCGCCGACTGCGGACGTCGAATCCAGGTTTTGCGTCATGCTCATGGATGTCGTCGCCGAGGGCTGCATCACCTGTCCGGTCGGAACCGAGAGGTCGGCCAATCCACCGGCCGTGCTGATGACGCCATTGGTCGCCAGATACCCCATCACCGCCTGGCCTTCAGTACTCTCGAGCGTTCCGGTAGAACTGACCTGGAAGTTGCCGTCGCGCGTATAGAGTTGGCTCCCGCTGCCCGCGTCCAACACGAAGAAGCCTGATCCATCGATTGCCGCATCGGTCTCGACTCCGGTCGAGGAGATTGAGCCGCCGGTGAAATCCGTGCTGTTCGAGGCCACCTGCACTCCCGTTCCCTGCTGAATCTCGTCCCCCGATCCGGTGGTGCCCACCTGCTGGTAAAACAGATCGCTGAAGTTGGTCGTCTGAGATTTGAAACCGGTTGTGTTCATATTCGACAGGTTGTTGGCAATGGTGTTCAATGCCGTTGAATCGGAATTGAGACCGCTGAGCGGAATGTAAAAGTTAGGCATGGTAGATCTCCTGATGACTTCAACTCGTGTTGGCGCGGGCCTCATCGGCGGGCGGATAAATTGTTTGGGCGCGGCTTCTCTAAGCCCGCAAATTGCTACTGCACGCGAGGCCGCCCACCGAGGGCCTGAGCCACGCTCTGGGCCGCGGAGTTAGCCGCCGGAACGCCGAGATTGCCAGGAGCAAGGTTGGCGGCGGCCGAGCTTATGGCTCCAGAAGCCGAGGTCGCCGTGGCCGGTTGCGCCTGTGCGCTTGCACTGGCGCTGGTGGGGCTCGCCGTCGAGGCCCCGGATGCGCCGGTCACTGAATCGGCAGTCGTACTGGGATACGCAGTCGTCAGCGTCTGGTTGATCGCAATCAACTGCTGCAGGCTGTTCACATTCACCAGCTGGTTGATGTACTCGTTGGGGTCTGTGGTCGCCGTTGGGTCCTGGTTCTTCATCTCGGTGACCAACAACGTCAGAAAGTCATTCGCCGAGATCGTAGCTGAGTTGGCGCTTGAACTGCTCGTGCCGCTGCTAGCGCCCGGCGTGGCTGCCGCCGCTGCCTGTGGAACTGCGGTTGTGCCCGTCTGTGCCTGCCCCGCCAAATAATGATTTACGATTGCCGCTGCCATGGTTCCTCCGTACTTCTTCTCTTCCAGATTGTGATTTCCTTCGTCCCTTGTTTGCCGGGTAACTGCCCGCCGCCCTGAACTAAACCCTGCTCAAGCCATGACCGAAATGTGACCCCCAACCAACTCTGCTGTCTGTATGCTTCCGTCCAATCCCGCCGGCCTAGTCGGCGACTGGGACGTACCGGCAGACGGGCCTCCAGACGGACCAGGCTGGAATCCGCTCTCCACTCCTTGCGACCTCTGCTGCCCGGCCTGATCTCCCGCTCCCTGCTGCATTCCCTCTCCCGTGCTTCGGTCGCTGCCTAACCCAGTTCCCCCGCTCTCGGGCGCGCTCAGCGTCACGGTATCGACCTGCGTATGGTGCTCGGCAAGAAAGGCGTTCAAGCCAGCCATGTGACCGCTCAGCGCCTGAGCAGCATCGGCTGAGCCCGGCACCAGTTCGGCGTGAACCCCACCTCCGCTTGTCTGCGCCCGCACGCCCACCCAGCCCAGTGCAGGATCCTGAAAACCTGCCTCGGCCCGCTGCGCCCCAGCATGAATCCAGGTCGGCCTCGCCGTTGCGCCTTCCGCATCGAGTGTCGCGAAGGCCTCGCGGGAATCGGGTTCGCTCGTTACAGTCTTGCCTGCCGTCAACTCACCCGCCGCATTCGGAGCCCCATGTGCCCCTGCCAATTCGCGCGTCACCGCGGTCGCATCGACGACCGGGACAGATGGCTGAGCCTGCGAGTGAGAAGTTGCCTGCTGAACAGAATCGGCGTTGCCAACTCCCCGCACAGACCGTGTCGAGCCCGGTATCAAACTCTTGTCGCTCCTGGCGGAGCCTGGCTTGCCAACAGACGATGAGATAGCCGCGGGCTGGACAGATTGAGAGGCAGCGGCTTCAGATGCAATAGCGTTCGGGACCGCCGGCACAGAACCGATTCCGTCGTTAGGGGCCAAGACCGGCGCCACCACGCTTACGTCCAGCTTCACCGCCTGTACCGGGACTTCGCTTTGGCTCGAAGTGATCGTCTGTGTCACGTTCTCGCGTGGCACGACCGTCTCCGATTGAATGGTGCTAGCCATCGGCGGCATAGCCCGATTCTGGCTGTCTGCCAATCTTCGAGCCGGACTCTGATTCGGCGCTAACGTCTGTGTCGCCCTTTGCTCCGGCACAACAGGCGCAGTCTGATTCGAGTTGGGCGCAATCGGCGGAGTCGAAGGCGAGACAGGAGTCAACGGCAGTGCTTGATTCTGGCTGTCTGCTAATTTTCGACTCGGAGTCGGACTAGGACTCTCGCTCGGCGCTACCATTTGTGTCGCGCTTTGCTCCCGCACAACGGCCGCAGTCAGATTCGAGTCAGGCGCAATCGCCGGAGTCGAAGGCAAGACAGGAGTCAGCGGCTGAGCCTGACTCTGGCTGTTGGCTAATCTTTGAATCGGGCTTTCACTCGGTGCTACTGTCGATGTCGAGCCTTGCTCCAGCACGACGGCCGCATGGAGAGTCGAGCCAGGCGCAACTGCCGGAGCCGAAGTCGGACTTGGCGTCAACGGCTGAGCCTGATCCTGATGATCCGCTAATCTTCGAGCCGGACTCTGACTCGGCGCTACCGTCTGTGTCGCGCTTTGTTCCGCCGCCGCAGCCGCAGTCAAATTTGAGCTAGGCCCACCGGCCAGCATCGTGCTTTGTTCCTGCGATACAGCCTCAGTCAGATTCGAGTTGGGTACAACCACCGCGGTCTGAGTCGAGACAGGGGCCAATGGCTGAGCCGGATTCTGACTCGGTGCCACCGTCTGTGTCGCGCTTTGTTCTGCCGCGACAGCCGCAGTCAGATTTGAGCTGGGCAGAACCGGCGCAGTCGAAGTCGAGTCAGGCGCACAGGCTTGTGTCGCGCTTTGTTCCGGCTCGACAGCCTCACTCAGATTCGAGCTGGGTACAACCACCGCGGTCTGAGTCGAGACAGGGGCCAATGGCTGAGCCGGATTCTGACTCGGTGCTATCGTCTGTGTCGCACCTCGCTCCCGGGCCGCAGCAGCAGGCGGATTCGAGCTATGCACAACCGGCGGAGTCGAATTCCAGACAGGCGACAGCGGTTGAGCATAATCTTGGCTGTCCGCTAATCTTCCCGTCGAACTCTGACTTGGTGCGATCGTCTGGGTCGCGTTTTGTTCTGGCGCGATCGCCGCAGTCAGATTCGAGCCAGGCGCAATCACCGCGGTCGGAGTCGAGATTGGTGTCAGCGGTTGAGGCAGGTTCTGGCTGGATGTAAATCTTCGATTCTGGTTCTGGCCCGGCACGACCTTCTGAGGTGCATCTTGTTCCGGCAAGACCGTCATAGTCGTGCTCGGTGTTGGCACGACTGCCTGCGCCTGATTCGCGGCATGCGTAAGCGGCTGAGCTTGATTCTGATGGCTTGCCAACTTCTGAGTTGGGTTCTGGCTCGGCGTCACCGTCTCCATCGGCTTGGCGAGCATCGCGTCTGCCGACGGGGTTTCTTCTCTCAGATTTTGCGATTCTGTGACGTTGAGAGTCTGGCCAGAAGCTCCGCTATGGTTCAAAACAGGAGAGACAAGCTCTTGATTTGGAGATATCTCATCGACTCGTGCTGCTTTGTGCGCGGCAGTGTTCGCGCGCCCGGCAACTTCACTCTGAGATTTCGGAATTGGCGAATTCGAACTCTGGGAAGCCCATGCCAAACCAACAGGCAGAGAAGTTGGCAGATCAGCCTGCGCCGATTGAGCCTTCACCACCGCGCCGGGAGCAACCGCGTTCGGAACCACAGGTGCGGGTACTATCTGGGGAAGACTTGCCATCGTCGCTGGGACCAATCCCGGCAGCGCTTCGTTTGCTCTAGTCTCGGGCCTAGCGACACGGATCGAATCGCTTGGACCGGCGCTGCTCACAGATTCCGTTCGCTGCTCCGTCGCCGGTTTCTTTTCCTCTTTCGTTGTGGAGGCTGCGGCCCTTGTCGATGCAAGCTTTGTAGCCCCTGCTGTCGGGCGCGCCACCAATGACTTTGACCGAGAGTCTGCCGGGGACAATGCCACTGCACCTATCTCTCTGCCACTCTTCTCAATTCCCTGCCCCAGGTGCAAATAGGCGCGAGTCGTCGGCGATGAAGTTGGTATAAGTGCTCTTCCGGCAGCCGGTGACGATCCTGTTTCTGGCGCTGCTCCAGCGAAGGCGGTTCCTCGATTCGCCTCCACCACAGTTCCGCTGAGATCCTCCCCTTTGGAGTCCAAACTTGAGCCCAGTGATGCCAACAGCGATTGCCAGCCGGTACGAAAGCTCTCCGCCTCCGATGCAATCGATGGCGATGAGCTTCGACTCGTCGCTGCGAATACTCCTGCGCCAGGCACCGCTCCGAGAACTTTGCCCAGCCCTGGCATCGGGCTTGCACCGGATCCGATCTCGATTCCTGCGGCCATGGTCATGCGGAGAGATTAAGCAGCCGATATGCCAAAGTCACCGTGTGATGGGTTAGAGCATTGTCAGCAATGGAACCACTCATCCCGATCCAGGAAGGCAGAGTGCCTGGAGTGTGGATTTTCTCTCAAGTTCTGTCGCGAACCCACTTGTCTAACCCAAGGCCTATTCCCGCCGGGGCGGACTCTTGTGAGGCAAGCTCAACAGGCGCGGTCGTTGGCGCTTCATCGTCAGTCTCTTTTCGGTAGAGTCGAGAGCCGTACCACGCATCGAGCGCTTGCTGACCGTGTCGCTCTTCCACAATGGCATCTTGCGCTTCGGTCTCCTTAATTAATGTCTCGGCCTGGCGGCGCTCTACCCGCTTCACCAAAAACTCCTGACGGCGAGCGGTAACGTCTTCTCCCTTGGCTTCGATTCGGGGCCCGAGCGCCACGGCGTGGAGAGCAGCCGAGCGAGTCTCTTCCATGCCGGCGATACGGTCCGGCAACTGCCCCGTTTGTGCGCTGGTCTGAAAAAGGCTCCGGCCTCGGCGTGCCCGTTCGAAGGTGGCCGTGAGCGCATGTTCCAGCCGGTTCAGCTCGCCGATGGCCGATTCCAGAGCCAGTCGGTTCTGCTCCTCTTCAAGTTCCCGGATGCGCAGCAGGCGGCGCAACGCGCGAGAAACAGCCATCGCTTATATCTCCACGGCCAACTGGGCCAGTCGCCGCACACAATCGTCAAAGCGGACTTGCTCCTGCGACTGCTGGGTCATAAAAGCTCGCATCGCTCCCCGAGCCCGCAGCGCGCGATCCAGATCCGGGTCCGCGCCCGGCTTGTAAGCACCAATGCGCACCAAATCCTCGCTGCGCGCATAGACAGCAAGCATCTTGCGCATCAGCGCGGCATGTTCGCGATGCGCTGGCTGGGTGACGGTCGACATCAACCGGCTGATGGAATCCAGTATTTCGATGGGCGGATACCAACCTTCGGCAGCCAGCGTGCGAGAGAGCACCACGTGGCCGTCGAGCAGCGACCGGACCGCATCCACAATCGGATCCTGCTGGTCGTCGCCTTCCATCAGCACCGTATAAAAGGCGGTAATCGAGCCCACCCGAAACTGCCCGGTGCGTTCCACCAGTTTGGCCAGGCGGCTAAAAACCGACGGCGTATATCCTTTATTGGTGGGGGGCTCTCCGGCCGCTAGCCCAATCTCCCGCGCCGCCATGGCAAAGCGAGTCAAGGAATCCAGCACCAGCAGCACGTGCTTGCCCTGGGCGGCAAAGTACTCGGCAATCGTAGTCGCGGATAAAGCCGCTCTCATGCGCATCAAGGGCGACTGGTCAGAGGTCGAAACTACCACCACCGAACGGGCACGGCCCGCCACACCCAGCGAATCCTCTAGAAATTCGACCACCTCGCGGCCCCGCTCTCCTACCAGGCCTACCACCGTCACGTCCGCCTCTGTATTGCGGGTCATCATCCCGATCAGCGTGCTCTTGCCCACGCCCGATCCGCCGAAGATGCCCACCCGCTGGCCCCGTCCAACCGTCAAAAGCCCATCGAGAACGCGAATGCCCGTGCCGAGCGGGATGCGAATCGGCACCCGGTCCAGCGGCCGCCGCACCACGCCCTCAAGCGGCAGCGCCAGAGAGACGGCTGGGGCTGGGCCTTCATCAATCGGCTCACCCAGCGCATTCAGCACTCTGCCCATCAAAGCCGGCCCAACTTCAATTTCAGGATGCACACCCATGGCTTCCACACGATTCCCAAAACGGATGCCTTCGGTACTCTCTACAGGCATCGACAGTACATTGGAACCGCGAAATCCAATGACTTCGGCAAAGTGCGCGCAGCCAAACTGATCTTGAATCTCGCAGCACTCGCCGACCGAGGCCAATGGTCCCGACGACTCAATGGTCTGGCCCACCGACTCCAGTACCTGGCCACGCCAGCGCCAGGGCTGGCCGCGCTCCAGACGGCCAAAATAGCGTTCCAATAGCGGCGTCATGCGTGACTCTTGCGGGCTGCTCCGGCAGCCGTATCCGCCGTCCCGGCAGCTTCAACTGGCTGGCTGGCGGCTTTTGAACTGCTCGATATCGAACTGCCCGCGCGGTCAAAGAAACCCCGCTCGATCTCTCCCAACTGTGCGCGGATTCCCAAATCTACCGTCCCCATCTCGGTCTCAATCACGCAGTCACCCAGCCGCATCCCTTCGCCCGCGGTCACCACCGGCTTGACGGCCAGGTTGGGCAAGAGCGCAATGGCCTCGGTCCACAAATCGAGTTCCGCATTGGGTACGCGCAGCCGAATCTGGGTTGTGCCCGAGAGCTGTCCCAGAGCCACTCGGACCGCGCCGGTCAATAGCAGCGGGTCCATTTGCGCTTCGCGCCGCAGAATGCGCGCGGCCACCGCCAGTGCCAGCTTCACCACCTCGTGTTCGACGGTGTGCAAAAAGCGGTCTCGTTCCTTGGTAAAGCTTTCAATCTGTTCGGCAGCCTGCCGCGCACGCTCCTGCGCCAAGGCAACTTGCGAAGCGGCTTGAGCCTCGTGTTCGGTCTGGCGGCCCTCTTGGCGTCCTTTCTCCCGGCCAGCCTCGAAAGAACGATGCGTCTCCTCGGTCAGTCGCCGGTCGAATTCAACCCGCATTCCGGCTTCGACAGCTCCAACTCCAGCGCCGCCCGAAGACGCCTCGTGCGCCTTGGCCGGCGCCTCTTCCTCGGCTGCCCATCCATTCCATTCCTGCACCTGAGGCGCATCGGGGCCGGCCGGGTACTCGAAGACCTGGACGCGCCCGGAAGCGCCACCGCGCGTTGACGATCCAACCTGGGCCAAGCAATTCCCCCATTCAGGGACCAACAAACAGTGTTCAGTGGTCAGCTAAAGCCGGAACAATATGCGTCAATCCGGACTTCCTGGAACTGTTCACTGCTCTCTGTTCACTGTTCACCTTCATGCCAGCATTTCGTCGCCTGTCTCCAGCTTGAGAACCACTTTGCCCTCGGCCTCGAGCCTTCTAGCCAGGTTGAGAATCTCCTGCTGGGCCTGCGCCACTTCACGCGAGCGCACTGGGCCCAGAACTTCCATGTCTTCCTTCAGCATCTCGACGGCTCGCGAACTCATTGACTTGAAGATCTGCGCGCGCAGTTCGTCTTTCGCGCCGCGCAAGGCCAGCGCCAATTGCCGCTTATCCACTCCAGAGACAATCTCGCGGATCGTGGCCGGCGGCACCGTCACCAAATCTTCAAAGGTGAACATCAGGTTGCGAATGGACAAAGCCAGCTCCGGTTGGCCATCTTCAATCGTCTCCAGAATCTTCTTCGACTCTTCTGCATTGAGCCGGTTCAGCAGATCGGCGACCGCCTTGAAGCCCGAGTAGCTTTTGCGCGCCGTGTCGCCCACATTCTCCAGCCGCCGATGCAGAATGTGCGCCACTTTCTGCGCCATCTCGGGCGAGAACTGGCGCATCTCCGCCAGCCGCTGAATCGACAGCACCTTATGATCCTCGCTCAGGTTGTCCAGCACCATCGAGGCGCGGCGGGGATCAAGATGCGCCAGCACCAGCGCGATGGTTTGCGGATGCTCGCTGTCCAGCAGCTTGCCCAGTTGCTGGGGATCAGTTCGCTGCAGTTTGGCCAGGTTGCCCTGTGCAGCCTCCTGCGAACGGCGCACCAGAGCCAGCAGATCATCGGCGCGTTCCTTGCCGAATGTCTGTTCGAGAAGCCGGCTCGCGTAATCCAGGCCCCCATGCGTCATGAAGTTCTGCGTCTCCAATAGCTCCCAGAACTCCTCCAAAATTCCAGAGGACATCTCCGGGGTAATGCCGCGCAGATCGGCCAGCTCCTCGGTGAGCCGCTGCACATCCACCTCCGGCAAGGCGCGCAGAATCTCCTTGGCCGACTCCTCGCCCACGGCCACCAGCAAGACCGCAGCCTTGCGAAGACCGCTCAAATTTGCCGACAGCTGACGCCGGTCTGCCGCGTTCTGGTTCCCCTTATCGGCCAAGGTCCGGTCCTTTCCTTCATTCCGCTCTGGTTAATCTTGCGCTCTGTCCTGACTGCCCTTGAAACCGTCTATCTCCGCGTAGCTGCCGTCTCGATCTCTCTGCCCCTCCAACACTTTTCCATCAATCGGAGTGAATCCAGCTCTGCAGCAAGCGGGAGCTTTGTGTGGGCTCGCGCTTCAGATGATCGGCGACCTGCTCAAAAATCTCCTGCGCCCGGATTCGCTCAGGATCAAGCTCGACCGGTTCGGGGGGCTTCAAGGCGCGCGCCTCCGCCAACGCCTCGGCATGGCCTGGTAATTCCTTGACCGGCTGTTTGGACGAAGGGGCGGAATTGGCGCGGCGCAAGGCGGGACGCAGGCCAAAAGCCACCACCACCAGAATGCCAGCCAATAAAGCCGCGTATTTGACCAAAACCGGCGAGCTCTCGACCGTGGAAAGTACTTGCCCCTCCAAAGTGACCGGTTTCTGCAAACGGTTATCTTCGAAAGCCAGATCCTCCACTTGCAACAAGTCGCCGCGTGTCAGATCAAAGCCCACGGCAGCTTGGGCCAGGGAGGTCAGGTTGCGCAACTCTTCGGCCGAGCGTGGCTGCCATTGCGCCGCTTTATCTTTGCTGGCCAGTTGCGTCAGCCGGTCATTCACCACAATCGCCGCCGTCATCCGCCGCACCCGCCCGGGGCTTTCAACGGTATGCCGCACGGTCTTTGAGGCCGCATAGCTTCCCGACTCGCTTTTCGCCGTCTGCGGACCTGTCGTCAGCTGCGGATAAACCGGCAGGGCTTGCGAGTTAGGCGCATTCGAGGCGGTGCCGGGAACGCCCGCCGCCATGGGCTGTGAGCCGGAAGATTGTTCGGTACGCTGCATCGACAGGGTCACCGTCTGGTCCGGGTCGTAGTTCTCCTGGGTCTCTTCAGTCGCCTCCGGGCTATAGTCCAAGGTTACCGAAGCCCGCACATTGCCAGAGCCGGTCACCGGCTCAAGAGTCGCGATTAGTTTTTGCTCAAGAGCTTCCTCAGCGCTCAAACGAAGCGCGTCGGCCGTCTTTGGACCCAGCGGCAAATGCCCTGCCGCATCCACCAGCACAACGCGATCCGGGGTGAGCCCATCGACTGCCGAAGCGACGAGATTACGCACCGCATCCGCCTCTCCATCGGCCAGCGTGCGATGGCGCAGCTTGAGCACCACGGAGGCCTTGGCCGGGCGCTCGGATTCGCGAAAGAGCGAGTCATGGGGCATTACCAGATGGACCCGCGCCGACTCGACATCCGCCAGCGAGCCGACCGTGTGTTCCAGCTCGCCCTCGAGCGCCCGCTGAAAGTTGACCTGCTCGTCAAACTCCGAACCCACCCAGTTGGGCTTGTCAAAGATCTCAAAACCCAGCCGCCCGCTCTTCAATCCCTTGGCTGCGGTTACCAGACGCGCCTTGTCCAGTTGCGGAGCCGGAACCAGTATCCCCGCTCCATTGGGCGCAGTCTCAAAGGTAATCTGCGACTGAGCAAGAACCTGGCCGACCTGGCGCACATCCTCCGGGTCCATATCCGCATAAAGAATTCGCCAGTCGGTGCGCAATCCATACCAGGAGAGGCCGGCAATCAGCGCCACCAGCAGCAGGGCCGCCACAACCGACCAGCCGCGCTGCGCCGGATGCATCTCGGCCCACCGCACCTTGGCCCGCCCCCAAAGCCCCGCCAGCCGGTCAGCCAACTGAGGCTCTCCGGGCATCAGCGGCGCGCTCTTCTGCAATTGTGTTCCGGTGGCCATGGTCTCCGTATCCCGCCGCTCGATGAGCCGGTCCGTTCTGTCCGGCTTTGTGATCTATCCTTGCCAGCCGTTGCGTTGCTCTTCGTTGCCTTGCCGGCCGTTGCTATTCGTTTGCTCAAGTCCGGCAACCGAGCCCTAAAACTGCATTCCAATCACCTGCTGGTATGCCTGAACAGCCTTGTTGCGTACCGACAGCGCCAATTCGAAGGCCATGCTCGCCTTCTGGGTGGCGATCATCGCCTGATGCACATCGACGCCCGAGCCGGACATCAATCCGGCCACGGCAGTGTGGGCTTGACCCTCCAGTTGATCCACCTGGCCAATCGCATCGGTCATCAGATCGGCGAATGGGGTGGGCTGTGCGCCCGAGCCGCCCATCGCCGGAAAGGCGGTATGTGTACCCGCGCCGGAAAGGCCCTGTAAAGCCTGCGACGCGGCAGTCATCGGGTTAATTGGAGCTAACATCGCTTCTCCTCATTGTTCCGGCAATTACGACTTGGCGATTTCCAAGGCCGAAGTGATCATGCCTTTCTCGGCCTGCACGGCTGAGCTATTCAGACCATATGCACGTGTCGCCCCCATCAGATCCACCATCTCTGTGAGAGGATTAATGTCCGGATACGAAACATATCCGTCCGGCCCGGCATCAGGATGTCCAGGGTCATAACGTTTCAGCGGGGGTGAGGGATCTTCGACCACCGCCGCAATGTGTACTCCCGGCACAGTAGGCTCGGACCCATTCAGATTCATGGGAGGCAGAGGCGACAGCAGCGGGGGTAAAGCCGGCGCAGCAACGCTTTCAGAGGTCGTCGTTCCCGCCGTGAAATTGCCAAAACCAATACTCGAAGCTGAGCTTCCGGTTGCCGCATTCAAACTATTGACGAACTCTGGATCGCCGGCGTTTGCAGCGAAGATGACATGCTGGCGATGGTATGGACCTCCGGTGGCCGTACGCGTGGTTTCCGCATTGGCCATGTTGGCCGCCACCACCTCGGCGCGCATTCGCTCGGCCTGCATGGCGCCGCCCGAGGTGTCCATCATTGCGAAGAGGTTCATTCGGCTCTCCTTCTCGAGATGAGATCCTGCACGTCCCTGTCCAACTTACTTGCTATCGGAATGGATGGCGTCCAGGATGCGCTGGTTTTCCTGGCGGAGCAGAGCCACGCCGGTCCTGAACTTCAGTTGCGCTTCGGCCAGGTTCAACCCCTCGCGATCCATCGAGACGTTGTTGCCGTCGGGCCGCGCAATCAACCCGTCCACGGCCTTCAGGTGCACAGGACGCGCCGCGCGACCCTCATCCACACCCGTCATCGCGTCCCGCATCTCGGCCTCGAAGTCCATGCCCAGTGCTTTGTAGCCGGGAGTGTCGATGTTCGCCATATTCGCAGCCGTCAGCTTGGCTTGGCTGGTAGCCAGATCAAGATAGCGGGCAATCTGGTCGCTGAGCTGGGTCTCTACCTGCAATCCCATGAGATCCTCCTCAAGAGCTTCAAGCCGTCAGCTCCTGGCTAATAGCTAAAAGCTAACGGCTGACAGCTGTTCTTAATTCATCGCCAGCCCGAAGTCGATCTCCCGAGAGGTCATCACAGCCTCGTCGCCGGCTAGGATCGCGCCGCGCTCCAGCACATGCTCAAGCTCCCGAACATTGCCCGGCCAGTCGTGCGCTGACAGCTTGGCAAGGGCAGCCTGATCGACCTGCTTCACCGGTGCTTCCCGGCCCATTCGGGCGAGAAAGTGATTGATCAATAATGGCAAGTCTTCGGTGTGCTCGGACAAGGACGGGGTGCGAATCAGGAAGACGGCCAGCCGATAATAAAGATCGGCGCGAAAAGCGCCTGACTGGGTCTGCTGGGCCAGTGCCTGATGAGTGGCGGCTATGATCCGTACGTCCACCTTGACGGTCTCGTTGTCGCCTACTCGCTGCAATTCGCCGCACTCGACAAAGCGGAGAAGCTTCGATTGCAGTCCCAGTGGCATCTCGCCAATTTCATCCAGAAACAGCGTGCCTCCATCGGCGGCTTCAATCCGTCCCACACGCCCCTGCACCGCGCCGGTGAATGCTCCGCGGGTATGGCCAAAGAGTTCGGCCTCCAATAAAGCTTCGGGAATTGCGGCGCAATTGATGGCCACAAATGGTTTGCGATTGCGGGTCGACAGGCGGTGCAGACCCTCGGCGACCAGTTCCTTGCCTGAACCGGTTGGCCCTTCGATCAACACCGGCGTGGAACGCGGAGCCACGAGCCGGATGCGGCGGCTGATCTCGAGCATACAGGGGGCGTAGCCGATCAACTCCGGCAGTCGCTCGCTCGATGCGGGCTCGATCCGGGGAGCGGATAAATCCACTCCAGCCGGAATGACACGAACAGGGCTGGGCTGCGAATGGATCGCTGCGCCGAGCGGCGGCAAAGCTGCCGGAGCAACGCCTGGAAGTGCCGGAACCGGCCAGGGATTGGCGTGCATAGGGTCAACTTGAGGCGCCGGGTTATTGAGTGCGGGGGCCGCGTTCCAGATCGCCGTGTCATTGTCCTGCGAGCGGCGCAGCGCATACAGCAATTCCTGGCGATACGGTCCGCGTGGACTCTCCTGCGCGATCGAGCCACCGGCCGTCAGCAAATCAACTTCGGGAAAATGAGTGCGGAAGTCCTGGAGAAACTCGGTCAGGTCGAGATCGGGCAGCCACGAATCAACAATGACCGCCTCCGGTGCGGCCGATTGGGCCTCTGCCCAGGCCTGGGCGCCGCCTTCGGCCTCCCGAACCTGCCAGCGCAGGCCGGTAAGTGTTTCGGAGAGCCGCTGGCGGAAGCTGCGATCGGCACTGGCCACGAGCGCCGTGCGTGGGCGTATGCGGTTGGCGAGTGGAAGAGTGGAAGATGGAACAGTTGCCATGAAGATTCTCCTAGAAAAAGATCGAGTTGGATGGAGCAAGAAATTTAATGAATTTCAAAGACCGGAAGAGCCGCGGTCGGCAGAATTACGGGCACCGGGAGCACCGGCAGCACCGGCAGCGCGGTCAGCACGAGATCACTCTCCGGCGGCACCATGTAGCCCTGTCCGCGAACCGTGCGAATCAATTGCCCGGGAGGCGGGTCCTTCAGCTTGCGCCGCAGATAGTTCACGTAGACATCCACGATGTTGGTCGTCTGCGCCGGTTCCAGATTCCAGACCGAGTCCAGCAACTCCACGCGCGAAACACACTGGCCGCGATTGAGCATCAGGTGTTCGAGCAGCGCGAATTCTTTATTGGTGAGCGAAATCGACTGGCCCGCGCGCCGTGCGGTATGGTCCAGACGATCCAGTTCCAAATCGCCCGCTCGCAACAACAGTCGAGCCTCACGCTTGCGGCGCAGCAAAGCCCGGCAGCGGGCTCGCAGTTCATGCAGGCTGAACGGCTTGATCATCAGATCGTCAGCTCCCAGGTCAAGGCAGCGAACGCGCGTGTCCACTTCTTGGCGAGCGGTCAGTATCAGCACCGGCAGATCCGAATCCATCGCGCGCACCTCTTCCAGCACCTGCTCGCCGTCCTTGATTGGCATGTTCAAATCGAGAATGGTCAGGTCGGGCAACTCCTGGCGAAATGCCTCCACGGCGGCGGCTCCGTCATAGGCCAGGCGAACGCGGTGCCCATCGGCCTCCAGCCCGCGGCTCAAAAACAATCCCAGCGCCTTGTCGTCTTCGGCGATTAATAACCTCATGGCAGCCTTTCTTCTCGTGCAGCGTCCTCAACCCGCGACGTCTGCCTTCTCCACTTTCTCTAACCGGCCAGCTTAGCGTGGGCTAACGGGCGGCTCCACTTAACCTTCCGGCCTGTGAGGAAAAAACTCAATAGTCCAAAGAAAGAAAGAAGGAGGAGTCAATTCGGGATTGGCACTGGGGGTCTAATCATTCCCAAAATGGATTGGGTCTGCTGGCCGCACAGACCGCTCCCGCACCCATCGCATCATGCGGCTTCCAGCAGTCTCTTAGCACTCCAGTTGTAGATTGCAGACTCCAGAAGGAGCAGGGGATCCACCCCCCTGAAAGAGCGCAGATTTACGAGCCCTTCATGCCCGGGCTTTCGTCTTTTATCAAGGAATTGAAGCAAATACAACTGTAGTATTACCCTGCGCCATCGACTCGATCCACGTGGGAAAGGCTAATCTGTCCATTGATCTTGCTTTATCGCGGCGGATGATCCCGGCTAACTCGCGAGATCGCCTTTTCCCGGTACATCTCGACATCGGCCCGGTCTACCAGCGCCTTGATCGTCTCGCCCGGCAGCCGCTGCGCAAGGCCTATCGAAGCTGTCACGCGAAGTTTCATGCCCACTGAACTGCCCTGAACCGTGTACTTGCCGCAGACCCACTCGCGCAATCGATCAATCTGCGCCTGCGCCTCCTGCATTTGACAATGCAACAGCAGAATGAACTCATCCCCGCCCCAGCGCCCGATGGTATCGGTTACGCGGCACACCGAGCGCATCTTCGCGGCAAACAGCTTCAACACTTCGTCGCCCACCAGGTGGCCATGCTCGTCGTTCACCTGCTTGAACGCGTCAATGTCGATAATGGCGACACAGAACGGAGTCCCGGCATGAAGAGCTTTCTCCATCTGCCCTTCCACCCACGGGCGGCTATGGACACCGGTCAGCGCATCACGCGAGGCGATACTCTCAGCTTCTTCCAAACGGGTCTGATAGGCTGAGACCTCGGCCCGCAGCTGATCGAGTGCCGCCTTGCCTTCGGCGCTCATTCGGTCGATCGATGTCTTCAGATCCGCGGCGCTTTTCTTGATGGATTCACGAATCTCCGTCAGGTCTTCGAGGTTGGCAATGCCCCTTAGCCGCGTCGTAACTTCGGTGATCTGCGCCGCGCACCGCTGATCGCGCGCGCCCACTGACTCGGCGGTGCGCGCCATCACCAGCAAGATCTCTTTCACTTCGCTGGTTTGCTGCCGGTAGTGCGTGGCCGCGCGCTGACCCCAGCTTTGCAGCTCCTCCCGCACACCGCTTTCCGTCTGCGCAACGGTCTCCGGCGACAATACCACGCACAGCTTCGCCGCCATTGCTCCCAGTCCTTGCTTTAGCTGCCCGCCCAAAGCCGGACATGCATCCCGACCGCAGTTGCCCATCTCCACCAATGCCGAGCGATACGCGGCAAGGGTTACAGGAAGAAGAGCATCTGCCTGCCCTTCGTCCTGCCCACGCAACTCTGTTGGCGCCTGCTCATTGGACTCCGCTTGTGACTGCTCAAGGTATTCTTTGATCGAGATCATCTGCCCTCGCGTTTTGGCTGAATGGTGGGTGCAGCTACACATCCCCTCCGGTTATCGGCTGATCCTAAGCATTTCTTTAACCCTGATCTGTGTGTCTGCTCATCTTCCTCTGCAACCCCAATTCCATCCATCGGGCAAACAGCCCCATAACCTTCCGAGCCGGCAGCAGCCGGCGCCCTTCATCAGGAATAATTCTGTGGAAAGTGAACAAAAAAGAATGAAAAAGCTGTTGCGATTCGCCGTTTATTCGCTATAATGCGTCCATGGCTGTCACCCGAAGACAAAAAGAGATCCTCGACTTCCTGGAGTCCTTTGTGACCCGCAACGGCTACTCCCCGTCCTTTGAAGAAATCGCGCGCGGCATGGAGCTGAAGAGCTTGGCAACCGTGCACAAGCACATCACCAATCTCGAAAAGAAAGGCCTGCTCGACCGCGTGCACAACCGCAGCCGCTCCATTGATGTGCTGCCGCCGGGCACTCGCACTCGCTCCAGTGACCGCCTCCGCCTGATGGGGCGCATTGCCGCTGGGCTGCCGGTCGAGGCAATGGAGACCGAAGAGAGCATTTCGCTACATGACGTGGTAGGCAACCGCGACGTTTTCGCCCTCGAAGTCCGCGGAGACTCGATGCGCGATGAACACATCATCAGTGGTGATTATGTGCTGGTAGAACGCACCCGAACGGCGCGCCAGGGCGAGATCGTCGTGGCTCTGCTGCATGGCTCTGAAACCACCCTCAAGCGCTTTTACGCTGAGGGCGCTCAGGTCAGGCTGCAACCCTCCAACGTGGAGATGAGCCCCATCTATGTCAACGCCGCGCACGTTGCCATTCAGGGCCGCGTGCTGGGCGTGCTGCGCAAATACCGTTAGAACCGAGGATAGGAATCAGGGAAAGCTACGCTGGCCAGCGCACCCAATCAATGGCCAACACTGCACAAACCGCGGATTTGCTGGCTGTTCCCTGTTCCCTAATCCCTGTTCCCTGCTTTTACGCCAGCAACCGTTTGACCTTCTCGTCAACCACGTCCTGGGGAACATACCCCACCACCTGATCGGCGACCTTGCCACCCCTGAAAAACAGCAAAGCCGGAATGCCGCGAATACCAAAGCGAGATGGCGTGGCGCCATTCTCGTCAACATTCATCTTGACCACCTTCAACTTTCCGGCATAGCTGGAGGACACACTCTCCACCACCGGCGCAATCGCCTTGCAAGGGCCACACCATACAGCCCAGAAATCCACCAGAACCGGCTGCTCACTTTGCAGCACTTCCTGGTCGAATGTCGCATCTGTCACTTCCAGAACTCCCGATCCTGCCATGATTCTCCTTTAAGACAACCCAAAGTATAACAACCGCATCTAGAGGATAGCGGTGATCAAGCCCTTATGGGATGCAAGAGCAGGCTCGAAAGTCGCAATCCGCTCCTTGATGGTTAACCCAAAACAGCGTGATTGAGGCTTACAAAGATAGACATTAGTTCATAAGGCGTTCTAAATAAGCGTCCCATTGATTGTTGAGAGCAATTAAAAGCGCCCGGATCCTTTAAGGACCTCGGGCGCTAGAGCAGCCCTCCCCCAGAACTGCCCACGAAACGAATTTAGGGCTTTCCTGAGCGAAATGCAACGAATCTTGAGTAATAATAAAGGTAATATCCCTGCCGTTGACTCTCTAGCAAAAAAGTAACATTCCACTAGATTCTTACCTGAAAAAAGTACCCTAATTCTAGTGCGTCAGTTTCACTTGATCCATTCCGAAATCTTGACACGCACCCACAAGCTCAAGCCGGCAGACCTTCAGTTCCGGCTCCGGCAGCCCTTCCAGCGCCCCGCGAATGGCCGATATCGCCTCTGGCAGGCTCTGCTCGCCGCCGGCAATCATCAGCACCGAAGGTCCAGCACCGCTCAGAGCCGCTCCAAGAATCCCGTGCTTCCCGGCCAGCGGCAGCAGACGAGGCAGCATCGTACAAATGGGAGCCCGGTAGGGTTGGTGGATGCGATCCTGCATGGCAAAGCGCAATAGATCGCCTCGTGCCTGGGCGAACGCGAGCCCCAGCAGTGCTGCTGACTGAATGTTTGCCACCACATCGGCGCGCGGATAGCACTCGGGCAGCAGCTCCCGCGCCTTGCTAGTCGCCAAAGGCTGGGGCGGAATCGCCACAATCGCTCGCCACTCTGCCGGGGGCGCGACGCGGGCCACATGCACGCGCCTGCCCTCGCAAGCTGCCGTCACAAACCCTCCCAGCCAGCAGGCAGAGGCGTTGTCCGGATGGCCTTCCAGCGCCGAAGCCTCTTCGAGAATCTGCTCTGAAATCCAGCCCAGCCGCCCATAATGTACGGCCAGGGCAATGGCCGCCAGCCGTCCAGCAGCCGACGAGCCGCAGCCCATCCCCAGTGGGATCTCGTTGTTCATGCGGAGAGCCAGTGGAATCACCGGCCGCCCGTTTGTTTTCAGCAGCCCTTTGTAAATCTCCAATACGAGATTGTCCTCGAGCCGGGCAATATGCTCGCGGTTCCGGCCCATGGCGGCAATCGAAAACTCCGCGGCCGGCTCGGCTTCAATCTCCAGATAAAAGTCAAACGCCACGGCTGCGGCGTCAAAGCCGGGGCCAAGGTTGGCCGAACTGGCCGGCAGGCGCAGCCGAAGTCTGTCAGGATTCGCGTTCAACCCCTCGCTCATCCTGCTCTGCCCTTCAGCGCGGCCAATACAGCGGCTGGCGTGGCATCAACCACCTGTGCATTGCGCTGCAAAACCTCAATCTGCGCTTCCCTGCCCACGCTTTCAGCGTCTGACAACAGCGTCCCGCGATGGAAGTCGATCGTGTAGTCGGCGTCCTTGAGCGTATGCCCGGTCAGCACCAGAACTACAGTTTCGCTGGATGCGATCTTTCCCTGGGCGCGCAGCTTCTTCAGCCCGGCCAGCGTTACCGCCGATGCTGGCTCGCAACCCAGCCCTTCCGAGCCAATCTCCGCCTTGGCAATGGCAATCTCCGCCTCGGTCACATCCAGGCACCAGCCGCCCGTCTCTTGAATGGCACGCGCCGCCTTGCGCCAAGAGGCCGGATTGCCGATGCGGATCGCCGTTGCGCGAGTGTGCGCCTCCACCGGCGTCAGAGAGGTGCCGTCATTGTCGGCCAGGCTGCGCACCAAAGGATTCGCCCCCGCCGCCTGAATCACGGAAATCTTCGGCATCCGCGCAATCAGCCCCAGCTCCTTCATCTCCCGGAAGCCCTTGCCCAGTGCCGAACTGTTGCCCAGGTTGCCCCCCGGCACAATCAAATGGTCGGGCACATTCCAGTCAAAAGCCTCGGCAATCTCGAATGCCGGCGTCTTCTGCCCCTCCAGCCGGTACGGATTCACCGAGTTGAGCAGATAAATCGGCGCTTCATTCACAATCTGCGTCAGCAGCGTCAGGCAGCCGTCGAAGTCGGCCTTCAACTGGCAAGTCACTGCGCCGTAGTCCATTGCCTGCGACAGCTTGCCCCAGGCAATCTTTCCGTCGGGAATCAGCACCAGGCTCTTGAGCCCCGCGCGCGCGGCATAAGCGGCCATTGACGCCGAGGTATTCCCGGTCGAGGCGCAAGCCACCCATTCAAAGCCCCGCTCCTTGGCCACGCTCAGTGCCGCCGTCATGCCGGTGTCCTTGAATGAACCGGTCGGGTTCAGCCCCTGATGCTTGGCAAAAATCTGGTCAATCCCCAAAGCCTTGGCAGCGCGCGGCAAGTGATAGAGCGGCGTATTGCCCTCGCGCAGCGTCACCGCATTGCCAAAACTGTCCAGAATCGGCAGCAGCTCGCGAAAGCGCCACACACCGGAGTGATCCAGCCCCTCCGACGAGCAGCGCCGCTCCCGCCACAGCCATTTCAGCGCCCCGGCGTTAGGCCGGTCATTGCCTCCGCGCAGGCTCCAGCCCGGATATTCCACTTCAAACAGATCCCCGCAAAGAGCGCAGCGAAAATCCGGCCGAGCGTCCGCCCCGTCCAGGCGCGCCCCACATCCAAAACAGCGTAACCGATGCAGATTATCGTTCATGTCTGCTGATAGGTTACCAGCAGACAGCGGTTTCGGGTTCGCGATCAATCCATTGTGCGCTTACAACGTGGGATTGCCCAAAAATTTCACCTCGAATTATGGGTTGGGAACAGCGTCATTGGCGTGGATGTTGTTTGCAGTGCTATTGGTCGACACATATTCATAGTCGTTCCATCCCGTCACCGAAGGAGCGGCGCCAGTATTGCTCAGTTCAAGCCTGAGCGCATCGTCCATCACGCCATAGGTCTGGCTGACTCCCAGGGTCATCACGTTGTCCTGTCCAGCCGGGTTCAGCGCGACAATCGGAAATTGAAACGCGATCCACTGCGTATAGCCTGATAACCCGCTGCGCACGGCGCAATCGCTCTCCGTGGTATTGCTATACCCCCAGGTGCGAGCTTGCGTGCTGCTGGTTCCGTTCAGATCGACCACATAGCTTCCAAAATCGCAGGCCATCGCAATCGAAAGCACCGCGAACTCATAGTTAGCGGCATCGGCCGGCGTAGCAAAATGAACCTTCCACACCGGAGTTCGCGTGGTAACTCCGTTTGTGCCCGCGGCGCCAGTTAAAGTGGCGACATAAGCCGGTATGGCGTACTTATATCCATCAGTGGTGTCGTCGGTAGAGTTATACACGCCGCCAAATAGACCAGGATCAAAAACGCCCCAGTGATCATAATTCCATTGGTTCAGGTCGTTAGTGGCAGGGCCCGCCGGACCCGCGGTTGCGTTATACACAACAGAACCGTTATTCGCGGCAAAGTCTGCCCAGTAGTTCCACGTCCCAAAAAACTCGCGATCGTCATGTCCCGCCGAGTCATGTCCGTGCAAAAATTCATGAGACGACCGGTCAGGCGTCCCAATCGTAAAGACGGTCTCGCCGCCGAAGTTCTCCGGAACAAACGTGACAGCAGGAACCGTAGTAGTCGAGTTCGCAGTTACAACGATTCCATCCTGGCGCAGTTCTCCAAATTGTCCAAGGTCATAGACAGACAGGCGATAGGTCCCTGGAACGACGCCTGTGAACGTGGTCGATCCAGTAGCGCTGATGTCCGCCCAGTATTGATAACCCTGGCTGGAGAGCTGAATGTTTGTCCCCGGATCGCTCAGCACAGCCCATGCGGTCTTCGGCGCGCCAATCACTCCACCTACCTGAATTGAGACCGAACCGCGAGCCGTCGACGGCACATAACCGCTTTGCAGCAATTGTTGCTCGGTGTCATACAAAGGAATAAAACTCGCGCCTGCTTGAAGCGCGTCGGCATACATGTCGTCGGGAGTATTGATAGCCGTACCGGTCGAAGTATAAGATGGGCCGATGGTATTGAAGTGAATGTAAAAGGGACCGAAGAGTCGAGAACTGGCCACTCCAGCAGCAGTTTTCAGCGCTAACTCGTTGTCATAGTGGTTAGAGTAAGCCTCGAGGATCAGCAGGTTTCCCGTATAGATAAGGTTCTGCTTGGTGGGCCCACCCACCAATGACTCGTTCGAAGGAAAGTAGCCCCAAACTCCAAAGGTTGAGCCAAAAGTTCCATGAGCTTGATGTAAGTAGTTATAGCTCGAGTAATCATACTTCGTATAAAACTCGCGAGTGAACCCGGCAGGCAAAGTAAAGCCGTGCAAATCAACGGTAGCATCGGAAACAGCGCGCCCCGGATCGGTCGAAAAGCTCTCTGACACAGGCGGCAACGGCACGATGACCGGGCCCGGATTGCTCAGGTCCGCATTCACTGAGTAAGTATTGGTAAAGTCATTAAGATTGCTGCGATAAACCCACTGCACCTGACCAATCCCGCCAGCAATATCTGTAGTGGCGTGGTTCGCGACAAAGTAAGTATGAATGCCAGGATCGTTGGGAAATACGACGAAGTGCATCGAGTAAGTGTAAGCGTTGGTTGCATTCGAAGCAGTAGTAACCCACCAGTCGAGATAACTGCCGGCATTTACATATCCAGGAGTTATGGTTCCAGTGCCAAGCCCGGAGTTATCCATGTAAATGCCTTCGTTGCTGCTCGTGGCATCAACCAGGTTATCGGCGAAGCCCGCCAAATGGATGCCGAAGATACGACCTTTGCTGGGATTGAAATCAAGTGTAAGTGCGCCATTCTTGATCAACCAATCAGTCGCATTAGTCGTGTCGATAGTGATCGCAAACGGCGTCGCGGTGCCGCTCAAGCTATAAGACTGGCTGCCCGGAGAAGCATTGTCCGTCACAGTAATCATGGCTGAGTAAGTGCCGGGTACCAGCGGATTGAAGCCCGTAGTAATGGTGCAATAGCCTCCCACCGCAAGGCTCGGCGGGCAGTTATTAGATTCGCTGAAAATATTCACTCCGGTCCCGCTAAGTGAAATCCCGGAAATGTTCAATACGGCTGTGCCAGTATTAGTCAGGTTCACGGTCTGTGCCGGATAGGCTGTTCCCGCCGCCAGACCAGAAAAAATAATCGAAGACGAGCTGAGGACCGCCGTCGGCGCGGCCCCGGTCACGTTGACCTCGGCACAATTCACGCTCGAAAATGCAGTGCCTCCCGACGTAGTTCCACTTAGAGAAACAAAGTAACTACCCGTTGCCAGCGAGCCTGGAATGACGAACTGAACCCTCTCCGTACTCGCGATAATCTTAGTCACAGAGTTGACCGCAGCCATAGCTCCTGAGCCAGCGCACGATGACGCAACGCTGAGCGAAACGTTCGTCGCCGGGATGGTTCCTGAGGGAAACCCCGACCCGGTAATATTCACCGCAGTGATCCCCGCGGCGCCAGAGTTGGGCGCTGTCCACGCGCTCAGGCTCACCGATTGCGCCATGCTCGCCTGCAACCCTGCCATCACAAAAACGCAACCCAGGCCTATCGCTACCCCAATGCTTTTATAACGCCCCGGCAAGAACCGCCGTCGCATCAAGTAGAGAGCCAGCAGTCCGGTCCCCACCAGAACCAGTGCGCCGGGCTCGGGAGAAACCGCGTCTTCAATAACGGCGGAATCGCCGTCCGTCAGGCCAGAAGCATCGGAGATAGTCGCTGAGAAGTTGGTGCCCACTTGCACCTTCTCGCCGTCGTCCAGTGTCAAGAACACAGGGTCCACCATTCCGCTGAGAGTAGCGCTGATCGCGCCGTTCAGCCCGTTCGGAGAGCCTTCAAGTGTCGACAGAGCGTTGCCGTTGAACGACAATCCGTCAGACGACAGCGTGAAATATGAAGATCCGAAGGTAGCGGTCTGCCCGCCTGAGTAGTCAACCACCAAACTCAGATCGCTGAACGATACTGCGGTTGCGGATGGAAAATCGGGATCGAAACTGTTGGGGCCGGTCAGGTTGAAAATGTCGAATTCGGCAATGTTAGTGCCTGTAACGTCGTAACTCACAAAGCCAAGATCGACAGAATCAGCCAGCGCATGCAGGGGGCAAAGCATCGCGATCAGAACGAACGAAAGGGGGAGTAGCAGTCTTCCCTTCATGGATCACCTCGGGTTTTGGCGGTCATGATTTGAATCCGGAAACTGGGGAGCGACCGAATGGTTTGGCAGAAGAAATCTGCTCAAGTTTCGAACGAAAAACAAAATATCATACGAATTTTACGGCTGTCAAGAGAATATTCCGGGCGGGTGGCCTCCGTTTCGACGTCCCAAAGACCGCACCGAGGGCGCCTCATGACACCCTCGCAATTGGGGACCGGGGATGAACACGAAGTGACACATCCATCGGACTACTCCTGGCAAACGCCAACGTCACCCGGACCGAGGGGGGCCCCACCCTGCCTGTCAGCTTGAGCGAAGTCGAAGGACCTGCCTCTTTCTAGAGCAGTTCCCGCATCCCCCAACCGGCCCACCCCAGCCTCATCGCAAAACCAAAGCCCCCCCGCCAGTGAGGTCGCTTTCGCAGGAGTGTAGTTTCCGGTCAGCCGGTCGAATCCAGAACAATCAACAACGCCAATCGTTGCCGGCGGAGCGTCTTTCGCAGAAGCTGGTGCGGTTGCAACCTCAACCTTCTTCTCTGCCTTTTTGGCTTCTCGTTCCTTTTGGACGGCGATCTGGTCGTTGTAAACGACGCGCAGAATAGGCGAACTCGGCACAGGAAGCCTCCCGTCCGCCGCCTGCCGGACGATCGCTCCGCTGGGGAACGCAATCAGAAGTTGCGGAGTCGATAGCCGCATCGCAGGAAATTCGCTTAGACGTCGATCGAGCTCGGTGAAGTCCATCGTTGCCGGGTGCAGTTGCAATTCAAACCAGCGATTGAGCCCCATCGCACGCACTCTCTCAAGGTCCCCTGGGCGCCGCTGCGTCAGACGTGAGTTCGGGGTGTGACGGACGAAGCGTCCCAGGGTCGAGAATTTTCTATAACGGCCTTGCTCACTAAGGCACTCGTCTGTATCATGACCTTCGCAGCCGGGATGAGGATCGTATGATGCGAAGGGATTTTGTACGGCTTGGATGGGCCACCATGATCGCGTCCGGGGCAGGCAAGCTGCGGCCCGCGTTTGGGAAGTCGCCAGGCCTCCAGCAGGTTCAGGGGATGCTACGCCATCCGATGGCGTCGTTGGAACCGAAGGCCAGCCAGGGCGCGGCGGATTTCACCCTGCAAATCGCGCCCATGATGGTCGAGCTGGCCCCACAGGTTGTCATCAGCACAATCGGCTACAGCAATAAAGTCCCCGGTCCCCTCCTGCGGGTGCGCGAGGGCCAGCACGTCACCGTCGACGTCGTGAACGACACAGACGTTCCG
>JBEKWJ010000022.1:0-84230 GCA_049513195.1 Occallatibacter sp.
CGCAGGCACTGAATTGCCGCACCGAAATAGGCACTCCTACCCGCCCCACGCCTGAGCCCTGTGGCGTCTGCGACTCCTGCACCGAGATTCGCCAGGGCAACGCCACCGACGTAATCGAAATCGACGCGGCCACCAATCGCGGCATCGACGAGATTCGCGAACTCCGCGACGCCGCCCGCTACGCACCCTCGCGCGACCGCTACAAAATTTACATCCTCGACGAAGCGCACCAGATTACCGACGCGGCCTTCAACGCGTTGCTCAAAACCCTCGAAGAGCCTCCAGCGCATGTCATCTTCATGATGGCCACCACGCAGCCTGAAGACATTCCCCAGACCATCCGCTCGCGCTGCCAGCACTTCAGCTTTCACGCCGTCAAATTCGACGACATTCTGGCGCAGTTGAAAATGATCGCCGGGCAAGAAGAGGTTGAGGCCGAAGACGCTGCGCTCGCCCTGCTGGCTGAAGCCGGCGATGGATCGATGCGCGACGCCTTGTCGATCATGGATCAGGCCATTGCCTCTGCTCCCGTCGAAAATGGCCGCGCCGTGCTGTCAGCGGTCCAGATTCGCGAGCTAATGGGCGCCGTACCGAACGCAGTCTTCGAGCGGCTATTGGAGGCGGTTGCCCAAGGCCAGAGCGCCGAACTGATGGAGCAATTGAATCTGCTGGTGAATGCCGGGCACAGCCCCTCATCGCTGGCTCGGCAGATGGTTCGCTACCTGCGCAATACGTTGATGGCCAAAATCGGCGGCGAGCAAACCGAACTGCTGCAAATCAGCGGCGATGAGCGCGCCCGCGCCATGCGCACCGCGCTTTTGTTTACCGAAGAAGAACTCACGCGCAACTTGCAAATCGTGCTGCGCACCTTCGACGACCTGAACTATCGCCAGGAGCAGCGCTTCCATTTGGAACTAGGCCTGCTGAAACTGATTCATGCACAGCGCCTCTTGCCGTTGGAAGAACTCCTGAGCGGCGTAGGTGCTACGGGTGGTTTTCGTGCTGGCCCGTCCGTTCCGGCGCAGACTTCGGCCCCCCGGCCTAGCCCGGCAAGCCCGGCGCGTGCAACCGCACCTGCTGCTCCGCCCGCGGCTCCAGCGCTCTCGCCCTTTGGCCCGGCAGGCGGAAGCTGGGGCTCCGGTCCGAAGATGGAGTCCAACCAGCCAGCGAGTTCGCCAGCGGCCACCATGGAGCGGCAAACCTCTGCTCCCGCACCCAGCACAGTTCAATCCGCAACACCTTTTTTAGTCACGGCCGCGCCCGCGACAGGCTACACAGAAACGCTCACCGAAGGCGCGCTGGCCAAGGCTCCACAGGCTGCTGTATCGCCAACCAGTACTCCCAGCATCGAAGCCATCCGTCACGCCGTCGGCTGCGCGTTGGTCGAGGGCGGTCACGTCTCGGCGGCCCAGTTGCTCGGATCAGGCACATGGACAATTGACGGCACGAGCCTCCGCATCGAGGTGCCCGGCATGGGCAAAAAGATGCTGGCTTTGACAGTCAATGCCGCGGCGGAGAAGATTATTCGTCAGGAGTTGCAACGGCTGGGCGCGCCCTCTCGCTTTCTGGTGGTTCCCGGAGAAGGCGCGACGTCGAGTGCGACGCCCATGGCCGCGCCTATGGTGGGAAGCATCCAAGAAACAGCACTAGCCAATCCAATGGTGCAACGAGCGCGAGAGATATTCAAAGCCGAAGTCCGCAGCGTCGTAGATCTGCGTCAAAAATAAGCTCTGTTCCGCCACGCTGTCGTCGAGCCGTGGCAGAAGTAATTGCTGTTCTATCATGCTCGTTAAGAACTCATATTGGAGCTGATAGAAGCGTCAGGGCACGACTTTAGTCGTGCCGCAAAGCAACAGAATGAACGTGGGCTTTAGCCCCTGAGGTATGCTTTTCGCGGGCATGTAGGAGAATAATCAATGATTAATCCGCTAAAAATCGGCGAGATGCTCTCGCAAGCCAACCAGATGCAAGAAGAGGTTCAGCGCAAACTCGCCCAAACGATAGTCGATGGAACCAGCGGCGGCGGCGCTGTCACTGCAACCATGAATGGCAAGAAGCAGCTTCTCAAGATTCGCATTGAGCCGGCGGCGGTGATTGGCCTCAGCGGCGACAAGCCCGACGTGGAAATGCTTGAAAACTTGGTGGTGGCCGCGGTCAATGAAGCCGGCCGCAAAGCCGACGAGGCCATACAATCCAGCGTGCAAGGAATTCTAGGCGGACTCAAGCTGCCGGGAATTAGCTAAATCACGGCTCTCAACACACTGACCACTGTCCACTATCCACTGCTTTCAGGAGGCGCAATCCGTGACCCGCTATGCCGAGCCGATGGCGCGGCTGATTGAAGAGTTGAAGAAGCTGCCGGGTGTGGGCACCAAAAGCGCCCAGCGCTTCGCCTTCCACATTCTGCGCTCCACCGACGAGGACGCCGCAGCGCTGGCTGAGGCAGTACGCGGCCTCAAAGCCAGCCTGCGTCTCTGCTCGGTCTGCAACAATGTCACCGATGTCGATCCCTGCGCATATTGCGCCAACGTGACGCGCAACCATCGCCAGGTCTGCGTCGTCGAAGAGCCCACCAGCATTGCCGCCGTCGAGCGCGCGCGCGGTGCGGAAGCCGGCTACCAGGGCGTCTATCATGTGTTGCACGGCACGCTCTCGCCGCTGCATGGCGTAGGCCCAGAGCAGTTGCGCACCAGCACATTGATGGGCCGTGTCGAGCGCGGCGAAGTGGACGAGGTCATACTGGCCACCAGTCCCACTCTCGAAGGCGAGGCGACCGCCCATTGGCTAGCGAGCGCGCTGCGCGCCTATCCCGTGCGCATCACCCGCATCGCCACCGGCGTTCCCGCAGGTAGCGACATCGAATACGCCGATGAGGTAACGATGGCGCGAGCGATGGAGGGACGGCGGGAGTTGTAGCCGCGCTACTTATCTCGTAATCTCTTGTTCATCGCGCCGTAACCGCGCAATCATATACTGAAGACGACCACCAGCCGCGGTTCCAGCCTGCGGACCCCAACCGGAGAATCAGCCATGCAGCAAGCGGGCATCCCCAGCGAAGGCCAGACCTCGGCCACGATCCCCACCCCGGCTCTCGAAGCGATCATTCGCGCCGAGCAGGTCGAGAAATACTACGCGCAGCCCAGTCAGAACCGCATTCAGGTCATCTCCGCCACCGACCTCTCCATCGTCCCCGGAGAGATCGTCGCGTTGCTCGGTCCCTCCGGCTCAGGCAAATCGACAATGCTGCGCATGTTAAGCGGCCTCTCAACGCCCACCGCCGGCCAGGTCTACTGGCATGAGAAACCGATTGCCGGCGCGGAGATCAACGTCTCAATTGTCTTCCAAAGCTTTGCGCTTTTTCCTTGGCTTACGGTGCTAGAGAACGTTGAAGCTCCGCTCCAGGCTCGCGGCATCGCTCCTGACGAACGACGCGAACGTAGCATGAAAATGCTGGACACTGTGGGTCTGGACGGATTTGAAGCCGCCTACCCGAAAGAATTATCGGGCGGCATGAAGCAGCGTGTCGGCTTTGCCCGCGCCTTGGTCGTCGAGCCGGAAGTACTCTTCATGGACGAGCCGTTCAGCGCCCTTGACGTACTGACCGCCGAGAACCTGCGCAGTGAATTGCTCGAGCTCTGGGCCAATAAAACCATGCCCACCAAAGCCGTCTTTCTGGTCACGCACAACATCGAAGAGGCTGTCCTGCTGGCTGATCGGATCATCGTGCTGGGCAGAAATCCCGGCCACATTCGCACCGACTTCAAGGTCCAGATCGCTCAACCCCGCGACCGCAAATCCGAGCCATTCACGCAGCTGGTCGACTACATCTACAAAGTGCTGACCCGGCCCGATGTGGTTCCCGCCGAAGCGCCCGATCAGACGATCACCGCGCGCGACCAGCGCCAGATGCACTACCAGATGCTGCCCCACGCTCGCCCCGGTGGCATCGCCGGCCTGCTCGAACTCTTGCTCGACAAAGGAGGCCGCGACGACATTTATCGCTTAGCCGATGACCTGAGCTTTGAGATCGACGACCTGCTACCCATTGTGGACGCAGCGCAGTTACTCGGCTTCCTCCAAATTGAAGAGGGCGATGCGACAATCACCTCGAGCGGCACGGAGTTCGCAAACTCAGAAATCCTTCGCCAAAAGGAGCTCTTCCGAGAAGCCGCGGTGACCCACATCCTGCTCTTCCGCCAGATAAGACGGGCGCTCGAGGCCAAGCGCGACCACACCGTTCCCGATGAGTTCTTCCTCGACATGCTCGACGAACAGTTCAGCGAAGAAGAGTGCCAGCGCCAGATCGAAACCGCCGTCACCTGGGGTCGCTATGCCGAGCTTTTCGACTACGACGCCGGACACCGTCGCTTCATCTTGCCCGACGCGCAAGACGAGGAAATCGCCTCTAGCGGGGAGGCCCAGTGAAGCTTCAGCACACTCTCTCGCGCTCGCTGGTAGCTGAGCGCACCTGGCCCGTTCTCACTGATCTCACCGTGGGAGCGGTCGGTCTGGCTCTGCTCTTTGCCATGTTTCATATGGCGACCTATTGGCTCGCCCGCCCGGTGCCGGCCGTCACCATCTCGCTCTCCGCGCGCGCGCTGCCGCTTTATGCCTTCTACTCCGTCGTGCGCATCGCCATTGCCTATCTGCTCAGCCTGATCTTCGCTGTCAGCTACGGCTACATGGCCGCCTACAACCCCCGCATCGAGACCGGAATGATCGCCGTCCTCGACATTCTTCAATCCATCCCCGTGCTCAGCTTTTTGCCCGGCGTCATGCTGGCGATGATTGCCCTCGTTCCCGGCCACCAGTTGGGCATCGAAATGGGTTCCATCCTGCTCATCTTTACCGGCCAGGTCTGGAACATGGCCTTCAGCTTCTACTCCTCGCTGAAGAGCATTCCGAGAGAGATGATCGAAGCCACGCGCATCTACCGCTTTTCGGCCTGGCAGCGCTTCTGGCAACTGGAGATGCCTTTTGCGACCATTGGCCTCATCTGGAACTCGATTGTCTCGGTCGCCGGTGGATGGTTCTTTCTGATCGCCTGCGAAATGTTCCCGCTGGGCGAGCGCATGTTCCGCCTGCCCGGCCTGGGCAGCTATCTGCAAACCGCCGCCTCCGCCGACCCCGTCAATACGCACGCACTGCTCTGGGGCCTCACGGTTCTAGTGCTCATCATCGTGGCCACGGATCAATTGATCTGGCGTCCGTTGATCGCCTGGAGCGACAAATTCAAATTCGAGCAGGTCGAGTCCGCTTCCCGCGTCACCTCACCGATTCTCGCGTTGTTTCGGCGGCCCAGCGCAGTCACCAGCCTGCCGTCTCGTGCCTGGAGCACGTTGGAAGAGCGCATCTACCACCGGCTCTCGCGCACCCGCGAATGCCGCGTCGTGCAGCCGGTCGACCAGCCAACGGACAAAGGCGGCCGAGTGCTCACGATCTTCTTTTGTGTCTTCGCCGTTCTGGCCATCTTCTGGGGCGCTTCCCGCGCCATTCTGATCGTCCACGGCGTCGGCTGGGCTGAAATTCGGCTTCTGCTTTTGGGTGCGGGCGCCACCTATCTCCGCGTCAACGCTACCCTGCTCATCGCTGCGCTGTGGACCATCCCCGTCGGCGTGACCATTGGCCTTAACCCCAGGCTCGCCCAGATTCTTCAGCCCATCACACAAGTGGTTGCTTCCATCCCGGCCACGGCCTTGTTTCCAGTCCTGCTGCTGGCGCTTATCCGATTGGGCGGCGGCCTCGGCATCGGCTCCATTGCCCTGATGTTGCTGGGAACCCAATGGTACATCCTCTTCAACGTCATCGCCGGAGCCATCGCTCTTCCTTCCGACCTGAAAGAAGCCGCCGCCGTTTACAAATTCACCCGCTGGCAGCGCTGGACCAAAGTCATTTTGCCGGGAATCTTTCCCTATCTGATTACCGGCATGATCACTGCCTCAGGCGGCGCATGGAACGCCTCCATCATCGCCGAATACTTTCACATTGGAGACAAGACCCTTCAAACGCTTGGCCTGGGAGCGCAGATCAGCGCTGCCACCGATCGCGGCAACTTTTCCGTCCTGCTGCTCGCCACCGTTCTGATGGCCACCATGGTGGTCACCATGAATCGCCTGGTCTGGCGACGGCTCTACGGACTGGCCGAGACCCGTTATAAACTTGAAGGTTAACTGGAGGAATCGATGATTCGTGTCGGCGTGGTGGGCTTCGGAATGGCAGGGCGGGTCTTTCATGCACCGCTGATCGCGTCTGTTGAAGGGCTGGAACTGGCCTCAGTCGTCGAGCGCCACACCAACAATGCCGCCGAGCGCTATCCCGGCATCACCACCCACCGCACCCTTGAGGCCATGCTCGCGGATTCGTCGCTCGGCCTCTTCGTCGTGGCAACGCCCAGCGGCAGCCATTTCGAGGTAGCCAAGCAGATTCTTGAAGCCGGCAAAAATGTAGTCGTAGACAAGCCAATGTCCATCTCTTCAACCGAGATCGCCCAATTGATCAAGCTGGCGACCGCTCAGGGTGTGTTGCTGGCTCCGTTTCACAACCGGCGCTGGGACAGTGACTTCCAGACAGTCCAGAAACTGTTGCATGAGGGTTCGCTTGGTCGTCTCGTCCATCTTGAATCCACATTCGACCGCTGGACTCCGGGTTCGACCAGACGGGTGGAGGGCAGTTGCTCGACCTCGGAACGCACATCGGCGATCAAGTGCTGACGCTCTTCGGCAAGCCCGAAGCAGTGTGGGCCGACGTCCGCCGAGAGCGCGACGGCCAAGGCTCGAACGATGCCTTCACCATCCGTCTGCTCTATCCAGGCTTTTCGGTCTCACTAGGTTGCAACTGCCTCTCGTCCTTGCCGCGGCCCCGCTATCACCTGCGCGGAACCAAGGGCAACTACTGGAAGCATGGCGTCGACCCGCAAGAAGCCGCGCTGAGCAAAGTCACCCGTATTGAAGACCCGGCCTGGGGGCAGGAACCATCCGCCCACTGGGGCACCCTCTGCGTAGACGTAGACGGCGGCATGGTCACAAGGCCTGTCGAGCCCGTCCGCGGCGACTATCGCCTCTACTACGCCGGCATTCGCGATGCCCTGCTCGGCAAAGCGCTAGCGCCTGTCGCTCCGGTGGACGCGTGGCGTGTAGCGCGCCTTCTGGAATGGGCCGCGGAGAGCTCCGAGAAGCGCCGCGAAATCCCCTGCGACTGGGGCGAAGAATCGAAATTAATGTAAGGGTGACCGTCGCGACTGTCAAAACGTAGATGGAACTTCTTCTGGCTTCTTTACGAAGGCGCTTTTCACGGCGTTCGGTCTATTTCTGATCCCCTGCAGAAAGATACTTTCATCGTGACGTTCGCAGAATGATTGCGCGCCATCAGGCTCTTACTCTACGCAATCATCATTGTGCCAGCACCGTAAAACACTTCGGGAAGCATCCCTTTGCGGGAAACCTAATTTCTACAGCTCGCCCCGGAACTAAAGACCGCCTTCCATACTCCCGATACTGCTATCACACACGGGTGTTTTCGCGGATTCATTCATAAGCGACACTCCGGCTGACCCAGTCGTGGGGGCTGTTAGCCACTTGTCATTCGCGCCCACGTGTCTGTCACCGGAGAGGTCCATGGGAATAGTCCGTAATTTACCCGTAGCGGGCAAGTTTCTTCTGGCTTTCGGGCTGGTTTGTGCCCTCTGTGCGCTGCTCGGCGTCATTGCCCTGTCAGGCATGAGCAAGGTTAATCAATCCACGACGAACCTGGCCGCGATCGCACTGCCTTCCTCGCATCGTTTGGCAGAGATGAATTCGGCGATGCAGATCTATCGCCGTGCCGACATGGGCATCCTGCTCTGCGACAAAGCGGAGTGTACCGACTACTACATAAAAACCCGCAAGCGCACGTCGCAAGCGTTCAAGGATGCCGCCGCGGCCTATTCTGCCACGAACACCGATTCTCAAGAGCGAACTCTTTTTGAATCCACGCGCCAAGAGTTTTATGCATATCAGGATGCCAGCGACCAGACCATATCCTTGCTGGCCACCGGACAAAAGGCGCCGGCCAGCGAGCAGACCGTAGGCGCCAATGCCCTCGTCTTTCGCCACGCCGACGCGGCGATTAACAAGGCGATGGCAATCAACACGCAGACCAGCCAGCAGCGCTGTTTGGACGCCGCCGCCACCTTCAAATCGATTCGCTTGTTGGTCCTGATTACGCTAGCTCTTACCATCCTGCTGAGCGGCACAATCGGCTGGCTATTGACCGGTGCAATTGCGCCTCCGCTGTTGCGCGCGACCCACGTACTGGAGACGATGGCCGCCAAAGACCTGACCGAAACCGTGATGGTTCAAAGCAGCGACGAAATCGGCCGCATGGGCACAGCGCTGAATACGGCGGTCGGCACCGTGCGCGGATTGCTCAACTCCATGCAGCAGGGCGTGGAAACCATCACAAAAGCGGCGGCGGAACTTTCCGCGTGCGCTGAAAAAAGTTCAGCCGACGTGCAGACTCAATGCAGCAAAGCAAACGTGATTGCGACTGCCACTCAGCAGATGGCAGCCACGGTTGGCGAGGTCTCGCAGAACGCCGAGCAGGCTAACGTGGCCAGCCAGGAGGCGGCGCGGACAGCGACCGAGGGCGGAGAAGCAATAGACCATACGGTCGAGCGGATGCGCGGCATCAGCAACTCCACCAACGAAACCGTAGAAAAAATGGCATCGCTCGCCAAGCGTTCCAAAGAGATTGGAAACGTCGTCACCGCTATTCGTGAGATCTCTGAGCAGACCAACCTGCTGGCCCTGAATGCGGCCATCGAGGCGGCGCGCGCCGGTGAGCAAGGACGCGGTTTTGCGGTCGTAGCGGGCGAAGTGCGGAGGCTGGCGGAACGCACAAAGTCAGCGACAGAAGAGATCGCCGGCACCATCACCACCATCCAGAGCGAGACTCACGAAACTTTGATGTTGATGGAGACGGGGAAATCCAGCGTCGACTTGGGACTTACCGAAAGCGAAGGCGCACGCCGCACATTAGACGCCATCATCACTCTCGCGAATCGTTCTGGAGAACAGATTGGCATGATCGCTGCCGCTTCCACTGAACAGGCGGCTGCGAGCCAGGAGATCAGTCAGGCGCTGGCCGGCATTTGCGAAGTCTCGTCCAGCGTTTCCACGGCCGCCGAAGAAACCACGCAAGCCAGTCACGAATTGACCAAGCTTGCCGGCGAGCTCGACCGCGAGATCAGGAGTTTCCGTTTGACGAAAGATCCCCAAACCGCGCGACGCATTTAGAAAGCGGAGAGATAAGAAAGGAAGACTCTCGATGAAAGCCATCACTTCTGCAGCTGTTTTCATTCTTCTTATAGGCACCATCTTTGCGACAATGTCTTGCGCGCAAGAACCCGGCGCGGTAGCGCCGCCCACCACGCAAACATCGGCCGTGAGCAGCGCCGAAGCTGTCGCCCCAAAGCCGGCGGAACTGCTGCATGCGCTCGAAAAGGCGCAGCAGGCTATGCAAGAACAGGCGGATGCGATGCGCCTGATGCGCCAGGAACTGGACAGGCAAGGCAAAGAGATTGAGTCGCTCCGTCAACAGCGGCTTGGCGTTGCTCCGGGAGTTCCAACCTTGAGCGACGTCGATAGTGGAGCAGATGCTGCGCAGCTGAAGACGGCCGTTCTTGCGCTGCGCACGCCTGCTGCGAGTCTCGCGGTTGCCGCCAGCATCAAGCCCGCGACCCCGTTGCCGCCGGGCGATCTTTACTTCCGTCTCGGTCATGCCACCTTCACCCCCAGCGGATGGATCGACTTCACAGGCTACTATCGCAGCACAGACGTCGGAAGCGGACTGGGCACAAATTTTCAATCGATCCCCTTCAGCAATACAGTGGCGGGCGGACTCAGCGAAACTCGTCTGACAGCGCAGTCTTCGCGCATCGGAATCAAGGTGGATGAAGCGCTGGGAAAAATCAAGGCGTACGGTTATCTTGAGGCCGACTTCAACGGGTATCTGCCGGGGAATGCCTATGTCAGCACCAACAGCAATACACTCCGCATGCGCGTCTATTATCTCAATCTGACGCGCGGAAAATGGGAATTTCTGGGCGGCCAGGGATGGTCACTGCTTACGCCCACGCGCAGAGCACTCTCTCCGTTTCTTGCCGATTTGTTCAATACCTTCCATCTCGATACCAGCTATCAGACCGGCCTGACCTATGCGCGCCAGACGCAATTCCGGTTTGTCTACCACCCGACGACATATTGGGCCGCCGGCCTCTCAGTCGAAGACCCGGAGCAGTTCAGCGGCAGCGCCGTCACCTTCCCGACTCTGTTTAGCAACACGGAAACTGACATTAACTCGAGCACCGGCAGTGGCGGCGCTACGGCTACGCCGAATTTCTATCCCGACGTCATTGCGAAAACGACCTTGGATTGCAATGTGCGCGGTTTGCATTGGCACACGGGCGTGGCCGGGTTGCTGACGGCGACACGTATCGACACGCCGGCATCTGTCACTAAAGCCATTTCGGTACACGATGCGCGCCAGGGCGGCGCCGTGGTCGGCGATTTCAATCTTGAGTTGTTCAAGGGATTCCACCTGATTACGATCGGCTATTGGAGTGACGGTGGCGGCCGTTATATCGGCGGCATGGGACCGGGCTTCGTCGTCTTGCAGAATGGCACTGTTACCTCGCCTTTCCACGCGGCCTTGATACACTCCGGCTCGGGAATTGGCGGCTTTGAGTGGAGTATCGACAAGCGCACCACGATCGCGAGCTACGTGAGCGGCGCCTATTATCAGCGGCGCTACGGCCTCGATCCGGATATCAAAACAGCGACCTACGTTGGCTACGGATTTCCGGGCAGCGCAAGCACAAATAATCGAGCGATCAAAGAAGCAACCTTCGCCAGCATCAGTACACTTTGGCAGAAGCCTCCCTATGGTGCTCTGCAGATCATTACCCAGAGTTCTTATGTCCTTCGCGACCCTTGGTACGTTGCGCCAGGTCAGCCCAAAGATGCACATGTATTCATGGAGTTCGTAAACCTGCGCTACGTGCTTCCGTAAACTGTGGTCCCCCGGGGTGTGGGCGCTTCGGCAATCCACACCCTGGGCGTCTGATGCGGAGCTTTTGCCGTTTGTGGCTGCCATGGGCGAGAATAGAAGAGCGCCATGCCAGAGTCCGCACGCACCTTCGAGCTTCCTTTTACCGACGTCCCCGGGGCCGTAGCCGAGATCCGTTCTGGGCGCATGGTGGTTGTGGTCGACGACGAGGACCGCGAGAACGAAGGCGACCTTACCCTGGCAGCGGAGTTTGTGACGCCGGAGAAGATCAACTTCATGGCCCGATATGGCCGCGGCCTGATTTGCCTTACGCTGACCGAGGAACGTGCCGACTATCTGCGGCTATTTCCAATGTCGCAGCAGAACTCCTCGCGTTTTGGCACGGCGTTTACAGAGACCATCGAAGCACGCGAAGGGGTGACGACGGGTATCTCGGCGGCTGATCGGTCGCACACTATTCGGACGGCGATTACGCAGGGCTCGACCGCGGCCGATCTGGCGCGTCCCGGCCATATCTTCCCGCTGCGCGCGCGCAAGGGCGGTGTGCTGGTGCGGGCCGGGCAGACCGAGGCTTCAGTCGATCTGGCGCGGCTGGCTGGGCTCAATCCTTCAGGCGTGATTTGCGAGATCATGCGCGACGACGGCGAGATGGCGCGCATTCCGGACCTGATTCCATTTTGCAAGCAACACGGGCTGCTGATTCTTACCGTGGCGGAGTTGATCCGCTATCGTCTACGCCACGAGCGGACCATTATACGCAGCGGTGAAAGCCGCATTCAGACGCGCTACGGCGAGTTTCGCATGATTGTCTATGAGAGCGAGGTGAATGGCGGCGAGAGCCACATTGCACTGGTGCGCGGCGACCTTTGCGCCGATTGCCCAGCTTTCTCGGCGGGCGCGGCGACTAGCGAGGCGGAAGCGCAGACTCCTTGCGAGCGCGCCGTGCTGGTGCGCGTTCACACACGCTGCACGGCGGGCGACCTGTTTGCCGCCGACTGCCATTGCCGCGAAACGCTGGATCAATCGATGCGCATGATTGCCGAGGAGGGTTGCGGAGTGCTGCTCTATCTGCATAACACCTCGCGGGGCTTTGAGATCGATCACGCGCCGACCGCGGCGAGCGTCTTCGATCCGGCAGGGGCAGCGGCTTTGCAAACTGCGCCTGACGCGAAAGTTGGCCGGTTGGTGCTGCACCAGGCGCTGCGCGCGCGCGAAGGTTCGCAGGCGCGGAGCGGGCGCATTCTGAGAGCCATTGGCCTGGGCGGGCAGATATTGTCGGAGCTGGGCATTCGGCGCATTCGTCTGTTGTCGAATACTCCCATGCATATTCCTGCTTTGGAGGGCTTCGGTTTGGAGGTCGTGGAGCAAGTGGCGATACCGCTGGAGAAGCGCAATTAGGTCAAATAACATACGGCGCGAAGAAATTCTTCGAGGATTCATCAAATAAATCTCATAAATGACCAAAAATGCCCAATACTGACCACTTAACCCCACCGAAAAGCTGTATCATCAGCAAGTCTATCCGGCGGAAAGAATCGAATTCGGCAAAGGCGATGTCGCGGAAATGTTTCTCCGCTGTTCACATGTCCGATGTCGAGCAATCTCACCGAATCCACCGTACTCGCACTCAAATTATTTGCACGAGAAAGGTAGGATCGGTTGAGCGTTCATCTTGTCAATCCCAGCGACAATGCTTTCGGCACCGCGGTGATCACCCCTAGATGGTTGTTTGTGCTTGCGGCGGCTACACCGCGAGCGGCGGGAGATCCGATTCTCGTCGATGAATCCCTTGAACAGATTGATCCGGAGACAATTCAAGCGGGCGACATTGTAGGCATCAGCGTCCACACGGGCAATGCCTTGCGAGGCTACGAGGTGGGTAGAACCGCGCGCAGCCGGGGCGCTTGGGTGATCTACGGCGGCATTCACGCCACGCTTTTTCCCGATGAAGCGCTCGGGCGCGGGCAAGCGCACGCGGTGGTGACAGGAGACGGCGATGTGGCCTGGGGCCGGGCAGTGACCGATTGCCTGGCAGGCAAGTTGGAGAAGGTCTACGACGGCGGGCGAATTGAAGGCGGCGAGTTTTTGGCCGCGCGCTGGGACTTGATGAATCCTGAAAAATATATGTGGGCCTCGGTGCAAACCATTCGCGGGTGCCCGAAGCACTGTTCCTTTTGCAGCGTGTGGCGGACGGATGGACAGAAGCCGCGGCAAAGGAAGTTTCAAAGCGTGATTGACGAGATCGTAGCTCTGCGGCGGCTGGGATTTCGCTTTATTGCGTTGGCCGACGATAACTTCTACCCGGTGACTTTTACCGATCTGAGGTTGGCCCGCGAACAAGGCAACACGGCCAAACTGGAAGAGCTGACGGCCATTCGCGCCGAGCGCTTTCAACTGATGGACGAGTTGGCAAAGCTGCCAAGAGACATGGTCTTCTTCACCCAGATGACGATGGAGGCCGGCGAAGACGTTGCGTTTCTCGATGCGATGAAGAAGGCCAACATCAAGGGCGCGCTGGTGGGGATCGAAGCGGTTACGCCGGAGGGGCTCAAGGCGGTTTATAAGGACTGGAATCTTTCAGGCGATGCCATGGCGAAGCAAATACAGACGTTCAAGAAGCACGGCGTTCATGTGCTCGGTTCGTTCATCTTCGGGCTGCCCACCGACAGGCCGGCGACCTTTGACGCCACAGTGGCGATGGCGAAAAAGGCGGGCATTACCTTTGCTCAGTTTGTGATGATGACACCGTTTCCAGGCACTGTGGATTTCGGGCGCTGGGAGAAAGAACAGGCACAAGATCCGACCATGGTTGGCGATGTCCCGATCACACGTTACTGGCTGATTCCCTCAGCGGTGCGGCCCAAGATGTTTACGCCGCATCCCACGATGAGTTCAGATGAGATTCGCGAGCGCACACAAAAAGTCTGGGACAATTTCTATAACTGGGGAGATATCTGGAAGAGATCGGCTTGCTGTCCGAGTTTAACTTCCAGACTCGCTTTCATGTTTCTATCGAAGCTCTACCGACAGATGTATGCGGGGACGGGAATCTCGACCGACAGCGCTCGGCGCAAGAAGTCGAAGGCCGGCGCCAGATGGACGGCGCATCAGTGCAAGAGACTTTTCCGGGCAAAGCCCATGCCGGAGCTTGCGTCGCCTGAGTGGGAGATTGGGCTGAGCGGCGTAGGGCAGACAGCATTTGCCGGCGGCGATGGCGGGCCATTTATCGTGATGCCAAATCGTTGAGCTTCGTTTGATGAATCATCCGGCATCTGATTCGGTGATTTCATCAACTGCATCGCCCTCCCCGGGTGCGAGGAATAGATTAGCGACGAGGCCGTGCTGGCGGGTGTAGAGGTCGTAATAGCGCCCGCGCAGCGCGAAGAGCTCCGCGTGATTGCCGCGCTCGACAATCAGTCCGCCTTCGACCACCAGAATCTGATCGGCGCGGCGAATCGTCGATAGCCGGTGGGCAATGACAAAGGTTGTGCGGCCCTGCATCAGCTGGTTCAACCCGGCTTGGATCATAGCTTCAGACTCGGAATCGAGCGAGCTTGTAGCTTCATCGAGAATCAGAATGCGCGGGTCTGCCAATAGCGCTCGAGCGATGGAAAGCCGCTGACGCTGCCCGCCCGAAAGCTTCACGCCACGTTCTCCCACAATCGTGTCGTAGGCCTCCGGATAATGCTCGGCAAACTCATCCACGCGAGCCGTGCGGCATGCGGAGAGAAACTGTTCTTCGGTGGCATCGGGCCTCGAAAACAGAATGTTTTCCCTGATCGTTCCGTCGAAAAGAAACGACTCCTGCAACACCACGCCCAACTGCGTGCGATACGTGTTGAGGTCAACATGTGCAAGGTCGATATCGTCCACGACGACGCGCCCTTTGGTCGGCGTATGAAATGCGCACAGCAAGCTGATGATGGTAGATTTGCCTGAGCCCGAGGAGCCGACCAGCGCGGTCACCGTTCCCGGCGCTGCCTCGAATGTGATGCCGTGCAGCACGGGTCTCTCCAGATCATACGCAAACTCGACATTCTCAAAGCGCACATTGCCTTGAATGGGTGGCATCTTGACAGTGCGCTCGGGGCGCTGATTTTCTTCGAGTTCCGCCATGATCTCGCCGGTGCGGTCCAGGCCCGCAAAGGCCTCTGTCAACTGCGTGCCGATGTTCACGATCTGAAAGACAGGCGCGATCATGAAGGCCAGAAACATGTTGTAGCTGAAGTAGTCGCCGACGGTCCAAGTGCTGGCCAGCACCCGATGGCCGCCAAGCCACATCACAAGGGCCGATACCAGGCCAAGCACGGTGGTTGATGCGGCAGACATTGAACTGGTCATGGTCAGCGACTTCATCACGTTGGCCAGCAGTCGCTCGACACCCACCGAGAAGACTCCGGCTTCGCGCTCTTCGGCGTGATAGCCCTTGATGACGCGCACGCCACCCAGAGACTCCGTAAGCCGGCCGGTCACTTCGGCGTTGATCTTCGCCCGCTCACGGAAGATCGGGCGGATAATCTTGAAGGCGTATTGCAAAACGAAGACGAATGCGCCCAATACCGTAAAGACGGTCAGTGTAACCGTGACGCTGCGATGCAACAGGTAGAGGAAGGCCAGCACGGCGGTAAGCAGGCCGCCGACAAACTCGACCAGCCCGGTGCCGACCAGGTTGCGCACGCCTTCAACGTCGGACATGATGCGCGCAACCAGCGTGCCAGTGCGGTTCTCGTCGTAATAGGAGACAGAGAGCAGGCCTACATGACGCTGGACCTGGCGACGCATTTCGGCAATCAGCCGCTGGCCGGCCTTAGAGAGTAGTTGTGTGAGCGAGAACGAAGTAATAGCCTGAACGATCATCGCGGTGAAGACAATCGCAATGTAAATGGGCAGCAGATCAGGACGGGAATGCGTAGGGGAAAGCACCGTATCCAGCAGCGGCTTTGAGGTGTAAGGCAGCACCAGCCCAGCGATGCGATTGATGACCATCAGTCCCATGCCGCCTAAGAGCAGCCCCAATCGCGGCGCGATGAGTGCTTTGATCTGCGGCCACAATTTTTTCAGACTTGTTTTGCGCTTGGGCAGATCGGCTTGACCCGCTCGCGCACTGCGTCCATGCGGGCTGCGCTCGGCGCGCCTGCTCATGTCCATCCCGCCGTGACGCATTGTACCCATGCGCTAAACCTTCCCTGAACGTCGCGCAGTAATGAAAGAGCGCACGCAGAGGACGACATAAATGATCAGCAGCCATGCGAGCGCCAGTTTCGCCTCCAATGCGGGCATGTCCAGCGCCTTGTTGGAAGTAAGGTTGCGCATTAGCTCAACAATCGCCCCTAGAAAACCGAACAGCCCGATGGTCACGCTGATGTGCATGAAGAGCTTGCGGCGGCCTTCATTGGGACTGATGGCGAGCCCGCCGCAGATGCCCAGCACCAGGCCGATCCAGGCAGGAATCAGCGCGGTATAGTGCGTATGTCCGGTGCCAAAAAAGCCAACCAAACCGAGAGCGATCAATAAAACCGCAAAAATCAATGTTATTTTCGCCATGCGAGATCTCCATTCAGTTTTAGGGAAAGACCTGTGTCCAACATAGCAACCTCTCCAAAATCATACCGTTCTCGACGCGGAACACACTAACTCTGGCCACAACAGATCGGCCATGGTTTCGCGACGGCGAATGAGGCGGGCCTTTGCGCCTTCCACCAGCACCTCGGCAGGACGCATGCGAGTGTTGTAATTCGAGCTTTGCGCCATGCCGTACGCTCCGGCGTCGAGAATCGCAATCAGGTCTCCGGGCTCGATGGGCGGTAGCTTGCGGTCGTGGGCAAAGAAGTCGCCCGACTCGCAGATCGGCCCCACCACGTCGACGATGCGTGGCTTGCCGGCGCGCGGTCTGACCGGCACAATCTCGTGATAAGCCTGGTAGAGCGCGGGGCGGATGAGATCGTTCATGGCGGCGTCGGTAATCAAGAAAATCTTTTTACCGTTGCGCTTCACCTGCAGCACGCGCGTAACGAGAGCGCCGGCCTGCGCGACGATAAAGCGTCCTGGCTCGATCATCACTGCGCCATCGAAATTGGGGAGCGCGCTTTCAATGGCCGCGGCGTACTCGGCTACCCTGGCAGCGGCGTCGAACTTTTCCGCGCGATAATTGATGCCCAGGCCGCCGCCCGCGTCAATCGCGCCGAGTTCAATTCCGTCCCCCCGCAATTGCCGCACCAGCTTGGTAACGCGCTTCAAGGCCTCACCAAAGGGCTCAGCGGAGAGGATCTGTGAGCCGATATGAACGCTCACGCTATGAGCTTCCAGCCATTTGTTGCCGGCTGCGTTTTTGTAGATGCTGTGCGCCTGCCGAATGTTCACGCCGAACTTGTGCTCCCGCAGCCCGGTGGAGATATAGGGATGAGTCTCGGCGAAGACGTCGGGATTGACGCGCAGGGCAAAGCGAGCTTTCTTTTTCAGTTTGGCGGCACGCTGGGCCAGCAGCGTCAACTCGGCTTCGCTCTCGACGTTGAATTGAAGGATTCCCAGCGTCAGTGCCTGATCGATCTCCGCGGCCGTCTTGCCCGCGCCGGAAAAGACGACGCGTCCGACAGCCTCGGGCGCCGCTGTCAGAACTCTTGCCAGTTCGCCGCCGGAGACAACGTCGAAGCCCGCGCCTTGATCGGCCAGCAGCTTCAAAATCGCCAGCGCAGAGTTAGCCTTCACCGCGTAGCAGACCAGAAGTTCGCGCCCCGCAAAGGCGCTCTGAAAGAGTCTCAGTCGCTCGACCATCTGATCGGCGGAGTAGACGTAGAGCGGCGTGCCGTGGTGCTTCACGAGCGCTTCGAGCGAAACGTTGCCGCAAGACAGGGCACTGCCAGTCTGCGGATGATGAAAAGGGCGCGACGGTGAAATTGGAGATCGAGTCAAGAGAGGCTTCCTATCGAAAACGCTTCTTAGAGCCTACAGCATGGCGGGAGGGCATTCGAACCGTGAGGGGTTTGCGAAACAAGTCTGACAGACGCTCAGACTTCAAGCTGGCGCAGCCACTCGGCCAATAGCGCGGCCACCTTGCGCGGCTTCTCATAAGCGGAAAAGTGCCCGGCATCCGGCAGCAGATGGAACTCGCATCCTCCGGGCGCGGCGCCGAAGGCCTTCATCTCAACAGGAGTGACAGCCGAATCCTCGCCACCGGCGATGGCCAGGACAGGGACCTCGATTGTGGCTACCGTAGGCACGGAGTCAGGCCGCGTGGCCAGACCTGCCTGCACCGCCACCACGGCCTCCGGGGTTAGCGTCATGCGGGCGCGCAATTGATTCACAATCTCCGGATGGCGATAGCGAGCAGTTGCTCCGATCAGGGTCTGGGCCATGCCGTCAAAGATCGCGGCGCTGTCGCCAGCTCGCGCCTGGACGATGGTGGAGGCGCGCCGAGGCTGGTTTGCCGCTGCATCCGGCTGCGGCTTGGAGCAGATGAACGCCAGCCCGCGCATACGCTCGGGAGCCTGACGCCAAAGCTCCAGCAGCACGTAGCCGCCGATGGAGCAGCCGGCAAATACCGCCCCCGGCAGATGAAGATGATCGAGCAGGGCAACAACGTCAGCCGCCAGTTGCGTCACAGTCAGTACGGGAGCGTCGGGAACCAACGCAAAGCCGCCCACGGGCAGATTTCCCAACTCGGAGTTGCCGTGGCCGCGCAAATCGGGAACGATGGAGCGCACTCCGCCCAGCTCTTCGATGAGCGGCCGCCAGTACTCTGCATCAAGCGGCGTGGGATGAAGAAAGATGACAGGCAACCCAGAGCCTGAGTCGCGATACGCCAGCGTCACTCCGTCGGATGAGTAAGTCGCATTCATACCAACCAAGAATAACTTATGGCAGCCGAAGCGGCTCTTCGGGAATGCCAATCCAGCAGGCCAGGTAGGCCACGGCCACCAGTCCGCCAGAGAAGATAAAGCCGAGAACCGTCAAAATGCGGACCAGACCGACCTCCCAGCCATAAGCTTGTGACAGGCCAATGCAGACTCCGGCAATCTGGCGTCCCAACATCGGCCGCACCAGCGGTCTGCCAGTCATGTACGGCGCGACCGGAGTGACCGCCCCGCAGCTTGAACAGAAACGCGCACCCGGTGGCAATCCGGTTCCACAGCGTTGACAAAAGATGGCCATTGTCGATTCCCCCTCGATACTGGGAGAATATACGGCGACGGAGCCTCGGCGGTTCCCTTCAACCACAGCTATTGCACATGAAGGGTGAGCGTCCCCGTTGCCACAGTCGCACCTGATGTGCAGGTAACAGTCACGGTGTAGACTCCGGCTGTCGTTCCGGGGATATTATTGCCTCCGCCGCCATTGTTGCTGCCCCCGCCGCCACATGCAAGCACACTTCCAGTGAGAATCAGGAGAAGGCACATCATTCCGATGATCTTCAGCCAACTACGGCGACGTGCCGGGATGCCGAAGAGCAGTAGGCATGCCAGCGCCGAACCCGCGCCATACCAGGGTGTTCCGCGGCGCATGGGAGCGAGCGAGGCGCTGCTGGATGCTGCCGTCGTGGTGATGGTGAGAGTGGCTGTACCTGCGGCACTTCCAGAAATGCTCACAGGGCTGGTTGACCCGAAGCTCAACGTAGGCAGATACTGTGCCCCGGCCGGGCTTGAGGTGACGGCAGCGGTCAACAATACGCTACCGGTGAAGCCGTTGGCCGGAGTGATCGTGATTGTCGACGTATTCCCGCTCGTAGCGCCGGGTGTGACAGTAACGCCCGTGCCGCTTACCGTGACTGTGGGCGTGATGTCGCCAAAAGGCAGATAGTTGTCAATGAAGGCTTGCACGTCCAGCGACCCAAGCCCGGTCACTTCATCGTATCCATTGGCCACCAGATACCCAGCTTGGCCGCCCGTCAGACCCGATGACGAAGGAATACTGTTGTTGCACATGCTGGGCGTATTGATGTCGCAAGCAGCTACTCCGCTGCTGGCGGCCGTCACATCGTGGAAGGCCGCCGGTACTCTCTCCGCCAGTGAATAGAGTTGCGGATTGAGGTTGCCCTGCGCTGTCCCCTGTTTCTGGTTAAGCAACGCTGCGATGCCCGCCATCGACGGAGCAGCCGCCGAGGTGCCGAAGAAGTACTCAAAGGAGTAACTTCCGTTGGAGCCGGCGACGCAACTGTTTCCGGCGGCAGCGAAGCATGCAAAATAGCCATCGTGACCCGAGGAGGAGAAGGCTACATCCGGCGTATAGCGTCCCGACCGCGCTCCGGGCACGCCGGTCCCGGTCTGCCAGGATGGGGTTGCGATATCCACGCTCACGCCACCGCCCGAGGCGGCAGCTTGCGGCGAAGAGCTCGATGTCAGCGGCTCGTTCCATGCGCCCTCGGGAATATAACCGAGAGCTGAAAGCAGATTCGTGCCGTTCGAGGAACTCCAATATGCGGAGGGGTTGCTCGCGTCGTTGAACTCGGTTCCGCCCACGCAAGTGGCATAGCTCGAGGAGCAAATGTAATTCGGGCTATTGGGCGCGGGACTGGCTGGCGGAGTTGCAAAATAGGTATCACATCCCGACGCCCCCGAATCGCCGGAGCAAACGAAGGTCGAGATGCCTTCCATGGCGGCTTGCGAAAAGAGCGTGTCCCAGAAAGCAACTCGTGAGGGTCCAGTCGCCGACTCGCATTTTCCAAAGCTGATGTTCATGATTTGCGCGGGAAGGGGACTGGTTTGCACCAGATACTGCGCATCGGTTTCAATGTCGCCGCTAGCCGAAGTATCGATGACCAGCAAGAGATTCGCGCCGGGGGCGGTGCCGCCGGCTCTGATCACATCCAGGGTTGCTTCAAGCTGATCGTCGGGGGGATTGCAGTTCGATGTGCAAGTGGTCGCTGCCGCTCCCGGATCCTTGCCACCAAACGCAGTAGGAACTACCTCGGTTGGGTTGGCAAAAGTGGCCCCGGTCAGGCTTCTAAAGTTACTGAAGTCGGCAAAATCCGTATGTGCGCGGCCCACAATTCCGATCGTCTGGCCGGCGCCGGTCAAAGAAGTCGGCAGATCATAGAGGACAGCAAAATCCGCTGGAGTAATGTAGTGGTTTCCGCTGTTGCTATTCTCTGCTGGAGAATCCGAAGATCCGCTGCCGGCATGAACCCCTGGCCGGTTCTCGACTGTGTAGAGGCCGTTTACGGCCTTGATCGCCGGCAGCAACGCCGCTGGAACCTGTGGATCGGAAGAGACCGAAATGCGCTCGACGCCATTTACTTTGTAGGTATGGAACTCGGTCTGAAAGGCTCGGCCCAGATTCGCCGCCGTGCCGCTCAATCCGATAAAAATCCGGCTCGGCGAGACCCAGTTGACGCGCAGGCCTTGCGATTGCAACCAGCCCGAGAGCGTTTCAATATCCTGCTCGGCGAGTCCAAAGCGGTCGCCCACTTCGGCGGGTGTGAGCCAGTGATGGTACTCCGGCGAGGCGGGGTTTTGCTGATCAGCGAGAAAGGTCTCAAAGGCCAACTCTTGCTCTGGAGAACGCGCGAGTACCAATGTCATCGGGTTCAATACCTGATCGCCCGGCAAAACACCCACGCTGTTGCCGGGGTTTGCCCAACTGGGATGATGATTGGGCAGCACGCGCAACTGAGTCTCGTCCACACCCTGGGTGATGCGCAGTGGCGTTTGTGCGGGCAGCGAAGCACCAGCGAAGATCACCAAGGCAAGTAGAAAAGGCACCCGACGCTGCATCCGGCCAAAGGCCTGATTCAAGCGGCGTGATGGCAGCAAACTGATTGAGGAAAAAGCGCAATACCGAAGCTGAGGCATAAGGCGGAAATTCCTTTCACCTGAACTCATGCAGCAAAAATCAGTCGGAGTGATTGTAGCAGTTGGCGAGACTGCTGCATCAGCTCTCTTTGAACGGCGTGCGCATGCGCTTGCGCGCGGTGTCCGCTCGCGACGTGTTGGGGCCGGCATCGATGGCCATCTGGTAATCCTTGAGCGCAAGCTGGCGCTCGCCGTTCACGTCGCGGCACTCGCCCGCGGCCAGCAGGGAACGAATCTTGAGTTCGGGGCCAACGTCTTTGGTCCAGGCGGCTTGCTCGTAGGCCTGCGCTGCTTCGCCAAAGTGGCGCTGGCCGCGCAGAGCATCGCCCAGGCCAAAGTAGGCAAGCTCAAGCCGCGCCTGGGCAAAGTAGCCGGGCTTGGTAGAGCTCGAGATAATCTCCCTGTAGGCCGTCACAGCGCCCATGCCTTCGCCCGCATCCTTGCGCAGGTTGGCTTCTTCCAGGCAGAAAAGAAAGTCGCGGGGATAGAGATTCTTCAGGCCGCGCACTACTTGGATGGCCTCCTTGTACCGAGCCTCGCGGCGCAGAAACAAAGCAATCACGGTGCGCGATTCGACGCTGGTAATCACGCCGCGCCGGCCGGAGTCGTTCAGCATCTCGAGGCCGCGCGACTTGGAGCCGGTGATGCCAACAAAGCCGATCAGCAGCTTGAAGGGGATGGGCAGCGCTCCCACCACGTATTCATAAACCCCCACCACCAGCTTGGCGTCCACATAGTCGGGGTCGAGTTGGAGCACGCGCACGTGGTCGTCCTTGGCCTTAGAGGCAAGCCGGAAGCCCGCTCCATACCCCCGCTCGACCATGGCGATATAAGTGCACTTGAGGCTGCGTGCCCAGCCGCGGGCATAGAGGGCGTCAATGTCGTTGGCGTTGCGGTCGAGGCGCCAATCGGCCTCATGAATGGCCTCGTCGGCCAGCGCCAGAATGCGGTCACGAGTTTTTGGATCTTCCACAGTGGCGTGGCGGCCGGTCAGGAAGCCGTCATTGGCGTAAAAGGTGGTGTCAAGCAGATCGAGCCGGTAGAGTTCCTGAAAAAGTACGGCATTGAGCAAGAACGCGGTGGCCTGCGGATCGCCGGGATGCAGCTCATGAAAGCGCTCGAAGCGCTCGACTGCGCCCGGATAATCCAGATTGTAAAAGTGCTCGTAAGCCTCGCGCACCAGCGGGTCGCGGTTCAGCGGATTGGTATGCACCTCAGAGGCCCGGCACAGAATGGAAGCTGCAAGCAGCGCCAAAATGCATCCCCAAGCCCCCATCCAGCTAGAAACGCTTTTCAAACCATCCCCCTGCTCACAGAATACGCTCCGGTTTCTATCGCGTTCATGCGGTGAGCCTCGTTGAGGGGCATTTCTCCATGCGTCCAAGCCGGCATTCCTCTAGAATGGAGACATGCCGATCCCTGAGAGAATGAACCCCAGCTTTGGTTCTTTCCACCCCCCTGTCGTGGATTACGTCGAAGAGGCTCGCAGACGTCTGATCGTGGCCCTCGACGCGCCCGACGCGGCATCGGCGGCTGAAATGGTCTGCCAGTTAGAGAAGAGTTGCCATTGGTTTAAGGTGGGGCTGGAGCTGTTTGTCGCAGGCGGTCCGGCGGTGATCGAGCCCCTGGTGGCGCGTGGCCACTCGGTATTCCTCGACCTCAAGTTTCACGACATTCCCAACACCGTGGCGGGGGCGGTGCGCTCGGCAGCAGCGCTAGGTGTGCGCATGATCAACGTCCACGCCGCTGGAGGACCGGCTATGCTGGCCGCCGCAAAGGCCGCGCTGGAAGGGGTCGCCGATCCGCCGGAGCTATTGGCCGTGACAATGCTCACCAGCATGGACCAGGCCCAGGTGAAGGCCGTTGGCTTTGACCGCTCGCCTGCTGACCAGGTTGAATTGCTGGCGAAGATGGGCTTGGACGCTGGGATTCACGGCTTTGTCTGCTCGCCCCAGGAGGTCGCAAAGTTGCGCGCGCTCACCGGCCCCGAGGGTGTACTGGTGACTCCGGGAATTCGTCCGGCTGGCGCTGCGATCGGCGACCAGAAGCGCATCTCTACTCCGGCCGAAGCGTTGCGTCAGGGCGCGAGCTTCCTGGTCGTAGGCCGCCCCATCACACAGGCGCCCGACCCGGCGGAGGCAGCCGAAGAGATCCTCAAAGAAATGGCCGATGAAATCGCTGCCATGATTTGATACTGCGGTTGGATTTTCTAAGGTTGTTATTTGAATGAAGGGTCAGTGGGGGTCGTGTTGCGCTCGAACCAAAGCGCAAGCTGTTCCTCGGAGATCTCTCCCGCCGCCAGGCCCCAGAAGGTGAGAACTCGATCCTCTTTAGTTGCGGTCACTCCGAGACCATTCAACTTCAGAAAGGTGACAGAAACGGTGAATGCCGTGCGTTTGTTGCCATCCACAAAGGGATGATTGGCGATAATTCCCTTGGCGTAAGCGGCCGCAAACCTTGCCATTGAAACATCTGGCTCAGAGTATGCGAAGAGATTCTTAGCACGCGCCAAGGCAGACTCCAGCAGCCCCAGGTCGCGCACCCCTTCCGGACCGCCGTGGAGCATCAGCACCTCTTCGTGCATTCGCAGGACGACGTCTAGCCTGATCCAGATTGGCTCTTTCACTCAGCGAGCCTCTGCAACACGTCCCGATTTTCGCGCATCACCTCGCGCGCAGCCTCCATCTGTGCCGCGAATTCCGTGTCGAAAGGAAGCAGGCGTATGCCTTGGGAACCCTCTGTAATGTAAAGCGTATCGCCCTTTTGAACATTGAGGCGCGCCAGCGTCTCCTTGGGCAGAATGATGCCTGCCGAGTTGCCGATGGCGATGATTTTGGCGGTCGTGGCCATAAAGGACCTCGTGTTTGATTTTAATTATAACATAAGTTATAACATCAAATCCTCGCAGAAGCTATTTCGTTGAGTGGCTCAACAAGCTGCGCTCATCGGCTCCCCATTACTTGCAGCCATGGTCAAAGCACGATCTATCTTGGATTGGCTGCGCTGGCTTATGCGTTGGCGGGAACGCGCAGAGAATCGAGCGCGGCCGTAAGGTCCGTGGCCAACGATTCCTGAGCTTCCGGAGTTAGTTTGGCCGACTGGCTGGTTAGATAGAAAACATCGATTGCCGTTTCGCCTTCCGTATCGATCAAAGCTACTTCAATATTGCAATGATGAATACTCAGCGTCAGTGCGATCTGACGAAGCAGGCCGGGAAGGTCCTGAGCTACGACTTGCAGAATCGTTGAGTGAGTCGAGGATTCTGAATCGAACTGCAGGCGAGTGGGCACTTCGACCTTGAGGTTGGTTGGGTTATTCATGTGGCGCCGGGCTTCGAGCAGTTGCTCGACGGGAACCTTGAGCGCAACAACATCGTGGAGATAAGCGAGGAAGCGGTCTTTCTCCGTGGGGTTGAGTTCGAGGGTGCGGAAGATGTCGGTGAAGTGAAAACTATCGACGATGACGCCCGCATCGTTGGAGAATGCGCCGGCCTTGACGATGTTCATGCCCCAGGCAGCCAGCGCGCCGGCGACATCGGCAAAGAGGCGCGTGCGGTCGCGAGTGATAACGGTCAGGTCATAGAGCTGGCGATGAGGGCGGAGGTCGAGCTGTACGGCATCGTCGTCAAGCTTGGCGGCCATCTGAAAATGATTGCGGATCTGTTCCGGCAGGCGCGTTTGCAGATAGCGCTGCGGCAAGCCTTCGAGAAAGTGCCGTAGCTCGTCGTGCTGCGCAGCAGGAACCATCGAGCGGAGGCGGTTGAGCAACGTGGGGTCGATGTTGGCGTGGTAGCGGACCTCATCGACGGAGCGATCCATAAAGTTGGCGGTAGCCATGTAGAGTTGCCAGAGGCTCTCGGCCTTCCACGGCGTGAGCGCATCGGGATTGACGGCCTTGATATCCGCAAAAGTTAAGAGGGTAAGCATCTTGAGCATTTGCGGGCTGCCGATCTTTTCGGCAAAGCCGCGGACGTTTTCATGGTCGAAGATGTCGCGTCGCAGAGAGTTGGACATCTCGATGTGCAGGCGTATGAGGTTGAGTACGGCCTCGCGCTCTTCGCCATCGAATTCGAGACGGGCGAGCAGAGCATCAGCCAGTTCAATGCTCGGCGCGACGTGCTCCACATTGCGGCGGGCCTTGCCGGTGTCATGCAGCAGCAGCGTGAGCAAAAAAAGATCGAGTCGATCGATCTCCGGAAGCAGTTGGGCTAGTCGCTGTTCGTGCTCGTTGGCGGGCTGGCGCAGGCCGTGCACATTGTCGATGGTGAGGAAGGTGTGCTCGTCGACAGTGTACCGGTGATAGCTGTCTCGAATCACCAGGGCGTCAATGCCGTGGAACTCCGGGATAAGCATTTCGAGAATGCCGAGGGCGTGCATGGTTCTCAAGGCGTGAGCTGCATGGGGTCCAAGCAGAACTTCGCGCAGAGCATTCCACAGATAGGGGCCTTCGGGAATGTGAATGGCGAGGGCGGGCAGCGCGTCGGTGATGCGGTCTTCAGCGGCTTGCGAAAGCGCGTAGCCGTGAGTGGCCATCAGCGAAAAGATGCGCAGAATGGCGCTGGTGTCATTGAACTGTGCGCCCGGCACAATGTCGATGCGGCCCTGGTCGAGCAGAAAGTCGGTTCCTGCAATGGGAGTGCGGCGGCGGCGAAACTGGCGATAAAAGCTGACCGGTGCGGGCAGGTGCTCCATCAGCAGCGCGGCGCGGCGATAGATGACGCGGGCGTGGCGATAGTATGTGCGCATCCAATAAGCGGGATCTGCGGTACCGCGAGTTTCGAGGCCGATGCTGTTGGCGGCGGCTTCATCCTGCGATTGCCAGTCGAGGGTATTATCGTCACGGCCGTGGCGGAAGTGCAGAAAACAGCGCGCGGCGGCAAGGAAGTCAAAAGCGGCCTCGGCGTCGCCACGCGCGCTTTGAAAGACGCCTCCGCGATGGCGAGGCCACTCCTTGGTCTCTTTGAGGTGGAAGAGCAGGGCAAACCAGACGGCGAGGCTGAAGTCACGCAGGCCGCCAGGACAGTCCTTCAGATTGGGCTCGAGGTGAAAGATGGTGTTGCCAAATTTGGCGTGGCGCGCACGCGCAATCTCGCCTAGCTTTTGTGTGATGGTGTTCCACTCGCTCAGGATCAGACCGGGCAGAACGGTCTGATGAAGCTGCTGGTAGAGCGGGAAATGGCCAGCCAGGAATCGGCGGTCGAGCGTCGCCAGTGTGAATTCAAGGTTGTCGGGATCGAAGCGGCCAGCCTCCTTGACCGTGCGCGAACAGGGGCTGGCGCGCAGCCCAATATCCCACATGCCCTGAATGATGGCGCGAACCGAATCCTTGGAGTTCACCTCGGTCTTCTCGTCGGCAAAGGCGAACAGCACGTCGATGTCGGAGTAGGGAAAGAGATCCTTGCGCCCGTAGCCGCCCATGGCGAGCAAAGCCACGTTCTGATGGGGCTGGCCCGCGAAGACGCGCCTCCACATTTCGATCAGGATGCGGTCCACCACGGCAGAGCGGCGGCGTATGGCGGCCGTGCCATCACCGGTGCGTTCACACGTCTGGCGGACCAGCGCCATCTCCCGCGTATACTGCTCCCGAAGATCGTCAACCGCTAAAGCGACTGGATTCATGTGTGTGAGTGGCTCGTGTGTGTGGCTTGCCAAGGCAAGAAAGGATTGTTAACAGCATAAGCGAAATTAGCGGGATTGGGAATTACTTGCTTCCATGTCCCGGAAGATGGGACGGCAGGCGCCTGATCTGCCGAGCAAATATCCCCCGGTAAAAAGCTCCCCTCTGCAACCCATGGGTCACACGCCTCTGTTATCGTGATATTCTTGGCACTTTTGGTAGCGATCTCCCCGGTCTCCCGCTCCTTGAGCTTCACAGTTCTGCCCGGACCCGGTCGTGGAGGTCGCGCTCAACCTTGGCAACCGGCTACGAGATGAAAGGGTTCGCCGGTGCGAGATCCCGAAGAGATTCGGGTGGAAATTTCTGTAACTTGATGATTCTACTAGGATACCGACGATGCACCTGATTTTGTTTTTCGTGTTTGCCGGATTCTGCCTGGCTGGGGCGATCAACCTGCTGCTCCAGAGCCATCCCATCAACAGCGCCCTTTCGCTGATTGTGGTGATGACTTCGCTGGCCGTGCTCTACCTGTTATTGGGTGCCGAGTTTCTGGCCGTGGCACAGGTGATTGTCTATGCCGGCGCGATCATGGTGCTCTTCACTTTTGTCGTCATGCTGCTCAACGCTGGGCGCGAGGAGCGAACGCTCGGCAGTCGCGCCGCTCTGACGGTGGGCTTTCCCGCGGTCGTCGCCATCCTGGCTGTTATTGCCACCATGATTCTGCATGCGCAAAAATTGGGCGTGGCAAATCTCAGTGAGAGTCTTACGAATGTCAAAGGACAGACGAACCTAGAACTCCTGGGCACGGTACTCTTCACCAAGCTACTGCTGCCGTTCGAGGTGACATCGGTGCTGATTCTCATCGCGATTCTCGGCGCTGTAGCACTGGCCCGGCAAGGCGATGGCGACGAGGAAAGGACGGACGAACAATGAATTCCCTCCTCGCACAACTTCCACAAGAAGTTCCGTTGTCCTGGTATCTGCTGCTGAGCGCGATACTATTTTCGCTGGGCGTCGTCGGATTCCACATCAAGCGCAATCTGATTACCGTTTTCATGTCGATTGAGTTGATGCTTAACGGCGTGAATCTTTCTTTTGTGACCTTCGCTCAGCAGTGGCATGCGGTGAAGGGACAGATCTTCGTCTTCTTCGTGATGATGGTGGCCGCGGCGGAGGCTGCCGTTGGACTCGCCATTATTATTGCCGTCTTTCGCGCCCGCGCAACCCTGGCCGTCGACCGCATCGACCTGATGAAACTATGAACGGATACCTTCATCTTTGGCTGATTCCGCTGATGCCTTTCGCCGGATTCCTGATCAACGGAATCTTGGGACGGCGGCTGCCTAAGTGGCTTGTGACTGCGGTTGCGTTGCTTGCTCCGCTGGCCGCGTTCTGCATGGTCCTTCAGATTTCGCTTGGATTAAATGCAAACCCGATTGCCATTGCGCACTTGCCTTTTGTCGAAACCTGCCCGCTTCCCTGGATCAACATTGCGGCCCTGCACGTTGACTTTAGCTTCGTCCTCGATCAGCTTTCGCTCGTCATGCTGCTCGTAGTTACCGGCGTAGGCTTTCTGATTCACGTCTACTCCGTCGGCTACATGAAAAACGACGAGGGCTACGCGCGCTACTTCTCGTACCTGAACCTATTTCTCTTCTTCATGACCGTTCTGGTGCTGGCCGGCAATGCGCTGGTCATGTTTGTGGGCTGGGAGGGCGTAGGCCTAGCTTCATATCTGCTCATTGGATTCTGGTTCCAGAAAAAATCTGCAGCGGACGCGGGCAAGAAAGCATTCATCGTTAACCGCATCGGCGACGTTGGCTTCCTGATTGCGATGTTTCTGCTCGTCGCTAACTTCGGCACGCTCACCTTTACGGAGATCGCTACGAAGCTAGGTCAGGACCCAGGCTGGAGTGGCGGCGTGGTTACCGTGATTGGGCTTTGTTTGTTATTAGGTGCGGCGGGCAAGAGCGCGCAGCTTCCGCTCTACATCTGGCTGCCGGACGCGATGGAAGGCCCCACGCCGGTCTCTGCGTTGATTCACGCGGCCACCATGGTCACGGCGGGCGTTTACATGGTTGCACGGACTCACGTTCTCTTTGACCACTCGCCCTTCGCGCTCAGCGTGGTGGCCATCGTCGGCGCTGCCACGGCCATTTTTGCGGCGACCATTGCCCTGGTGCAGAACGACATCAAGCGCGTGCTGGCCTACTCCACGATCTCGCAACTCGGCTATATGTTTCTCGGCTGCGGAGTGGCGGCATATTCCGCGGCAATCTTTCACCTGGTCACTCATGCCTTCTTCAAAGCGCTGCTCTTTCTGGCGGCGGGCTCGGTGATTCACGCCATCGGCGGCGAGCAGGATTTGCGTAAGATGGGCGGCCTCAGAAAGAAGCTGCCAGTTACTTTTGCTGTCACTACGGTTGGCGTTTTGGCCATCGCGGGAATTCCACCTTTCGCCGGATTCTTTTCTAAAGACGCGATTCTTTATGCGGCGTTTTCACAGGGAACCAACGGGAAGATTCTTTATTCTGTCGGGCTTATCACCGCGCTGCTGACTGCGTTCTATATGTGCCGTCTGTGGTATCTGACCTTCATGGGGGAGTCGCGCAGCCCTGAGATTCATCCGCATGAGAGCCCGTGGTCGATGCGTGGGCCTCTGGTGATTCTGGCGCTGCTTTCCATCTGCGGCGGCTGGATCAAATACTTCGGATTCCCTGAGTTTCTTGCGCCCGTCCTGGGTACGCAAGAAGGCGTCTCTGCCGGGCAGCATCTGGAACTGATTCTGAGCATTGTCGCTGTTGCCGTGGCGCTTCTCGGCTGGCTGCTCGCATATCTTTTCTACCAGAAAAATCCCGCGCTCCCGGCCCGTCTGGCCGCGGCCATGCCCGGCGGTTACAAGCTGCTCGTCAATAAATATTTCGTTGACGAGTTCTACGGCGTGATGGTAGTCAAGCCGCTGCGAGGCATTTCCAAATTCTTTCTTGGGTGGGTCGTGGACTTCGGCATCCTGGGCGGCACGGCCTGGCTGCTCGGCGCCTTTGTCACCTTCGCCGGCGCAATCTTGCAACGCTGGCAATCGGGCAATCTGCGCTCCTACGCGGCATGGCTGGCCGCGGGCGCTGCGGCGGTGCTGCTCTTTCCTCTTTTTCAATCTCTCATGTTTCCATTTATCCACCATATGTACATAATTCGATGGGGGCATTGAGCGAATGGTAATGGATTTTAACCCTGCGGGATTTATTAAGACAGGTGACATCATTTCATCAGATAGGAGAGACCGTTATGAATAATAAAAGCACAATCAGTTTCACAGTGATGTTTGTATTTTTACTAACAGTATTCATAGTGTTTGATTTCTGGAAACATCATGATTCATCGGCATTCTTCATACACTTCGCGATACTACTTTGTATAGCGCTTCCATTAGGACTATTCACAATTTTCTGTCAGAACCGGAAGCATTTCAAAACTGTCGCATTCATACTGCAATTACTCGGTTTTGGAGCCTTATCTATCGAGCAATGGCATCACGGAAGTCACATTTCGTCTATTTTTGCTGCTGTGGTATGCGTATTTGCGTTGATTATCCTCACTGAGGAAATTGTCAAGCTGAGCTGTAATACAGGTATCAAGGAATGACCGAAATTAACAACTCGATTCTCACGTTGATCCTGCTGGTTCCGCTGGCCGGGGCGCTGCTGGTGATGCTTGCGCCTGACCGCTGGAAGCTGCCCAACTGGATCGCGCTGCTGACCACGCTCGCCACCTTCGGCCTGACGTTGCATCTGCCCGCACACTTCCTGCCCTCTGCCGATGCGCCGCGCTTTCAGTTTGAAATTAATCTACTCTGGATTGAAAAGCCCGCCATCTTTTATCACGTCGGCGTGGACGGGTTGAGCCTGTGGCTGGTGGTGCTGACCGGCCTGCTTGCCCCCATCGGCGTGGTGGCCAGTTGGAACGCTATCCAGTCGCGGCGCAAGATTTTCTTCGCGCTCTTTCTCGTCCAGCAAACGGCCATGTTTGGCGTCTTCCTCTCACTCGATTTGATGTTGTATTACGCCTTCTGGGAGTTGTCGCTGGTGCCGATGGCCATCCTGATTGCCATGTATGGCCGCAAGGACGGACCCAAGGCCGCGCTCAAGTTTTTCCTCTTCACATTCATTCCCTCCGCGCCGCTACTCGTTGCGATTCTCTGGCTTTACTCGCAGCTCCATACGTTCGATTTCGTCATGCTTCAGCGGGCCATCGCCGTCGGCTTGGTTCCCGCGGGACCGTTGGTTTGGGTAGCTCTTGCATTCCTCTTCGCGTTTGCCGTCAAGGTTCCGGTCTTCCCGCTGCACGGCTGGCTCGCCGATACCTTCAGCGAAGCGCCGGTTGCTCTCGCCATGGTTGTGGCCGGCAAACTCGGGCTCTACTCGATGCTCCGCTTCCACATTGGATTGTTTCCCGCGCAAGCGTGGGCTGTGGCTCCGCTGATGGTCGGGCTCGCAGTTGTCGGCATTCTTTATGGCGCGTGCCTGGCTCTGGTGCAGCGCGACTTCTGGCGGCTGATGGCCTTTGCGGCGCTGAGCCACTTGAGCATGATTACTCTCGGCATTTATGGCCTCACGCTTACCGGCTGGGAGGGCGCGGTCTATCAGATTCTCAATCACGGCGTGGTTGACGGCGCGCTCTTCCTGCTGCTCGGCCTGCTCTATGAACGCTACGCCACCAGCCAGATCAACTCTTATGGCGGGCTGGCCGCAAAGCTTCCGCGCACAGCGACATTTTTCGTTTTCGCATCCTTGGCGATGATCGGGCTGCCCATGCTCGGCGGTTTTGTCGGCGAGTTCATGATTTTGCTGGGCACCTTTACCGGCGTCAGCAAAGGCTGGGCGATTGCCGCTACGCTTGGCGTGATTCTGGGCGCGGCTTACATGCTGTGGCTGGTGCAGTCGCTCTTCTTTGGGCCGGAGAGCGCACTCACCGCATCGACCCCACCTAGCGATTTACGCTTTGGACAACTATCTATCCTGGGGCCGCTGGCTATGTTGATGCTGACGATGGGCCTGGCGCCGATGCTGTGGCTCTCGGCCATTCAAACAGGCGTGCATCCTCCGCAGACGCTATTGCCGATTTCGTTCCATGGGGAGGCCCAGCGGTGAATCCTGTTCCCGACATCTTCCGTATCCTTCCTGAAGTCGTCCTCACGCTGACCGGCGTGCTGGTCATGCTGCTCGATGCCGCGTTGCCGCCGAAATGGGCGCGTCGTCCGTTAGGCTGGGTCGCAGCCATCGGAACCACCGCAGCGATTTGGGCCAGCCTGTGGCAGATTTCGCTGCCGGAAGGGACCGGCTTTTCTGGCACCGTCGAGACCAGCGCCTTCACAGTCTTCTTTCACGTGCTCATCTGCGGTCTTGTGCTGGTTGCGCTCTTGCTCGCGCTCGATTCCCTGCCCGAGAACAGCCATCATCAAGGCGAGTTTTACGCGCTGATTGTCTTTGGCGCGGTTGGCATGTGCCTGATGACCGGCGCGGTCGAGCTGCTGGTGGTTTTCATCGCTCTCGAAATCTCTTCCATCGCGACCTACATTCTGACCGGTTATCGCAAGCACACGCCTCGCGGTCCCGAAGCAGCCATCAAGTACTTTCTGCTCGGCTCGTTTGCCACCGCCTTTCTTCTTTACGGAGTGGCTTTGATCTTCGGCGCAACTGGCACCACGCAGATTTACGAAATCGCCCAGCGCGTGTCTACCGCCCAGAATCACGAGTTCATCGTGGCGGGCCTGGGGTTGATGCTGGTAGGCATACTTTTCAAGGTCTCCGCCGCGCCCTTCCACGTGTGGACGCCGGACGTATATGAAGGCGCGCCTTCGCCGGTCGTGGCTCTGATGTCGACCGCGCCCAAAGCCGCTGCCTTCGCGCTGCTCTTGCGCGTGATCTACGAGATGCTGCCCACGCTGCGCCCGATCTGGTCGCCCCTGCTGTGGGTGGTGGCCGTGCTTTCCATGACGGTGGGCAACCTGGCTGCGCTGCGCCAAAGGAATGTGAAGCGCATGCTGGCCTACTCCTCCATCGCTCACGCCGGCTATCTGCTGGCTGCCTTCGCTGGCATGGGAGATGACGGCATCGCCGCCGCCAGCTTCTACGTCGCGGCTTACGCGGCCATGAATGTGGGAATCTTTGCGGTCGTTACGCTGGTCAGCGGCTACGACGAAAAGCTGCCGCTGATCGAGGATTTTCGCGGACTGATTTACCGCTCGCCTCTGCTGGGCGGCCTGCTGATCTTTTTTCTGGCTTCGCTGGTCGGTATTCCCTTTACCGGCGGATTCTTTGGTAAATTTATCTCATTCTCCGCAGCAATGGGCGGCGGAGCCATATGGCTGGTCATCATCGGCTTGCTGAATTCCGGCCTCGCCGCGGCCTATTATCTCCGCCTGGCACTGGTTTCGGCGCAGCGCCCAGAGGACGGCAGTGCAAAGACTCCCGCGCCCCGGGTGGGCATCGCAGTCGGCGCGGCATTGCTGTTTGCAGTTGCGACCACGCTGGTCCTAGGGATTGCACCCGGCCAAGTGCTGCACGCGGCTGATGCTGGCGCGCTAACGCTCCAAGCGCCCCCTGTAGACACAAGCGTCCCCGCCCTCGCCGTCGAGCCGCAATCGACGCTCCCTATCCCGTAGCGCACAACCCAATATCAAGAGCCCCTTGCGACTCTTTTGCCCAAGCCGCGTCTATAGGGATGGAACGGTTCTTCTCGCCGCGCCCATGGCATCGGCTCATAGCGGTGACCCCGCAAACGGTAATGCTGGGGCTAAGCGGGCAAAACCGCTAGCCAGACGGGTTTGCCCGCCACTGGTTATACTGAAGTTTGTTTCATTGAGCAATCAAAACAACCCAGCCGCACGGCTGGTTACTCGACGAGGTCAACGAACCCATGAAATCACTTATTGAACGGCTGCGCGAGCGCCGTCTCGCTTCGGCGTTTGTCCTGCTTGCCACGCTCTCGGCCGCCATCGTGGCCGGCTCTTTTGCCGCTCACGGGGTCCGCGGAGAAGAAAAGCAGAACTCGAGCGCCGATGCCACTCCACTCAAAGTTGTCAATTCCAGCGTCCCCGAAAATGAATTTGTCAGAATAGCCAAGAAGGTGGGACCGGCCGTGGTGAACATCAACACTCGAACCCTGCCGAAAATCGCTGGCAAAGGCCCCCGCACCTTCCACGGTCGCGTGATGCCTAATCCTCAGCAGCCCGGAGGAGATGACGATCAGGACCAGGATCAGGACCAGCAAATACCGCAAGGTCAGGGTCAGGGCCCGAACAACTTCCAGGACTTTTTCAACCGTTTCTTTGGTGGGCAGGTGCCCAATCAGGAAGGCGGGGACGACGGCCAGGTCCGTGAGTCGCTTGGCTCCGGCTTCATCGTCGATTCCAGAGGCTACATCATCACCAACAATCACGTCATCGAAAAGGCTGACAAAATTTTCGTCAAGCTGTCGACCGACCCCGACAACCAGGATGAAGGCCGTCCGGCGCGCGTCATTGGTTTCGACAAGTCGACCGATCTGGCAGTAATCAAAATCGAGACCAGCACACCTCTGCCAACCGTCCAGCTGGGCAATTCCGATACGGCGCAGGTGGGCGACTGGGTGGTCGCTATCGGCAGCCCCTTCGCTCTGGCGCAAACCGTCACAGCGGGCATCATCTCCGCCAAAAACCGGACCATTGAGCCCGGCGCCAACGGCCAGTTCCAGCACTTTATCCAGACTGACGCGGCCATCAATCCGGGCAATTCCGGCGGACCGTTGCTCAACATGAACGGCGATGTGATTGGCGTCAATACCGCCATCTTCACACAATCCGGCGGCTATCAGGGCCTTGGTTTCGCCATGCCCTCAAGCACCGTGGCCAATGTCTACAACGACCTCATCGGCCCCACCCACAAGGTGACGCGCGGTTCGATCGGCATCCAATTCCGTCAAGGCCTTTCGGGCGCTGTGAATCGCGTTTATGGCTTCAAAAACGGCGTGCTGGTGCAGGAGATCACTCCGGGCGGTCCCGCGGAAAAAGCCGGTCTCAAAGCCGGCGACATCATCACCGCCATCGACGGTCGGCCCATCAAGGATGGCGACGACCTGGTCAATGAGATTGCCAGCCGCAGGCCAGGCTCAAGCGTTCGCTTGGGTTACGTCAGAGAAGGCAAGCCGGCTGACGCCACGGTCACCATCGGAGATCGCGAAAAGGTCTTCGCCGATCTGGGTAGTCAGCAAGCGGACGTGAACCCGGACAACAACGGCGACGTGGGCGAAACCAAGCTGGGCATCGTGGTCCATGACGTATCGCCAGCCACCGCCGCCAAGCTGCACGCCTCCGGCGTCGTGATCCAGTCCGTGCGCTCCGGTTCTTTTGCCGACTTGCAGGGACTTCAGCCCGGCCTGGTCATCGTTCGCGTCAACAAACAACCCACAGAGACCAAGGATCAGTTTGATGCCGTGGTCACCAAACTCAAAACCGGCGATGATGTGGTCTTCGAAATCATGAACCCGCGTCGTCCCAACGATGGCATCAACTACATAGGCGGAACGCTGCAGTAGCGTTTGAAGGGCACTGGTAGCGGGTTTCCGTTTCCAGTGCCCTTCCCGCATTGAATCATTTTCGTTCTTCAAGGTCGTTTTTTTCTTGCCGAAGATAGAACGATTCGTTTAACTTCGATGCAAGCCAAGGTCGAAAACTGTCTTCTTCGAGGTAACCAGCGTGCTTTTTCTTCGGGCAAGCCTGGCAGTCGTGCTGCTTGCAGCTCTGGCTGCTTCACCGGTCTTTGCAACCACCACGCACCATGCTTCTGCCGGCCGAACAAAAACCCATCACGCCCACAGAAGAGTCTCGCCCAGGCTGCGCGGCCAGCTATCCATCGATCCAGCCCGGGTCACCGAAATTCAGCAAGCCCTCATCCGCGAGCATTATCTCCAAATTGAAGCCAACGGCCAGTGGGATGCAACCACCAAGGCTGCCATGCAGAAGTACCAGGCCGATCAAGGTTGGCAAACAAAACTGATGCCTGACTCGCGGGCACTGAAGAAGCTCGGCCTCGGCCCCGATTATTCCAACGCCATCAACGCCAAGAACTCTTCCTTCGCTGTCCCGCCAGCCAGCAGCACAACTCCGCCGGTGCAGTCGCAGGGTTTCGCTGAAGCCGCAGGAGTGAGCCGGTAATTCCTTGGCGCAGCAAGGGGCGGTCTCCCGACCTTCCTTCTCTATTGTTCTCAGAATGAGAACGGCGGCATTCCCTTCACCAGGAACTCATAGATCGGACGCAGAGTGTCCGGCCCGGCCGTGATAGTGCTGTCCAGATGAATAAGCGAGTCGTCCTTGTCGTACCTCGGCCACATGGGCAACCCCGGCCCGTTGGGGTTACCGGTCCTCGCGAACTCCGTCCAATAGCTCATCATCTCATCGCTCAGCTTGCGATCCTCAGGCCGGATCGTCTGGCCGGGCCTAGTCTCCAGCGTGCCGAAGACGTACTCGATGTCGTCCGAGTGGAATGCGGCAGCGTAAGGATGGAATTTGCTGGGCAGAGCGGCCAATTCAAAGTGATAGCGATAAATCGGAGACTCGCCCGTCTTCTTGTGCGCTTCAATCCACTTCCAGGTATTGAAAGCGATAAATGAGTCGCTACCGTAGTCGGCCGCCGAGCGCGAAGCCTGCTCATTGGTCGCGCCCGGATAGTGCTTCAAAAACTCGCCGGCCCGCTCTTTGAATTGCTCAGCTGCATAGGCCTTCCACTTCTCCACTGTCATGCCCATGCTCAGCCCGCTGTTCTCGTCGCGATTCCATCCGGCCAGCAGCGGCACACGCGCCTGTCTTCCCCCCGCATAGGTCGCCTCCACCGTCTCGGTGAGCAGCTTGCCATCCACATAAGGTGAATCGCCGTTCATCTTCCAGTCGTTGCTGGCCGCCAGAATCTTCTCCGTCGGCAATGCGCGCAGTTCTTTGAGCGATTTGACGCCAAGCGAAGTCATCCACTCGCCGTCTTTTTTTTCCTCCGCCTCCAGAGAGCCGGTCATCAGCGTACCAGCGAAGGCCGCGCCGCTTTCGCCGATGGCCTTGTGGAAGAGACCACGGGCCCCGGGCGACGCCATCAGCGTACTCACTGCAAACGAGCCGGCGCTCTCGCCAAAGATGGTTACATTGCCGGGGTTGCCGCCAAACTGCCCGATGTTTGCCTTGACCCACTCGAGCGCGGCCACCATATCGAGCAAGCCATAGTCGCCCGCCGCTCCGTGGGCTTCTTCGGCCATTTCGGTCGTCGCGAGAAACCCAAAAACTCCCAGCCGGTAGTTGATGGTCACCAGCACCACGCCTCTGGTCGGTATGAAGTCGCCATTGTGGCGCGGCTCTGAACTAGCCCCGGCCTCATAGCCTCCACCGTGAATCCAGAACATCACCGGCAGCTTGCTATTCACCGTCGCCGCGGCGGGCACGTAGACGTTCAGGAAGAGGCAGTCCTCACTCGGTCCGGCATCCTGAAACACCATGTCCTGATAGACAGTCCGCTGAGCGCAATGCGCGCCAAACTTGGTTGCGTCGCGCTCACCCTTCCATTTCAGCGGAGGCTCGGGTGCCTTCCAGCGCAATTCGCCCACCGGAGCAGCCGCGTAAGGCAGACCGAGAAATGCCCTCACCTTGCCGCCGTTGATCGCCTTGCCGCGCACCTTGCCCTGTTCGGTCTTCACCGTCAAAGAATCGGCATGAACCGGAGCAGAAAGTCCTGTCACGAGCCCAGCAATCATCAACGTACACACCGCTCCCATTCCAATTTGCATCTCAAATGCCCCCGCAACACTATAGCAGGAAGATCGGTGCGCCGCGCGAGTTTCACCCCTCGCTGCTCTCACTTACTTTCCGATCACATCAATGGCCACTGTAATTGTTTTGGGCGGCATGCATGCGCTGTTATCGCAGGCTTGATAGCGAAGCCGTGCTTCAACCAGGTGATTGCCAACCGAGGCAACGATCCGCGACTGGATGATGAATTCGCCGGTATAGACGCTCAGCTTTGTCGTGGGGTCGAGAGGCAGCGTGAACTCCATGCCGCGCGGATAAATCGCTTCCTCAAGCCGCACGCCCGTGCCCTCGGGAATCGTGAGGCTGGTGGGGATCAGTTCGTCTCCCATGGGCGTGTGAGAGTTGATATGCAGTCCCGGCGCAATGCGAAAGTGAAGCGCTACAGTGGCCGCCTCGCCTGCTGGTACAGTCACCTGCTCCGGATAGAGATACGCGACAGCGGCGGGCTTTGCAGCGGAGCGCGCCGGAAGATCGCTGCTCTGGGCCTGGGCCGGCAAGCTCGATAATCCCACCGTCATGGCAACAGTAACTCGCACTGCCAGCTTGCTAACTCGTTGTTGCCCCCAATGAATCAATGACTCGCCCCCAGCGCCTTCTTGATGTTCGCTTCAATCTCATCCTTTGAAGTCAGCCCCAACTGCGCGGCCACTACGGTTCCATTGCGGTCCACATAAAATGATGTGGGCAGTTCGTCCAGGCCGCCATAAGGCTTGCTGATTGAGTCGCCGTCAATCAGCACCGGGTACGGCATCTTCATCTGCTGGGCGAAACGCGCAATTTCCTTCTTTTCGTCAATCAGTCTTTGGGGGTCGCCGCGATCGATGTCGTCCGCCGAAATGCCCAGTACCTCAAATCCCTGAGACGCATACTGGCTACGCAGTTCGATCAGCCAGGGAGTTTCAATCTTGCACGGGGCGCACCATGTGGCCCAAAAATTAATCAGCAGTGCCTTGCCCTTGTAGTCGGCGAGCGAAACCTTCTTGCCGTTAACGTCTTCCAGAGTGAATTGGGGTGCAGGCTTGCCCCGCAGCGGAGTCACGTACTGTAGCGTGCCGCTGGTTGCGTCAGCCATCACCTCGCCCTGCGCAGCCGATGCCGCCATCCTCTCGCCTGCCTGCTTGCGGTACTCATAGTTGGCCCATCCGGCCCAGGCAAAGGCAGCCAGAATGAATAAAACGGCAGTGATCACCAGAGCGTTTCGCTTCACGGGGAATAACCTCGTTTCCATTTTAGTATTCCGTGCCCAATTCTCTGATGCGGGCCGGCCGAAGGCAGGACCACCCCAGGATGGCAATGATTGCCGATTTATTCCAGCAACCTGCTACATTGGTACTCAGGTCGGTCCTTTCATTAAGGCCCGGCCCGGCCCGTACCACCTGAAAAGGTACCCCCCACCCCCCTATAAATATTTATTCTTAGCCGATTTCCTTGCAGATAATTACGCATCCCGAGAAGAAAACGAGGCCGCAAAAGTGAAGAATCACCGCGTCATTACTGAGTGAAACTTGGTTTCAGGCAAAATCTTCAATGTGCGCGAAAACGCACGCTTTGTACCGCTACGTGAGAAACAGCCTCTCAAGAACGAGCGAAATTCGCCTGATAAAAGGCAGTTTTCCCCGAGAAAAAGGGCATTTTGATGGCAAAATGCCCTGTTTTACAAGGCTCGCTCATCCAATCAAAAACTCACTGCGGCTTGCTTGCGAATCGTCCGAGGGCGCAGCGGAGCATCCGTTGCCACTAGCAGTTTTAAGATCCGTTTGATCTTGAAATCCGAGCCTGGTCACCTGCTTTTGACTGGCGAGTCCGCGTAATAGCCGGCGCGATGGCGTATATCGAAAGCGCCCGTAGCTGCTCTCGGGATGGTCACCTGGATGCGATGGAAGACGCTTCCGCGCTCCTGATCTTTTGGATAGTAAGCAAGCAAATACTGTGTTCGCAGGTCGTCGCTTACGCGCGCAAAAGCCTTCTCCAGACCGCCGTCGCTGACATAGAAACTTTTGCCGCCGGTCTGCTCGGCCAGGGTGATCAGCGCGTGTTCTCCGCCCAGATCGCGGCCGGCGCTAGCCTCGATGGGAACGTCGATGATCGAGTAAATGATCACTTCATTGTGCAACGCTTGCTCGATAGCTCGAGCGTAGTTGGCTTTGCTGGCGGTGTCGTCGCCGTCAGAGATGACCACCAGAACCTTGCGTCCGTCATTCTTTCCCAGCCTGTCGGAAGCCAGGCAGATGGCGTCGTAAAGCGCCGTGGCCCAGTCGCCGCGCAGCCGGCCGAGGCCGCTCTCAATACGGCTCACCTTGTTGGTGAAGGGCACGAGTTCTCGCACCTCAGTGGCAAACTGCAGCAGGCTCATGCGGTCTTGAGTGCGCATCAGAGCGTGGGCAAAGCGGCTCGCCGCTTCCGCCTCTTCGGCCAGGTCTTTCTGCACGCTGCTGCTGGTGTCGATGGCCAGCGTAAGGTTCAGAGGCAACTCCGACTGGCGCTCGAAGACCGCGATCTGCTGCGGCCGTCCGTCCTCGGCAACTGCAAAGTCCACGCGCGTCAAACCGCTGACGATTGCCCCGTTCTGGTCCGTTACATTCACAAAAACGCTCACCAGCTTCACGTCCATGTGCAGCGTGATCTCTTGCGCGGGCAACGCCAGGGGCATCAGAGCCAACAGCGCCCAGGATCGCAACCTCCAGCAATCGGTCAACCCTCCGTTGGCAAGAACGCGCATAGGCTTCACGCTCAAAAGAATACCGCCTGCGGCTTAGACGCGGCAGGCGGCAATCGGTCGGCGATGCAAAAGATGATCAACCGAACTTATACAGGAAACCCGAAGGCGTACCCCAAAGGTTCCTCGCCCGATCTTCGTAAAAGACGCTGAACTCGATGCCCGCGATATCGTAGTCGAAGAGAGGTACTCGGTCGAAGGTATAGTCGCCTCGCACCGAGTACTCGTCGCCGCCGCAATCGATCATCAGTGTGTCTTCGCTCGAGAGCCTCTCAGAATGGGTAAGCAGCATACAAGCCAGGGCAAAGACCCCCAAACCGAATTCGTTGCCTGCCATGGCCACGCGTGCCCGACGTGCCGAGCACCCACGATGCAACATGCCGGCTTGCACCGGAACCACGATAATATCGTTTCCACCCTGCTGATCAGCGAGAATCGTCAGCGCCAACTTGGAGCGCTCGGATTGTCGAAGATAAGTCGGTCCGAGGCGATCGGCGATGCGATTTTGAAACTTGCGCTTGGTGGCAAGAGTCCCCAGCACCATCTCGACTGCTTGGTTGTAGGTAGGCGCCAGTGCCTCCCATCGCGGAATTGCAAACCACGCCTCCGCCCCCTCAAGCAGCGGCTTGCGCGCCAGTTTTTCCATACAAGAGCCGAGAGAAGGAAAGAGCCTGCGCAACTCCGTAACCTGAGCTTCCACCGGCCGCACTCTATAAGTGGGTGGATAGACGCGATTCGAAGGCACCTCCTCGTCTTTGAACTTGTCGCTAACCGTATGCCGATGAATAATCTCCACCACGGCTTGAGCGACTTCAGCCTTGAGAGTCTTGCTCATTTCAAGCACAGTTTGAGCACTCTGCCGGTCGAGTTGCTCGATGGCAGCCAGATAGGCCGTCTGGACGGCCGCGCCGAGAAACTCCTGCAGCTGAGTGTTTTGGTTATCCGTGGTATTTCCAGAAAGATGCAACGGAGTGATGAGAGTTGCTGTCGCCATAATCACCGCATTCCGTGCGCTTCGCGCACTGGACTCTTTGACTCTTATCGGCACATTCAAACTTTTCGACAGGCCTTCTTCACTAAAGTTGCTTTTATTGGGAACAGAAAGACGGCCCATTGCTTGAAATCAAGAACGGCGCTTTCGGAACACTGGATCGGAAACGACGATGTTCGCAGGCATGTGGCCGGAAAGGTCGGAGAATCATGAGGCACTTCCTCTTTGCCGCTCGCAATATCGGAGGATGAGCAAAGGAGGGGTTTCGCTTTGCTCGTGGCGCTCGGAGCGATGCCCCAAAAAAGGTGTTTCCCCGAGTTCCTTTAAGAACAAATGGCACATTCAAAAAAGGAGAATTGGGCTTCATGAGAAAAATCCGTACAGCGATTCTTGCAGGTTGCTTTATGACACTCGGCAACCTCGCGGTCCTTGCGCAGAACGCAAACGTATTCTATGGCCCGGGTGCGCTCGGCCTCAACAGTACCGGCAGTTGGAATTCTGCATTCGGCTACGATGCGCTCGAGAGCAACACAACGGGATACTCAAACGCGGCCTTAGGTTACGAGGCGCTCCAATATAACACCACCGGCCGCGGCAACTCAGCCTTCGGCAATGCTGCTCTTGAAGAAAACACCACAGGGTTCTACAACACGGCCATGGGGCTTTGGGCGCTTTGGTCCAACACCACTGGTGGAGGCAACACGGCCACGGGACCTTGGGCGCTGGCTGACAACACCACCGGCAACGATAACACAGCCAGCGGCATTTACGCGCTTGAACTCAACACCACCGGCAGCGACAACGCGGCCATGGGTCCGTGGGCGCTCTTTCAGAACACGACCGGGGGTGAGAACACAGCCCACGGATTCGCCGCGCTCTATAGCAACACCACCGGCGCCCAGAACACGGCTACGGGTCTTTGGGCGCTGGATGACAACACCACGGGCAATTACAACGCGGCCAGCGGTGCCTGGGCGCTCGCCCCCAACTCAACGGGGAACTATAACGTCGGCGTCGGATATGCAGCGGGATACTACAACTCGCCCGGTGCCAGCAATAATATCGATATCGGCAATTGGGGATCCGCAGGTGACAACGGCACCGTCCGCATCGGAAGCGGCGGCCAGACCTCTTTCTATGTCGCCGGAGTAAATGGAGTGGGAGTCTCGGGCGTTCCTGTCTATATCAATAGCAACGGTCAACTGGGCACCGTCAACTCCTCGATTCGCTTTAAAGAAGACGTTCACGACATGGCCGCTGCCAGCGACGGACTAATGCGGCTGCGCCCGGTGACTTATCGCTACAAGCAGCCTTATGCCGACGGTTCCAAGCCGGTCGACTATGGCCTGATCGCCGAAGAGGTCGCCGAGGTCTATCCCGACCTGATCGTCAAGGACAACGACGGCCAGATTCAGACCGTCCAGTATCAGAAGCTGACTCCGATGCTGCTCAATGAAGTGCAAAAAGAGCATCGGCAGCTCGAAGATCAAGCATCGACCATCCAGATACTCGAAAAGCGGCTCGCGGCATTGGAGGCGACACTACTTTCCGTCAAGTCTGAAAATCAATCATCGGCTGAATAACTATCTGCAAACTTCTCTTTCTCGATTTGGCGATGAAAGTCTTTTCTGCGCAAGCGTAAAAAAACCTCCCGGGCTCCCACCCTTTCGCTATTCTTTGCGGAAGGGGTGGGAGATATCTCTTTCCGTCCGGATTCCAAAAACCAAAGTCAGACTGCTCCGGGACTGACTTACGCCACGCTGCCCACAACAAGTTCTTCTTCCATCGCCGCCCGCGTCTGCTGTTTTTGCGCATGCACATTCAGCAGCGGCAGGGCCACGGCGAGTACATCCTCAATGCGGCTAGCGTAGTGAATCGTAACACCTTGAATCAGTTCGGGAGTCAGATCTTCTTCCACGTCCTGACGGTTTTCCGCGGGTAGGATGATGGTTTGCACCCCTGCCCTGCGAGCAGCCAGGAATTTCTCCTTGATGCCGCCGACCGGCAATACGTTGCCACTGAGAGTGATTTCACCGGTCATCGCCGTTTGCGGGCGCACCGGTACATCGGTAAGAAGTGAGACAAGCACCGTTGCCATCGTGACGCCCGCCGAGGGACCGTCCTTGGGAATCGCGCCTGCCGGAACGTGAATATGCAGGTCCATCTCCTTGGTGAAGTCCTCCGCCAAGCCCAGACTGGCAGCGTTCGAACGCACCCAGGTGAGCGCAGCTTGCATGGACTCCTGCATCACTTCGCCGATCTGCCCGGTCATGGCGAAGTTTCCCTTGCCCTTCATCTTGTTGGCCTCGATGAAGAGAATGTCGCCGCCGGCAGCTGTCCAAGCTAATCCTACTGCCACGCCGGGGCGCTTGACTCGCTCGGCAACTTCGGTGTCCACGCGTACCTGAATGCCGCCCAAAAACTCTTTGACCACGTCTCGGGTCACGATCAGTTTTTCAGTGTGGCCTTCGACCACGCGCCGCGCCTGCTTGCGGCAGACCGTACCCAAAGTCTGCTCGAGCTTTCGCACCCCAGCCTCCCGCGTGTAATGGCGGACGATATAGCGCACCGAATCTTCAGGAAACTCGATCTGTTCGGGCGTAATGCCGTTCTCCTTAATCTGGCGGGGAATCAGATAGCGGAAAGCGATGTGCTTTTTCTCCTCTTCGCTATAACCCTGCAGGAAGATCAACTCCATGCGATCCAGCAACGGCGGTGGAACTGTATCCAACATATTCGCCGTGCAAATGAACAACGTCTTCGACAGGTCGAAGGGCACATCCAGATAATGGTCGCGGAAGGTATAGTTCTGCTCCGGGTCGAGCGTCTCCAGCAACGCTGACGCCGGATCACCGCGAAAATCGCGGCCTAGCTTGTCGATCTCGTCCAGCATGATGACCGGGTCGTTGGTTTCGGCTCGGCGAATGCTCTGGATGATCTGCCCAGGAAGCGCGCCAATGTAGGTGCGGCGATGTCCGCGAATCTCCGCCTCGTCATGCATGCCGCCCAGTGAGACGCGCTGAAACTTGCGGCCCAGCGCGCGGGCAATGGAGCGCCCCAAGCTGGTTTTACCCACTCCGGGAGGGCCAACAAAGCAAAGAATCGGTCCTTTCATATCCGGCTTGAGCTCGAGAACGCTTAGGTAGTCGAGAATGCGGTCCTTCACCTTCTTCAACTCGTAGTGGTCTTCGTCGAGAATCTCCTTGGCCTTGTTGATGTCGACTTTGGAGCCGGAACTCTTGGCCCACGGCAGCACGGCCAGCCAGTCAATGTAGTTGCGGGTAAGCGAATAATCGGCGGCCATGGGAGACATGCGCGAGAGGCGCGCCAGTTCCTTCAGCGCCTCCTTCTTCACTTCCTCGGGCATTCCGGCGGTTTCGATCTTCTGGCGGAGATCATCGATCTCGCGCTGGCCCTCGTCCTGCTCGCCCAGTTCCTTTTGTATCGCCTTGAGTTGTTCGCGCAGATAGTAGTCCCGCTGCGATTGCTGCACTTGATCCTGCACCTCGGTCTGAATCTTGGTGCGCAGCTGCTGCACCTCGATCTCCTTGGCCAAGTGTTGGTTCAATAGCGACAGCCGGGTGCTAATGCTGGCTGTCTCTAGCAGTTGCTGCTTATCGTCGGTGGTGAGAAAGGGTAGCGATGACGCTACAAAATCCACCAAACGGCTGGGCTCCTCGATGTTCGCGGCAATGGTTCGCAATTCGTCGGAAAGCGTCTGCGACTCACTGACAATCTGCTGGAATTGCCCAATGACGTTGCGCACTAGCGCCTCCGCGCCAGCCGTGGCGGGCTGTTCGGTATCCTCCAGCACCTCAACTTCAGCCACCATGAACGGCTCGGTCTGCGAATAGCGAACTAAACGCACTCGCTCCATACCTTCGGTGAAGACAAACCGGCTCTGATTGGGCATACGCACAATCTTGTGGACCGTGGCAAGAGTTCCTACCGCATGGAGGTCAGCCGGCTTAGGCGAATCCAAACGCGGATCTAGTTGAGCCACAACCACGATGGATCGTTCTTCGCCCAGCGACTCAATCAACTGGATGGAACTCTCGCGGCCCACTGTAAGGGGCAGCACGGCGTGGGGAAACAAAACTGTATCCCGAACCGGCAGGACGGCAACTCGCCGCACAGCGGGAGCATCCTTTGCGGACGGGTTTTTGGCGGGTAGCGAGATGGGGAGCTGGTTCGACATTGAGTGTCCTCGTATCAACTTATCTTCATTAGACCATGCAAGCCTCAAAAAGTTTCAGGAAATCCACTTCTTTCGACGGTCTCTCGTCGATCTCTCCTCTTCTTGCAAAGCTCGCACGTCTCTAAAGTACGGTCAAGCGGATGGTGCGGTTCTCCGTGGATCGGAGCTCGTGGTGTCGCTTCTTGAAACAAAGCATTGGGTCTTTTCAAGCCCAAGTCTGTCGAATCACGAGTGAACGAACCTGAGACAGACGATCTGAAGTCCCTCCCGTTACCGGCCGGATGCATAGTTACTCGAAGAATGTATCGGCCAAAGCACGAGGAAGGTGAGCGGCATCGGACCAGGAAGTGGAAAGCTGCCGGTTGTGAGGGCGCGCGATGAGCCGGGAATGTGCCAAACCCTACCGAGCGCCATTTCTCGTTAGTATAGAAAGAGAGTTCATGATTTGCTGGATACTATTGCACAACGGGGCGCTCTTCGCCGTGTCTATAGGGGGAAATGATCTTGACGGTACAACCAGGGCCCCGCGCAATATGTATTCGTCACAGGGGGAAAAAAACGGGGCGGCATTGGGGCAGAATGTCAAGCTACATCATTCTCTTCTATTGCCTTCTTGCCTTCGGGATTTTGAGCGGAATCGGCGGTTGGAGCCAAAGTGACGCGAGCGGTGCCGGGAATTCGGGTACGGGAGACATTCAGGCGGCATCGGAGTCTTCCAATTCCCTCTCCCAGTGGGAGGGTTTGCCGGTACGGCGTATCTCATTCGAGGGAGTTTCGTTGGATCGTCTCGTTCCTTTACCCGGCCATCTGGCCCAGGCAGAAGGAGCGCCACTAAACCGGGAGAATCTGAAGAGAAGCCTGCGTCAGCTTTTTTCCACAGGTCTCTTTGAAACGATTGATGTCGAGGGCAATCGCGAAGGCGACGGCGTGGCTCTCATCTTTCGCGGGACGGCGCGCACATTCATCGGCACGATCAGCGTGGACGGCGCCAAGGGCGCAACAGAGAACACGCAATTGGAGCGCGCCAGTCAACTGGCTTCCGGCGCTCGTTATACCCCGGAGAAGCTAAGCCAGGCTATTCAGCAGATGCGGACCACATTGGCGCAGGACGGCTTCCACGAGCCGGTGATTACCCAGAGCCTGACGGCACATCCTGAGGAACAACTGGTCGACATCGCATTTCATGTGGTGAGTGGTCCGCAGGCAAGAGTGGGCACGGTGGGTGTGACGGGTGACTCTGGGATGAGCGTGGAAGATTTTCGCCATCATGCTCATCTGAAAGCTGGTTCACGTGTGGACCGGGAGACCGACAACCGGGCTCTGGCCGGGGTGCTAAAGGTTTACCAGGGCGAGCGGCGGCTGGAAGCTGAAATCAAGCTCGAATCCCAACAGTACACCCAGGAAAGCCATCAAGCCGATTTTCGCTTTTCCGCCAATCGAGGGCCGGCGGTCAAAGTTCTCGTAGACGGCGCAAAGGTCAGCCCAGACCGGCTCAAACATATGATTCCCATCTTCGAGGAAGGGAGCGTGGATGACGATCTGCTCAATGAGGGCAATCGCCGGCTGCGCGATTTTTATCAGAGGCAGGGCTACTTCGACGTGAAGGTCGAACACGAACGGCAATCCACGACCGCCGAGCAGGTGACGATTCTGTACAAGGTGCGACTGGGACCGCGGCGACGGGTCGAGCGGGTCTCGGTTGCGGGTAATCGCTACTTCGACTCAGCAACGCTCAAGGAGTTGCTCAGCGTTCATCCCGCCGATGCGCTGGACCGCCACGGCGCTTATAGTCAGGCCCTGGTCACCGCAGATACAAACGCCCTCCAAGCCGTCTACCAAAACAATGGCTTCTCCAAGGTGAAGATCACCACTCAAACCAATGCGGGAGAAGCCGCGACCGACACTTCGGGGAGGAAAGTCTCGCCGCTCACAGTGGTTTATCACATTGAGGAGGGCGAGCAACTGCGAGTGGGCTCCGTCAGGCTGGAGGGAAATGAACATGTGGATGCCGCCAAACTCACGCCGCAAATGAACACCGTCGCCGGGCAACTGCTCTCTCCCCAGAATCTGGCCGGAGACCGGGATGCGCTGTTGACCGACTACATGAGCCGAGGCTTCGACAAAGTCAAGATTGAGGTTGCCCAGCAGATTGAACCGGGCGATGCCAGCAAGGTAGACGTGGTCTTTCATATCACCGAAGGCCAGCAGATTTTTGTGCGCAAGGTATTGTTGACCGGGCTGCATTACACGCGACCCGCCACCGTAGCCAAGGCCATCACGCTGCATCCGGGCGATCCGCTCAACGAGACGGCATTGATGGATACGCAGCGTAACCTCTACGACTTTGCTCTCTTTAATGAGATCGATACAGCCGTTGAGAACCCCTCCGGGGGGGAGACTTATAAAACCGTTCTGCTCCAGGCCGTGGAGGCGCGCCGCTGGGCTCTCACCTATGGCGGCGGCCTCGAAGCGCAGACCGGCACGCCGCAGTTTAATTGCGGCGGCCTCATTGCCGCAGGGAGGACCTGTAATCCCAACGGCAAGACCGGCGTGAGTCCGCGCGTGCTGATCGATATCACTCGCAATAGCCTCTTTGGCAAAGAGCAATCCGTCTCTCTACGCGGAAACTACGGCCTACTCGAGCAGAAGATCGATCTGCTCTTCCAGAATCCGCACTTCGAGGGAAACCGGAACTTCGGCTTGACCGTTTCCCTCGGCTATGCCAATAGCCTTGACGTGTCCACCTACGTGGCCTCAAAGCTGGAGGGCGGATTGCGCTGGACCGAACACTTCAATTCGCCCGGATCGCGCATCTCCAAGGCAAACACCTTCGTTTATGAGTTCGACTTCCGCCGCGTCAAGGTCGAGGCCGACAGCTTGCAGGTTTATCCCGGTGAGATCGCGCTGCTGTCCACGGCGGTGCGCGTGGCGGGTCCGGCGCTAACCTGGATTCGCGATACCCGCGACTCGCCGCTGGATGCGCATCGCGGCACTTATACCAGCCTGCAGGAGTTTCTCTCTGGGGATAAGTTCGGCGCCCAGGCAAATTTCAATCGCCTCGATCTGTCGAATTCGAGTTATTACCAGTTCAACAAGGGGCGCATCGTACTTGCTCGCAACACGCGCTATGGCCAGGAGCGAGCCTTTGGCAATATCGGGGAAGAGTTGATCCCGCTTCCCGAGCGGCTCTATGCCGGCGGAGCCACCTCCCTGCGCGGCTTTGGTCAGAACTCGGCTGGACCGCGCGATCCAGAAACCGGCTTCCCGATCGGCGGGGCCGGCGCACTGATCAACAGCACCGAGTTGCGCCTGCCGCCGCCCACGCTGCCCTGGCTTGGCAACACGGTCAGCTTTGTGCTTTTTCACGATATGGGTAACGTCTTCACCAATGCGAGCGATGCCTGGGCGAGCGTGTTGCGGGTTCGCCAGCCTGAGCGGGATAACTGCAAGGAGCCTATTCCTGCCACAAATCCGCCTACTTCACCTCCCGGTCCGGCGACGTCGACGGGCATCCAGGGGACATGCAGCTTCAATTACTTCTCTCATGCGCCCGGGCTGGGTTTGCGCTATCACACGCCAGTAGGGCCAATCCGGTTTGATTTCAGCTATAACCTCAATCCGCCGATTTACCCTGTAACTTATAACTACTCGATTCCATCCGAGCCGCCCCACGTGGGTGAGACCAATCACTTCAACTTCTTCTTTAGTTTGGGGCAAACCTTCTGATGATCGACCGGACCACAACATCGCGCAAGAATGAGCTCAGACCCATCTGGGTGTGGATCATGGCGCTGTGTTTGGTCCCATTCGGAATCAACTCAGGACTGGGTCAGGATCCGGCACAGCCAGCGAGTGCTGTGATACTGGACCGCGTCGTGGCCGTAGTCAATAACCACGCCATCCTGGCCAGCGACGTAGACGACGAGGTGCGATTGGCGGTCCTGGACCCTGGCCGAGGCGGACTTGGGATTCTCACGCCCAAAAGGGCCCTGGAGCAGTTGATCAGCCGCACGCTTATCCAGCAACAGATTCGTGAGGAGGACGAGCAGGAAGCGCAACCCTCGCAGGCCGAGATTGATGCGCGGCTGATGGAGACGCGCAAGGAACTTCCTGCCTGCGTCCGCCTCAACTGCGCCTCCGAGGAGGGATGGAAGACGTTCTTGGCAGCCCACGAGTTGACTCAGGAACGGGTCCAGAGCTACCTGCGCTATCGGATTCAGATTCTGCGTTTCATCGAAGAGCGGTTTCGCCAGGGTATTCGCATCTCCCCCGAGGAAATTGAAAGATACTATCGCGAAACACTGCTGCCCCAGTATGCTGCGGGCGAAGCGATTCCTTCGCTGGACAAGGTCGCCCCGCGCATTCAAGAGATTCTGCTTGAGCGGCAGGTGAATGTTCTCTTCGACGATTGGCTCAAAAACCTACGCAAGCAGGGCGACGTGGAAGTACTCGATCCGTCTCTGGAAAGCCGCGAAACGCAGGGTGGAACAGGAGCAGGAGGCGCATGAGCGAATCAGAATCCACGCCACCCAATCCGACCGCGAGTTCTGAGCCAAACGCGCCTCCGCCGATTGTAGAAACCGATGCACCCCGGCCGCGTCGTCTGCGCCGCTTCTTTTTGCTCCATCTTCCTTTGACGGTGGCGTCTGCTGTGCTTTTGCTGGCGCTCGCTATAACAGGGCTCTTTTTCTGGGCCAGTTCGGCCGGATTTGAGAACTTTGTCCGAAAGCAGATGGTGAATAGGTTGGAGACTGCTACAGGCGGACGAGTTGAAATCGACTCGTTTCACTGGCATCTGCTCCGACTGGAAGCCGAAGCGAATGGGCTGGTCATCCACGGCCTTGAAGCGCCTGGCGAGGCTCCTTACGCCAAAGTCGAACGAATGCGTGTGCGGGTGAGCATACTAGGCCTCTGGAGCCCTCATGTCCGCTTGAGCGATTTGGAAATCTTCCGCCCCCAATTGCATCTGATCATCTACCCCGACGGCTCGACAAATCAGCCACAACCGCGCAAGCAAAGAAAACCGGGCAAGCCTGTGCTCGATAGTTTCTTCGACCTGAAGGCCAGCCACATTGCTGTGGAGCAAGGCGTCCTGGACTACGAAGACCGCGCCGCAACCTTCGACTTTCAGAACAGACATATTCCGCTCGACTTCGCCGCCAGCGACATCTCCCTACTCATGGCATATCTTCCGGCGGCTGCACGAAATCCCGAGAGTTATCACATTGAGGCTGGTGCCCGCGACCTGAACCTCTCGCGCGGCGATGCGTCGAGGCCGGGTAAGGCTCAGACCGTTCATGGATTGCTTCAGGCCACGCTGGATCTGACGCGCACCACAGCAACCTTGCGTTCGTTGCGCGTCACCGCGAGCGGCCACGGCGTCAAAGACCGGACGCTTGAAATTACCGGTGTCCTCAATGATTTTGCCCATCCCCACTGGCATGGTAAGGCCACTGGCGACTTGGATTTGCGGCTGGTCGATGCCATCACCGGCTATCCTTTTACGCCGCAGGGGCTGGCCCATCTTGACATCGCCGGGGCTGGAGAGGCGGGAAGCTTTCGCGCGGATGGCAGCATTCACGTCGATGATGGTTCTTATATCGGTACCGGAGTTGTCGCCACCGGCTTCAGACTAGACGCGCGCCTTCATGCCGATCCCGAACAGTTGTTGATTACTTCGATCTTTCTCCACCTGCGCCAGGGCGGCCAAATTGATGGTGACCTCTCGCTCGATCATTGGTTGCCCACGCTTCCGGGAGCGGCAAGGTTGCAACCAGCTAGCGCGGCGCACAGCAAATCACATGGTCATGCGCAACCCGTCGTCCCCGCAAAACCTCTAGCGTCCTCCGATGAGATTACCCTTCCGGTCAATGGCAAAGTGACGGCAGCCTTTAAGGACGTCACACTCGATACGCTGCTGGAGATGCTTTGCGATCCGCCCTTCCAGCATCTGGGCTTCGACACGCTGGTTAATGGTCCTGCCAACGCGCTATGGATCAATGGCGACAACCGCACCCTCTCCGTAAGCGCCTTGTTTAGCCTCACCGCGCCCACCCAACCCGCACCCGGAAAAACTCCCGCCAGCGGCCAGATCGACGCCACCTACACCCAGCGTGACGGCGCGGTCGATCTGCGCAAATTGGAGCTCGATCTGCCCTCCAGCCAATTGCTGGCGCACGGCCACCTGGGCGCTCATCCGACGACAAGCCCAACGGCGCTCGTCGTCGATTTTCATTCCGGCAACCTAAGCGAGTTCGACACCGTGCTGCGCGATTTGGGGCTCGACCGCAATGGGCGATCCGGCACCGCCGCCCTGCCTATCGCACTTTACGGCCAAGGCGATTTTCACGGCAGATGGGACGGCTCACTCGTCGACCCGCGCCTCTCAGGCGATGTGAAGGCAACACAACTGGCCGTCGAATTGCCAGCGGCGCAAGCGTCCAGCCAACCTCAATTCTTTCGCGTTGACTCGGTGGAGGCCACAGGCAGCTATTCGGCAGCCCGCATTGACATCACACACGGTCTGCTACGCCGGGGGAAAGCTGAGATCGACCTTGGCGGCAGCCTGGCTGCTGTTGCACGGAGCGTCACGCATGGCCTGGCGCCCATTCCCTCTTTTGATGCCAACTCTATGCTTCATCTCCGACTGCGCGCAGGTCAGGTTGGTCTAAACGATCTGCAGCCGTTTATAGGCACGGGACTACCCGTGGCTGGTTCCCTTAGCGCGCAGCTTCAAGTCGACGGCCCCATCCATGCGCTGGGCGGCTCAGGATGGGTCGAGATGGATAAAGGCACGGTCTTCGGCGAACCCGTTGCCCGCGTCCGCGCTGAGGCAAACATCGTCAACCAGATTATCAACTTGACCTCGTTAACGGTGAGCGAAGACGTCGGAAAGATTGCGGCCACGGGAAGCTATGACCTGCAGTCCCGCCGCTTCCAGTTAAACGCCCAGGGCGCGGGGATCGATATGGCCCGCATCGAATGGTTGCGCAGCAAAGGGCTGACCGTGACCGGCAAGCTGGGGTTCACCATGCTGGGTTCGGGGACGTTCGACGACCCGCACATTGAAGCTCACGCCACTTTGCCCGGCCTCACAATGAACGGTGAACCACTGGGCGATCTGGAATTGGAAGCCCGCGCTGCCAATCGCTCGGTCACTTATGACTTGACAACCCGCTTGGAGGCGGGCGACTTCACCGCGCACGGCCAGACGGCGCTCACCGGCGACTATGCGACCCAAGCCAAACTGGAGTTTTCGCGCTTCAACATTGGTGCGCTCTTGAAGATGGCTCACGTGCGAGGCCTCAGTGGTGAATCAGCTCTGGCCGGAACCATCACCCTCGAAGGACCTCTGGCACATCTCTCGGAGCTGCGAGGCGAGGCGCGCATTCAGCAATTGGCGGTCACTGTGGCCGGCGTTCCTCTACAAAGCGAAGGAGGCCTTCACGTCACGCTCGACCATTCTGTCATCCATCTCGACCCTTTACATGTGACGGGCGAAGAAACCGACTTGCGCGCCCAAGGGACCTTGTCGCTCAAGGATAAGCAGCAACTCGATTTTGCTGCCAGTGGAGCCATCAATTTGAAGGTGGCCGAGACGCTCGACCCAGACCTGACCGCCAGTGGAAACACAAGCTTCCAGGTGGAGGCGCACGGTCCGCTGATGAATCCCGAGTTGAGAGGCCGCATCGACTTCCAGGACGCGGCGCTTTCCCTCGAGGACATTCCGAACGGGCTAAGCAAGTTGCATGGAACGCTTGAGTTCAATCAAAATCGGCTGGAAGTTAAAAACCTGACGGCTATGACTGGCGGCGGACTGCTGAGCATTGGCGGCTACCTGGCCTATCAGCATGGTCTTTATGCCGACTTGACGGCCACCGGAAATGGAATTCGCATCCGTTACCCGCAAGGAGTCAGTTCGCTGGCTGACGCCACACTCCACCTGCAAGGGCCAGAGAACAACTTGCTGCTCTCGGGTGATGTATTCATCACGCGTTTTACGGTTAGCCCCGACCTGGACATAGCTGCGCTGGCCGCGCAGGCTGCCGCCGTCGAGACGATCGCGCCACTCGACGCTCCATCCAATCACATTCGCCTGGACGTGCATATCGCTTCCTCGCCGCAGTTGAATTTCCAGAACGCCTACGCCAAGCTGGCAGGCAATGTCGATCTCCGACTGCGCGGCACCGTGGCTTCGCCATCGCTTCTCGGCCGCGTATCCATCACCGAGGGCAGCGCCATCATTGCCGGAACGCGCTATGAGCTGCAGCGGGGTGACATCTTCTTTACCAACCCAGTCCGTATTGAACCCTCCATCGACCTGAACGCCACAGCTCGCGTTGAGGATTACGACATTACGCTGGCCCTGCACGGAACTCCGGAGAAATTGTCAGTCACCTATCGTTCCGATCCTCCGCTGCCGGAGGCCGACGTGGTGGCGCTGCTCGCGCTGGGCCGCACCGAAAGCCAACAGCGCCTCTACACCCAGCAGCAGCAGCAGGCGCTTTCCAACCCCACCACCGACTCACTTCTTGGCGGTGCTTTGAACGCCACCGTCAGCAGCCGCGTGCAGAGACTGTTCGGCGCGGGCTCCGTCAAGGTAGACCCCAACTATTTGGGAGCCTTGGGTAATTCCACCTCACGGATTATTGTCGAGGAGCAACTGGGCCGCAACCTCACTCTGACTTATGCAACCAACGTCAACACGACCAGCCAGCAATTGATTCAGGCAGAAATCGCCATTAACCGTCATGTTTCCTTACAGTTGGCTCGTGACGAGTCGGGCGTCTTTTCAGTGGTTCTCAAGGCAACACGGCGGTTTCGCTGACGCCTGCGTAACTTTTCTCTGGAGGTTGTGTCTATACTTGACGACAAGTTGCTGAGCCGCAACCTCTGTCGGAATTTCAATGTATGACTGCGGCAACTCACGCAAGGGCTCATGGCACAACCACCATGCTCAAACCGAATGGAGGAGTAAAAAATATGACTTGGACGATGCACAATTCGCGCGCCGCGCTGGCAACAATTGCCGGAGTCTTTTTTAGTCTGGCGCAGATTTCCCCAGTGCTGGCTCAGTCACCATCTCCGGCGTCCGATGCAAATGCGTCCGCGGTTAATCCAGCCGCCGGCGATGCTGCGGCCCGGCTGAACAAAAAGGAATATCGCAACGTAAAGGTGAGCGTAGACCAAGGCACAGCCACCTTGACCGGAACCGTCGATCTCTATGCATACAAAGCTGATGCCGACAAGCGTATGCGCAAGACCAAGGGCATCACCGGGGTGCATAACCTGATCGAGGTCGGCGGCCCACAGGTGCCCGACCAAGTGCTCTACGATAAGCTGCTGGAAAAGCTGACTTATGACCGTGTCTTCTATGGCAATGCCTTCAACGCCATCTCGCTCAGCGTGCAGAACGGCGAAGTCACCTTGGGCGGTCATGCACTCTCGTATGTTTCCAGGGACTCCGCCTTGGGCCTGGTCGACTACTATCCCGGCGTCCGAAACGTGGTGGATGAGATTCAGGTCGATCCAGTCTCGGCGTTTGATAACCGTATTCGGATACAGACCTTCCGCGCTGTCTATGGCTACCCGTCGCTGAACCGATATGCCATCGACCCCGCCAAGCCAATTCGCATCTCGGTGCAGAACGGCCACGTCTCGCTGTATGGAGTGGTGGACTCACAGGCTGATAAGGACATAGCCTCCATCCGCGCCAACGGCGTCTTCGGCGTCTTCGATGTCAAGAACTACCTGCAAGTGGCCAATCCGCCTGCCAAGAAGAAAAGCTGAGCAACGGAAGTTGTTGCTTTGAGCGGGCACGGCTTCGGCCGTGCCCGTCTAGAAGTTCTTGCAGATTAATTCAATTATCCTGCTACATTGACATTCAGGTCGGTCCTTCGCAAAGGCCGACCGGTCCATACCCCCGAAAGGCACCCCCCCACCCCCCCTATAAATATTTATTTTCGGCCGATTTCCTTGCAGATAATTACGTAGCCGGAGAAGAAAACGAAGCGATGAAAGTGAAGAATACCCTCGTCATTACTGAATGAAACTCAGTTTCAGGAATGACCCTCAATGTGCGCGAAAACGCACGTTTTGCACCGCTAAGTGAGAAATAGGTTGTCAAAAACGAGCGAATTTCGCCTGAAAAGAGGGTGGTTTTCCTCGAGAAAGGGCGCATTTTGACGACAAAATGCCCTGTTTTAGACGCGCGCAGGCTCGCTAAACCGATCAAATCTTCCGATGGCCTGCTTGCAAATCGCCTCAAAGCAGTGCGGAGCAATTGTTGCTCGCCGCGAGAAAACCTAACAGGCGTTTGCTCCTTACACGCTCTTTCATGGGGGACGTTACATGCTCCGCACTTATACTGTTTCCATGCAGATACGCACACAACGCGCGCTCGTGTTCAGCCATGTTGGCTTTGAAGACCTTGGCTCATTGGAAGCGCCACTTCGAGAACGGGGCTTCGAGATCGAGTCCGTCGAATTGGCCAAGGCACATTTTCCCTTGCTGCAGGCTGAGTCTTGCGAACTTCTGGTGGTTCTCGGTGGTCCGATCGGAGTTTACGACCAGCGGGATTATCCGTTTCTCAAGGACGAGATTGCCTGCATCGGCCGGCGATTGGCGGCGCGCAAGCCGACTCTCGGGATCTGCCTCGGCGCGCAACTGATGGCCGCTGCTCTGGGCGCCCGCGTTTACCCTGGCCAACATGGCGCGGAGATCGGCTGGTCACCTCTGCAAGCCGCCACAAATGCGCCTACGCCTGAATGGTTTGCCCCGCTTCTCGAAACGGGGCTATCTGTTTTTCATTGGCATGGGGACACCTTCGATCTTCCCGCAGGCGCGCTGCATCTGGCAAAAACAGAAAACTATGCCAATCAGGCTTTTGCAATTGACGATTTCGCGCTGGGCTTGCAGTTTCACCCTGAAGTATCTGCTGCCGGGCTGGAAAGCTGGTACGTGGGCCATGCCTGTGAATTGCATCATGCGGGCATCGCTGCCGCCGACTTACGCTCTTCTGCCCATAAACACGCTGCTGCACTGGAAGCGGCGGCCGCGCACTTTTGGAAACTATGGCTCGACTTCATCTTTGAGCGCAAATCGGGGAAGACTGGTACCGATTGAGTTCGGAAGATGTGGTTGAGGCTAGTAGTCGTAATCGTCCCGGTGGTGCTTGTGGAAGACGTAACGGCCCACGAACCATCCTACCGTGCTGCCTACGAGAACATCCGAGGGGAAATGCTCACGGGCAACGACGCGGCTGGCGCTCAGGCCGGTAGCAAGGCCATAGGCTGTCAGCTTGATGAAGGGACTGTTGTATTCAGAGGCAATGACGGCGGCAGACGACCAGGCAATCATGCAGTGAGTCGAGGGGAAAGAAGAATCCATGCCTATGCCGCTCTGAAAGAACTTTCCTCTGGCATTGTCCAGCGTAGGCCGCTCGCGCCTTGTGACAGCCTTCATCGCCTCATCGAGGACAAGGCTATCGACCATTGCTTCGCCTGCGAGAATTCCGGTTTCCGTGCCCTCGTCGTTGTGCTGGATATGGCCCAGGCCGTAAATGACAACGGGCACAGCGACAAAGCCGCCAAGCAGGCCGTTGGAGGCGCTCGCGGCCTGACTGTTGAGGGATGGATTATCGAGCTTGGCCGAAGACATCACTTTGTGATCCACAGTGATAGTCAAGGTGGTTGCAACGACAAACGGGACCAGGTAGGCGAGGCTGTGATCGTCGATCCTGGCGGGGCTGGTCCAGATGGCGGCTTGATCTTTGAGGATGTTGACAGGGGTTTTGCGAAGAGTTACGGCATCGGCGTCTTCGGGATCGGAAGGGGCAGAGTTGGCCGATTGCGGCTGCGGGGCATCAGGAAGGTCGCTGGAGTTGCTCGTCGCGATTTGCGGAGAACTTGAGCCGATGGGCGATTGGGCAGCGGCCACACTGCCGACGGAGAGAGCCAGGGCGATAGAGAGCAGAACGCCTGCGCAGCGCCCTCCAAGGAGCGATTGTAGAAGGAGATGGAGCGAGGTACGGCGCGGCATGGGAACCTTTCGACTGGTAAACAAGTGGCGCTGCACTGACACTAACAGATTGAGAAGTGAACCGCGTTTGGGCGTGAACGTCGTGAGAAAGCGGCGGGTGCTTTCCCCAGGCAATTTTTTGATGCACTCCCCGGGTCACACGATGCTAACCAGATCATTCGATTCCAGTTGCTGCGTCGAAGTCCAGTTGGTGTCGAAGATTTGGTGGAGATTATGCGCGAAGTCGGACCTATAGTTCCAACAGGTAACTCATTTGTAGTTAATATTTTATGGAACAAAACTTCAAGTTTCTACGCTATACACGAAGATCGTCGCTTCGACTTCGATTACGTCTATCGATTTCAATCACTTACATTGGCTTTCCTCAATTTATCCAATTTGAGGATAGTTTCTTTGTGTTCCATCTCCCGTATTGCGCGGACTCGTTCTGTCATCGGGTGATGCAAATGCTTCGGCTGCTGTGGCGAAACAGCCGTCAGTTTGCAGCCGCGCCATGCTATCCTTGACGAGATATCACCATGGAAAATACTGCGCAACAACTCAAAGAGATTATTATTTCCGGACTGCGGATCAAGGACCGAACAGCCGCGGACCTGAGCGACGATCAGCAGTTGATTGGGGGCGATCTGGAGATCGACTCCATCGACATCCTGCAACTGATTCTGGAGATTGAACGGCGCTTTGGAATCAAACTGGTCGACAGCCAGATAGACGAGAACGCATGGCAGAGCATAAAGACACTGGCAGCAGCGGTCGACGCTAAAGTCGCGGCCAAGAACTAACTTTTCAGGAGTCTGGCCATGCCAACCACCAACAAGATGAAACCCTCGCGGGTATTGCTGGTGGAATGTAACAACATGAACAAGTGGGTGGGCACGACCATGCCCTACGAGATGCATGTTCCTCCCATTGGTCTCATGTATCTGGCAGCGAGCGCCCGCACCGCACTGCCCGGCATCGAAGTGCGGATCGTAGAATCGTCGCTCTCCTGTCCTGACGACGAGCGTTTCAAGGAAGTTTTGCAAGAATTCCAGCCCGATGTTATTGGCCTTCGCTCCATCGCATTTTTTCTTGAGGAACTGCAGCGCGTAGCATCGCTCGCGCGCGGCAATAGCGACGCCACTCTGATTGTGGGCGGACCAATTGTCAAAGCTTACAAGCAGCGGCTTTTCGAAGAAGTGCCAGAGATAGAGATTGCCGTTCAAGGCGAAGGCGAGCAGGCGTTCGTCGAGTTGCTTTCCGGGGCTTCCGCCAGCACGGTTGCGGGAGCTCTTTATCGGGACCGCGACCGGGTGGTGGAGAATGCGGAGCGGCTGGAAAGCGCGCAGATCGACGCGCTGCCTTTCCCCGCCTATGATCTGATCGACATCGACCAATATCAGGGGCAGCTTAGCTATGCCTATAATCACCGGCGTCAGGGAGTGCTGCTGACCAGCCGCGGCTGCGTCTATGGCTGCACGTATTGCTTCAGCCATTGGAAGGGCATACGGCTGCGCAGCGCCGCCAATATCTTTGAGGAGATTGCCGCGCTTTACGACCGGCACGGCATTCGGGATTTCTATATCGTCGACGACATTTTCAACGTTGACGTGAAGCGCTCGCTGGATTTATTCGACAGGATTCAGGCTGCGAATTTCAAGCTGCGGATGTACTTTGTCAACGGCCTGCGTGCTGACATTGCCAGCGAAAAGTTTGTCGATCGAGCGATGGAAGCGGGCGCCGTCTGGTTTACCTATGCGGTCGAATCCGCGACGGAAGAGATTCAGCATCTGGTGCGCAAACATCTCAACCTGGAGAAGGCGCGCCAGATTATTACCTACACGCAGCGGCAGAATGTGGCTGTCAATATCTCGACGATGTACGGCTTTCCCACTGAAACCAGGGAGATGGCGCAGCGCACGCTGGACTGGCTGGGTGAACTGCCGAAACCTTCCCTTCTGCCCTACCACTTTTGTTTGCGCTATTTTCCTGGCTGCGAAATCAACCAGCAGGCTATCGATGCGGGTTGGGATGCCGAGCGGATGGGGCTGACCAGCCGCTTCTCATACAACGATATGGCGATGGGCACGCCCACGCTATCGAAGCACGAGATGAATGAAATTCAGATGGAGTATCATCGCCGCTTTGGCATGAACAATGCCGCCGCGGTCGAAGCCGCCGTGCGCACGCTGCGCTCCATCGGTTACGACGACACGGATATTCTTCATATGTACTCGGTGCTGAAGCGCAAGGTAATTCGCGAGATCAGCGAACTGACGCAAGCGGGTGGGCATTGAAGCGCTGGTACGGGCATGGCTTTCACAACGTAGCGGCGCTTCGCATCGCGTTTTTTACCGTGCGCACGGTGCCTCGCTTCGTGCAGTCTCCACTTGCTGCTGTAACCGCGCTGGTCTTTTTCTTGATGTTGAAGAATGAGCGGCGCGCCGTGTCCAGCAATCTGCGCCGAGTCTCGGGCCGGCGAGGGCTGGCGTTGCAGTGGAAGGTATATCGCGTCTTCTATTCCTTTTGCGACCTGATTGTTTCCTATGCCTTTGTACCCCAGGCCAGCCACGCGCAACTGCTCGCGATGCTCAAGGACGGTGATCGCGGCGCGGCTGTGATCGACCAATGTTTACAGGCTGGCAACGGGTTGATCGTCTGGACGGCGCATCTGGGCAATCCGGAGTTTGCATCGCGGCTGCTGGAGATGCACGGCCGTCCGGTGAATGTGGCGCGCGTGGTTGAGGACAAGCCCGCGGAAAAAATGCTGCGTGACCGGATGAGTAACGAGCGGCTGCGGATTGTTGACCTGCGAGGCGGCGCGCGGGCCACCATTGAGTTATTGCAGGCATTGCGCCGGAATGAGATTGTCGCCATCCAGGGAGATCGCGTCTACCATCCGCGTCACTCCGCGGCGGTTCCGTTTTTCGCGGAGCCTGCGGACTTTCCGCTGGGGCCTTTTCTGTTGTCGCGGGTCTCGGGCGCGCCGGTGCTTCCCGGCTTTGTGGTTCGCAGCGGCTGGCTGCGTTATCGAGTGCTTTTGGGCGAACCGATTTTTCCCGCGTGCTCCGGCAATCGCGACGAAGACCAGCGCATCGGCTTGTGCCAGGCGGTGCGGTTTCTCGAAGCACGGTTGGCGAATTACTATGATCAGTGGGTAAATTTCTTCGATTTCTGGCCGGTTCATCCTCGTGATTGATGCGCAAAAGACCATTGTTGTGACGGGCATTGGCGTGGTCAGCCCTTATGGCGTCGGTCTGTCTCGCTTGCAGGCTGGGATGCTGGCAGGCGAGTGTTGCCTGACGCCAGCGACGGAGTTGTATCCCGGCTTTCACGGAACGGTCGCTACAATCAACGCTTTGCCGGCCTTCGCCGAGGAGCATCGCTACTCCCGCACTGACCGGCTGGCGATGGCGGCGGCGCGCGACGCTGTGGCTGATGTCAACTGTGATACTTTGCGCGAGAGCGGCATCGTGATGGCGAGCACGGTTGCGGGTCTCACTGAAATCGATCCCGAGATATCCCGAGGACCGGCTGCCTGGTATCGCAACGGAGGGCTGGCGCGAGCCGCATCGTATCCTGTGTCGCGAGTTGCCGCTTCAGTGGGAGAGCATCTGGAGATTCAGGGTCCGGCCTGCGCTGTCTCGGTGGCCTGCGCATCAGGAGCAATAGCGGTTGCGCTAGGTGCCAACATGCTGCTGGACGGCGCCGTTCCCATAGTTCTGGCTGGGGGCAGCGATGCGCTGTGTCCCTTCACGCTGAGCGGTTTCAATTCGCTGCAGGCACTTGACCCGGAGCCGTGCCGTCCCTTCGACCAGAACCGCAATGGGCTGAATATCGGCGAAGGCGCAGCTGTGCTGGTGCTGGAGACCCTGGCTCACGCCAAGCAACGCGACGCCCGAATTCTGGCGGTCTTGCGAGGTTGGGCCATGACTAACGACGCCTCTCATCCCACCGCGCCGCAGAAGGACGGTATCGGGCTGGCCGCGTGCATTCAGCGCGCCCTGGAGATGGCTTCCTGTAACGTCGACGAAGTCGGCTACGTGAATGCGCACGGCACCGGAACTCCGCTGAACGATATTGCGGAAACACATGCGTATGAACGCGCATTTCATGGACGCAGACGGCCGATTCCGGTTTCGTCGACAAAATCGTACTTCGGACATTGCCTGGGAGCGGCTGGCGCGCTGGAGGCGGCCATCACAATCACGGCGATACAGGCCGGCGCGCTTTACCCTACCCTGCGGCTCACCGATCCGATAGAAAGCGATCAGGTCGACTGGCTCCGAGGCGAGTTGCGCCGTCAGCCGCTTCCGATGGCCATGTCGGTTTCAGCGGGCTTTGGCGGTAGTAATGCCGCGCTGGTCTTTGGGAGTCACCGCGCATGAACATGAACCTGCCCGTGATTACCGGAATCGGCTCCGTGACTCCCTATGGTCCACTGGGCGGACTCATTTCGGCTGCGCCGCTGCAACCGGGAGCTATCACAGATTGGACCACTTCGGGTTTGCGCCGCGCTTTTCTGGTTGAGCCGTTTCACCCTGCCGGCATTGTGCCGGGCGTGAAGACTCGGCGGCTTGATCGTCTTTCGGCGTGGGCGCTGGTGGCTGCATCGCTGGCCTTGCAAGACGCTGGCGTTGACCTCAGCGTGATGGACCGATCCCGCATTGCCGTTTTTCTCGCGAGCGGCCTGGGCTGTGTGGAACTTACTGAGGCTTTTTATCAAAGCGCCGCCACAAATGGCTGGGCGGGAACCGATCCTATTACTTTTCCCGAGACGCTCGGCAATTCGCCGGCCAGTCATGTTGCACTTTTTCACGATCTGCGCGGACCCAATGTGACGGTCAGCAGCAAGAACTTTGCGGCGGAGTCCGCGCTGCTGCAAGCCGCTTCCCTGTTGCGGCATGGGCAGGCCGATCTGGCCATTGTGCTGGCCGGAGACACGCTCACCCAAGCCGTTTATGAGTGGTATGAAGTGGCTGATCTGCTGGCGCCGGCCTGCTTCAACAATGAGCCGGTGACCTCAGCGGACGGATTTATTCCCGGCGAAGGCATGGTGGCCATGGTGCTGGAATCAGCGATCCGTCCAGCGGCTCATCCGTATGCCGCTCTGGGCTCTGGACGCTGGGCGGCGGGCGGCGATGCGCGAGCCAGCGTGCGTCAGTTGCTGGGCGATGATTTGCCTGACTTCACGATCTGCACTGGCACGGGCGCACCTTGCGCCTCTAGCCTGCCGGCCCGCGACCTCGTTAGCGAGGATTCGTTGATCTACCCCGCGCAGGCCGTTGCCGCAGGGATGGGAGATGCTGGAGGCTTGCTACATCTGCTGCTTGCATTGAGCAATCGCCCAGGGCGTGGCAAGGCGCTGCTGCTGGGAAGATCCGCTCACGGCGGCTACGTCGCACTGCGACTGGAGCTATTTTGAATCTGAATGTACGCATCGCCGCGGCAGCTTACGCCGTGCCACCCAACGAAGAGAGCGTGGCAGAGATCCTGGAGCGGGAGCAGGTCCGCGTGGAGACAACGCTCGCACCGCTCACTCCTCTGGCCAGGCAGAGAGCCTTGGACAATCTCGGACTCAGCCGCGTGCGTGTTTGCAGGGATCGGCAACCCTACGACTTGGTGTTGCAAGCTGCCAAGGCAGCTATCGATGAGGCCGGAATCGCGGCACAAAATATCGACCTGATCCTGGATTACAGTACTTTCCCCGGCGAAAACACCCAATCCATCTCTTTTGCCCACCGGCTCAGCGTCGATCTGGGGGCGGAGACTTCAATGAACCTCAGCTTTCGCGCGGGCGGATGCGGGGCGCTGCATATGGCCGTCAAGACCGCGCTAGGCTGGATGAGCATGGATGAACGCATACAGACCGCGTTGCTGGTTACCGGCGATACCGCGCCTCGCGACAACCGTTCGCTGCTGCCGATCACCGTGCAGGGCGACGCTGCCAGCGCCGTCGTGCTGCGCCGCCAGGGTGCGCAGGGGCCGCTGATTCTTGGCGTTGAGGCCATGATGCTGGGCCATCTGCACCAAGCCATTTCCCTCACACAGAACGATGGGCGCATTCAACTGACCGCCGACGCCGTCATGATCGAACACAAGGTGATGCCCATTTTCTATCTCCATCTCTTCCGCCTGGCCAACAAGGTTCTGGCGGATGCCGGGCTGCGCTTGAACGATGTGGATCATTTCATTTACTCGAATATCAGCCGCCGCGATCGCGAGGGCTTCCGGAGGATTGTGGGGTTGCCTGAGGGTGGCCTGCCTGCGACTCGCATGGCGGAGTTTGGCCACACCTTCGCCAGCGACCTGGTTATCAACTATGCGGAGATGCGCAACGAAGGACTCATTCGTCCCGGCCAATTGCTGTTATTTGCCTCGGCGGGGATCGGCTTCGCGTGGGGGGTGACGCTTGCCCGAGCCTGACTCCAAGCCCGCTTGCGACCTTCTGCATGAGTGGCTCCGGCAGAGCGCGGCGGCCACGCCCGATGCCCCGGCCATCGTCGAAGAGGAGCGAGTCACGACCTTCGGCGAACTGTTCGCCCAAGCTCAATCGCTGGCTCTGTGCTTTTGCGAACATGAAATTCAACCCCGGGATCGCATTGCGCTGGCTCTGCCAAAAAACAGCGATGCGATCATTGCTGTTTTCGCATCGCTGCTCGCCGGGGCCATCTATGTCCCCATTCATCCGCGCTGGCCGCAAGAGCGCGTCCGTGCGGTTCTAGAGGAGTGCGGGGCTCGCCTGCTGATTGAGGGCGACGGCGCACCACTGCGCATCGTCGACCTGCGTTCAGGCGCAGCCATTGACTGGCCCGATGCAAATGCGCATGAGACCAATATTGCGCTGTTGCCGTGGATGACGGCCGAGGATACAGCCTTCATCCTCTTTACCTCCGGCTCAACCGGGCGGCCTAAGGGCGTGGAGCTTTCTCACCGCGCGGTGAGCGCCTTTGTTCGCTGGACCGCTCGCGAATTTCAGATTGTCTCCGCGGACCGCATCGCGTGTCCTTCGCCGCTGGGCTTCGACCTTTCCACCTTCGACATTTTCAACATGGCCTTGTGTGGCGCAACCGCCGTGCTGGTTCCCGATAACGTCGTGTGGATGCCGCGATTCCTCGCGCAGTTTGTGCGCGAAGCCCGCATCAGTTGCTGGTATTCCGTGCCTTCCATTCTTGCCGGGATGTTGCGCGAGGGCGGCATGGCCACACATTCCTATTCCGATCTGCGCCTGATTCTCTTTGCCGGCGAAGTCTTCCCTGCCCCCAGCCTGGCCCGATTACAGGCAGCCGTTCCAGCCGCGCTCTGCGCGAATCTCTATGGCCCGACCGAGACCAATGTGGTGACCTGGCTCCGCGTGCCTGACAATTTCGATGGCGCGCAACCGCTTCCCATCGGCCATGCCTGTCCTTACGCCGCGGTTCGAATCGATGAGAACAGTGGAGAGCTTTTAGCGGGCGGCGATTCGCTGATGCGCGGCTATTGGAATCGTCCTGAAGAGACTGAGCGGAGCTTTGTCTCGCTCGACGGCGTTCGCTATTACCGCACTGGCGACCGAGTGTCCATATCTCCCGATGGAAGCTATCAGTTTCTCGGGCGGCTCGACCGCCAGGTCAAGCGCCGCGGCTTTCGCATTGAACTGGGGGAGATTGAGGCCGCTCTTCTTGGACAAGAAGATATACTGGAAGCGGCCGTGGTTGGCGTCGAGATCGAATCGAAGGGCGTAGTCATCACCGCTTTTCTGCGCCTTAACGGCGTTGCCGCCGTTACCTTGGCCGAGGTAAAAGTACATTGCGGGCGCCGCTTGCCGCCTTACATGCTGCCCGACCGCATCCACTTTCTGGATGCCATACCGAAGGGAAGCCGAGGCAAAATCGACTACCTCGCCTTGGAACGAATCGCGGAAGGATTGAACCGTGGAGATTAAATCCGATATCAGGGCGTTTGTTGCCAGTAACTATCTGCCCGATGCGCCGGCCGATACCATCGAGGACTCTATGCCTCTGATTACCAGCGGCATTATCGATTCCATCGGCATGTTGGGTCTGGTAGACTTCATCGAAAGCCGCTACGCTATCGAATTTTTGCCGAGGGAGATTGACGTTCACAGTTTGGATACAGTGGAGCGCATCGAGGCTTTGATCAGCGCCAAGCTGTCAGTTGGCAAGGCTACTATCAGCACGACGTGATTTCTATAAGCTAGGGCGATGAAACATTTTAGCGTCTTTTCGGTAGATGAGGCGCACTCCAGATCGAGGCCGAATGAAAGCATTGCTGATTCAGAGTCCCGCCACATCGCCTTGGGTTCCGCGCCGCCAGTGGGAGCCGCCCAGCGTTGCTATGGCGACTATCGCCGGGCAAATCGATAATCACGATGTGCGCGTGGCTGACATGGTGGTGTGGCGCAAGCAGGCGGGGCCGCGCTTCCTCGAATTGCTGCGCACGTTCAAGCCGGATGTCGTGGGTTTCACCTCCATGACGTTTCAATACGAGACCACAGCTGGGTTTGCCTACTTGACCAAGCAATTCGATGGCCGGATCAAAACTGTGCTCGGCGGCTATCATGCGACTTTGTTTTCTGAAGCCATCGCGACCGGACAAGATGTCGGCCTATGGGACTTCCTCATGCGGGGCGAGGGCGACTTCGCCTTTGGCGAAATGCTCGATAGCGTTGAAGCTGGCGGCAAGGGGATGGATTCTATCCTCGGTCTCTCGTACAAGGAAGACGGCGTATTTCGCCACAACCAGGCGCGGCCTCTTGAAGACCTTTCACGCGTACGCATTCCCGCGCGCGACAAACGTCTGGTCAATGGTTTTCATATGTACTTCCGCAAGGCGGATGTTATCGAGACCTCGCGCGGCTGCCTGCATCTATGCAACTTTTGTAGTATTCGCGAGATGTATGGCCGCTCCTTCCGCATGTTTCCCCTGGAGCGTGTGCTGGCCGACATTGAAGACGCCTACAGCCGTGGCGCGCGCCATATCTTCTGCACCGACGACAACATCACCTTGGACATGGAACGCTTCGAGCAGTTATGCGATGGCGTCATCCGGCTCAAGCTGAAGGACCTGATGTTCACCACCCAGGCCAGCCCCATCGGCTTCGCCCATCGCCCGGATATTGCCAAGAAAATGGTCGAGGCTGGCTTTGTCTCAATCTTTCTCGGCATCGAAAACGGCTCGCCTAAAAACCTGCGGACCATGCATAAACCCAACACCCTCGACACTATTGAGCGAGGCGTCGCGGCCCTCCAAAAAGAAGGCATCATCGTCATTGCCGGCATCATCAACGGGTTGCCCGAAGATGATCCGGAGAGTATGCGCGAGAACTATCAGTTCATCAAGAAGATGGGCATCACCAGCGTCATGGATCAGATCATGACTCCTTATCCCAAGACGCCGCTGCGGGGCGAGATGATCGCCCATGATCGCGTCGCCAATCTTTCCGACTTCCGCTGGTACGACGGATATTTCAGCAACGTGCGCACCAGCCAACTTTCTTCCGAGGAGCTAAACTTCGTGCGCTGGAAGATTCGACGCGAGGTAATTGGCATGTGGCGCGCCACCCCCGGAGATTGGAAGTTTTTCAAAGGCTATACCTATCTGTGGGAGTTCGGCCTTCGCCACATTGTCTGGCTCAATGAACGACTGCTCGAATTGATCTTTGGCGTTGAAGGCCGCTACAAGCTGCAAATGCGCCACTTCATGCAGCTAAACGATTTCGGCATCAAGATTCCCGGCCGCGAGCGTATCGAGACTTATCATCCCATCTATGGCAACCAAACGGACCCGTACCAGGACACCCGTTGGAGCTTACTCAAGCAGCGCCTGCCCTTCCCGTGGCGTAAGCGCTTGACCGACGTGCCTGTGAGCAGTAGTGTTGATGTGCACATGTAAGCAGACTGAAATGTCAATCTAAACATTCCGGTCGAAAGTGAAAGCGATGCGTCTTGTAAGAATTTTCCTGATGCTTCTATGCGCCGTGTCCTTGCCTGCGCTCTGTCAAACCCAACAAGACGCCTATCCTGACTCACGGCAAGAGCGCGAACTGAAGGCCTGCGGGGCACCGGAGAAGGGAGTGAGCTACAACGTTCTCAGCGATACGAGCGCTCACCCCTCGGGCACACAAACCGCGGACAAGGCTTTGGTCTATATCTTCCGGCCGCATCACTCTCTGGCTTCGTTTCAAAGCAAGGTCGCGGTGGACGGCGAGTGGAGGGGAGTCAATGTCAGTGGGACTTACTTTTTTCTGACTTTGGAACCTGGTCTGCATTACTTTTGCTCTGAGGCCAAGAGCCGGAGCCTGCTCATATTCACAGCCGAGGCGGGCGAGACTTACTATATCGAGCAGCAAGTAATCTTCAAGCCGCATTCTCCTGTGCACAACCTTTTCTTGCTGAGTGAAGCGGATAGCAAATCCACGCTGGCGCTGACGGCTCTGAGTACCTGGTCCTTGAGCACCGGGAAGGTCGAATAACCAAAATGAAAGATTGGAGTTGGAAAATGCGAAGAGTCGCCGCATTGATTGTCTTGGGATTCGCCTGTACAGTTCTGTTGCATGGTCAGACCGGGGAAAAGGAAGGCAAGGCTTGGCTTGATGCCAACATCGATCGTCCTGCAATCAATGTGACCGGAATCTGGAACGGAGGAGACTGGGGCTTGGTTGCTCTCACTCAGCGTGAGGGTGGCAGAAGGATTATTGGGACGGCCGATGGGTGGGATGTTACCGGCGTGGTCAGCGGAAAGAAGGCGTATCTGCTGCTCTGGAAGAAAGATATGGTCGCGTTTTCCGTCAAGCTGACGGCCGAAGGCGCCGCGCAATTGACCGGAGTTTATGCCAAGGGGATTCTGTCATCCGCATCAAAAACGATCCCGATACGACTGAAGAAATAGTCGCGAATGTCAACAAGGATTGCCCGCCTTTATCGAAGCGCAAGCGTCTCGGACCTCGGCGAATCTTATGGAAACCCCTAGACAAACAGCCAGCTACAAGTATGCGGCTACCCTTTACGGGAGCAGCATACTCGCGGCTGTCCAGTTTAACCTACGTGATTGACAGCTATGCCAGCCTATCTCTTCCTCATGACTAGCTGTCTGCTTTTTTCCTGGCAAAGACCCGCACCGAATCTCAGCCGCGAGAGTCGAGTATAGTACTTTCCGGAAAGGACGCTGTCGCTCTCGGAGTTTACCACGCCGCAGTAATCCACTGTGCCGTGTTTGGTAGCAAAAACCAGGTAAAGGGTCTTGCCGCTCACTGCTCCTGTGAGTTCGTACCCGCCTCCGTTGCCTTCAACATCCCGGCTTCCTTCGGCTTGCTTGAGCGCCAAGTCGCCAAGTTCCGAATCCCACACGCCACTGACATTGATTGCAGGAGGATCTTTTTGGGCATCAAGCCATGCCTTACCTTGATTTTCGATCGTGCCTGCATCCAGGGCAATCGCAAAGGCAAACACGAAGCCGGCAACCAGCAAACTACGCAAAGACTTTCTCATACTCAGCTCTCCCATTCTCAAAGAATCGAGCAAAAACTACTTGGCTTCCGCTCTGGCGGCTACTTCTTGCCTTTGGATTCACCTGTAACTTCAACATGCACCTTCGCAGCGACTTGCTTGAGTGCTTCCGTCAGAAAACCTCTCAAGCCCCAATCGTTTCCGTAATAAGGACGCACAGGAATGCTCCCAATTTCGGTATTGGTTTTGGGATCGATGAAGTGAATGGATAGGATCAGGTGATAGTCGTCATAGGCGACATGAACATCGGAGAACTTGATATACAGGTCAGAGCCTGCCGCGTTGGTATCATTCTTGTCTTTGGCCCCAACGACGGTCTTGCCGCTCAGGTATGTCGCTTGCAGGTTGGACACAAACGCAGCGTTCAGCGAACCAATGACGGCGTCCCACTCAGCTTTGCTGGCGTAGCCGTGGGCCGCCCACTCATCGGAGCCCATATCGACCCATCCGACAAAGATGTGGTTCATATTCTTCATGTCGACGGTTGTTTCTTTGTCCTTGTACTCCTTGACGCTGTGGCGCCCGGCCATCAAAGGCGCCGGAAGGGCAAGACAGAGTGAAAACAATACTGCGGGAATGACAAAGCGTTTCATGTGAATTCTCCCCTTTTCAATTTGAGCGTTGCGTAAAACTTGGCGTTTCCGTCGAACTCAGCTATCGTGCGTCTTGGTCTTTCTTTGGCGCTTCCCATTGAGGCAGCGATTACAGTTCTCAGCCGCCTAACCAATAACTTTCAGCTTGCCATCTTCGAATTTTAGTTGCACCGGAAAACCTGTGGTTCCCAGATCCTGGATATGACCTCGGCGATCGATTGCCTGCCCTTTATCTTGCCGTGGATGCCAGATTTCCATGTGAACTCCATTTGTATCCTCGGACTTGATGTCGAGCGGAACACCGACAATGTCGAAAGCCTGTTCCTTGGTCATGCCTGCAATCAGCCGATGTTCTGCGATTGCAGTGCGCACATCGGCGGGCCATTCAGGATGTTCGTCCTGGAGCGGAACTTTTGAGAAAGTCTGATTAAAAGCCTTGATAAAATCATCGAGGGATTTGATCTGAATGAAGTTGATCGTGACTTCGTAATTGATGGGTTTGAATCCCTCCAACATCAACTTAACTTCGTCGCCGTTCATTGTCAGTGCCCCGGCGTGTACGGGATAGTTCGGATAAAACACATAGTTAACACGCTCGCGCTTCTTGAATCTCGATGTCGCGCTCATCTCCTTATTATTCATCTCTTGACCGAGCAGACGGGCAGTGTCGTGGCTTGTGGGCGAAACCTCGAGCAAAGGCGCCGAGCCGACTCCCCAGCCCCCGACTTCAGATCGAAGGGGAACATCCAGCCGCAGATACACGGTTCCCGCGATCATTTGTTTGGCCGCTTCTTGATCTTGCTTGGACAACTGCGCGTGAAGTGTCAACGGCAGACAAAGCATAAGCAGGAGTGAAACTCCAACTTGCCAACGTGCGAATTTACTCGTCATGGTAATCAGCCTCCGTCTTACGATTCATGAATCAAAGGATGATTCCGAATGTTCAGTACGCTTTGAAAGCTGTTTTGGACTTCGACGCATTATAGCGCGATAAGCTTTGCCGCTTCTGTGATACCCAAAATAATATTAGCAAGTTGCTCATTTAAAAATAGATAGGATCAAGTACCGGGGTCAGATCAGCCCTCCGTCTACGGCAATCACTTGGCCCGTGATATAGCTGGCTTGCGGCGAGGCCAGAAAGGCAACAAGGGGAGCAATCTCTTCTGGCTTGCCGAAACGCCCCAAAGGAATTTGCGAGAGCAGTTGGCTCTCTTCTTTCTCGATGTACTTGGCCGACATGGGGCTTGGCACCACGCCTGGGCAGACGGCATTGACGCGGATGTTGAAGCGCCCCACCTCGCGCGCGAGCGATTTGGTGAAAGCGATCATGCCTCCCTTGGAGGCGGCGTAATTGCATTGGCCGGCCTGGCCGCGCACGCCGCTGGGCGAAACGATATTGCAGATGCTTCCAGCGCCGCTGCGCATCATGCCGAGCACGGCCAGTCGCGAGCAAACGTAGGTGGCGCGCAGATTGGTGTTGATGACGTCGTCCCACTGCTGATCTGACATGAAGGCCAGCAGCACATCGCGGTTGATGCCCGCATTGTTGACCAGGCAATCGACCGGGCCAAATTGCGCCTCGATTCGTTCAAAGAGCGCGGCTGCTCCTGGTTGATTGGTGAGATCGGCGACGACGGCCAGAGCTTCTCCGCCGGCGGCGAGAATGTTCTCGACGACGCTATTGGCTGACTGCTGGCCGCGATGATAGTGAACGGCGACACGCCATCCCGCCGCGGCCAAAGATTGGGCCATGGCCGCGCCCAAGGTTCCCGAAGCACCTGTAACCAGCGCCGTCTTATTGTCAGTAGTCATCGGTCGGATCAATCAAAAAGGCTTGAAGATCATGACTGTGAATCCCCAACGCGAATTGTAACGTGGAATGTTTCCGTCCAGTGCATAAGAGACAGTGCCCTGGACCAGAGTGCCCTTGGGTCCGGCGGTATTGAAGTTAGTCTCCAGGCCGTCGAACTTCCGGAAGTGACTGGACTCGTCCAAGTTGCGCGCGCGCGCGTAGCTATACATGCCTTCGAACTTCATCAGGTCCATCACGTTGAAGCCGTAATGGACGTTGGCCATGGCGATAGCGTCAAAGGAATCTGTGCCGCCGGGAATGCCGTGAATGCGCGGACTGGAGAAGAAGGAAGGAAAGTATCGCGAGAAGCGATCTAACTGATCTCCGCCGTAGTAAGCCATATCCCATCCGCCCTTGGTGAATTTGCGGATGTAGTAATCCTTGTTGAAGTCTGCGTCATAGAGGGTGTAGGCGCTCTGCGGGCTCTGCTGCGCGGATGGCTGGGAAGGCTCAGTACATGTATCTGGATTTTGTGTTTGGGACGCCGGGGAACATCCGAATTGTCTCCAGGCAATGCGCTCGCCGCGCGTGCCATCGGCAGTAAAGATATAGCCCTTTTCGGTAAGCCGGAGCTGTAGGCCCGGCAGAACAGCCACACCATTGCGCGGCGGCTCATAGGCTTTAACGGTATCGCTGGTCCTGCGATAAATGTCATATGCCAGATAGGTAAATGCGGTCGCGCTGAAGTGAGGCGTGGCTTGCCAGGACGCACGGGCACCGACCGTCTGTTCCCATGTCCATACCTCTTCTCCTATGTCTTCATTCGTTGGCGTGGCAGGGGAACAGTTCGCCGTGCAATAAACCCGGTTCTCACCGGGCAGCGCGGAAAGCGCTAGATCCGCCGCCAGACGGTACTTGGTTCCATACTGTTTTGAGAGATCGGTGATCAGTATCGGTCCGGCAAAGAACATCGAAAGCTGCGCGCCGGTGTGTCGGTAATCGAAATCGGCGATGCTGATACCCGCGATGGGAATCGGAAAATTGAAAGTCCCCTGGTACATGGCGCCGCCCACCAGTGAGACGATGCGCTTGTTGCTGCTCTGCTGCAAAACCCGCTCACCTTTGACCATCTTCAGTTCGCGCAGTCCCTGGTCGGTATCGCGATACATGGGCGCGTCGGAGCGGTGCGCGGCCGTCAACTCTTCCTGATAATGCGGCGTGTTGATGGCGTAATCCGAGAACTTCAATGCTCTCTGAAGTTGAAAATCGCGGCCCGCGGCATTAAGCGTTTGCTGCGCAGAGATAGAGCTGAGCAAGTTGAACTGACCGCCCTGACCGTCGTTCACTAAAGCGAAGTTCTGGGTTTCAACATTGACCACGATGCTGCTCTTGGCGCCTCGCTGGCTCAGCGTCTGGCGCACCTCGCGGAAGCTGACGCCGTCAATCCAAATCTTGCCGCTGTAAAGATTCTCATCCGGCGATTTCGGTTCCACGCCCACAACAAAGCACTGGACGCCATCGATCATTTCCGTGCCCAGGAGTTTATAGGCGTAGCGATCATTCAGCGTCAACTCGAGCGGCTGCGTCAACACCTTTTCCGGCTCCAGCTGGGGCAGCGGAAATTCATGCTCGTTGCTGAACTTTACGCCATTCACGTAGAACTCGGTCTGCTCCAGCTCCAATTTGCCGCCGCGTTCGAAAAACTGTTTGTGGCGCATGGAGATGTCGAAGGCCTGCGCAACGTTTGTGGTCTCGAAGTGAAGGCTCAGGAAGCTCGAAGCCTGGTAGTTGTCGAGACGCCGCTTCTGCGCTTCGCGATACTGCTGCCAACGGGCGATGATCTCTTCCACCGTGAGATCGACCCCACCCTTGACCTCGACATGGTTGTACACCGCTGTCTCTGAGCTGCTCCTTTGGTGAACGCTGACTAATGCAAATTGGCTGCCGAACGCGCAGGTTGCGGTCAGGCCCGGGGCGGTCTGAACTGGCTCGCTGACTGGGATGCTATTTCCGGTTTCCGCATCGAACCATTGAATCTCATATTGCGCTTTTGCCGGTCCTCGGAGAGTTACCGTTCTGGGGCGATCTGCAACGCCATGCACCGGCGCCAGCACAACCATATCGCCCGATTGCCCGCTGCCAAACCAGCCGGCATCCTCGCTCTTCGCTCAGAGTCGATTGGCCGCAGCGGCATCGGGCGGCGTAGACCAAAGTATCTCGACCGTTGAACCCGAGGCCGCAAGCGCGGCATTCAGATACGAAGCGGTTGAGTCAGGCCCGCTCTCGAGCTTGAGGATGAGGGGCTTATTGAGCGCGTGTTCGGCAATCCACGCTGCGTCCGAGCGCCACCCCTGCGCGTCGGTCGTACCCAAGAGATCAGCATAGAGCGCGAGCCGCTTGGCGGTGTCGCCGTATTGACCGATGAATCCAGCGGGAAAGACAAAAGCCAGCCGCAGAGCCGGATTGCCCGACTTCGCTCCGACAGCCAAACGCAGCAACGCAAAGACGAAGAGATCGGGGGCCGTCCGCGGCGAGCCGGGCTCGATGATTACTCCGCGCACAATCGGGGCGGAAAGAGGCGCCTGCTTCAGAAATCCGTCAACCTGATCGGTGAGCTGCTTTTCGGTTTCCTTGCCAGTCATCGCATTGGGAGCAACGCCCACATGCAGCCAGACCTGCGAGTTTGCCGGAAGGTTTTTGAGGGCCTGAGTCTCCTCGGCGAACTGGTGGACAGAATCACTCTCTGCGCCGAACTGAAAGATAACCTTCGGCAGCACGATGAGTGAGTTCTCGCCGCACTGGTTGGCTGCCTTCAAGCTCGAATCCAGACTTTCACCGCTCCCAAACGCGGGAATCGAAACTGCATCGCGGGGAAAAGCGGTTTGCGCTATTGCTGTTGTCAATACAGAACCGGAAAAAAGCAGGAGAGCGGCAAGGTGCCGTAATGCTGGCCTCTTGGAGCAGGTCAGCATTACCTTGAGAAGCGACGTACTGATCATCATTGGGGGGACCACCGGCCCTGGGACAGTTAAAAAGCTGGAGCGGCTCACCATTTGCGACAGAGGCAAACCGTACATACTCGGTCACGGCAGACAAACTGACGAACCACGCTCATCATCCCGCATCGAAAACTAGCTGGCCGGTGCGACAACGCCACTCGAAAGCTTGTTGGCAATGCGCGTCAACTCCTCGCTATCGCGAAGCCGCGCCCCGGCATTGTAACTGCAGAATGGAATCAGTTGCCCATCGGTAGAAACGTACTGGATGATGCACCGCCTGAGGCGGCGCAAGTTATAGCTGTGCGCATCCATGAAGTGCATGCCGGCTACGAAGATGCCGTTAAAGCCGCGCTGCGCCCACCCCTCGGATCGACCCTCATGCTTGTCTTCCCATGCGTCCAGGCTGCGCAGCAATCGCTGGAAGGTGAGTCCTTTAGGGGTCTTGCTCAGGTCGAGGCATTTCGACAACTCGCCGAACTGACGGATCTTGGAAATCTGGCGCTTGATCAGGCCCTGTTCTGCCTGGGGCTTGATATTGGCCATGCCACGCAGGAAGCGGTCGAGATCAAAAAAACTGCTCAGGCAGAATGGCTTGTTATCGTCGTCCACATAGAAGAAGGTGCCGATGGAACAATGCGCGTCGCTGAGAGGCGGATGCGTCTTTTCGCTGCGGACGCGCTCAATGGCGCGGATGAGCAACGCGATCGAGTTAAGGGGAAACCAGTCATCGGGAAAACGGGTCAAGCCGGTTTGCTCGCCAAATGCGCGGGCCATGGCGGCCAGGTTGAATGGTTCCGCGCCGTCATTTTCAACCGCGATCCGACCCACATCCGCGCAAGGCTGAATGCTGATGCCGGTAACGAACTTATTGTGCTCCAGAGCGAATTGAAAGATCGGTCCTAGCTGGTCTACATTTACGCCGCTCATGATCGTCGGCACCAGTACCAGCCGCATATTTGTCTGCTCGATGCTGCGCACGGCGGCGATCTTCTTGTCCAGCAGCCGCTGGCCGCGCATCTTGAGATAGACATCGTCGCTCATGCCGTCGAATTGCAGATAGAGCGTGTGCAGGCCCGACTCTTCGCAGAGTTTTGCGTAATCCGGATCGACAAAGCGGCTGCCGTTGGTGGCCACCTGAAGGTGTGTGAAGCCAAGATCGCGAGCCGTGCGAAGAATCTTGGGAAACTCGGGGTGCAGCGTGGGCTCTCCGCCAGAGAACTGAACGCTGCGGCAAGGCACGGGCCGGCTCAAGAGCGCCTTGAGCATCTTCGTCACCACTTCCACTTCGAGAAAGTAGTGGCTACCCTCGCCCTTGGCCTCGGCAAAGCACACCGGGCACTTGAAATTACATTGGTTTGTAATGTCGATAACGGCCAGGCACGGCTCGTTCTGGCTCCCCATATCCCCGGCAGGGCAGACTGAAGAAGACTGCATACTGGCGGCTGGCGGCTCAGGGAACACGAGCTTATTCCAATCTTCCAGCCTGCGATAGAGAGCAGTGTCGGAGAAGATCAGATCCTCGCTGGCCACGTGGCAGGAACACTCTGTGCGTTGAAAAACTTTACCGTCTCGATCAAAGATCGTCGAAAGGGCTGACTTTCCACAGCGGGGGCACAGAGAAGAGACCGTGTCAATTGTTACATCGCTCACGACTGCTTTCAACTTAGGCCTTCCAGTACTAAGTGACTGTTCACTAAAGTTTACACGAAGATGCTCACGGCACGCGTTAATTTCACCGATTTTAATGGGAAATAAAAAGCGAAAGTAAACTCGGCTACGCAAGAACTCGGGATGCGGCCTATTTGTTTCTTAGGAACGGATACGACTGCCGTTTCTCGCTTTTGCAGGACGCGACAATCGTATCTTCCTGATGAATGCAGGTAACAGGGTTTCTGAAGATACCGCAGATCATCTGCTGGCATCGGCAACGCTCATTCTGAAGAGTGTCTTGTGAGTCCGATCACTGTCAGAGCCCCACCAACTCCCAGCCAGGCTGCTCCCGTCCATTTCCAGTCGACCGATACGCAAGTATTCCCATCACTGCAGTCGGTGCTGTTGCTTTTCGTCACACCATACGCCAGCATGGCGGCACCGGCTGCCATCACGGGAACACCTATGTATGTCATGATCCTTCCGCCCTTGGTCCAATGGCGGTGGCCAGTTCCCTGGGGCGATGATCCGTTTTGCATTTCACGGAGGTCAGACAGACTCGGTTGCACGGCCGCCATGTTCGCCAAGGACTTGAATGGAATGGGTTCCTGGGCTGCGCACGGCAGAGAAGCGAACAAAGAAGCAAACAGCAAAAGGAAAGCACAAAGACGTTGCATGAGTTTCTCCTTTCGAGGTTGGGGGGTAACTGCCAAAAAATGAGTTTGCAAATTGTCGCAAACATTAACAGATAATTAATTTGTTTGTCAAAGGTTTTTGTGTGCTGGAGAAACCTACTTAATAATGCCGCGTATCGCCGATCCATTTCTAACCAGAATTATAGCGGGAATAAGCCATAGACCGCCGGCCAGGGTGAGGGCGACACCCAGGGAAGTCACCAAACCCATCTCGGCCAAGGGCGGAAAAGTCGCGGCCCGCAGCGCGCCAAAGCCAATGATGGTGGTCAGGTTGGATTGAATCAGCGCTGCACCCGAAGCTTTGGCGACATCGAGAATATTATTGGCCGGGCTCTCCAGATAGCGGCGCACCAAGTGAATCCCATTGTCGATGCCGATGCCGATGATGAGCGGGATCGCCGTGACCGACATGAAGCTGAAGGGATGGCCCATCACTCTCAGCAACCCGAAAGTTACAACAATTGCGAAGACAATCGGCATCAGCACCAGCAGAGTTATGCGAATATTTCGAAAGGTGAAATAGACGATCAACAGAATAGCCGCGGCGGTCCACAGCAAAGCCCGGCGGCTGTCGCGCAAAACCTGACATTGCAAGTCGCGATTGATCTTGTCAAAGGAAAACTCTACGAAAGGTCCGTATTGTTTGCGCCATGAGTCGAGCACCGCGTCGGGGATTGCTGGGCCGGCTTTGGAACCGGCGGTATAGAAAGCGATTGCGGCAACATAACTGCCGTCACTGGTTTTGCGCAGGCTATTGTCAAGCAGGCCGGAAGGCAGATAAGTCGCGGCTGATTCCAGTGTGAGCGGCTGCGGGTTATCTCCCAGCTTGCGCAGTTGGGCGAGATAGGGTTGATACGGCTCGATGCGCATACCATTTTCACGTAGCGCATCCTCCAGCGCGCAGGCTGAGGCATTCAGATCGATGGGCGCGAGCGCAGCGGCCCGCTGCTGCTGCGCATAGATGGAGGGAAGCAACTGCGTGGGAGAGAATACGGATTTGAGAGCACCGCTCTGCCGATAGGACTGAAGGCCCGCGGTCAGATTCTCACTGCGACGCAGGACCTCTTCTTCGCCGCCGGCAATCAACAAAAGCGTGGGGCTTCCCTCGATGCCAAACTTCTCCGAGAGCAGGTTCTGCGCAGCGACCGCCGGGCTGTCAGCATCGCCCATGACGGCAAAGCTACCGCCCATTTTGATGGTGGGCAGCAGCATGAGAGAGAGTACAAAGAGGCCGGCGGCAACGGCGACGACCCAGCGGGCACGCCGACCCACAAGGTTGAGCGATCCACGAGCCACGGCGGGAAGAAAACGAAACGTGATGCCTTGAGGCGCAAATGGCCTCACGTGGCGATTCCACAACTGCATCAGCGCGGGTACTGTCAGCAGCGTGTGAAACATCATCATGAACATGCCGACGGTAAGGACGAAGCCAAACTCCGCCAGCGCCTTGAAACTCGAAGTAGCCAGCGCGGCCGTGGCCGAAGCCGCGGTCAGTATGCAGAGAACGATGCTCACTCCGGTAGTTTCATAGGTGCGCAGCATGGCCCCATTGAAGCTGCCGCCTTCGGCCCATTCCTGCGGCGAGCGATTGAATAAATGTACCACCTGATCGTCGCCCAGACCGGCCAGAATGGCGATGAACGACAGGCTGATCAGATTCACTTCGCCGGGATAGTAACTCGCAATTCCAGTGGTCCACAAAATGCCCAGGCTCGTTGGCAGCAGCGACAACAACAGCAGCGGCAGGCTCGGATAGACAAACAGGCACAAGAGCAGGCTGCCGATGATCGAGACCAGCGAAACGCGGCGGATATTGTTCGCGATGAATTGATGATCCTGCTCCGCGTACACATAGGCGCCCGCGGGAATGGCGCGCACGCCAGCGCTGTGCAACTCCGGGTCGTCCTCGGTGCTCTGGATGTGCGTGTGCGTCCATTGCATGATCTGCTCGGCAAATTTGTAATCCACCGCCGACTCGCGCGGCTCGGCGATAATTAGCAGCGCCTTGTGATCCCTGCTGAAGAAGCGGTCTCCCGAGCCCCATGAGAGATTGAAACTGGCAAACTGCGAGAAGCCTTCGCCATTGCCCGCTGTCACGCTCATCAAGCCCAGCGGATCGGCGACAAAGTAATCCGCGCCCAGAGTGGAAAACGGCGTTACCAGTTCCGTAGCCGCGCGGCCCACGTTTTGATGAATCTGCCGCGGGTCAAGCCGCTCGGCCAGCGCCTGGCTCTGACCGGGCAACGTGTAAGAGGGAAAGTGCCAGGAATAGAGCCGCACCAAGTTCAGCAACTCCTCTTCTCGCAGGCCGTAGCGCGCTTGTTTGAAGAGTCCACTGGCAGACATTTCTGTACTGAGCCGGTCGGCCGCAGCCTCCATCGCCTCAGTGTTGTCGGTTTCGCCTTGCGGCGCCTGAACCATGACAAAAAGTTGATTGCCGTAACCCAGCTCTTTGCCGATCTGGCTCGCCGCTTGCCATTGCGGATCGCCTTTGCCGAACATATCCGTCAGCTCGGTTCCGGTGCGCAGGTTGTGGATGTTGGCATAGAGAAAGACGGTCAAAACGAGCGCAAGCCCTGTCACCAATCCCGGATGGCCAATGACCACCCGCCCCAGCCCGCGCATAAATCGGACCATCATGAAGCGCTCTCCGCCACGGGACGCCGTGCGAGGAAGAGGATGTGAGCCAGGGGAAGGCGGTTGCGGAAGCGGCGCGACTCAACCTGCATACCCGCCTCCTCGAGCGCAACCTGATACTGCGCGGCGCCGAGAATCGTGGGACGTGCACCGACGTGCTCTGCAGAAAACAGCAGCCGGTCCAAGCCAAGCGTGAGAACGGTTCGCAGCCCGCGCTCGCGGTCATGTACACGGAAGATCAGCCGGCCACCAGGTTCCAAAGCAGCGCAGCAACGCTTCAATAACGCAATCTGCTCGTCGGCAGCCAGATATTGCAGCACATCGAGAATAAGAATCAAACCGGCCGGAGGCAGCGCGAAATCGCGCACATCCTCCACGTGCACCTCCGCGTTGAAAGAGCGCAAAGCCTGTTGGGCGACGGTAATCCGGTGGGCATTCAAATCACATCCAGTCAGGCGCCGGCCACTGTCGCCAAAGGCCGTGAAAGCCAGCGCCATGCCATAGCCGCAACCCAGATCTACCACCGTTCCGGTTCCCAGATCCTCGCCTGCAAGCAAGGAAAAAATCCGGTCAAGACGCATCTTCCAGCGGACAAATCCGCGATCGTACCGCGCGCATTCTGCGAAAGTCCGATTGACAAAGCGAATGCGCTCGCGCAGGCCGCGTAGCGATGGCGACATCCAATAAACCACAACCGCGGTGACGATAGCCGCCGCGCCGCCCACCATCAGGCCTAGCACCAAACTGCCCAGCAACCACGAGATAAAATGATCTTTCAACTGCGCGAGGGAAGCTCCCGTCTGCGTGACGGAGAGTCCCGCTAGCATCCGCAAGGAACAAAACGATCCCGTGCGCAGAAAGCAGCCTAACTCCTCCGAGGCGTAAATAGTCGGCAGCAGCAGCAATGGATTGTTGACGAAAGTAGCGGCCAGGATCAGTGGTTTGTTCAGCCTCAGCAATAGTGCCACGCCCACCGCCGCCAGAGTTTGCAGGCCATAGATCGGCACAATGCCAATGAAGATCCCCCAGAAGACGGCAGCCGCAGCCGATGCCGGATCAAGCCGCTCGGTCAGCAGCGTCGTTGCAAAATTACGAATATAAGCTTTCAACCTTCGTAGCACCAATGGACCTTTTCTTGTAAACGCGTCTACTGCCCGGACACAACCGACAACTCACCGCTCGCAACTTTTTCGCCTTGCGCGCTCACTGTGCCTTCGATGCAAGCCATGCGTCCGGCCTGAGTCAGCTTCACGGTTTCAATGCGCAACTCCGTGCCCGGCACGACTGGCTTGAAGAATTTGAAGCGATTGACTGCGGCCAATAAGGCCGTGCCCATGGTCGCGGCCGGAGTCACCGAACCCATCATCACCGCCGCCGTCTGCGCCACCGCCTCGATCAACAACACACCCGGCAAGATCGGCCGCGCGGGAAAATGCCCGGTAAAGATGGGGTTCTTCGCATCCACACGGAGCCACGCCACGCAACGAATGCCGGGCTTCAGCTCTTCAACCCGGTCGATCCATAAAAATGGAGGACGATGGGGAATGATCTTCTTGATTTCACTACGTTCCATCACTTTGGTTTGTACACCTCGAAGGTCTCCGCGGGCAGCTTGGCGTTCAGCGTGGTGAAGTCGATGGCGAAGACGCTGTTGACCCCACTCTTGCCGTCCACCTCAAGCGAGCGCGGCAGAAAATCGCGCTTGCCGAGCTTCACCACAAGGTAATTCAGCCGGCGGCGAAAGGCCTCCGTACGGGGAACAAATCTCATCTCATACTCCCGGTTGTTCTCCTCAGCCGTAATGGTAAAGTCCTTCTTCAGTCCCTCGATGGAGTTCTCACGGCTGAATGCTGACTGGGCGCGACGGACACCGCTGCCAATCTCGAGAACTTCGGTCTTTCCGTCTGCAGTCGTGACGTTGAGATAGTCGGTGTTGAAGCGGATACGCATCGCATAGGGCGCGAAGTACTCGAGAGAAAAGCGCGTCATTCCCTCGGCGCAGAACTTGCCGCGCAGCACCATGGGCTTGACCATCAGCTTGGAAGTGCGAGTCTCGACGACGCTGCCGCAGCCGGTCGTAAACTTTCCCTGTGCCTGCTGCACGCCGCTCCAGATGCGCATCAATAGACCGTCGGATTGCGCGGGCAGCAGCGACAGCAACATCAGAAGCGCGACAACGAAGTAAGCTCGACGGCACAGAATCATCTCAGGCTCCCAGAAAACGAAACGCTAGCGACCACAGACAGATGCGTATCGTGTCGCGCACCGGCTTCATCTTAGACCGCGCTTCACCGTTGTCGTAGACCATGTGAATGGGAGCGTGAGCGATGATGCAGCCGGCGCGTCCCATCTTGATGAGTACTTCCATCTCGAATTCGTAACGCTGGCTGCGCAGTTTGGCGCGATTCAGAGCTTCGAGCCGAAAGAGACGGAAGCCGCTCTGGCTGTCTTTGATCTCGCGGCCTACGAGCGCTGAGGCCCAGCGGCTGCCGATGGTATTGGAGTAATAGCGAGCACGCGGCATCAGTGCGCGGTCGAACGGACGGGCTCCAATGACCAGGTCCGCATTGGTGTCCTGGGCTACCCGCAACAGGACGGGAATATCCTGCGGAAGGTGCTGACCGTCGCCATCGAGCGTGATGGCATGTGTGAAATTCTGCGCGTGGGCATGCAAGAAGCCGCGGCGCAGAGCGACTGCCTTGCCGCAGTTCGATGGCGATTCAATGCAGAACGCTCCAGCATTCCGGGCGAGCTGCGCAGTGCCGTCGCTTGATCCATCGTCGATGACGATGACTGCCTCGACGTGCTCTCTAGCGCCTTCCACCACCTGGGCGATGTGAGAGGCTTCATTGAATGCTGGAATGAGCGCGCATACTTTCATAGTTCACTATAGCCGCGCACGGATTCGCGGGAGCCGGCAAGCACGAACTTGAAGCCGCGTTGCTGTAACTCGTCGATCATCCCTGGCAGGGCGTCCAGCATCACTTGCGTTCCTCTCGGCAGTCGATCGTGCATGAGAATGATGTCTCGGCTGGCAGCTTTGCTCAGAATGCGGTTGGCAAGAAAACTTGAATTTTTGATCATCGTATCACAGCTCCGGATGCGCCATGAGATGTACTCCACCCCAGCCTTTTGCAGCACAGAGCGCAGCAGAGGATGGCGCAAGCCTACCGGAGAACGAAAATAGCGGGTCTTGGTCCCGCAGATGCGGGTAATACATTCCGACCCGCGCTCAATCTCGGATCGCAACCGTCGCGGCGAGAGAAAGCAGAAGAGGGGCGGATGCGACCAGGTGTGATTGGCGATCAGGTGTCCCTCTTCCCAGGCGCGGCGCACGATCTCAGGATGCCGGTCAGCGCGCTGACCCACAATAAAAAACGTGGCTTTCACATTCTTTTCACGCAGCAGGTCGAGCAGCCGGGGCGTATCCACGGGGTCGGGGCCATCGTCGAAGGTCAGAGCCACGCAGCCATTCCCATCCACCTGCGAGCGATTGGCAACCAGCCACTGATTGCGCGGGTTGAACAGCAGGTAGAGCATCACCCCGGTGCCCAGTGAATAGAGAGCAGCCGCCAGCAGAAGGCGCGAGAGAGAAAATGGATAGAGCAATACCAGCGAGGCGTTGGTCGCACAAAACAAGAGAAAAAATAGCGCCGACCGAGCCATGTCTATCCTTCCAGAGCTCCAAATGAACCACTGCTATGGGCAATTAATTCTAGCATCGGCTGCGCGCATCATGGAACTCCGCTGTGGAGCAGCGCACCGGCAAGCAGCATGAAGCTTGATGCCCGTGATAGTGCTTTACGACGCAGCGGGCGGCACTCTAAGATGGCAGCAAGCGTATCAGATTTTTCAAGTTTTCTCGCGATTGAGAAGATGGGGTGAGTTCAGTTTGAGAGTTCTGCTTGTCAAGCCGCGTCATCTGGCCGCTCATTTCGGCCTCGCGCCGTTCTTTCGCACCGAGCCTCTGGGACTGGAATACATTGCGGCGCCGCTCGGGGCGCATGGGCATCAAGTCTGTATCGTTGATATGTGCTTTGAGCGCCGAACCATGGCGAAAATCATTCGCTCATTTCGTCCGGAAGTGGTGGGGATCTCCTGCTTGCACATTCTGGATACGGCCGCGACCCTGCGGCACGTCGAGGAAATCAAGCGCGCTGATTCGTCCA